>NZ_JADNQY010000026.1:0-130859 GCF_015709545.1 Methylocystis sp. H4A | reverse complement strand
GCGGGCGCCCGCCGATATCCAGCGGATAAGCGACGACATTTGCATAAGTTTGCAGGGCGAAGGCAACGCCGGCGCCGAGCAGACCCAGAGCGAGCGCGACGGCGGGCAGTCGCGTCGGCCTGGGCGTCCGCTCCGGCGCGAGGGGGCTGAAGAGCTGCGTCTCGCCAATATTCGCTTCGTTGAGGCGTGCGAGCGCCGCGAGCGACGCTGTTTCCGACAGGAAGGTCGCCGCTAGTCCATTCGGCGCCATTGGCGTTTCGGCCTCGCCGCTCATCGGTCTCGCCTCGCGTTGCGAAGGATCACTTCGCGCATTTCGAACATCGAAACCGTCGGCAAAAGGCGAATGGCGATCAGAAGGCCGGCGATGAAAAGTCCGACTGTCCCGAAAAGTGTGAGCCAGTCCCAGATTGTTGGCGTATAGTCGCCCCAAGCGGAAGGCAGATGCGTGCGCCGCAAACTCATCACGACGATGACATAGCGCTCGCACCACATCCCGACGATCACGGCGAGGCTGACGAGAACGACGAGAATTTCGTTAAGTCGGACGCGCCGCCACCACATCAGTTGCGGCGTCAAGACGTTGAAGAGGATCGTCGCCCAGTAGATCGGCGCCAACTCGCCCGCGACCTTGTCGACGAAAAGCCGCTTCTCCGCCGCGTCCGGCCCGTAGAAGGTCGTGAACGCCTCCATCAGATAGGCGTAGCCCACGCAAAGGCTGCTCGTCAGCAGAAGCTTGCCGAGAATGTCGAAGTGTCGGCCGGCGATGAAATCCTCAAGACCAAGCAGCCGACGCGCCGGGACAGCCAGCAGCATCACCGCGGTTGTATGTCCGGCGCGCCACACGAGCGCCCCGTAAGCTTGAAGAAATCGACGCCGACATTCTGCCCCGCCGGGCCCGCGTGGCGTCTGCCGAATCCGAGAAGCGCGACCACGCATTCATCCGACTGGCCCGGGGCGATGGCGATCGGCGTTGTCATGTGGACGCCGTCGACCGTGATCTTGACGACGTCGCCATTCGCCAGCGACAGCTCACGGGCGCGCCAGGGCGATATCAAGAGCGGATTGCCCCAGCTTATTTTGCTTAGCGGCCGCGGCAATTCCTGGAGCCATGGATTGTCGGCATAGCGGCCGTCGAGGAGATAGGGGTCCGGGCGAAACAATAGGACCGTCGCGGCTGAGGACGGCTCGGGAAGTCGAGCGCGCCCGGCCGCGTCGCGCAGCGGCCGATGGCTCACCGGACTGGCGCTGTTGGGGATGACGCCTTGAGCCAGCGCGTCGGCCCACGCTTCGTTGACGTTCGTCCCCAGCCGATCCTTCCACGTTTTCCGCACGAGATCGAGTGCGCTCGGCGGATCAGGCCGGAGCAGCAGTCCCAGCACGTGATGCGGTTCGACGCCCTGGTATAAGGGCAGAGCTTGCGGCTGCGCCACGCTGGCCGTTGCGTCGAAAGCGCGCGCGTCGGTCCAGCCTTCCCAAGGATGAATCATCGGCGCGGCCCAGAGCGACGCAGCGGCTGTCTCGTTTGGCGTTGTGCTGAGGCACAGGCTGAAGTCCACGCGACCCAGAGCCTCCACGAAGTTGAGGGCGCCTGGAGCGGCATAGACAGGATTGCTGTCTATGATGAGCAGTGAGTTCACCCGGCCCGCGTGCATCTCGGCGACGAGCGTCGCGAGGGAGAGCGAGTCGTCGGACGAAGCATGCGTAACGGCGTCGAGCAGCGTGTAAACCACGCCGCGGCCGCCGAGCGCCTCGTTCATCGCCAGCACGAGCGCATGCGCCTCCGGCGCGTGATCGGGTCCAAGATGGATGAAGGCGCGCCCGCGATTGGCCTTGAGATCCGATATGATCCTGTCGAGCCACGGCTGACCTTCCACGGGCGCTCCGCCGAGCAGCGCTCCGGCGAGCGCAAGCAGGATGCGGTGCGTCTCTCGCGGTCCGGCGATAAAGCGCTCGTCGGCGACGGCGCCGGTGAGCGACGGCGTGGCCTCGATGGCGTAGAGCCGATTCATTTTCGCCCGCGTCGGGTTTCGTCGCGCCGCAAATTCGCGCGCGATGCGCAGATGCCCCGGCGCGGCGCTCAAGAGATCGCTGTCGATGGCGAGAATGACGTCGGCGTTTTGGAGTTGGGGCTTGAGTTCGAGGCGCGCGCCATAGGCCAGCGCGACGCCGCTGTCGACGTTTTCGCGCCCGATCGCCTCCCAGTGCAGCCAGCGAATCTGCGGATAGGATCTTCGTAGCGCGTCGAGTTGGGCGGCGAGCGTTGGCGACGTCGACGCGCCCGTCAGAATGACGAACCCCGCGCCGCCCGTCGCCGCCAGTCTGTCACGCTGTTCGCCAAGCGCCTGCTCAAGCGCCGATCGGCTTCGCGGAAGATTCGCTTGCGTCACGCCCCAGGAGCGGCGCGGATCGTAGAAGTCGAGGAGTTCGGCTTGCGCTATCGGGCTCGTCGCGCCGAGGCTCGCCGGATGAAAGGGATTGCCTTCGACTTTGATCGGCCGTCCCATGAAATGTTTGACAACGGTTCCGGCGGCGTAGCCGCCCTCTATATGCGCGCTGCTGTAATAATCCGGCATGCCCGGAACGACGCCGGTCGGCATGCGAACAGCTGGAATCAACTGTCC
Organism: Methylocystis sp. H4A; assembly: GCF_015709545.1. Classification (NCBI taxonomy): domain Bacteria; kingdom Pseudomonadati; phylum Pseudomonadota; class Alphaproteobacteria; order Hyphomicrobiales; family Methylocystaceae; genus Methylocystis; species Methylocystis sp. H4A. The sequence goes on along the minus strand of NZ_JADNQY010000026.1, from coordinate 128,238 downwards.
TTGCGGCGCGCCGTCGCATCCGCTTAGTCCCGCGCCCGCAAGCGCCAGCGAGGCGGCCATGAGCGCCAACGCTTGGCGACGGTCGCGCGGCGCTGCAAGCGCTGCGCCGAGCATTGGAAACTCCTGCTCGATCCGCGACAGGACGTCCGCGTCTTGCGCAAGCTCCTCGAGGCTACGCCATTGCGCGTTCACCTGTGACATATCGAACAGTCCGTCAGGTTTCTCTGCGGCGCGCCGTATTGGGCGAGCAGGACCTCAGGCGCGGGCGTCGTCGCGACGCGCGTCCAGCTGGTGTCGTAGATCTTGTCTTTTGGCCTGAGGCGCGGACCAGGATCGCGATGACAGTCAAGGCAAAACTGCATCGTCAAGGATTTGGCCTTGTAGGTTAGCGCCATATTGGCCACGTCGCCGTGACAGCTCGAACAGCCGACGCCTTTGGCGATATGAATGCTGTGATCGAAGTAGACGAAATCCGGAACATCGGTCACACGGCGCCAGACCAGCGGCCGGTCGTCCCTCAGACTGTTGCGCACCGGCTCAAGCAACGCGGCGCTGGTCCAGATCTGCGAATGGCAGGTCATGCAGGTATATGTGGGCGGCATGCCTGCATTGGCGGAAACTTCGACGGCGTTATGACAATACCGGCAGTCGATCCCCAATCCGCTGACATGATGTTGATGGCTGAAGGGGACCGGCTGCGCGGGAGCCCAATTCACGCGTTGCGCAGAATCGCTGTGCGGCCAAAGCCAAACCACAAGCGAAAACGCCACAAGAGCGAGCGCCAACAGAAGAAGCGCCAGCGAAGCCCAGAAATTCACGGCGGGTCGAAAGACTGAGCCCATGAATAGCCCCAAGAATCGCTCCGCTTCCGCCAGGCGCGCCCTTCGGCGGCGCGGCTAGATCCAAGCCTACAGGTGGTTCAGCACGCGCCTGCGGCAAGCGCCGGGGCTCAAGGGGCGTCGATGGAGCAGCGGGAGCGGGTCGAACCGGCGCTTCGGGCGGTTTAGCGGTTCACAAGCCGGTCTGAAGTTGGGCGCGTCGCGCGAAAATGTAGCTGGCGATCAGGCCGAGCATCGCGAATAGGGCGACGACCGAGAATAGGTAATTGTGCCCCGCGGCCCCGGGCCACTGGTCGACCAGATAACCCATGAGCGGTCCCATAAAAATATCCGGCGCGTAGCCGATCACCGATAGCAAGCCAACCGCGCTCCCTGTGTGCTCCATAGGAATTTTGCCATCTTGCATGATCGCGAAATACAGGCCGCGCAGCGCGAAGACGCCGATGCTGGTGAAGACGATCGTCAAAACAAACGTCCATACCATGCCCGCGCCAATAGCGCCGGAGGCCAGCACGGAGCTTCCGGCTGCGAGAAGCACGAAACAGCTGGTGATCATGACGGGCGCGCCAAGCCGCTCAGCCAGGTAGCCGGCGCCAATGGCAGCAGCCGGTCGTATCCAGAGCGATGCGACGCCGGCCCGCGCCGCCTCTACCTGATTTAGGCCGATCACCTGATTCGCATACAGCGAAAAGTCGTCGATCGCCTTAAAGCCCACGTAGGCGCACAGGATCACCGCAGCCTGCAGCCAGACTGACGGCATGGCGAACACGCGGGCGACGTCGCTTATCAACGCAGTTCCTTGCGCCGGCGTTTTGCGCTCCGGCAGCGCCAGCCAGATGAGCAAGGCGGCTCCGCAAGTCATCGAGGATAACAGCAGTATGATCCACCGCAATGATTCCGTGCGCTGCGCGAGACTGGCCGTCTCGCTGTCTTCAGGCAGCAGCGCGGCGAATAGAACCACCATGATCGACGCCAAGACGGCCGACAGCGCGCCTCTGCCGCCCTCGAGCAATCCGAACGCGCGGCCTTGGGAAAAGTTGAGTCCCCACTCACGCGTGGCGCGAATCAACGGCGCCCAGAACAGCGCGATCGTGGTGATTCCCCAGTACCCATATAAGATCGCCAGTGTCGATGGGGACGGAATCGCCAACATCACAAGGCCGCCGACGGCGGTGGACGTCAACGCGACAGTCAACATTGTGCGTGCGGGGTATCTGTCGGCGAGCGGGCCGCCGAACAAATATGCGGCCACTGCAACAACGCCATAAACCGCATAGGCGGCGCCGAGTTCGAGATTAGTTACGCCGAACACATCGAGGAGCGTCGGCCGGAATACGCGAGCCAAGACGAAAGGCAGCAGAAAAGCGGATTCCCCGGCGACAATCAGCGCCGCGATCGCCAGTCCTCGCTGTCGCGCGAGGCGCGCGTCATGCGCCAGCAGTGGCGCCGGCGCGACGATTCGTCATGCGCCTCCGGATATGACGTCATCCTCGGTGCGCGTGTTGCGCGTCGCATGGCCGCCTTTTTTGCCAGCTTGTGACGCGAGCTGTCGATCGACGGAAAAACTGCGCTTTGACGCGCTGACTGCGAGTCCGCCTTTGCGTCCCGCCGTCGACGCAAGGTCGGGGTTTTTGGCGAAACTGCGTTGTTCGCCCGGCACGCTCTTGCCGCCCTTGCGCGCAATTTCACGTTGCCGCTCCGGCGTCATCGACGCGAAACCCCTCCGGGACTTGGTGGTCGCCGAAACCGTATCCATCCGTCGCGCTCCAATTCTGCGTCGATGACTCCTCCGCAACAACCGAAGCGGCAGAGGCCGCTCAGCAAACCAGGCAAACGACGCCGGCGCTGTTTACCTTTCGAAAAGGCGGCTGAGCGATGTCCATTTTCGCTAAGACTAAGCGGCTGCCAAGCTGGTAATCTTACGTAGAAATGGCATTTTTCGAGCCATCAGAGTCTGTCAGTGTTCCTGGGCCTTTCGCGAGGTCTGGGGGGCGGGCTCATGAGTTGAGAACGGCTTTGACGGTAAGACGTCGTTAAAGGCTCGCTCTGGTCGGTCTGATACTGCGTAACGGAGTCTTTCCCGTCCCAGACCAGTCTGTTCTCTTGCTTCGGTCGACGTGCGCCGTGTCTATTCGTGAATACAACAAAATGGCTGATGCAATATTCCACTTACGTAAGTCTACCAATTTTGCCTCGCGCGCGAGCGTGCTCTTATGCAGTAGGTGTCGATCTCTCCAAGTAAATGCCGCCGCAAGAGCGGCAACAGCGCCTTGAGTAGAGCACGAGAACACGACGGGAGCGTCCAATGTTGTCGGCGTCGCGGTGTAGGAAGCAGTCGGGCCTTACGTCACGCGAAGTGGTTGCGATGCTTTCACTCAAGCAAAAACAGTTGTTTGCGAGCTACCAGCTGAACCTGCAAAAGGGCGAGTGGTTCGTATTTGAATTGATGGTGTCGGATATTCAGGGACTTGTGGATCTCGGCGCACAGGCGCTTGCGACAGACGTGCTCGTTGTCCTCCGTATTTTCACGCGGGACCGTCCGCAATTCAACGCCTATGTGCGGCGTACCCCCGCGTTTAAAGGCTTGTACGGGAATCGATCGACGCGGCGGACGCTCGACTCGCTTGTTGCGGCGAGCGGGGCGAGGCAAACTCAGTCTGCAATCCGCACTGAGCGGGACAAACAATCACTGGCGTGAGTTCTGCCGCCGCCACCTTGGCGGGTCTTGCTGCTCAATCCGGAACAGCGTGATTTAACTGAAGGGGCGGAGGCGCCGCAAAAGCAATGACGACGGTGTCTGTGCGCTGTCACGCATACGGCGTCATGGATCGCAGGCTATAGGGGTTCGCGCTTGTCGAACATGCGGCGTATGGCGGCGAGTGCGACCGAATATTATGATTGAATCAGGCCAATAGGATCGCTTCGGTGGATGATGCTGGTCCCAATTTATTTGGCGTTAGTCGTAGAGAACTCGAACGCCTGAGAGCCATTAGCAGATTGGCTGCGACTTTCGCCCATAATATCAATCAACCGCTGACTGCGGCGAGCGCCTATCTGAGGGCGGCGCAGCGCCTCGCAGGAGGGCTTCCGAAGGAGTCGGTCACGCCGATCGTTGGAGCGCTCGACAAGGCTGTCATGCAGATCATGCGCGCCGGGCAGGTCGTCCGCAGTCTGAGCGAGCTTGTTGCGCAGGGCGAGCCAGACAAGACGCTCTTTAGCGTTAATTCGCTGATCGAGGAGACGCTTTCACTCGTCGCTGCGGAGGCCGCCGAGGCCGGAGTCTCGATCAGCAAGCGGCTGACCAACGACGACGATTTCATCGTCGCCGACCGTGTCCAGATCAGACATGTTCTGGCGAATCTTATACGAAACGCCATTGAAGCGATGCAGGATTTGCCACGACGCGAGTTGTTGATTTCCACAGCGACGCAAGCTGCAAAGGCCATACGCGTTGACGTTCAAGACACCGGCTGCGGACCTGGCGGACTGGAAAACGCCGATCCGCTCGATCTTTTTGCGATGCGGAAAGATGGAATGGGCATTGGGCTGTCGATTTCCCGCGCAATCGTCGAAGCGCACGATGGCCGACTATGGGCTAAGGTCAACCCCGAAGGCGGCGCTATATTCTCCTGTGATCTTCCATTGCGAGGACGAGATTTCAGCGCATGAACTCGGGAACGGTATTTGTCGTGGACGACGATGCGGCGGTGCGCGACGCGCTTCAGCTTCTACTCGAATCTGAAGGGTTCGCCGTATCGAGCTTTCCGTCGGCGCCAGCTATGCTTTCATCCATCGGGCCGGAGAGCGCCGGGTGCGTCATCGCTGATGTTCGCATGCCGGAAGTGAGCGGACTCGACCTGATCCTCGAGATGAAGAACCGAAATCTTCATCTGCCGATCATTATCATCACAGGCCATGGCGACGTGCCTCTCGCCGTCGAGGCGATGAAGCGCGGCGCTGTCGATTTTCTCGAGAAGCCGTTCGATGACGATGCGCTCTTTGCAGCCGTCAAGGGTGCGCTATCGAAGCACGAAGCTGTTCAGTCGCGCTATGCGGAAGAGCGGCAGATCTCTGAAAGATTTATGTCGTTGACCAAGCGGGAGCGCGAAATTCTCGAAAGGCTCGCGCAAGGCCGCTCGAACAAGGTCATTGCTCATGATCTCGGCATCAGCGTGCGCACGGTGGAAGCGCATCGCGCCAACGTCATGGCGAAAATGCGCGTCAAGAACCTCGCGGAGCTGGTCCGAATGTTTCTTAACGGTCGGAATATCAATTTTGGCGCGTGACGTGCCAAGCGTCATTCGCAAACATCCGTGTCATCACGCGTCGCAGGCAATTTGATGCGCGGAGGCTGCCTTGCCAAAATGCGTGCGCTAAGTATTCAAGGGAAACCGCCGAGCGCAAGAGGAGCGAATTGGTCATGCGAGCGCCAATCTCCCCGGCAGACGCTGTCCAATTGAACGAGTTCTCCGTTTCGACGCCCTCGGCGCGGCGTGTTCTCGTCATCGACGACGATAGGGACGTCGCCGACAGCCTGGCGATGCTGCTGGACGTCTTGGGATGCGACGTGAGAACGGCCTATAGCGGCGCGGTGGGCGTCTCCCTCGTGGCCGATTTCCAGCCGAGGATTGTGTTCCTAGACATCGGCATGCCCGAGATGAACGGCTACGAAACCGCGCGGCGCATTCGCAACGAGCCAGCCGGTCGACAGGCGCAGCTGATTGCGGTCACCGGCTGGGGGCAGGAATTGGACAAGAAGCGCACCCGCGAGGCGGGGTTCGACCGCCATCTGGTCAAACCGGCCGATATCGATATTTTGGAAGAAATCCTCGCCGCGTCTGGGGACGAATCACCGCGGATTTAAGCGACATAACGGCGCACGCATTTTGGAACGCCGCCTCTGAGCAAGCCTTTTCTGCGGGACTTCCCCTCGTCAAACGCTTAGGCGGCTGGCGCTCTCACCCGCCGCGCGGCGACCCGCTCAGGCGCCGCGCGCAGCCGCTGCTGGAGCGAGGCGCTAATGCCGCGCTTCAGCTAGATTTTCATAGGCGCCAGCGTTAGTAAAAGTGTCGCGGCGGCGGGTGGTCCTGACATAACTCTTGGCGGGGAACATCGTGAGGACTGAGCGTCCTGGCGCGACGTCCGCGGACGTCTTGCGCGAGAGCAAGTTGCGCTTACGCTTAAGCCGCGCGTGATCGGCGCCTTTCAGCGGAAGCGTCCGGATTGCGCCGGCCAAGCTGTATCAACGCGCTCGATCCCTCTGCTTGGCGCCTGTCCATTGGATAGCAAATGACAGTTTCAAACATGGACACGTTCTGGGTTGTAAATTGGTCAACCGATGTCAATGGACAATGCAATTATATTGGCGGGCAATGGCCGACAATTACCGGTCAAACAGCCGACGCTGCGATGGGCGGAGGGTGGCTGAAAACCATCCACCCCGAAGATCTGGGGCAGGTGAAGGTCGAGCTAGGTCTGGCGAGTGGATCAGAGCGCCCGTTTCAGATCCTGGCAAGGCTGAGACGCCAGGACGGTCAGTTTCGCTGGGCGTTGGCGGTTGGCGCGCCGCGCTATGATGAGCAAGACGTGTTCATTGGCTACAGCGGCTCAATCATCGATTTCCAAGATCGAATGGAAATAACCGAGCGCAAAGAGCGGCTGGACGCGTTGCGGGCAAGCGAAGAGCGCTATCGTCCGCTTTTTGAGACGAGTCGTGACGGCATCGTCACCGTCGATATGAGCGGCCATATTCTCGAAGCCAATCCTGCTTACCAGAAGATGCTTGGCTACACGCTCGAAGAGCTGAAGCGTCTGACTTATCAAGAGCTGACACCGGAGGTCTGGCATGACATGGAAGCGGCGGTCGTGCGGGAGCACATTCTTCCGCGCGGCGAATCTGCCGAATATGAGAAGGAATATATCCGCAAGGATGGAACCGTATTTCCGATAAGCCTGCGAACGTGGACCGTTGTCGACGAAAAGGGCCGTGTCGTCGGCATGCGCGCCTTCGTGCGCGACATCACTAAACGCAAGCAGGCCGAGGCGGCGCTGCGCGACAGCGAGGAACGCTTCCGCGTATCCTTCGTCAACGCCTCGATCGGCTTCGCGATGAACGGACCGGACGATAGGCATCTGGACGCCAACGGCGCTTATTGCGTGATCACCGGCTACACGCGCGAGGAACTTCTTGCCCTCAAGGGGTCGGAGCTGATCCATCCTGATGATTGGCCAGCCAACAGGGCCCTATCCGAACGGATGCTCGCCGGCGAGATTACGGGCTTCGTCGTCGAAAACCGCTATGTTCGGAAGAACGGCGAGAGCATCTGGGTCCGCAAGAGCGTCTCGCTCATTCGCTCGGCCGATGGTACACCACGGTGGATCATCACTCTCGTCGAGGACGTCACCGAGCGCAAGCTGGCCGAAGAGGCGCTGCAGCAAAGCCGCAACGATCTCGACCGCGCCCAGGAGGTCGGAAAGATCGGCTGGTGGCGGCTCGACGTGCGCCGGAACGTTTTGACCTGGTCGCACGAGAATCATCGGATCTTCGGCGTGCCGAGGGGGACGCCGCTGAGCTACGATAATTTTCTTTCCATCGTGCACCCCGACGACCGGGCCGATGTTGACGCAAAATGGCAGGCCGGCCTGCGCGGCGAACCCTACGACATCGAGCACCGCATAGTGTCCGGGGACGAGGTCAAATGGGTACGTGAGAAGGCCTATCTGGAATTTGACGCGGCGGGCGCACTTCTGGGCGGCTTCGGCATTACACAGGACATCACCGACCGAAAGCAGGTTGAGGAGGCGCTGCGCGAGAGCGAGGCTCGGCTGCGGCTGGCGACCGAGGCCGCGAAGATCGGCGCGTTCGACTGGCGGATCCCGACGGACGTGAACATCTGGACGCCGGAATTGGAGGCGATGTATGGGCTGGCGCCGGGCGAATTCGGCCGGAGGCGGTCGGCCTGGGAGCAGTTGGTGCACCAAGACGATCGCGCGGGCGCGGTCGCCAAGGTTAACGAAACGCTGGCGACGGGCGAGCCCGTCGAGCATGAGTGGCGAGTCGTCTGGCCCGACGGCAGCGTGCATTGGATCGCCGGGCGGTTTCAAGGTTTCAAGGACGCGGCCGGCAAGCCGGTGCGCCTCACGGGCGTGAACATCGACGTTTCCGAGCGCAAGCGGGTCGAGAAGGCGCTGCGCGAAAGCGAGCTCCGCTATCGCTCTCTCGTGGAAGCGGCGAGCGCGATCACATGGAGCTGTCCGCCATCCGGACTGCATGAAAAGCCGCAACAGGAATGGATGGCCTTCACGGGTCAGACCGCCGAGGAAATGCTGGGCGACGGCTGGACCAAGGTTGTTCACCCTGATGACCTCCAGTCCGCGGCGGCGCGGTGGCGAGCAGCCGTCGGTCGCGGCGAGCCGTTTTGGAGCGAGCACCGCATCCGCCGACATGACGGCGAGTGGCGCTGGATGCGCGTTCAGGCCGCACCCATTCGCGACGCAAGCGGCGAGATCGTCGAGTGGTTCGGCAGCAATGCCGACATCGACGATCTCAAGCAGGCCGAACTGGCGCTACGGGAAAGCCAGCAGCAGCTCGCGCTGGCGCTGGAAGCCGGCCAGCTGGGATTCTGGGACTGGCGCGTGCCCAGCGGCCGGGTCCAGTTCGGCGGCAGTTGGGCGTCCATGCTTGGGTATGAACTCAGCGAAATGGAACCCGATGTCCGAGCCTGGGAAAGGCTGATTCATCCCGACGAGAGGGAAGAGGTCGCCGCCAGATTGTCTGACCATATGGAGGGTCGCTCTGATTTCTACGAATGCGAGCACCGCCTGCGTCACAAGGATGGGTCCTGGCGCTGGATTCTGGACCGCGGACGGGTCGTGGAGCGGGACGCAGCTGGCCGGCCGCTAAGGGCGATCGGCACTCATGCCGACGTGACGGCGCGCCATGAGGCTGAAAGCGCGCTGCAAGACGCCGACCGCCGCAAGGACGAGTTTCTCGCCACTCTGGCGCATGAATTACGTAACCCGCTCACTCCGATCCGGAACGCCGTGCATATCTTGAAGAAGAAATATGGTCCCCAATTTCCTGACACTCCGCTGCTCGCTATGGTTCAGCGCCAGGTCGATCATCTTGTTCGCCTCGTCGATGACCTTCTCGAAATCTCCCGGATCAGCCGTGGCAAAGTCGACCTGCGCAAGGAAAATGTCGCCGTGTCGGATTTCTTGCGGCACGCCTTGGAATCCTGTCAGCCGCTCATCGAAAGCAAGAGCCACCGCGTAACCGTGAAGGTCGCGGATGAGCCGCTGCGGGTTTTCGGCGACTCCGTCCGTCTGTCGCAGATTGCGGCCAATATCATCAACAACGCGGCGAAATACACGCCGCCGGGCGGGCGCATCGAAATCGACGCCGCTCGCGCGGGCGATGAAGTCGTTCTGCGGGTTCGCGACAATGGCGTCGGCATCAGCGCCGACATGATGCCGCGCGTCTTCGATCTCTTCGCGCAGACGGACGGCCAAATTCGGCTTTCCGAAGGAGGGCTCGGCATCGGCCTTGCGCTTGTGCGTAGCCTCGTGGAAATCCACGGCGGCCGGGTGGAAGCGCGCAGCGAGGGCGTCGGCCGGGGCAGTGAATTTATCGTCAGTCTGCCGCTCGCGGACCGCGGCGCCCTCCGCCTCCGCTGAACTGGTCCGCCCAGAGGCATGTGCGGCGTGTCGACAAAAGATGCCATCCGGCCGCAGCGAGGACGGCGAGGATACGATCGCGCCTATTCAGCTGCGTGACACTCCCCCGGAGGCCGCCCCGTGTGTCTTGCAGATCAATCCTATTCTGCGGCAGTCGGCGGCGCATAGTTTGGATTGGATTCGGTGAGAACCGCGTCGAAGCCTTCGAACTCGGGACCGCCCAGATAGAGATCGCGGTTCTGACCGGCGTTTTTGTGAGCCTCGCGAAAATGTTCGGAATGCGTCCAATCGATGAAGTGCTGCCGAGTTTCCCACAGCGCATGCGACGCATAGAGAATGTGGTCCTCCCGCTCGGGCCCCTTGAGCAGATGGAAGACGATGAAGCCGGGCCTTTCCTTGAGCCGCGACTGACGCGACCGCCAGACGTCCTCGAAGGCCTGTTCCTTTCCCTTGACGATTTTGAAGCGGTTCATCGCGACAAACATGACTCGGCTCCTGTCATTAGTTTCGGCGGGTTCCGCCAGCGTTCTTAGCTAATCGTCCTCAAGGCGAAAGGCAAAGAACGTGGTTGAAGCGGCGACGTTCGCCGCTGGCGTGATCAGCAACTCTCCGCCATATGGCAGGCTTAATGCTCTATTGCGCGGTAGCGACTCCGCTAAGACCACAACGCATTGTGGACCGGGGCGCGCCAAACTAAGCTAGGAGCGGGCTGCGTGAAGGCAGAGTCGGAGATCGCCTCGCAAGCATTTCCGAGAAACGCTCTTGAGGAAAGGAGCCTCGTCGCTGACCATGGCGCACGTAGAAATTGTCCACGAGTTAGACAAGCGTCTGCGGTTGCGGCTTTTGTCTGACGCGGACGATTTTGCGCAGACGGAGGTGGCGCTGCGACAGCTTCCCGGCGTCGCCTCTGTGCGCGCCAATCGCGCCTGCGCATCGTTGACGCTGATGTATGATGGACAGCCTGACGTCCGTGACTCCATTCTCGAAACCGCACGTCGAACGCCATCAATGGCCGCGGATGTCTGGCGACCGCCGCCAACCGCTAACGCCAAGCGCGTGACTCTCGCGGCCGGCGCGATCGCCGCTGCGCTCCTCCTTCCCGCGCCGCTCGCGGCAGCGATCACTTGGCTCAACATCGCGGGAGTCCTCGCGCGCGGCGTCCTTGCGGCGTCGCGCGGCAAGCTGAAGACCGACGTTCTTGATGCGCTCGCCATCGGCGTGCCCGCGGCGCGCCAGGAATATGTCACCGCCAGCGTGACCCGCTTCCTTCTCGAGCTGGCGGAGCATATCGAGGCCACCACCGTCCAGCAGTCAGACGAATTGCTGCGTTCGCTCCTGCGACAGGCGCCTGGCGATGTCTGGGTGGAACGCCGCGACGGCGAACTCGCGCGCATGCCTTTCGCGCAGCTTAAAGGCGGCGAGCGCGTCGTCATCGGCGCCGGCGAGACCATTCCGGTCGACGGCCAGGTGGTGGCCGGCGACGCCTATGTCGATCAGTCGTCGGTGACCGGCGAAAGCCTGCCCATGCCGCGCGCGGTCGGAGATCAGGCGCTCGCGGGCGGCGTTGTCACCGACGGACGGCTCGTGGTCCAGGCTGAGCGCGTGGGCGAGGCTACGACGACCGGGCGTATCACGCGCTATATCCAGGAAGCGCTCGACCGTCCGGCGGAGATCCAGACTGTGTCCAGCGTCTTTGCGGATCGGCGCGTCGGCATTACGCTGGCCGCGGCTGCAGTGGTGTTCGCGCTCACGCGCGACTGGCGACGGATCGAATCCGTCTTCATGGTCGACTATTCCTGCGCCGTGAAGCTCGGCACGCCGATCGCGATCAAGTCGGCGATGTATCGGGCCGCGCAAGAAGGCCGTCTGGTCAAGAGCGGAACCGCGATCGAAACGCTTGCCGGGGTCGACACGATCGTTTTCGATAAGACCGGCACGCTGACCCACAACACGCTCGAGGTCACGGACATTTGTCCGCTAGACCCCGGGATCGACGAAGAACGGGCGGCGGCCATGGTCGCTTCGCTCGGCGAGCACACGAGCCATCCCATCGCGCGCGCCGTTGTCGAACTCGCGCAGCAGCGCCGGCTCGCCCATATCCCACATGAGGCGGTCAATTTCATTGTCGGCCATGGCGTGGACGCGAATGTCGATGGACGTCGCATTCGGTTTGGTAGCCGGCATTATCTCGAAGACGACGAGCACATTTCATTCGCGGACGCCCGCAAGACCGTGCGAGCGCTTCAAGAGCAAGGCAAATCGCTTCTCTATGTCGCCGCCGATGAGCGCCCGATTGCGGTCTTTGCGTTGCGTGATCGATTGCGACCCGAGAGCGCGCGCACGCTTGCGCAGTTGCGCGCGTTAGGAGTCAAGCGCCTCGTGATGATCACGGGCGATCGCCGGGCGCCGGCGCTGGCTTTCGCAGAGACGCTTGGCATAGATGCGGTGCATTACGAACAGCAGCCGGAAGACAAGGCCAACATCATAGCGGCGCTCAAGCAGGAGGGCCGCCGCGTCGCTTATATCGGCGATGGCGTGAACGACGGTCCGGCATTGATGGCGGCGGATGTCGGCATCTCAATGCCGCGCGCCGCGGACATTGCCCGAGCCACGGCCGACATTGTGTTGCTGGAAGACAGACTGGAGTCCGTAGCCACGATGCTCGCGGTCGCTCAAGAAGCGATGCGCTTGATCCACTCGAACTTCCGAATCGCGGTTGGCGTGAATTCGGCGATTCTCGCCGCGGCGGCGTTCGGGCGTCTTTCTCCTCTCGCCGCCGCCACGCTGCACAATGGCACGACGATCGCCGTCCTGCTGCGCGCCCTGCTGAGCGGACGAGCGCACAGTTTCGTCACGGAGAAAATCGCACGCGATTCAGTCGCACGCGACCACAGCCGGGCGCAAGAACAGTAGCAGAGCTCCTTCATCGCGGCGACGCAAGCGCCCGCCGAGTGAATCACGATTAGCTGCAAGCGCTGCGCCCAACCACGAGATCCTGAAGCGTGATGTGGCTGGCGAGATCGGACCCAAGAAAGACCTCCGCCCTCGCGATCTCCTCGGACCGGTCCGCCGCCTGATCGGATTCTGCTGGCTTCGACGCCGCACGGTGACTGCGTACGAGTCGCTTTGTTTACAACTTAAGCACAAAGTACTAGCTACTTTGGAATGAGAATAAATACAAGTAATATATGGTACATATGTCACATTTCGCTTAAAATACTTCCGAAATGACGGTTACATAATTGACGAAAAAAAATTATCCGCGCTATGTGCAGCATACAAAGCGAGGCATCGCGCTGCACAATAGTAGAGGCGGAAGAATGACCAAGAAACATTCCAGATTTTCCTGCCTGGACATCTCGGTGATCGGGAAAAAATCCCTGCTTGTATGTAGTCTCGGTGCGCCGGTCGTGATCGCTCTCGAAGTCGCATCGGCCCTGGCGCAGAACGGCTCGCAAACATTGCCTCCGGTGACCGTGGATGCGCCGCGCGAAAAACCGCAAGCCAAACCGCGGCAACAAACGCTACGCCCTGTCGCATCGAACGCACAGGCGAGCAGCGTTCATCCGAGCGGCCCGAGACCGCACGTGGCTTCGACGCCGCACGGCGCGACTTCCGCCGCCCCGCAGGTCGGTCCTCCACTCCTCTCCGGCGCAAGCGGCGTTGCGCCGTCTCCGCCAACGGGCGAAATCGGCAATCTTCCACCGGCCTATGCCGGAGGCGAGGTCGCTCGCGGCGGCCGGCTCGGCATGCTCGGCAATCGCGATTTCATGGATACGCCGTTCAATATGACGAGCTACACGTCGGCGCTGATCGAAAACCAGCAGGCGCGCACCTTGCAGCAGGTCTTGGAGAACGATCCGTCGGTCCGCATGGCCACGTCGGCCGGGCACATTCGCGAGAATTTCAGAATTCGCGGATTTCCGGTGCTCGGCAGCGAACTCGCGCTCAACGGCATGTATGGTCTCTCGCCCGACGGACATGTGCCGACCGAATTCCTGGAGCGCGTCGAAGTGCTCAAGGGGCCGGGCGCGCTGCTCAATGGCATGGCGCCGTTCGGCGCGGTCGGCGGCTCGATCAACCTCGTCACCAAACATGCCGGCGACGCGCCGATCACCAGCGTCAGCACGGATTACACATCCAGTTCTCAGTTCGGCACGCATATCGACGTCGGCCGGCGCGGCGGCGACCACAATCAGTTCGGCATTCGCTACAACGGCGTATATCGCAGCGGCGGGACCGCGCTCGACGAGCAGTGGAAAGTGCGGGGCCTGAACGCGCTGGCGCTCGATTTCCGTGAAGAGCGCGTCAGGCTGTCGATTGACGCCTATCACAGCCAAGAAATTTTCAAGAACGGCAGCGCGTTCATGGCGAGCTTCACGGGCGTCGGCGTCGCCGCGGCGCCTCATTCAAGCAAGAATCTCTTCATCGGCTCCAACGCGCGTTTCGAGAATGCAGCCGTCGTCGCGCGCGGCGAACTGGATGTCGCTGAGAATGTCACCGTTTTCGCCGGCATCGGCTTTCTGGACAGCCGAAACTTCGGCTTCACCAATGGAACCCAGGCGCAAGGCGTGAACCTGCTCGGCAACTACTCCAAAGCCCGAATCGTCAATCTGCGCGGCTATACCAATACGCTGTCGACGCAGGGCGGCATTCGCGGCCAGTTGGACACGGGACCGCTGCACCATCAATTCGTGCTGAGCGCCTCGGCGCTGAAATTAAGCAGTAGTTCCGAATTCGGCGCTGTCACGCCATACAGCTCCAACATTTATGTGCCCGTCGTGCCGCCTCAGGCGCCTCCTCCGCCGGTCGTGCCGAACACGGCGTTCCGTCTCGGCCAACCCTATTTCGCGACCGATCCGAGAAAGACCGGAGAGACCTATCTGGCGAGCCTCGCCTTCGCCGACACCATCTCGGCCTTCGATGAACGCATCCAGCTCATCGGCGGCCTGCGCAGCCAGCGGGTGATGACCAAGACGTTCCAGGCCAATACGGGCATAGAGACGAACGCCTATGACAGCCATCGTCTCTCGCCGGCCTTTGCGCTGATCGTCAAGCCGTTCGACAATCGGCTGTCGCTTTACGCCAACTATATCGAGGGCCTCAGTCAGGGGTTACGAGTCACCAATCCCTCCGCAACCAATTACAATGAGACGTACCCGCCGTTCGTCTCCAAGCAGATCGAGACTGGCGCGAAGCTCGATTTGGGCATTCTCGCGAATACCCTGAGCTTCTACGAGATTACGCAACCGACTCTTTCCACCGTGACTACGGGCGGCCTGCTCAGTTACAAGCCCGTCCAACAACGCAATCAGGGCATCGAGTGGAACGTCTTTGGCGAGCCGATCCCGGGCGTCCGCGTGCTCGGCGGCGTCTCTTATATGATCGGCGTCATCACTCAGAGTGCAGACGGAAAGACTACCGGAAAGAACGCCTTCGGCATTCCGAGATGGCAGGCGAACTTCTATGGCGAATGGGACCTTCCCTATCTGGTCGGGGTGACCGTGGAAGGCCGCGTCATCTATACGAGCGCCCTCTATGTCGACTCGTTGAACTATTACCGAATTCCTGAATGGGCGCGTTTCGACGCGGGCGTTCGCTATGCGACGAAGATATACGGCGTGGATATGACGATGCGGGCGAATGTGAACAATCTGTTCGACCATAGCTATTGGTCTGGGTCGTACAACGACGGTTTCGCCACGCTCGACGCGCCGCGCACGGTCCTCCTGTCGACGACGTTCAACTTCTAAGGATAGGGAGCGGACGTTGAATCTCTCGCCCGAAGCTCTTCAATTCGCATCCTGCATCTCCGTCGCGACGGGCGCCGCCAGCCTCTATCTCGGCGCGCGGAACCAGCGCTGGCTGTCGCGGCCGCTGCCTGGCTTGTGGAGCGGCGTCATTGGCGCGGCGGCGCTGCTTCTCGGCGTTTTTCTGTGGAGTCGGACGGTTCAGCTTTCAACTGCGATTTTCGGGACGCTCGCCCTGCTCATGCTTCTGTTCATCGCTTTTCCGTGCCTGGGGGCGCTGCGAACCTTCATCAGGAAGGCGCCATGAGTCAGATCCGACGCGATTGGATTAGCAAAACCTCGGCCGGCGCCATTCTGGGCTTCAGCCTCGCGATCGCGCTTGCGGGGCTGTTTGCCTGGCTCAGTCCCGGCGGATTGGCGACTCCAAATAAATTTCAGCTCGTGATGTGGCTGATCGCGCCGATCTGGCTGACGACGCTGAGCCTGTGTTTCTTCTTCTCGAGCGGTATGCGCGCCTGGCTCTGGCTGGGCGGCGTAAATCTACTGGCATACGCCGGCCTATTCGCCTGCCGCCTCCTCCTTCGCTAATTGGGACAACGCACGATGCGCAGCGACGTTGTTCGACTCTATAAGGTTGTTCATACGTGGACAGGCATCACCGCCGGGATGTTTCTGTTCATCGCCTTCTACGCCGGCTCCATCACGGTGTTCGCCGAGCCGCTCGCGCGCTGGGTTTCATCCCCGGCTCCAGTCCGCCTCACCGTCCTTGCCCGATCGGATGAATTGATCGCGCACACGCTTGCCGCTCGGCCTGACGCAGCGAAGGAATTCACACTTTATCTGACCGATACCGAAGATCTTTGGGCGCGCCTCACATGGCGGAAAGGCAAGGACGACAAGACGCCGTGGTCGGCGGAGCTCTCTCCCGAAGGCGACTTGCGCCTGGCGCAGTCATATCGCTCGAGTCTTGCCGACTTCGTCGACAACATTCACCGAACCGCTGGCATTCCAGGCGCCAATGACATCGGCGAGATCATCATGGGCGTCGTGAGCGCCGTCTATGCCGTCGCGCTTGTGTCGGGCTTGATCATCGTTCTGCCTTCGCTCGTTAAGGATCTCTTCGCCCTGCGGATAAGCCCCAATCTCAAGCGCATGTGGCTTGACGCGCATAATGTCGTAGGCATCGTCAGCCTACCGTTCCACATCGTCATCGCGCTGAGCGCGGTCGTATTCTGCCTGCACGAGCCGCTGTACGACACGCTCGACTACGTCGTCTACGATGGGCGCCTGAAGTCGATCATGGCCGCGAGCAACCCCTTCAACTCTGTCAAGAAGGACGAGCGACCCGCGCCCATGCTGCCCGTCAACACGCTCCTTGAGCGGGTGAAGGCGGCGTCGCCGAGTTTCGTCCCCGCCGAGATGCGTTACCGAAACGCTGGGCTTCGTGGCGCGTCCGTTCAAGTTTGGGGATACGACAGCCGCTATATGACGAGAGGAAAGGGGTTTGCGGTCATCAGTCCGGTCACGGGCGAGATTGTGAACACGGACTATCTTCCAGGCAGAGAGGGAACTTGGACGGGCGTCGTGGCGACGTTTTTCGCCCTGCATTTCGCCACCTTCGGCGGCGATGTCGTGCGCGTCTGCTATTTTCTTCTCGGCATCGCGGGCGCCTTCCTCTTCTATTCCGGCAATTTGCTTTGGATTGAGTCTCGCCGGCGTACTGAACGGCGAAACGGCGGGCCTGTAAATCAGAAGACATCGACGCGGCTGATGTCCGCCGCCACGGTCGGCGTTTGTCTCGGCGCGATCTGCGCGATCTCCATCACGATCGTGGCGGCGAAATGGTTGAACGGCCGCGTCGCGAACATCGATGTGTGGCACAATGGCGTTTATTACGCCGTGTTCCTTGCGAGCGTCGTTTGGTCGTTTCTCAGGGGAGCGGCCGCGGCTGGCGTTGAGCTTCTCTGGCTTGCCGCGATAGCCGCCGCAGCAATTCCTTTCACCTCACTGTTCAGTTGGGCATCGCCTGCGCTCGGCATGCAAGGCTCGGCGAGCATGGCCGCGCTCGGCGTCGACCTCGTCGCGCTTTCCGCCGCCCTATGCTTCGTCTGGATGGCGCGCTCCGCAGCTCATCGCGTGCAATATGGGCCTGCAGACAGTGTTTGGGCCGCGTCTCACCGGCAATTGCAGGAGGCGGCGCGATGACGACGCCTTGCCAGCAATTGTTGAAAGGCCGTTTCGGCCGAGACGTGGGTTCCGATCGCTGGTGGCGTCGGGTCGCCATCGAAGGCTGTCCAATTGTCCAGGCGATAGGCGGGGACCGGGCGCGCGTCTTGTTCTTGTGGCGTGATCCTGACGGCGATGCGACGACCTCAAGGACTCGATGCGTCTATATCGATATCTGCTCAGTCACTGATCATCATAGTAATGAACCCGCCTCTTTGGAGCGGATCGCCGGAACGGATGTCTGGCATTGGTCCTTCGAGGTAGAGGCTGAATGGCGCGGAAGCTATTGCTTCATTCCTCTCGATGACAACCATCTCCATGGCGCGCGCGGCGCTGAAAGCGAAATGTCGCCGAAGGATTGGTGGCGCGCCGCACTAAAGTTCGCTCAGACCGATTCGTTGAACCCCAACCTTAGCCATGTCGGCCTGCGCGGACAGCCGTTATCCGCCGCACATCTTCCACAGGCGCCGTTGCAAACGGCATGGCGAGACGTCGACCGCAACAGCCGACCCGCGGCCGATCAGAGCCGCCTGCATCGAATGGAATGGAACAGCGCTCGGCTGCGCAACAGCCGCCGTGTTTGGATTTATCGCACGGGCGCGACGCCTAAAGAAAGCAAGCTTCCTCTCGTCGTGCTCCTGGACGGCCAATATTGGGCCGAAGCCATGCCGGTCTTCGCTGCCCTGGACCATGCCACGCTCGCCGACTTGCTCCCGCCCAGCGTCTATGTGCTCATCGATTCGCTCAACGCAGACATGCGTCGTCGCGAACTCGCGTGTGACGAAGCCTTTCTGGAGGCCGTTCAGCGGGAGCTTTTGCCAATCGTGGCAGGCCTCGCGCCGTACGGCCACGATCCGAGCAAGACCGTCATCGCTGGACAGAGTTTTGGCGGACTTGCGGCGCTTTTCGCCGGCCTTCGCTCGCCAGAGTGTTTTGGTTGCGTGCTCAGCCAATCTGGCTCGTTTTGGTGGCCGGGAGGTTATGCGCGGGAGGATCTGCGGCCGCACGTTCCTGATACTCTCGGCGATGCGCGAGACGTCGTCGCCGATTTGATCGAGAGCAGCAAAAGCGGCGCTTCCCGTCTTCGCGTCTTCCTTGAGGCTGGAAGCTTTGAGAAAATCATTCGCGTCGCCAGCGACCGCGTTCATCGGACTCTCATCGACGCAGGGCACGACGCCCACTATCGCGTCTATTCGGGCGGGCACGATCCGCTTTGCTGGCGTGGCGGATTGCTCGACGGACTGTCCTTTCTGCTCGCCGACCATCGTGCCGCGCCAGCTGGCGCTCCGGCGTCTCGCTCGGACGCCTCAAGATTAGCAATTACAAACGCGACGGAGTGAATGTGTGAACGACGCGCAGCCAAACCCATTCGACGACGAAAGCCTTACGTTCCTCGTTCTGGTCAATTCCCAGGGCCAGCACAGTCTGTGGCCGACATTCGCCCCACAGCCCGCGGGCTGGCGACGGCTCTTCGGTCCCAGCGATCGGAACGACTGCGTAAAATTCGTCGATGAATATTGGACCGACATGCGCCCGCAGTCGCTTCGTGACGCTTTTCGTCCGCGCTAACCGAATGACTTCCTAGTCAGCCTTTCTTTCGAGAGGAACGACAAGTGCTTCTTGCTCCGCCTTTGCGACCTTCCGTGCCGAGTGAGCTTGAACTCCCCCTCATTGCCGCGCAGCCGGGCATCTGGATGGGGGATCAAGTTTCCCCGACGCGAAACGCCTTCATCGTCGCGCAATACGTAGAGTTGAAGGGCGCCGTGGATGTCGAATCTTTCCGCCTGGCCATTCGCATCGGACTTTCCGAGGCTGATACGATTCATGCACGGTTTATCGAGGCAGAGGGCCGGCTCTCGCAAATCATTCCTCAACGCAGAAACGCGGAGGACTTGCCCGATCCGGATGTCGTTGACCTTAGCGAAGAGCCCGATCCGGAGGCTGCAGCGCTTGCCTTCATGCGCGCCGATCTGGCGGCGGATCTGTCGTTGGATGGCGACGCGTTGCTTTACCGGCACGTTCTGATTCGCCTCGGTGAAACATCGATTGGCGAGCGTTGGTTTTGGTACCAGCGATACCACCATATGATGGTCGACGGTTTCAGCTTTACGGCCATCGCGCGGCGCATCGCTGAGATCTATACGACGCTAAGGCGCCGAAAGCCGTTAGGGGATTCGCCTTTCACTTCCTTCTCTGAGGTGGTCGAAGAATACCAATCCTACGAGGGCTCGAAGGCGCAGGAAGCAGACCGACGCTTTTGGCTGGACCACGCCCAAAATCTGCCGACCCCGATCGCATTGTCGCAGCCGAGCGCGAGGACCCCGCAGGCCGGGGCTGTGTCCTTGCCGCTGCGGCGAAGAATATCTCTTCCGCCAGACGTTATGACGGCGTTCGAGACGCAAGGCGCCGCGGTTCGCGTCTCCGGCGTCGAAATGGCGATGGCGGCCGTCTTTGCGTATCTGCATCGGATGAGCGGCGCGACGCGATTGACGGTCGGCATGCCCTTTATGCGACGCATGGGATCCATTGCGCTCTTCGCCGCAGGTCCTGTCGTCAACGTCCTTCCTGTACAGCTGAGCATCGCACCATCGATGTTGCTGTCGGAGGCGGCGACAGCGCTTGCCTCCGAATTGAAGGCGGTGCGCCGGCGCCAACGGTACGAAGCCGAACAGCTGCGGCGAAATCTTGGGTTGGTTGGTTCGGATCGATCGCTCTACGGGCCGATGCTCAATCTCAAGATGTTCGATTATCGGCTTGATTTCGATGGCGTCGCGGGCGTGACGCATCAGCTGGCGTCGGGGCCAGTCGAAGACGTGGAAGTCGATCTTTATGTTGACGACGGCAGGTTGACGATCGATCTCGTCGCGAATAGCGATCGCTACGACAAGCAAGATCTGGAATTGCACGCGAAGAGGCTCGCCTGCCTCGTGGAGCGCCTCGCGGAAGATCCCAAGCTTGCGATCGGCGCGTCGCCGCTCCTGACCGAAGGCGAGCGCGCGCTGATCGCGGCGGCGAACGACACCGCAAAAGATGTTCCACGGCTAACATTATGCGACATGCTCGCCGCCCAGGCGGCAAAGACGCCAGACGCTATAGCGCTCGTTGATGCAGACCATGCGTTCACTTATCGGGAGGTTCGGCGCCAGGTCTCTCGACTAGCGCAAATGCTTGCAGACGCGGGGGTGGTCGCCGAAGACCATGTCGCCGTGGCGCTTCCCCGTTCCGTTCATTTGAGCCTTGCGATCATGGCGGTGCTGGAGACGGGCGCCGCATACCTGCCTCTCGACATCAATTATCCCGACGAGCGACTGTCCTTTATGGTCGAGGACGCAGCGCCGCGCTTGATCATCACCTGTGAGAATCTGCGAAGCCGCTTCGAAAAGATGGGGCGGGTTCTGATTTTCGATGAACTCACGCCCGACATCGAAGAACATTCGTTCGCGCCCAACACGGCGCTCACAACCGGCCACCCGGCCTATATCATCTACACGTCAGGCAGCACCGGGAAGCCGAAGGGCGTCGTTGTCTCTCACGGCGCGATCGTCAATCTCCTGTACTGGCTTCAAGACGAATACTCGCTGACCGCCGATGACGTTATGTTGCAGAAGACGCCCTGCAGCTTCGATGTCTCGGTCGGCGAGTTCTTCTGGCCGCTGACGTGCGGCGCGCGTCTCGTGATGGCGCCGGAAGAAGTCGACCGTGATCCGGAAGCGCTGCTTCAGGTCATTCGCGACTATCGAATCACGACCATGAATTTCGTCCCGTCGCTGCTTGCCGCCTTTGTCGCCGGCGTTCGGACGACGGCGAACGCCGCGCGCGACGCAATAAGTCTGCGTGCGGTGTTTTGCATTGGGGAGGCCTTGTCGAAGGAACTCGCTGAAGCTTTCGAGAACCTGTTTCACGCCCCGCTTCATAATGTTTACGGACCGACCGAAGCGACGGTCGAGGTGACCTATCAACCTGCATTCGGACAAGCGCTCGCGTCGGCGCGTGGACCGGGCGTGCCGATCGGGCGCCCGTTGTGGAACACAGGCTTGCGCATATTGGACGCGCGCTTGCGTCCTGCGCCGATCGGCGTCGCCGGCGATCTCTATCTGACGGGCGCGCAACTCGCGCAAGGCTATAGGCGCCGCGCTTCGCTGACCGCCAGCCGATTCGTCGCCGACCCGGAGGCCAACGGCGAACGCATGTATCGCACCGGCGACATCGCGCGCTGGCTGCCTGACGGAACCGTCGATTATCTTGGTCGTAGCGACGATCAGCTGAAAATTCGCGGCCAGCGAATCGAGCTCGGCGAAATCGAAAGCGCTTTGCGGGACCAGCCTAGCGTCGGGCAGGCGGCCGTCGTCGCGCGAATTCTTGGCGGTGGAGAGGCGGCGGCGCTCGCGTCCGATGCGCGCCAGTTGATTGGCTATGTCACGCCCGCAATGCCCGGCGACGCGCTCGACGGCGAAGCGCTTCGCGCGGGGCTGGGGAAGGGCCTTCCGGCCTATATGACGCCGGTTGCGATCATGGTTTTGGAAGAATTTCCGCTGAGCGCCAACGGCAAACTCGATCGGAAGGCTTTGCCCGATCCGTCCGAGGCGGCTCAATCAAAAAGTCGTCAGCCGCTTCCCGGACGCGAAACGATGCTGGCCGAACTTATCGCTGGCATCTTGCGCGTGGACCACGTCGGCGCCGATGATGATTTTTTTCTTCTGGGCGGCGACAGCATTTCCGCGATAGGCCTTTGCACGGCGCTGCGTCGGCGCGGCGCCCTGTTGCGTCCGCGTGACATTTTTGAATGCCGAAGCGTCGCGCGCATGGCTCAGGCGCTCGAGTCGCAGGCGCCCACGCCGTCCGTAGCAACTCTTGAGTCCAACGAAATCAGCGAGGCGGAGCTAGATGCGTTGCGGGAGCGTTACGGTCCAATCGCCGCCGTATTGCCTGCATTGCCGTTGCAAGAAGGACTGCTGTTCCATGCCCGGCTCGGCGAGCAAGCCAGCCGCTACAACGCAATCTCCCGCTTTGACATCGCAGGTCCGCTTGACGTCGAAAGACTTAAGGATGCGCTGGAGACGCTGCTCCGCCGCCACCCTCAGCTGGCCGCCATCTTCGACGTTCAACACGGCGCGGCGCTGCAAATCCTTCCGCTGCTCGATGAGGGTTCCAGTCTACGTCACTGGCCATGGAAGCGTTGCAATCTCGACGCATGCGATGAAGAGCAGCAGTTCGCCGAACTCGATCGTCTCGAGCGGGCGGAGCTCGATCGGGAGTTTCTTGGCGCCGAGGCGCAGGAGCGGATGATGGCGCAGGCGACGCTCGTGTGCCTTGCCGCAGACAGGCATGTTCTGCTCATCTGCTCGCATCATTTGATCGGCGACGGCTGGTCTTCAACGATCATGCTGCGGGAGCTGCTCGGCGCCTATGCGGGTCATGCGCTGCCGCCTCTCACGCCGGATTATCCGACAGTCGTGCGTCGCCTCGCAAGCCGCGACCCGGCCCCAGCGCGTCTCGCATGGCGAGAGGCGCTGCAGGGCGTTGCGCCGACATTGCTGTTTGAAGACACGAAGCGCTTCGACGCCATTCATGAGCTGCCGCTTAATCTTCGGCCCGGGTTCCTGGAAGAGCTGGAGGCGCTGCGCCGCAGCCGCGGGCTGACGCTCAACACGTTGATGCAAGGCGTGTGGGGCGCATTCCTTGCAGCAATGACGGGTCGCAACGATGTCGTCTTCGGATCGCCAATGTCGGGCCGTTCCGAGGCGATCGAAGGCGTCGAAGCGCATATCGGACTTTTCACCAACACGCTGCCGGTCCGCTTGCGGCTGCGCCCGGATCAGCCGCTGCTCGAGCAGCTTGCCAATGTCCAGCAGCGGCAAATTCGCCTGCTGGAGCATGACGGCGTTGGGCTTGGCGAGATCCAGCGGCTGTGCGGTGTTCCGAACCTGTTCGACACATTGCTCGTGGTGGAGAATTATCCGGAAGACGCGAACCTGTTCGCAGCGGACTTTGGCGGTCTGCGATGCGTCGGCGCCCGAAACCGCGGCTATACGCATTATCCTTTGACGCTGATGGTTCTGCCGGGCCGCGAACTGGAGCTGCGGCTCGAATATCGCGAAGGCGTCAAGGAGCCGGAGCGCATTGCCTGCCGTGTGACGAGACTGCTGGAGCAGATCGTCGACCGACCCGACGCGCCGCTCTCTGCGATGGACGTTCTGCTCCCAGAGGAGCGAGATCTGCTCGCGCGCGTCAACACGACGAAGGTGGCGAATCATCCGAGCACCCTGTGCGAACTGCTGGCGGACCAGGCGCAGTGCACGCCGGACGCCATAGCGCTGGTCGACGGCGATCATGCGCTGTCCTACCGTGAGGTTCGGCGGCAAGTGACGGCGCTCGCGCGCAACTTCTTGGCCATCGGCGTCACGACCGGCGACATCGTCGCGATTGCGCTGCCGCGCTCTGTTCGACTCGTCATCGCGCTGATGGCCGCGCAAGAAGTGGGCGCCGCCTATCTGCCGCTCGACACCAGCTATCCGGAAGAACGTCTTGCTTACATGGTGCAAGACGCTCGACCTCGCCTCATCGTCACGACGCGTGATCTGCAGGAGCGCTTCGAGCAATTGGGCGCATCGCTCGTCTATGATGAGCTGTTGGATGGTCCGAACGAAGACAGCTTAAAGAGCGTAATCCGCCCAAGCCCCGACGATGCAGCCTATGTCATCTATACCTCCGGCTCGACGGGTCGTCCTAAGGGCGTGACGGTCTCTCACAACGCGATCGTCAATCGTTTGCGCTGGATGCAGCATGAGTACCGACTGAGCGCTGACGACGTCGTTTTGCAGAAGACGCCAAGCAGCTTCGATGTTTCAGTATGGGAATTTTTTTGGCCGCTGATTACGGGCGCGCGTCTCGTCGTCGCCCCGCCCGAAGCGCATCGTGATCCACGCGAGCTACTTCGGCTCATTCAGGACCACCGGGTCAGCGTGATCCATTTCGTTCCATCAATGCTCGCGACCTTCGTCGCGACGGGCAAATCCGAGTCCGCCCATGCGGCGGACTCCAGCAGTTTGCGTCTCGTCTTCTGCAGCGGCGAAGCCCTGTCAAAGGAATTGGTCCGGTCCTATGAGACGCTGTTTGGCGCGCCTTTGTATAACCTCTACGGTCCGACGGAGGCGGCCGTCGACGTCACCTATCAACAGGCCTGCGGAGTAGGCGCAGACGACGCTGCTGAGGCGGCCAGCGTTCCCATCGGCAGACCTGTGTGGAACACAGGCCTGCGGGTTCTCGACGGTTGGCTTCGGCCGACGCCCGTCGGAGTCGCTGGCGAACTTTATCTTTCTGGCGTGCAACTTGCCGATGGTTACCTCGGCCGCCCGTCGCTCACGGCCGGTCGGTTCGTCGCCGATCCTTTTGCGGACGGCGGGAGAATGTATCGTACAGGCGATATCGTCCGCTGGCTCGCGAACGGAACCATCGAATATCTTGGTCGAGGCGACGACCAGATCAAGATCCGCGGTCAGCGGATCGAACTCGGCGAAATCGAAAGCGTGCTGCTGGAGCAGCCCGGCGTCGCGCAGGCCGCAGTCATTGCAAGAGCGACGGGCGAACGAGTCGGCGGCGGCGCCGATGAGCGTCAGTTGATCGTCTATGTCGTTCCATCAAGAGATACGGAGCTTGATGGCGAGGCGTTGCGCAGCGCGCTTTTGCGTCGTCTCCCAGGCCATATGACTCCGACGGCTGTCATCTGCCTCAAGGAATTTCCGCTGAACGCCAGCGGCAAACTGGACAGGAAGGCGTTGCCGGCGCCGGGAAGCGCACTTCATCGCCAAGGCCGCAAGCCGCTTCCGGGAATTGAAACGACTCTTTCAGAAATATTCGCGCGTGTTCTTGGAATTGATGAGGTCAACGCCGACGACGACTTCTTCGCGCTCGGCGGACATTCCTTGCTCGCTATGCAACTCGCCGCGGAGTTGGAGACGGAATTCAAGACGCCTGTCTCCGTTGGCGAAGTCATCGTCAATTCGAGCGTTGAGCGGCTTGCGCGCGCGCTTTTCGAGGAACAAGCGGGCGAAGAGCGCAAGGCGGGCTTCGGCGAAGTGCTGCATCTTCGCTCGGGCGCCGATGCGCCGCTGATCTGTATTCACCCCGCGTCAGGCTTTTCGTGGCAGTTCAGCGTCCTCACCCGCTATCTCCAAAGCGACTGCCCCGTGATCGGACTCCAGTCGCCGCGGCCGAACGGAGTCATCGCCGTCTGCGATACGATGGATGAGGTCTGCAAGAGACATCTCGAAACGATCCGCAACATACAGCCTCGCGGACCCTACCGGCTGCTCGGCTATTCGCTTGGCGGAGTTGTGGCGCAGGCGATCGCCGCGCGACTCGTCGAAGAGGGCGACGCCATCGAATTCCTCGGATTGCTCGACACCTATCCGCCAGAAATTCAGGACTGGAGCAGACCGCCGACGGAAGACGAAGAGCGAGAGATCGAGAAGGAGCGCGCGCTGTTCATGAACGCCTCCAAAGATGCTCTCGACTCGGCCTTGGCGAAGGAGAAGGCCGAGATGTTCGGTAATATCATGAGGAACTACGAAGATTCAGTGCGTCTTCTCTCCACCGCGAAGACAGCGCGCTATCCCGGAGCGGCGACGCTATTCGTAGCGAGGCGGACCTTGCCGCCGGGAATGGACGTCCAGGAGACCTGGCGTCCCTATGTGGGCCAGCTCAACGTCGTCGTCCTGGACTGCGCCCACACGGACATTGTCTCTCCGCGCTCCCTGCAGGCTTTGGGGCCAATCCTCAATGGCTTGCTGCGCGACAGAGAGGCGAGGAGCTAGGGGATGGATACTCAGCACTCCCCAGAAGCGTCGCAAGAGACGCGCAACGAAGGCCATGCCGTATCGTCGGGTTCGTCTCGTGATCCGGCGGGCGCCGTCGCCAAGAACATCGCCAAGAACATCGCCAAGAACATCGCCAAGAACAAATCTACTCTGCTGATGGACCTTAGCCTGCTGCGCGACAATGCAGCGTTTCGTACCGTCGTCATCGCTCGAACCCTGTCGGTGTTTTCGCTGGGCATGCTGACAGTGGCGGTCCCAGTTCAAATCCAGGAATTGACCGGCTCGCCCATGCAAGTCGGAATTTCCATGGCGCTTGGCGGCGGCGGCGCCTTCGCCGGGCTGTTGGCGGGTGGGGTGCTTGCGGACCGGTGGGATAGGCGCAAGCTCATCCTCTTTGCGCGATCTGTGTGCGGCCTTGGCTTCGCGGCGCTCGCCGTCAATGGCTTCAGCTCGTCGCCCTCAGTGCTGGCGATCTATGCGTTGGCGCTGTGGGACGGATTTTTCAGCGCGCTCGGCGTTACTGCGCTGCTCGCGGCTACGCCTTTTCTCGTCGGCCGCGAAAATCTTGGATCTGCCGGCCAGTTCAACATGCTGACGGTCCGCATGGGCGGAATCCTCTCTCCGGCGCTCGGCGGGATGGTGATTGCGTCTTTCGGCGTCGGCTGGAATTACCTCGCAGCCGCGATCGGCGCGCTGCTGACCGTCGCTCAGCTCATGCGGCTTCCGCCGATGCCTCCCGCCAGACGCGAACCGCAGCACCCGCTGCGCGCGCTCGGGGCGGGCATAGGCTATCTTTTCGTCAACAGGCTTGTCGGCGCCGTCGTCGCGGTGGGGGCGCTTGTCAGTCTCGGCGGCGGCGTTCGCATTCTCATGCCGGCGCTTGCCGAGGATGTGTACCGCGTCGGGCCGTCGGCGGTGGGGATGATGTATGCCGCTGCGCCGCTTGGCGCGACGGTGGCGGCCTTAACGGGCGGTTGGCTCGGCGGCTTTGCTCGTTCCGGAGCGCTACTGCTCGCAAGCGGCGCGGCAGCTTTCGTCGCGCTCGGGTCGCTCGGATTTATCAGCTATCCTGTGGTCGCCTTTGTGGCGCTGGCGGGCTTTGGCTATTTGAGCTCGATCGCATCGCTTCTGCAGTTCACTCTTGTCCAACGCCACACGCCGGAACATTTGTTGGGCCGGGTCAATGGTCTATGGGCCGCTCAGGCGGTCACCGGCGACGCGTTTGGCGCGCTTGCGCTTGGAGGCCTGACTCGCGTTTTTCCGCTGACGTCAGCGGTTCTCATTTTCAGCCTTGTCGCGCTTCTTTCAAGCGGGGCGATGGCGATCGGATTTCGTTCGCTTCGTTTCGCCTCGTTAAAGAAAAGCGAGGATTTCCCTTCGACCGCCGCCGACAGAACAGCCGCAGCCTCAATTCTTGAAGAGTGAGAAGGCTTGATGCGCCGGGCGCGCATGTAAGGCCTTTGATGAAGAAATTCGATAGCAGAAGAGGTGCGACAATGAATGCGGTTAGTCTTCCTCCATCACATTCAAGCATTGAAGCGAACCCCACCTTCTTGTTCACCTCGCCGCACCGCAGCATCAAAGCGTTCGGCGTCGCCGAGGAAATTTGCCTTTCGGCGTGTGGCGCGGCGCATTCGGATAGTTTCCTGCAGACGGCCGTGCAGGGTGCAATCAATCGGGCGCGGCGGGCCGGACAGGCGAATCCCATCGTCGCGGGCGCCATTCCCTTCGACATTCGGCAGCCCTGCTCATTGTTCGTGCCAATGAGCTATACGGCTTTCGCGAGAGAGACGCTGATGGTCGAAGAGCGACGCTCGGAGCGCGCGCCCACGGTGCTCGGCATGCGTAGCCTCCCCGACAAGGACGCCTTTAAAGACGCCGTCACGCGCGCGATCACAAGCTTTCGCGCCGGGAAAATGTCGAAAGCGGTTCTATCCCGCATCCTCGAAATCGAACTCGCGCAACCGGTCGACGTCGCAGCGATCTTGAACGCCTTGGTGAAGCAAAATCCCAGCGGCTATCATTTCAAGGCGCCTTTGGGCGATGGCGCGATATTGCTTGGCGCAAGTCCAGAGCTCCTGATCCGAAAGGACGGAGCCGCCATTCGTTCTAATCCCTTGGCCGGTTCGGCCAAACGCAGATCGGACCCGGACGAGGATCAATTGGCGAGCCGCACGTTGTTGCAGTCGAACAAGGACAATTTCGAACACAGGCTCGTCGTGGAGGAAATACAGGAAGCGCTGGAGCCCGTATGCAAAGCTCTAACGACGCCCACTGAGCCAGCGCTCATGAACACGTCGACGATGTGGCATCTCTCGACATTGATCACCGGCGAACTGGCCAACCACCACACGTCGGCGCTTCAACTTGCCTGTCGGCTGCATCCGACGCCTGCGGTCTGCGGTTATCCAACCGCTGAGTCGCGGTCGCTGATTAGCGCTCTGGAGCCATTCGACCGCGGGGTGTTCAGCGGCGCCGTCGGATGGTGCGATTCAGCGGGCGATGGCGAATGGGCGGTGGCGATAAGGTGCGGAACGGTTCACGACAAAGCGATTCGACTCTTTGCCGGCGCCGGCATCGTCGAAGCGTCTGACCCGGAATCGGAATGGGCGGAAACTGAAGCCAAGCTCGGCACGATGCTGCGCGCCTTCGGAATAGAAACCGGGGAGCGCCCCGCATGCCGATAGAGTTCACGCCCTGGCCCAAAGTCTTTGCCCGCAGATATCGCGACAAAGGCTATTGGCGCGGCGAGCCGCTGACTGAAATTTTGCGATATACACGCCAGCATCGTCCCGACGGAGTCGCGCTGATTTGCGGCGATCGACATTTCACTTACGCTCAGCTCGACGCGAAGTCGTCGCGACTGGCGTCGAGCCTTGCACGGCGCGGAATCGAGCAAGGCGATACGGCTCTGGTTCAACTTCCCAACATCGCCGAGTTTTACATCGTCTTTTTTGCGCTGCTCAAAATGGGCGTGGCGCCGGTCAATGCGCTGTTCAGCCACGACAGGCTGGAGATGACCGCCTATGCGCAACAGCTTCGGCCCAAGCTTCTGATCGCGTCGGCCGAACATCGGCTCTTCGCGGATGACGCCTTTGTCACAGGCTTACGGCGCTTCGCGCCGACATTAAGCGTCATCGCGATCCACGGGCGAATTGGATATGCCGAAAATCTAGAGTCGCTGTGGGAAAGTGACTTAGACGGCGCGGCGGACGAACCGCGCCCTTCTGCGGCCGATCAGGTGGCGTTTTTCCAATTGTCGGGCGGCAGCACCGGCGTTCCCAAGCTCATTCCGCGCACCCATGACGATTACTACTACAGCGTGCGGCGAAGCGCGGAAATCTGCCGCCTCACATCCGAGAGCCGCTATCTGTGCGCGCTTCCAGCACCCCATAATTTTCCGCTGAGTTCGCCCGGCGCGCTCGGCGTCTTTCACGCCGGCGGAACGGTGGTGATGGCGCGAAATCCGAGCGCGGATCTCTGCTTCGATCTCATTCGTCGTCACAAGGTGAACTTCACGGCCATCGTGCCGACGGTTGCTTCGTTATGGCTTGACGCCGCCGCCAACGACTCTCGCGAAGCGCCGAATCTCACAGTGATGCAGGTCGGCGGCGCGCGACTCAGCGAGACGGTCGCCCGCCAAATTGTCACGACCTTCGGTTGTCGGCTGCAGCAGGTTTTTGGCATGGCGGAAGGCTTGGTGAACTACACGGGTCTTGACGACGATCCCGAGCGCATTTTTACGACTCAAGGGCGGCCAATGAGTCCCGATGATGAGCTGAAAGTCGTCGATGCAGATGGCGAAGAGGTCGCCGCAGGCGAAGTCGGAGAGCTGCTGGCTCGTGGTCCATACACGATCCGGGGCTATTATCGCTCCCCAGAACATAACGCTCGCGCCTTCGATGAAGACGGATTCTATCACACGGGCGATCTCGTCGAGATGACGGCGGACGGATATGTGAAAGTCGTAGGCCGCAAGAAGGATCAGATCAACCGCGGCGGCGAGAAGATTCCTGCCGAAGAGATCGAAAATTTGCTGCTGCAGCACCGGGCGGTCGTGCACGCGGCGCTCATTTCCATGCCCGATTCCCTGATGGGAGAGAGAAGCTGCGCTTATATTGTCGCGAACGATGCCGCGTTAAGGCCGTTCGCTTTGCGAAAGCATCTGCGCAGCCAGGGAATTGCGGAATTCAAGCTCCCCGATCGTTTTGAATTCATCGATCAGATGCCGCTTACCGCCTTCGGTAAGGTCGACAAGCAAACGCTGCGCGATGACATCCAGGCAAAGCTCAACGTCTAAAAGCAAACAGGAATTGACCATGGCCATACAATCCCTTGCATCCTACGCAATGCCGGGCCCGGATTCCTTCCGAATAAACAAAGTCAATTGGAATTTTGCGCCCGAGCGCGCGGCGCTGCTGATCCACGACATGCAAGACTATTTCGTCGGCTTCTACGGCGAGGAAAGTCCACTCGTCGATCAGCTCATCTCAAATATTCGAAGGCTGCGCGCCTTTTTCAGGGCCAGCGGCGCGCCAGTGATCTACACTGCGCAGCCTATTGAACAGAGCGATGAAGATCGCGGCTTGCTGAATGATATGTGGGGACCCGGTCTGAACGCCCAACCGCACCGACGCAAAATCGTTGAGCCTCTATTGCCGGACGCAGGGGATATAGTGCTGACGAAGTGGCGTTATAGCGCGTTCAAGCGCTCGCGATTGGCCGAAATGATGAAGGAGATGGGCAGAGATCAACTGGCGATCTGCGGCGTCTACGGCCACATCGGTTGTCTGACGACGGCGCTCGACGCGTTCATGCATGACATCAAGCCTTTCATGATCGCCGACGCCATCGGCGATTTTTCGCTCGAGGATCATCTCATGACTCTGAACTATGTCGCCGGACGCTGCGGCATGGTGGTCGGCGTTGACGACATGATCGCCACCCGAAACGCAAGTTCGGCTCTATTGACCAGAGAAGACCTCAAGAAACAGCTCTTGCCGGCGCTCGATGTCGAGGAATCAGAATTCGACCCCAACGAAAACCTTATCGATTACGGCCTCGACTCGGTGCGAGTCATGATGCTGGTCACCGAATGGCGCAAGCTCGGCATAGATGTGGGTTTTGACGAGCTGGCGAAAAAGCCGACCTTGAATGGCTGGTGGGAGATCATCGATCGCCGGCTCGCCGCGGTCGTGTCCGCGTGACATCTCGGCGGTTACGAATGGATTTTACAGGAAAGCGGATCTGGGTCACGGGCGCCGGCCAGGGAATTGGCTATGCGACGGCCGGCCAGTTCGCGGCGCTCGGCGGCGACGTTGTCGGGCTGGACAAGACATTTGCGGCCTCGAGCTATCCTTTCGCGACCGTGCGCCTCGACGTCAGCGAGCGCGATCAGGTGCAAAAAACCTGCCGAGCCTTGTTCGAAGAATGTCCAAGACTGGATGTGCTGGTAAGCGCCGCGGGCGTGCTGCGACTCGGTTCGACGGAAGAGTTGAGCTTTGATGATTGGTCCGCGTGTATGAACGTCAACGCGTCCGGCCCTTTCCACCTGTTTCAGCAGACCATCCCGCAGTTCAAACGGCAGCGCTCGGGCGCGATCGTCAGCGTCGGCTCCAACGCTGCGCATACGCCGCGCATGCTGATGAGCGCCTATTGCGCCTCGAAGGCGGCGCTGACCAGTCTGACCCACTGCGTGGGCTTGGAGCTCGCGCCTTATGGCGTGAGGTGCAATCTCGTCTCCCCTGGCTCCACGGACACCGCCATGCAGCGGTCCATGTGGCGTTCGGCAGACGCAGAGAAGCAAGTGATCGCCGGAGACCTTGGGGCCTTCAAATTGGGAATTCCGCTGGGAAAAATCGCTGCCCCAGAGGAGATCGCAAGCGCCGTCGTGTTTCTTGCGTCGGATCTCGCCAGCCATATCACGCTTCAGGACCTTGTCGTGGACGGCGGCGCGACGCTTGCAGCTTAAAGGCTGACAGGCGCGCGCGGCCGGGCCTGCCGACATGCCCTCGCGGGCGTCCGCGCGGCCTTCATGCCGTCCGCTCCGACTCTCTCGCGGATCAGTTCGAGCCCGAATTCCGAGAGGCGGCGAACGCGCAGAAGACGCGGCGGTGCTTCGCGCTCGTAGGACCCGACTTCCGGTCGCGTCGAAGATCACCACTCTTTGCTGGGCGCAGAACCGACATCCGCCGCGCGGCGCCTCGGGCGTTGGTTTTTGGCGGGACCGCTTCGACAAGTTATAAATCACCAAGCGCGATCGCGACACTCAAGCTTCGGAGAGCCGGCCCCCGGCCGGAACGATGATCAAAATCAACTTCTTACTGCCCGCGATCGTAGCCTGCTTCGCCATCGCTCTGTCCACGCCCGCATGCGCGGAAACCAGCTCCCTTCCGGCAAAAAAGATGCAGGTTGTGGTGTTGGAAAGTCCTCCGTTCGTAATGAAGTCTGACCAGGGGTTTACTGGATTTGCGATCGACCTGTGGGAGGAGAGCGCCAAACGCATGGGCTTGGATTACGAATACCGGGAAGCTTCAACCCTCCAAGAGCTTCTCGATTCGGTAACCACAGGAAAATCCGACGTTGCGGTCACCGAGCTGACCATAAACGCCGAGCGGATGGAGCGAATGGATTTTTCCCAGCCCTGGTTCGATGCGGGCTTGCAGATGATGATTCATCAAGCGCCACCGACTGGTTTCTGGAGTTTCTTCGAGCAGCTTGAGGAGAATGGCCATCTTAGAGTGTATCTTTGGATGGGGCTCGGCGTGATCGTCGCTTCTTTTCTGCTTACGGCGCTGGATCGGCGCCTGGACCCCGAGTTTCCGACGGAGTGGAAACAGGGCTTTTCCGAGAGTTTTTATCACGTCCTCTCGGTTCTGACGTCGGGGAAAACAAATCACAAGCTGGTGTTCGGAAGTTACGGGACGATGATCGCAGGTATCTGGCTCGTCATGGGCGCGGGGGTTGTGGCTTACATAACGTCGTCGATCACCAGCGTCATGACCGTCAACTCTCTGGAACGGCGCATATGGGTCGCAGACAAAGACAGGATCGAGGATTTAACGGATCTCAAAGGCAAGATTGTTGGCACGCTCAGCGGGAGCGTCGCGAACATGTATGTCGCGAAGGCGGGACTGTCCGGCCGGGGATTCAGTACCCTTGGCAATCTCGTCAAGGCGCTAGCGGAAAATCGCGTGGATGCGATCGTCGGCGACCAGCCTTCCCTCGTTTATCTCTTACATCAGCGCCCCGATTTACCCGTGATTCCCGTGGGCAAGGTCATAAAACACGAGAAGTATGGGTTCGCCCTGAAGGCCGGGAGCCCAATCCGTCTGAAGCTCTCGAAACAGGTGATGCTCGCCTGGGAGACCGGCCTGATAGACCGTTTACGAAAAAAGTATTTTGGCGGCTGAGAGCGCACGAAACGCGTGGCGCAATTACGAATTAGGAGATAGCGTGTCGCCGATAGCTACAGGAGAAGTTATGGCACACTTTCGGATTTTGGTGACCGCGGCTACACTTGGTCTTGGTTTTGCTTTCGCGCCTACAGCATCGAACGCCATGCCGGCAGCCTCGGTGAATGCTGCGGTTCAGGCTCCGATCGAGAAAGTTTATGGGGGATGTGGCGTTTACGGACACCGTGGCCCATATGGCGGTTGCCGGGCTGGCGGGCAGGCTAGTGGATGGCGCTATCGCCGGTAAGTGATCTCTCTATCTTTAGCCGATGCAAAGCACCCCGAGGACTTAGCTCCTCCGGGTGACTCGCTTGAGACCTGGTTGGCGGTATTCAGACGGGCTCTCAAGAGTGAATTCTAAAGGAGCGCACAGGCTTGCTGGGCCGTTCGCTCTTTGGGTGTTTAGGAGTGGGCCTTGGGGCGCGACGGTCAGAAACCATCGTCGCCAGAGTTTGGAGCCGCGGCATTTGCGGCGCAAGTAGAACGGCGCCTATCGACGCGGAAGCAATGTCGGCGTATCGAGGGGGGTACGACCGCTTCGAGGAATTTCCGTGACATCAAATACAGATCAGCCGAATACGACCGAGCTCGCCGCCGAAATCGTGGCGGCCTTCGTCTCTCGCAATTCGCTTCCAGTATCGGAGCTTCCCGCTCTGATTTTGTCCGTGGATGCGACGTTGCGTCGCCTCGCGACGGGCGCGCCGGCGACGATAGCTTCGCCAGCAGAGCAGCCCACGCCTGCCGTCTCCATCCGCAAGTCGGTTACGGCGGACCATCTGATCTGTCTGGATGACGGGAAGCGGTTCAAATCGCTCAAGCGGCATCTTGCGACGCTGGGCATGACGCCGGAGGAGTATCGCGCCAAGTGGGGCTTGCCCGCCGACTATCCCATGGTCGCGGCGAATTATGCGGCGCGGCGCTCGGATCTGGCGAAGAGCATGGGGCTCGGTCAATCGCGCGACAAGGCTGCCCCTCCGGCAAAGCGCGGGCGCAAGCCGAAGGCGAGCGCTTAAATCGGTGGAGCGGGTGGTGATCTGAGACGCATTCCCCTCCCAAACGCTCATGATCGACCTTATCCACCGAGACTCCTATGAAACCGCTTCTTCCGTGCAGCGGCATTCAGCGCATGGGTCTTTGCACCACGCGTCGCGAATCAGCCTTTTGGCTGCTTTGATCGCGAGGGCAGGGTCACTTCGGTGTAAATCGAAGTTGATATGGACCCGTAGGAAATCGGCCCAGCGAAATTCGGCGAAAGGCGCATGATCTTTCGGGCATCCGCAGTCCCGGCGCAGGCGGGCTATGAGGCTCCGGAAGGGATCGTCCGCCAAGTCCTGAAGCGCGCGCGGCAACTCCGAAAGGGTCTGCGGCGCGCCGCTAGAGCAAATTAAGTCGCGTTTCCGAAGCGCCACGAAAAACTGATTTGCATCGAGGCTAGATAGATCTTCGATCTGACGCACTGAAACCAAGTCGACTCTCTCCTGAAGAAGCGCGAGAGCCATGTGATGTCCGTCAATCAGGAAATATTGCGCGTCAGGTCCGTATACAGCAGGAAAAGGGTGACCCGCGAGAAAACGGAGTTTTTCTCCAGCCGACAAGGCGCGCCACTTCAAGCGCTTGGCGCTGACCCCCTCATATCCGACCGCAATCTGGGTCGGTCGCAGCTGTGCAAGCTTGACTGAAACAGTTTTCACGGCCGCTTCCATGCTTGGCAACCGTTCTGACGCCGTCCTTGACGTGGCCACGCCCGCTCCGCGCTCACAAGGCGCTTGCTGGGCAGGGAAAGCGGTCTGGCCAACGCAAATCCACCGAAGAAAACGCCCAGACTGAGCGGGCGCGTTTTATCAGGAGTCCCGCTGATCCTGACGAGGAGCGCCGTCTGCTACAATGCGGTCATTCGACGCGCGTATGCGTATCAGCCTGGCGGTTTTCCTCGGCTTAGTATGAAGAGCCTTGGCGAAGCTTTGGAAAGGGCGGGACGACAGGGTCACTAACGAGGCGGCGGGTCGCCAGCGCCGACGCGCGAATCGGCCAGCTCAAAAGACGTCGGTGCCGAGCCGCTTCGAGAGTCTCGCATTCGAAGCGAGATTCGGCCACGGGAAGCTTTTGTCGCGCGAGCGTCGCTTGAGGAGCCGTTGTCATGATTCGCATCCGAGAAATTGACCATCTCGTGCTTCGCGTCGTGAACCTTGACGCAATGCTGAAGTTCTATTGCGATGTTCTGGGATGCACAATTGAGCGGCGACAAGAGGCGATTGGCCTAATACAGCTGAGAGCAGGCCGGTCGCTTCTCGATCTTGTGCCGGTCGATGGCGAACTCGGCAGCGCCGGAGGCGAGGCGCCGGGGAAGGGCGGGCGGAACCTAGATCACTTCTGTTTCCGTGTTGATCCCTTTGATGAGCCCGGCATCCGCAGACATCTTGAAGCCAACGGCATCGAAGCCGGCCCGACCCGTTTCCGTTACGGCGCCGAAGGCGACGGACCTTCTATCTATGTCACGGATCCCGAGCGAAATGTTGTCGAACTCAAGGGTCCCCAAGGGCGCTAACTGTTCGCGGACATATCGACGTGCATGGGGCGGCTTATGATTGCTGTGCCTGGCGCGGCGGAGGTCGAGCGTGATTTAATCCGCACGCGTACCGGCGGAGGGCGCGCCCGTGCTAAATTGCGCGGTCAGCATATGGGGCGACCGAGCGCGAGAGCCCACGGATTTAGCGGCCCCAGATCTGAAAATCACCACAAATCCATGCGGGGACAGTTATGCGTGATCACGGGTCTTGCATCGCCTCGAAGAGATCCGACAAGGCGGCGCGAAGCTTGTCCGACAAAGTCAGATCGAACTCGATCTCTTTCGCGTCATAAGGGACGGCTATTGGGCCCATCTCAATGAGTTTAGCTGACATGGTGATCAGGATTTCTCGAAGTTGTGCGTCTGCATGGGTTGCGCGCGGCGACGTATTGATCACCGCAACAGGCTTGCCGGGAAATTCGACGCTCCCGACGAGCCAATCGAGTGCGTTCTTTAAAGAGCCCGGAACGCCGTGCGCGTATTCTGGCGATGCGATCACGACGCCGTCGCTTTGACCAATACTCTTGCGTAGCGCGCGAACTTCGCAGGGAGGAGGTTGAGACGCCTCGGCGCGATCGAGATCCGGATTGAAATGCGGCAGGCTTGCAAGCCCGTCGTAGAGAACAAAGTCGACGAAAGGAGGCGCGAGCAAAGCCATCGCCCTTAAGGTCGCACTGTTTGAGGATGCAGTTCGTAAACTGCCGGAAATCCCCAATATTCGCATGGCTTCTTCAACCGCCGTCGACAAAAGATCGAGCTGTCACCGCCGCTCCTACCTCGAGCGGCGTCGGGTCCGACCAAAACCGCGATGAAAATTTGCGCGCATCGACACGGTAGGGGCGATCCCAAAGAAACCGCATCTCAGTCATTTCCCGCAATAGAGGGGAGCCCAGTCCAAGGACTCGAAGGGATGCTAGCGGCAAGGCAAAAATACGTGGTGCGCGATCGAGCGCCTGGGCGCCAAGAGTTAGGATTTCACGCGGCGTGCGCGTCGGCGCGCAGGGGAGGTGCCAAGCGTGGCCGTAAGCGTCGTCTGGCGCGTCGAGCAGTGTGACGACCCCACGCGCGACGTCGGGAACATAAGCAAAATCATGCTGCGCGTCTGGCGGCGCGAGCAAAACGGCGCGCTTCCTTTTGGCGATTGCGCCGAAGGCGTTCGCGCCCAAATGAGATAAGGTGACGCCGGGTCCATAAAAATCTGAGGCGCGTAGAGCCGTCGCCCGGATTCGTCCAGCTTCCGCCGCCGCCATCCAGATACGGGTCGCCTCGACGCGAACGGCCGGCTTCACGCCAAAAGGAACAAGGGGCATGTCCTCGCGCAAGGGCGCGTTTTGCGGACCATACATGTAAAGATTATCGACAAACACCATGCGGGCGCGCGTCGCCTCGCAGGCGCTAACAAAATTCGTCATCGCGCGCGGCCAGGCGACGCGCCAGACGTCGCCCTCATAGGGAAATCCGACTGCTACGACGATTTGCTGCGCACCCTCAGTTGTCCGACGAACAGCCTCAGCGTCCAGGACGTCGCAAGCGATGAAACGCGCGCCTTGAGGTAAATCAGGCGGCGCGTGGCGCTGCGCGACGCGAACGGAGACGCCTTGCGCGAGAAGCCGCCGCGTCGTCTCCCGTCCCACCGGCCCGAAGCCGAAGACCGTAACATCAGAACTCATCCGCCTCTGCTTCGAGTCTCGTTAAATTTGCGAACGGCCTCTCCAACCCTCATGCGGGCGAGGTCGCCTTCTGCGCATGAGCATATCGCGGCCCGTTGTATATAGAAAATGCATTGTTATGATAGTTACTATGCATAAAGTGCATTTAGCTGGCGTTGATCTCAATCTCTTGCCGCCGCTCGACGCCTTGCTGCGGCGGCGCAATGTCACGCGCGCCGCCGAGGACGTCGGGCTGAGCCAGCCGGCTATGAGTCGCGCGCTCGCGCGGTTGCGGGACCTTCTTGGGGACCCACTCCTCGTTCGCACGCGCGAAGGCTTCGCGTTGACTCCGAAGGCGCAAACGCTGGCGCCGCAGGTCGTCGCTGCGCTCGATGGTCTCAAGCCGGTATTTGCGCCGACGCCATTCGACCCCGCGAAAGAACGCCGAGTCTTGCGCGTCGCGGCGGCCGACGT
Organism: Methylocystis sp. H4A; assembly: GCF_015709545.1. NCBI lineage: Bacteria > Pseudomonadati > Pseudomonadota > Alphaproteobacteria > Hyphomicrobiales > Methylocystaceae > Methylocystis > Methylocystis sp. H4A. The sequence goes on along the minus strand of NZ_JADNQY010000026.1, from coordinate 89,788 downwards.
TCAGTCGATTTTGCTCGGACCGCCAATCATGAGCCGTCTGTCGCGTGAGGCGCCGCTGGTCGATCTTCGCTTCGAACCCTATGGCAGCGACGTTCTTAGGCGAATGGAGAGCGGCGCGCTCGATCTCGCCTTCGCCTTGGCGACCACGCCTCTCCCGCCAGGGGCCGTGAGCGAGACGGTCGCCTGCGATGAGCTTGCGCTCATTCTGCGCCGAGGTCATCGGGCGGCTAAGCGCCGGTGGAAACTCGAAGATTACGGTCGCTTCGATCATGTCGGCGTCGCGCTGCTCGGCGATGGCGCGTCGGAGATCGACGCCATGCTCGCGGCGTCAGGCGTGTCCCGCCGCATGGCCTTCATCGCCCCCCATTTTACGACCGCGCTCGCTTGCGTCGCGGCGACGGATATGGTGACGACTCTCTCGGCCACATTTGCGCGCCGCTTCGCGGATCACTTCGGACTCGTTTTGCTTAAGCCTCCTTTCCAGAATATCTCACTGCCGATGACTCTTGTTTCCTCCCAGCTTCGGGCCATGGACCCTTTGGTAAAATGGTTCTGCGCGCTCGTGCGAGACGAGGCGAAGAAAGTTTATGAAGGAGAAATCCCCTCTCCTAAGCGGTGGAGAACGCTCCGTTAAACGGCCGGACCAACTCCGATTCGGTAACGCCAAGACTGTTTCGCCCCTGGCGGACGTCGTCTCCGGTCGCATCAAGATCGCGGCACGGGGAGACGATTTCGCTGCAGAGTTCATCTGCGGCGCATTCGCAATGCGCGCGCCGCCGCTCAATCGGCGCTTCCGGCGGCGAGCGCCCAGAGTCGTCAAGCACGGTCGCAGGCAAAGCCGATGCAAGGAATTTCATGCCGCTCGTCGCGATATCGCGCCGAACACGTCATCATGTCGTGGCGCGACAGCGGAGCCTGAGCGCCTGCCTTTCGATTTGACGGGCGATTTACTTGAACGGCTTCTCGACGCCTGGCGGCAATGCGACGTGGAAACCCTGGTTGATCGCCGAAAACATCTGATAAAAACCGGACAGGACGACGAGTTCGATAAACCCTTCGACGCCGAACGCCTTGATGGCTTCGTCCTGAACGTTCTGCGGAATATTTCGCCAGGACAATGTCGACGCCAGCACCTCAGTGACGAGATCATAGGGCGATGAAGCGACGGCGCCTAAGTCTTCGTCTCTTTCAAGGGCGCTGATCAGCGAGGATGGAACGCCCGCCGCTTCGGCGTGCTGAACATGATCAGCCCATTCGAAGGCGGCCCCGGTCCGACGCGCGACGAACAGCACGATAAACTGATACACCTCGCGGGGTAGGTGGCCCTGGAATTTTAAATAATAGCCGAGGTCCTCGATCTTTTCGCACAGCTGCGGATGGTTCATCAGCGCGGCGTAGGGACCGCCGAAGCCTGCGCCTTGCGCCTTCCGCCGTTCGACCATGCGGTCATAGCGCGCACGATCGGCCGGCGACAGCGTTGAAGGATCAAAAGGCAACTCAGCCATCGGCGCTTCCCCTTGTCACTCGTGGTAGGAATAGGCCGCAATGGCCTCGGCCCAGTCCTTCACCGGGGTCGAGAAGGCCTTGTCGGCTTTGACGTCGATGAGGCAGGGGCCCACGCCCTGCAATGCTCTCTCGAATGCGCCGGCAAGATCGCCCGGAGAGCGCACGGTTTCGGCGCGAGAGCCCAAGGCCTGCGCAAAACCCGCCCAGTCGTGATCCGGCAATCGCGTCAATTCGTCGGGCGTTGGACCGAGTCCATGCGCGCGCAACCAGACATTGCCAAGCGCGGCATTGTTGATGACGACGTAGATCACCGGCAGCTGGTAGCGCGCCGCGGTGGCGATTTCCGTGCCGCCCATGCGCATGCATCCATCGCCCGTGACGACCGCCACGCGGCGGCGCGGCTGTGCGCATTGCACGCCGATCGCAGCGCCGATCGCCCAGCCCATCGGCCCGAGATTTGTGGCGGATACGTAGGTTTTGGGTTCGTAAGCTTCCCAGTAATGGCCGGCGAAGGCGCGATGGGCGCCGGAATCCACCACCAGAACGCCGTCGCGCGGGAATGCCTTTCTCAGCTCGCTGATGACGCGCGCCGGATGAATCGGAGCCGCATCGCTCTCGCAGTTTTCTGGGTCCTGCAGGCGAGGTTGAGCGCGGATTTCGGACATCCAAGCCGCGCGTGCGGAGAGCGTCGGCTCGAGAGACGCGCGCAACCTATCGCTTTGATCGAGCAGATAGCCAAGATAGGCGCCGCAGCTGCCAACGATCCCGCCGTCCTGGACATGCGTGCCGATCGCGGAGGGCAGCAAGTTGACGCAGATCGTCTTATTGGGTTTCACTTGGAGCGCCCAATGCATCGTGTCGCGCTCGTTCAGTCCCGACCCCAAAATGATCAGCAGATCGAGCGAGGGGTCCATCAGCGCGGCGCGGGAATGGTGCGTGCCCGCATAGCCGAACACGCCGAGCGAAAGCGGATGGTCCTCCGGGAAGACGCCCTTTCCGCGCAGCGTCGTCGCGACGGGAATGCGCCAAGTCTCGGCGAATTCCTTCAGCGCATTGGCGGCTTTCGAGTGCTCGACGCCCGCGCCGGCCAGTATGGCGATTTTGACGGGCGGCTTGCCGCCAGAACCGCCATAAAAATGTTGCAACGACGACTCGGCGGCCGCCATCGACAGCGCGTTGTAATCGACCAAGGCCCGATCGATCGGCGTATGGCTGACGGAAATCTCTGCGGCCAGGCAGTCGCCAGGCAATGAGAGGTGCACGGGCGCAGCGGGACGGGTACGAAGCTGTAGCAGGGCGTGCTCAAATAGATGCGGCATATTCTTCGGATTGTCGATCGATGAGGAATAGCGCGTCAGCGGCTTCATGATCGCGACGTCGTCCAGCGTCTGGGGGCTTGCGTCCTGAAATACGCCCAAGCCCTCGAGGACCGTCGCCACTTCGCCGCTCATCAGAAGAAGCGGCGAGCCGTCGGACTGCGCGGTCGCCACGGCGGTGACGGTATTAGTAAGGCCGGGCCCGCCGATGCAAAGCGCGGCGCCGAAATTTCCGCTCGCGCGCGCGTAGCCGTCCGCCATATAGGCGGCGCCGCCTTCTTGCGCGGCGACGATCGGCGTCAGCGCTTCCTGTCGTCCGAAAGCCGGCAGAAAAGGATCGACGAGGCCGCCGGGCACCATGAACACATGGTCGAGTCCTTCGCGCGCCAGCGCTTCGAGGATGAAGTCGACCCCTAGGTGCATTCCAAGCTCCATTGACGCGTCAGGCGCGCATGAAAAAAGCGCATTCGCCAGCACTTCATATAGTCGAGCGCAAGCTTGAGGATCAATGGAGGATTTTGACCGCGATAGGCGTGGCGGGAGCAAGCGGCGTCTTGCGGCAAATCGCGAACTCGGCCGTCGCCGGAAGTGAATCCGTGCGACCGAGTTCCTATTTATGCTGTCGGCGCTGCTCCAAGGGCCGCGCCGACGCGCTTTTCATATCTTCGGCTAGATGACCAAGGATCTGATCGTTCCCGCCGCGGAGGGCCTCTACTGCCCTCCTGGAAAATTCCACATCGACCCCTGGCGCCCGGCGGCTCTGGCGGTGATTACGCATGGGCATTCTGATCACGCGCGATGGGGCAGCGGCGCCTATCTCTGTCACGAGGATTGCGCGCCGATCCTGCGCAGACGCCTCGGCGACGTTCGCATCGAGACGCTGCGTTATGGCGAGAGCCGAAACATCGGCGAGGTGCGGCTCTCGCTGCATCCCGCCGGCCATGTCATCGGCTCGGCGCAGGTGCGCATCGAGCGCGGGGGCGAGGTCTGGGTCGCCTCCGGCGACTACAAGCTCGAAGCGGACGGCGTCAGTGCGCCTTTTGAGCCCGTCCGGTGCGATGTCTTCATCACCGAATCGACCTTCGGTCTGCCGATCTATCGCTGGCGCCCGCAAGCCGAAGTGATGGGCGACATCAATTCATGGTGGGCGGAAAATGCGCGCGCGGGACGCGCCAGCGTCATGCAAGCCTACGGGCTCGGCAAAGCGCAGCGCCTGCTCAGACATCTTGACGCCAATATCGGCCCGATCGTCTGCCACGGCGAGCTCGAACCGCTCAATCAGATTCATCGCGATCTCGGCATCTCGCTGCCGCCGACGCTCAACGTCGGCGCGCTCGACAAGGCGGGGCTTTCGCGCTGCTTTGCGCTGGCGCCGCCCCACGCCGTGCAAAGCGGATGGATTCGACGCTTTGGCGATCATTCGGACGCCTTCGCCAGCGGATGGATGCGGCTGCGCGGCAATCGCCGACGCCGCGGCGTCGATCAAGGCTTCGCGCTTTCGGATCACGCCGACTGGCCGGGTCTGTTGCAGGCGATCGCCGGAACCGGCGCAGAGCGTATCCTTGTCACCCATGGAAGCGGGGAGGCGCTTTCGCGCTATCTGCGCGAAAAAGGATATGACGCGCGGCCGATGGCGACCGAATATGGCGACGAAGAGGGCGAGGCGGAGCCGAACGCCGAGGCCGACACAGACGGCGCATGAAGACCTTCGCCACGCTCTACCGGCGCATCGACGCCGCGACGTCGACGCAGCACAAGAGACAGGCGCTGGTCGACTATTTGCGCCTTGCGGTCGGCGATCCGGAGCAATATGCCAGCGCCGCCTGGACGGTCTATTTTCTCGCCGGCGGCAAGCCGCGCCAGATGATCTCGACCAAGCTCCTGCGCCAGCTCGCCTTGGAGGCGACGGATCTGCCCGAGTGGCTCCTTGACGAGTGCTATCACAGCGTCGGCGACCTCGCCGAGACTCTGGCGCTTTTGCTGCCGCCGCCGACCCGTGTGGAAGACGCGCCGCTCGACGTCTGGATGAACGCACGGCTACTGCCGTTGCGCGAGCGTGATGACGCAGCGCGGCTCGCGGCGCTGCGCGGCTGGGTGGACGCCATGCCCTCCGACGACCGCTTGCCGTTTTTCAAGCTCGTCACCGGCGAAATGCGCATCGGCGTCTCGAAGCTGCAAATGACCCAAGCGATCGCCCAGGCAACGGAGCTCGACGCCAAGCTCGTCGCGCAGCGGATGATGGGCTACACGCAGGCGAACTGGGCGCCTCAGGCGCAAGATTTCGTCGCGCTCGTTGCGCCAGCCGAAGCGGGCGAAGACGGGCGGCCTCTGCGCGGCCAGCCTTATCCGTTCTTTCTCGCGCACCCGCTTCAGGCGCCGCTTTCGGCTTTTCCAGAACTGCTCGGCCCAGTCGATGACTGGCTCGTTGAATGGAAATTCGATGGCATACGCGCGCAGTTCATTCGTCGCGCCGGAGAGTGGTGGCTGTGGTCTCGCGGCGAGGAGCTTGTCAGCGACAGCTTTCCGGAGCTTGCCGCTCTCGTCGATTTTCTGCCCGACGATATTGTCCTCGACGGCGAGCTTATCGTCGTCGCGCCCCGTTCGAACGCGCGTCCCGCCGTGGACGATCTCAGCGATCTGCGCCCCTTTTCTGAATTGCAGCAGCGTCTCGGACGCAAGCTTCTCACGCCAAAAATGCTGCGCGACAGGCCAGTGGCGCTGATCGCTTATGATCTGCTCGAGAAAGACGGCCACGATCTGCGCGAAAGGCCGCAGCGGGAACGCCGTGCGCTTCTCCAAGAGGTCGTGTCGCGCACACATTCCTGCGCGATGCAGGTCGGCGCCGATTTGCCCCTGCGGCTCAGCCCGGGGCTGACGCAAACCGATTGGGAGTCCTTTGCAAGACAGCGCGAGGAGGCCCGGGCGCGCGGCGCCGAAGGCATGATGCTGAAGGCGATGAACGCGCCTTATGGCGTCGGCCGCCAGAAGAGCGGCGCCAATCTCTGGTGGAAATGGAAGCTCGATCCGATGAGCGTCGACGCCGTGCTGATCTACGCCGCGCGGGGCCATGGGCGTCGTTCCGGCGTCTACAGCGACTACACTTTCGCGGTGTGGAGCGGCCCGCCGGAGCAGACGGACCGCACGCTGCTGCCCTTCGCCAAGGCCTATTCCGGGCTTTCGGACGAGGAGATGCGCAAGGTCGACGCGACGATCAGAAGGACCACGATAGAGAATTTCGGGCCGGTGCGCAGCGTGCGCCCGACGATGGTTTTCGAGCTCGGCTTCGAGGGAATCGGTTCAAGCAACCGCCACAAAAGCGGTCTCGCGGTTCGGTTTCCCCGCATGTTGCGCTGGCGACAGGACAAGCCCGTGGAGGACGCCGACACGATCGAGGCGCTACACGCGCTATTGCCCGGCGGCGGCGCATGAGTGGACGACGCGCCAAACAGTCCGCCGTGAAGACCTTACTCACGGAGCGCGGCTGGGAGCCGTTTCGCTTCCAGCGGGACGTTTGGCGCGAAATGGCGAAGGGACGCTCAAATTGGGATCTGCCTGACGCCCGGGTTCCGCTACGGGTGGAACCCAGCTAACTCTTGGCGTCGATCGCGCGCAGTTCTCCCGATGGAAGCGCATCGGCTTCGTCTTTGAGGTCGACGCCCGTCAGCTGGCGTCGGCGCGCTTCGTTGCAAAGATAAAGCAGCTTGTGCGCGGCGTCGGCATAGGAAAGACCTTGCGGGCGGATATTCGAGAGGCAGTTGCGTTCGGCGTCAGTGCGGCCGACCCGCGGCGCAAATGTGAGATAGACGCCCATGCTGTCCGGCGAGGAAAGGCCCGGCCGCTCGCCAATAAATACCGCCGCGAGTCTTGCCCCAATCGTTTCGCCGATATCGTCGCCGAGGGCCACGCGCCCCTGTTCGGCGAGAACGATCGGCGCGATTTTCCACGATGTTCGATCGAGAGATTGCAGCGCTCTTTCGAGCACTGGAAGTGCATGCCGCGCGATTGCGCGGGCGGAAAGTCCTTCGGCGATGACGAACGCAAGGTCGTAATCGCCCGCCAAAGGTTTGAGATGCTCGCGGGACGCCTCGTCCAGTTTTCGACCGAGGTCGGGACGCAGCAGAAAGCTTCGCCGATCGCGCGCGGCGCTCTTCACGCGGACGGCCGTCAGCCCGTGCGAGGTCAACTCGTCGAAGAGCCGGTCGGCATCGAGTCGCTCTTCCACCGCATCCCGCGCTTCGGCATGCGCCAGCTGGAAATCGAGAGTAGCGCGCGTCGTCAGCGCCGCTCCGGCGCGCGGCAGGAATATTCTCGCCGGCGTCGCCGAACGCAGCATCGACATCTTATCGAGAGGCGTCGGGCGATCGTCGGCCATCCTCAAGCTCTTTCGAGAAGCGGCGCAAAGGATGCAGGCAGCGCCGGCGCCTGCAATTCACCATGCGCGTCCGTCAAACCGACGTCAGCGAGCCATTCCGCAAACTCCGGAGCGGGCGCCAGATTCAGCATACGCCGAACGGCAAGCACGTCATGATAGGAGGTGCTTTGATAATTCAGCATCACGTCGTCCGCGCCAGGGACGCCCATGACATAATTGACGCCGGCGACGGCGAGCAGCGTCAGCAGATCGTCCATATCGTTCTGGTCGGCTTCGGCATGGTTCGTGTAACACACGTCGCAGCCCATCGGCAGTCCAAGCAGCTTGCCGCAGAAATGGTCTTCGAGCGCCGCCCGCGTGATCTGCTTGCCGTCGAAAAGATATTCAGGGCCGATGAACCCGACGACGGTGTTGATCAGCAGAGGATCGAACATCCGCGCGACGCCATAGGCGCGGGCTTCCAGCGTCTGCTGATCGCAATTCCAATGGGCGTTGGCCGAAAGCGCGCTACCCTGGCCGGTCTCAAAATACATGACATTGTCGCCGATCGTTCCGCGCCTGAGCGCAAGCGCCGCCTCGCGGGACTCGCGCAATAGGGCGAGGTCGATCCCGAAGCTTGAATTGGCGGCCTGCGTGCCGGCGATCGATTGAAACACCAGATCGACGGGCGCGCGTCGCTCCATAAGCTGCAGCGTCGTCGTGACATGGGCGAGCACGCAGGATTGCGTCGGAATGCTCAGCGTCTCGCGCAGTTCATCGAGAAGGGTCAGGAGTTCATAGCACTGTTCCGGACTGTCGGACGCGGGATTGACCCCGATGACTGCGTCGCCATTGCCGAGCAGAAGCCCGTCGATGGCGCTTGCGAGAACGCCGCGCGCGTCGTCGGTCGGATGGTTGGGCTGAATGCGCGATGACAGTCGTCCGCGCAGGCCGAGCGTGTTACGAAATTTCGTGACGACGCGCCGCTTTGCGGCGATCAGGATCAGGTCCTGGTTGCGGCAGATCTTCGAGACCGCGGCAGCCATTTCGGGGATGATCCCAAAGGTCACGGCTGCGAGCGCTTCCTCATCGGCGCCGTCGGAGAGAAGCCAGTCACGAAATTCGCCGACGGTCAGCGAGGCGATCGGCGCAAAGGCGTTTCGGTCGTGGCCGTCGAGGATCAATCGCGTGACCTCGTCCTCTTCATAGGGGACAAGCGCTTCGTTCAAGAACACGCTCAAGGGCAGATCGGCGAGGGCCATCTGCGCAGCGACGCGTTCCGCGGCGCTCGTCGCCGCAATGGCGGCGAGGCAGTCGCCGGAACGCAATGGAGTCGCCTTCGCCATCAGCGTTTTAAGGTCTGGGAACCTGTAGCTCGTTCCACGTATCGTCGTTGCATACATGGCCAGACCTCGAAAGACCTTCTCACAGGCTATGGCGCCCCAGCGGACATGTCACTGTCCGCGCGTAAGGTTTTCCCCAGGGCCCTTCGTAGCCCATGGCCTTTGCGCGCCAGCCGCATATATTAGCTCAGTCAGAGTTTGCCTTATTGCCCGCCGGAGCCGATGTCAGCTCATACCGCAGATCCAGAAACTCTGATACGCGCGCTTCCGCTCTGGCGCGGGCCGATCGAGATCGCGCCGTTGCTCGGCGGCATCACCAACAAAAATTATATCGTCAAGGATGGCGATCGATCCGTCGTCGTTCGCCTTGGCGGCGACATTCCCGTTCATGGCGTCATGCGCTTTAACGAATTGGCGGCGAGCAGGGCCGCGGGCGCCGCCGGCATATCGCCAAAAGTTCTGTTTGCCGCGCCGATGGCGATGGCCCTCGAATATATTTCCGGCCGCACCTATGAGCCGGAAGACATGCGGGCGAACCGCAGACGCTGCGTCGATCTGATCAAGCGCGTTCATCGTGAGGTTGCGCTGCATTTGCGCGGGCCGACCCTAGCGTTCAACGTCTTCCATATCATTCGCGACTACGCCCATACGCTGATCGAGGACAAAAGCCGGATGTCGGCGAAATTGCCGCGCTTGCTCGCGGCGAGCGAGATTTTGGAAAAGGCGACGGGCGCGATCGACCTTGTCTTCGGCCATAATGATCTCCTTGCCGCCAATTTCATCGACGACGGGCGTCGTCTTTGGCTTGTCGACTGGGATTATGCCGGATGGAATACGCCGCTGTTCGATCTGGGCGGACTCTCCTCGAACAATGGCTTTGACGTCGCGGACGACGACGCGATGCTCGAGGAATATTTCGAGGCGGCGCCGACCGATGCGTTGCGGCGCCGCTTCAAGGCGATGCTTTGCGCCTCGCTGTTGCGCGAAGCATTGTGGAGCCTTGTCTCGGAGAGTCGGTCAGCGATCGATTTCGATTACGTCGCTTACTCAGAGCAAAATCTGACGCGCTTCGATGACGCCTGGGCGGCGTTCCAGCAGATGGAAAGAGCATGACGGATCTCCCGCGAAGCGCCCAGATCGTCGTCGTCGGCGGCGGCATCGTTGGCTGCTCCGTCGCTTACCACCTCGCCAAGCGCGGCGTGGAGACGCTGCTGCTTGAACGTCATCAACTGTCCTCGGGTTCGACCTGGCATGCGGCGGGACTGATCGGTCAGTTGCGGACCAACGCCAATATCACCAAGCTCCTCGGCTATTCGGTGGAGCTCTACGATCGGCTCGAAGCAGAGACAGGCTATGCGACCGGCTGGCGACGCAATGGCGGTCTTCGTCTCGCCTGCAACGCCGACCGATGGATCGAAGTCAAGCGGCAGGCGACGTCCGCGAGGAGCTTCGGTCTGGAGATGCAGCTCCTGAGCGCCAAAGAGGCGCAGGCGCTCTGGCCGCTGATGAATGTCGATGACGTCATCGGCGCGGCTTTCCTGCCGACGGACGGACAAGCGAATCCTTCAGACATCACCCAGGCGCTCGCGAAAGGCGCGCGGCTTGCGGGCGCAAAGCTTGTCGAGGGCGTCGCCGTCACGGACTTCATCATCGAGAACGATTGCGTGCGCGGCATCGTCACGAATCGCGGCGCCGTCGCCTGCGAGAAGCTCGTGCTCTGCGCCGGCCTCTGGACCCAGCCGCTCGCGGCGCGCGCGGGCGTCGCCGTTCCGCTCTCGGCGGTGCATCACCAATATCTCGTGACCGAAAAGATCAACGGCGTGAACAGCGATCTGCCGACTCTGCGCGATCCGGATCGGCTCACCTATTACAAGGAGGAGGTCGGCGGCCTCGTCATGGGCGGCTACGAGCCCAACCCCGTGCCTTGGTCATCCGGCGCCGTGCCCGAGGATTTCGCCTTTCGGCTTCTCGAAGACGATTGGGATCATTTCGAGCCGATCATGGATCTCGCGCTCGGCCGCGTGCCCGCGCTCGCCGAGGCCGGCGTCAAGCAGATGATCAACGGCCTCGAAAGCTTCACGCCTGACGGCAATTGGATGATCGGCGAAGCGCCGGAGGTGCGCAATTTCTTCGTCGGCGCCGGTTTTAACGCCTTCGGCATCGCGTCGGCGGGCGGCGCCGGCATGGCGCTGGCGGAATGGGCGGCGGACGGCGAACAGCCCTTCGATCTCTGGCCGGTCGACATCCGCCGCTTCGGCGCGCCACACAGGGACCCGTCCTGGGTGCGGGTGCGGACGCTCGAAGCCTATGCGCGTCACTACAGCATCGCCTGGCCCTTCGAAGAATTTACGTCTGGTCGGCCGCTGCGGCGCTCGCCGCTCTACGAACGCCTCAAGGCGAAGGGCGCATGCTTCGGCGAAAAGATGGGCTTCGAACGGCCCAATTGGTTCGCGGATGTGAGCGTGGGCGAAGCGCCGCGGGATCGCTATTCGTTCGGCAGGCCCGGCTGGTTCGATGCGGTCGGACGAGAGCATCGCGCATGCCGGGAGGCGGCGGCGCTTTTCGATCAGACAAGCTTCGCCAAGGCGCTCATTGTCGGCAAAGACGCCGAAGCGGCGCTGTCCTGGATCGCCGCCAACAATGTCGCGAAGCCGCCGGGCGCCGTCACCTATACGCAGTTGTTGAACCGCAACGGCGGCATCGAATGCGATCTGACGATCACGCGGTTGTCGAAGGACCGCTTCTATGTCGTGACGGGAACGGCTTTCGGAACGCACGATTTCGACTGGATCAGGCGATCGATTCCCGAGGGCATGGACGCGCGAGTCATCGACGTCACTTCGGCGAATTCCGTGCTCGCGCTGATGGGTCCGCGCGCGAGAGAGATTCTGCAATCGTGCTGCGACGATGATTTTTCGAATGCCGCGTTCCCATTCATGACTTCTCGCCAAATCCATTTGGCCGGCGCGCCGGTGCTGGCGATCCGCGTCACTTATGTAGGCGAACTCGGCTGGGAGCTTCACATCCCTGTCGATTTCGCCGTCTCGGTCTATGACGTGCTGGTTGGCGCGGGCGCGCCCTTCGGCCTTGTCGACGCGGGCTATCGAGCGATCGAATCTCTGCGTCTGGAGAAGGGCTACCGCGCGTGGGGCTCGGATATCGGTCCGGATCACACGCCGCCGATGGCGGGTCTCGGCTGGGCCGTCAAGATGAAGTCCGGCGCGCCTTTTCAGGGAAGAGACGCGCTCATTGAAGTCGGCGCGAATCCGTTGCCGCGTCTTCTCGCTGGATTCGTCGTCGACGATCCTGAGATCGCGCTGCTCGGGCGTGAAACGATCTATCGCAACGGCTTGCGCGTCGGATGGCTGTCGAGCGGCGGCTACGGCTATTCGATCGGCAAGGCGATCGGCTACGGCTATGTTCGAAATTCCGAGGGGGTCGATCCGGCTTTTGTGCTCTCTGGCGAATATCAACTCGAAATCGCCGGCGAGCGCCGGCCGGCGACCGTCTCTCTTTCGCCGTTATATGATCCGAAAGGCGAACGCCTACGCGCTTAGCCGCTGCGCCTACGCTTCAAGTGAATGGCCGACGTCGGCGGCGCCACGGAGAGTGCGCGGCGCGTGAAATTTCGAGATCGCTTCCTCGACGGCGTCGAGCGCAAGATCGAGGTCGTCTTGCGATATGACGAAGGGCGGCGCCAAGCGCACGACCGTGTGATGCGTCGCGGTCGTCAGTACGCCTTTGGCGAGCAGGCCCTCGCAGATTTCCCGCGCGCTCGCGTAGCGCGGGTCGATCTCAACGCCGGCCCAGAGGCCGCGCCCGCGAACTTCGCTGATCGCCGGGGCGCGCATCGCGTGCAGCCGTTGCAGCATTCTCGCGCCAAGCGCTTGGCTGCGTTCGACCAGCCGTTCGTCACGAATGACATGCAGCGCCTCTAAACCGACGGCGGCGGCGAGAGCGTTGCCGCCGAAGGTCGATCCGTGCGAGCCGGGAGTGAAAACATCCATCACCTCGCGTTTCGCCACGAAGGCGGAGACGGGCAGCACGCCGCCGCCGAGCGCCTTTCCCAGCATCACGCCGTCGGGAAGGACATTCTCATGCTCAAAGGCGAACCAGGCGCCGCTGCGCCCCAAACCCGATTGGATTTCGTCCAGCAGCAGTAAAACGCCGCGTTCGTCGCACAGTCGGCGTAGCCCCGCGAGCCAGCCGTCCGGCGGCACGATGACGCCCGCCTCTCCCTGGATCGGCTCGACGAGAATAGCGGCGGTCCGCGGAGTGATGGCGGCTTCGAAGGCCGCGAGATCGCCAAAGGGCGCGGCGCGAAAGCCGGGCATGAACGGACCAAACCCGTCCCGATATTCGCGCTCCGAGGAGAAGCTGATGATCGTGGTGGTGCGCCCGTGGAAATTGCCAGCGGCGACGATAATCTCTGGGTCGGCGACGCCCTTTACGCGATTGGCCCAGCGGCGCGCCGCTTTGATCGCGGTTTCTACGGCCTCCGCGCCGGTGTTCATCGGCAGCGCGACGTCGAGTCCTGTCAGGGTGCAGAGCTCCTCGAGAAACGGCGCGAGCCGGTCATTGTAAAAGGCGCGGGACGGCACCGCGAGCCGCTGCGCCTGCTCAGCGAGCTTTGCAAGGATTCGGGGATGCGCGTGACCGAGGCTGACAGCTGAATAGGCGCTCATCATGTCGATGTAGCGCCGGCCTTCCACATCCCACAGATATGCGCCCTGTCCCCGCGTGAGTACGACGGGCAGCGGGTCGTAGTTTCTGGCGACGTGCGGGTTCCTGAACTCCGAGTTGTCCATATCCGAGAGCTTTTGGCGCGCATTCGTATTGGATAAATGCGTGCGAGCGATCATGTACTGACTACATTACATGGGTACATGCGGGGCGCGGCGCCAGCCGCGCATCAGCCGCGAACATCGGGAGTTGAAATGGAGGCGCGCGCCTTAGATCGTGGCCTCGCCGGGGAAGCTGCGGCCCTCCTGCGCAAGCTTGGGGTCCAATCACAGACGTTTGAGCGCGGCTCGGTGACGACCCGTTCGCCGATTACTGGCGAGATCATCGCGCGCGTCGAGAGCACGGATTCGGCGGCCGCGCATGGCGCCATTGCTAGAGCGGCGCATGCCTTTCGCATCTGGCGCAACGTCCCGGCGCCGCGTCGAGGCGAATTCGTGCGCTTGCTCGGCGAGGAGCTGAGAGCGGCCAAGACCGAGCTGGGGCGTCTCGTCACGATCGAGGCCGGCAAAATCACGACGGAGGGTCTCGGCGAAGTCCAGGAGATGATCGACATCTGCGATTTCGCCGTTGGCCTGTCGCGTCAACTTTACGGCTTGACCATCGCCACCGAGCGCCGCGGCCATCGCATGATGGAGACCTGGCGCCCGCTCGGCGTCGTCGGAATCATCACCAGCTTCAACTTTCCTGTCGCCGTTTGGGCCTGGAACGCGGCGCTTGCGCTGGTCTGCGGAAATACGCTGGTCTGGAAGCCCTCTGAAAAGACTCCGCTTGTGGCGCTGGCGACCCAAGCGCTGTTCGAGCGCGCTGCGGCGCGTTTCGGCGATGCGCCGGACGGGCTTTCAACCGTGCTCGTCGGCGGGCGCGATGTCGGTGAAGCGCTTGTCGAAGACGCGCGGGTTCAACTCATTTCCGCGACGGGTTCGACGGCGATGGGGCGCGCCATCGCGCCGCGCCTCGCGGGTCGTTTCGCGAAGTCTATTCTGGAACTCGGCGGCAACAACGCCGCCGTCGTTTGCGCCTCCGCGCCGCTTGATCTCGCTGTGCGAGCGATCGCCTTCGCGGCCATGGGCACGGCGGGCCAGCGATGCACGACGCTGCGGCGGCTGATCGTTCATGAAGACGTCTATGACGAACTTCTCGGCCGCTTGCGGCGCGCCTACGCCACGGTTCCGGTCGGCGATCCCCGAGACGGCGCCGCGCTTGTCGGCCCGCTCATCGATCAGAACGCCTATGCGGCGATGCGCGCCGCGCTCGACGAAGCGCGCGCAGCAGGGGGCGTCATCCTTGGCGGAGAACGCGTGCTGACGGAGACATTCCCCGACGCGTTCTACGTGCGCCCGGCGCTCGTGGAAATGCCGGGGCAGACGGACGTCGTTCGGCGGGAGACATTCGCGCCCATCCTCTATGTGATGAAGTTCCGCAGCCTTGATGAAGCGATAGAGCTCAATAACGATGTCGCACATGGCCTTGCGTCATCGATCTTCACCGCGCGTCTGGACGAAGCCGAGCGCTTCATGGCCGCCGACGGATCGGATTGCGGCATCGTAAATGTGAACATCGGACCTTCCGGCGCCGAAATCGGCGGAGCCTTCGGCGGCGAAAAAGACACGGGAGGCGGCCGCGAAGCGGGATCCGACTGCTGGAAGTTCTATATGCGCCGCGCCACCAACACGATTAACTATTCAGGCGAACTGCCGCTGGCGCAGGGCGTCAAATTCGATCTGGATGTTTAGCATATGACGCTACGCTCATGATTTCCGCCGCTGAGGGATTACATACCTGAGGGTAGCGAAGGTCACAAAAAAAATGAATGACGCTTCCGCTGACTCGATTCGGACGATGTTCGCATCGACGGTCTCGGACATGTATCAGGCCGAAGCGCCGCAGTATCGCGCGATGCAGGCGCTCGTCGCCGACGTAAACCGGCAGACGCTCGCCGCTGAGCCGCAACTCAAGCGTCGCCTGGCGGAAAACAATGAACTCGAGCGACTCGACGTTGAGCGCCATGGCGCTATTCGCGTCGGAACCGCCGAGGAACTGTCGATGCTGCGCCGGCTCTTCGCGATCATGGGAATGGCGCCCGTCGGCTATTACGATCTGTCGATCGCCGGAATTCCGGTGCATTCGACGGCATTCCGTCCGATCGGCGAGAAAGCATTGCGCGCTAATCCCTTTCGCATCTTCACTTCGCTTCTCAGGCTGGATCTCATCGTCGACGCGCAGGCGCGTGAGATCGCCGCCAAGGTTCTGGCGCAGCGCGACATTTTTACGCCGCGCTGCCGAACGCTGATGGATCTCTTCGAAAGACGCGGGTTCGACGACGGAGAGGCGCGCGAATTTGTCCTGGAAGCCGCGAAAATCTTTCGCTGGAACGGGCGGGCGACGGTTTCATCGGCGGTCTATCGGACGCTGCATGCGACGCATCCGCTCCTCGCCGACATCGTCTGTTTCAAAGGACCGCACATCAATCATCTTACCTTGCACGCGCTCGATATCGACGCCGCGCACAGCGCCATGGCCGCGCGCGGTATGAATCCGAAAGCGATTGTCGAGGGGCCCCCGCTTCGCCGCTGCCCGATCCTGTTGCGTCAGACGAGCTTCAAGGCGCGCCCCGAGCCTGTCGAATTCATCGAGGAAGACGGACGGCGCGTGACGGGCGCCCATGCCGCGCGTTTCGGCGAGATCGAGCAGAGAGGCGCCGCGCTGACCGCCAAGGGGCGCGCGCTTTACGACAGGCTTCTCGCTGAAGCTCAGGTTGCGGTTCCGCTCGCGACAGACGGCGCCAATGCGCTCGCCTTTAACGAGGAGCTGGCGCGGCGCTTCGCGGCGTTTCCCGATGATGATGAGACGCTGCGGCGCGAAAAGCTCGCCTTTTTCAATTATTCGGTCGATCCAAGCGCGAGGGGAAGGGACCCCCTGTCGCCTTCCACGCTGGAGGATCTTCTGCGGACTGGAGCTCTGCGCGCCGACCCGATCGTTTACGAGGATTTCCTGCCGATCAGCGCCGCAGGGATCTTTCGCTCGAATCTTGGGGAGCAAGGCGAAGAGGAATTGATCGAGCGCGCCGACCGACGCGCCTTCGAGGCGGCGCTCGGCGCGCCGGTTTTGGATGAACTTGCGCTCTACGAGGATGCGGAGACGCGCTCCCTGGGCGCAAGCCTGCAGGCGCTTGGCGTCGATCGCGCCGCTTCGGATCAACTGCCAAAATCGGGCGCCGCGCATATTGGCGCGGCGGAAAGCAGCCATAACTGAGGAGTATGGCGCTCGACGCATGGGCGGAGGCGCCGCGGTATCGGAGACGCATGCGACGCATCCTGGTCACGGGCGCCCTCGGCCAGATCGGGGCCGAACTGACGCCGGCGCTGCGAGAGCGATATGGCGCGGCGCGCGTCATCGCCTCAGACCTCGCAGAGGAGGGGCCAGCTGACGATCTTTATGAGCGCCTCGACTGCACGCAGGCGGAAGCGCTCGCCGATCTGATGCGCCGGCGCGACATCGACGTCGTCTACCACCTCGCAGCGCTTCTTTCCGCCGTCGCCGAGGACAGGCCGCAAGACGCCTGGAGCGTCAATATGAGCGGCCTCTACAATGTGCTGGAGGCGGCGCGCCGCTTCGGCTGCCAGGTGTTTTTCCCAAGCTCAATTGCGGCGTTCGGCCCTTCGACGCCGCGCCGCGGCACGCCGCAGATCACCATTCAGCGGCCAACGACCATCTATGGCGTCACCAAGGTCGCAGGCGAATTGCTGTGCGATTATTACGCGACGCGCTTTGGCGTCGACGCGCGCGGATTGCGCCTGCCGGGTCTGGTTTCTTCCGCGGCGCCGCCGGGCGGCGGCACGACCGACTACGCCGTCGAAATGTTTCGCGCGGCTGTTCGGCGCAAGCGCTATTCCTGCTTCCTCGCCGCAGAGACCCGTCTCGACATGATGTATATGCCGGACGCGATACGCGCGATCATGGAGCTCATGGAGGCTGAGCCGGAGCGCCTGCGGTTTCGCAACGCGTATAACGTCACCGGCATGAGCGTCACGCCGCGCGAAATCGCCGCAGAAATTTGCAAACACGCGCCCTCCTTCGCCGCGGACTACCGCATCGACCCGTTACGCCAAGCGATCGCCGACTCCTGGCCGCAGGCGCTTGACGCCAATGCGGCGCGCGAAGATTGGGGGTTTTCGCCGCGGTTCGATCTCGCCGCCATGACGCGGGATATGCTCGCGCGTCTTGGCGCGGCGACAGATCCATTTGACGATCCGAATTCTGACGAGGTCCCCAATGCCAATGCAGGGTTTGGCTAAGGCGCTCGCCGCGCAGCTCGGCGAACTTTCGCAGGCCGGGCTGCTCAAGGGCGCGGAAAGCGTGCTCTGTGGCGTCATTGCGCCGCGTGACGGCAACGGTCCGCGCTTTCTCATCGAAGGCGAAGGCGACAAGCCGTACCTGCGCATGAACGCCAACAATTATCTTGGCATGTCGCTGCGCGAAGAGGTGATTGACGCCGAAGATGCGGCGGCGACGAACTATGGCGCCGGGCCCGGCGCGGTGCGCTTTATCAGCGGAACTTGGTCGCCTCACGTCGCCTTGGAGCGTCGGCTCGCCGCCTTTCATTCGCGGCCGTCGGCGATCATCTTTTCGTCGGCCTATGCGGCGATCATGGGCCTCATTCCGCAGCTCGTCAGCAAGAAGACCGCCGTCATCAGCGACGAGCTCAACCACAATTGCATCATCAATGCGATTTCACTTGCGGCGCCTGCGGAGAAGCGGATCTACAAACATCTCGATATGGGCGAACTCGAGCGCTGTCTCGACGAGACCGCGAAATCATGCTCCCGCGCCATCATCGTGACCGACGGCGTGTTCAGCATGCGCGGGGATCACGCGCCGCTCGATCGCATCATGACGCTGGCGCGCAGTCGCGATAATGCCTTCGCGGAGGGCGCGATCGTCGTCGTCGATGATTCACATGGCGTTGGCGCGCTTGGCGCGACCGGGCGCGGCGCGGAGGAATATACGCGGTCAGCTCCGGTCAACATTCTCGTGGCGACGCTCGGCAAGGCCTTCGGCGTCAATGGCGGCTATGTCGTCGGCGATGAAATTCTCATCCGCTACCTGCGCGAGCGCTCGCCCTTCTACGTCTACTCCAACCCCATCACGCCGGCGGAAGCCGCCGCCGCGCATAAGGCCATCGACATCCTGGACAGTCCGGATGGCCTGTCCTTGCTCGAGCATCTGCGCGCCATGACCGCACGCTTCAAGGCGGGACTCGTCAGGCTTGGCTTTGAGACGCTGCCCGGGGAGCATCCGGTCGCGCCGCTCGTGACCCGCGACAGCGCCCGCACCGTAGCGCTTGTCGAGCATCTGCGGCGACGAGGCGTTCTGGTTACTGGGCTGACCTATCCGGTCGTGCCGAAGGGCGACGAGGAGATCCGCTTTCAGATCAGCGCGGATCACACGGCCGCCGACATCGACGCGGCTTTGGAGGCGCTGGCCGAGATGGCCGAGGCGAATGTTCCGCTGGCGCGGGCGAAGCAGCTTTAGCGCGCTATTTACCGTGGCGGCGCCGCCTGTTTTCGAGCGCGGCGACAGCCGAGGAAGCATCCATGGACAGCGCGCGCTACCACAAGGCGAGCATCGGAAACCGCTTGCTTCAGCCGGAAACGCTCATGCTGGGCTACGGCTACGATCCGACGCTGTCGGAAGGCGCGGTTAAGCCGCCGGTATTTCTGACGTCGACCTTCGTGTTTCGAACGGCCGAAGAGGGGCGCGACTTCTTCGACTATATGGCCGGCCGTCGTGCGCCGCCGGAAGGCGAAGAATCCGGACTGGTTTATTCACGGTTCAACCATCCCAATCTCGAGATCGTCGAGGACCGCTTGGCGATCTATGAGCACGCCGAATGCGGTCTCGTCTTTTCCTCCGGCATGTCGGCGATCGTCACGACGATTCTTGCCTTCGCGCGCCCAGGAGAAACGATCCTGCGCAGCCGTCCGCTCTATGGCGGCACGGAAGTTCTCATCGACAAGACGCTGGCGCCGTTCGGATTGACCGGCGTCGGCTTCACCAACGGGCTCGACGAAGACAATATCCGCGCCGCGGCCGCGCGTGCGATGGACGCCGGACGCATCGCGATGATCTTCATCGAGACGCCGTCCAATCCGATGAACAGCCTGGTTGATATCGCGCTGGTGCGACGTATCGCTGAAGACATCGCGGAACGACAGGGCTCGAGGCCGGTCATTTGCTGCGACAACACGCTGCTCGGCCCCGTTTTCCAGTCGCCGCTCCGGCACGGCGCCGATTTGTCGCTCTATTCGCTGACGAAATATGTCGGCGGGCACAGCGATCTCATCGGCGGCGCGGTTGTCGGATCCTGCGCGCATCTGAAGCCCATACGCGCGATGCGTAGCGCCATCGGCACGCAGCTTGACGCGCATTCCTGCTGGATGCTTGGCCGCTCGCTCGAGACATTGTCTTTGCGCATGAACCGGGCGGCGGAGAACGCGGCGATCGTCGCGGATTTTCTCGCCGGTCATCCCAAGGTGGCCCGCGTTCACTATCCGCCGCTGCTGCCGGCTGATCATCCCGAAAGGTTGTTGATGGCGCGCCAGTCGAGTTCCGCCGGCTCCACCTTTTCTTTCGAGGTTGTGGGCGGACAAGCCGAAGCCTTCGCCTTCCTCAATCGGCTGCAGATCTTCAAGCTCGCCGTCAGCCTCGGCGGCACCGAATCGTTGATTTGTCATCCGACGACCACCGTGCATTCGGGGCTTACCGAAGAGGCCCGCCGCGAAATCGGCATTACGCCTTCGCTCGTTCGCGCATCGATCGGCATCGAACATCCGGACGATCTTATCGCCGATCTGGCGCAGGCGTTCGATTGATTAACCTTCGTCGTAGCGTTCGCTGCCGCAAGCTGGGCGCTAAGCCCTGTTAATCGGGCGCCGCAGACATATCTATTCCAAGGAACCTTGTGGCCATAAATCGAGCTGAGACTGGACAATGAGAGTAGCGAAGGAAGTGCGAGACGACCGAACCGTTCTGAGCATCCAGGAGGATCGCATCGATGCGCACAACTCCGGCGAGCTCAAGGACTTGGTGCTAAAGACGCTCGAAGGCGGCGCTCAAAACGTCGTTATCGATTTGGCGAGAGTTCAATTCATCGACAGCTCAGGGCTGGGGGCGCTGCTCTCCGGTTACAAGAATGCGAGTTTGCGCTCGATCGGGTTCGCTTTGGCGGGTCTGCAGCCGCGCGTCAGGTCGATGTTCGAACTGACGCGACTGCACCGTGTTTTCGATATCTATCCAAGCTTGCAGCTGGCGCTGAGCGCGTGAGTCCGCGAATGGGGTGGGCGGGAATCGAGATGTGCGAGACAATCGTCAATCTGGACATCGTCGTTCCCAATCAGACACGTTATCTGCGTTTCGTTGGCGCAATCGCCGAGCAGCTTGCGAAAGAGCTGGACGTTCCGGAGGAGACACGCGACACCCTCGCTTTTCACCTCAATCTTGCTCTAACCGAGGCCGTCGCCAACGCCATTCAGTATAGCTCCGCGGCAAATTCGCCTGACTCCGTTCGGATCTCCTTTTCGGTGGAGGACGCCAATCTTTCCGTCCGAGTTTTCGATCACGGCGAAGGTTTCGACCTTGCTGCTCTGCCGACGCCCGAGTTCGACGAACTTCGCGAACGCGGCCGCGGCATATTCTTCATTCGCTCTGTGATGGACTCCGTTCAATATCACAAGACGGAGTCGGGCAATGTTCTCGAAATGCGCAAGAAGATCGCCTAGCTAATGGTTGCCCGTGCTTCGCTCTCCGGACACATTGACGTCTGAGACGCCCCGCGTCGTGGACTGGGATTCTGCGGTGCGGGATTTCCTCCGCCGCGCCGGTCGCCGTTCTGGGCTGAATCTTTCCGGCGAGGCGCTTGACGCGCTGCCCAAATCCTTTCGCTATCTCGTGCCGGCGCGGCGCGCCGCACGCGATCTCGCGCTGATTGCGGCCAACCAAAGCGAGAACGAGATCGTCGAATTGCGTCCGCTGCGCGGCCCCGGAGCCGATGTCGCCCGATACGAAGTTCGCCTGATTGGCGCCAAAGTCCATGCGCTAGACGAACTTCTGCCGATGCTGCAGAACCTCGGACTACGCGTCGCAGATCAAATTCAGTTCGCACTCAATCTCAGCATTGGGCCGCGTTTCATTCGAAGTTTCATCGTCGAGTCCTCGATGCGCAGCGGCGCGAGCGTCGCACGATCACACGGTAGACTGTTGGACGCGCTCAAAGCCGTGCTCTCAGCCGAAGTTGAGAGCGACGCCTTGAACGGGCTGGTCTTGGTCACCGCGCTTGACTGGCGGCAGATCGATCTCTTTCGCGCCTATAGCAACTATTATCAGCAGCTCGGCCTGAGGATTGAGCGCGCCCGCATCTATCGCGCGCTTTTGCACAGTCCGGCGGTCGTCCAACTGCTTTATCGTTACTTCGAAGCGCGGTTCGAACCGGATCGCGGCGGACGCGACTCCTTTGAGATCGAGTTGGAGTCGCTCACGCCGATCAGGGCTCAGCTTGTCGACGTATTGGACAAGGTCACAGACGGTGGCGACGATCGCATTCTTCGCGACCTCTTCAATCTCATTGACGCGACGGTGCGCACCAACTTCTATTTTTGCGGCGAATGGGCCCGGAAGTTCATTGCCCTAAAGATCAGCAGTCTCGGCGTGTTCAACATGCCGGCTCCAAAGCCTATGGCGGAGATCTACGTTCATTCCCCTTCAATGGAAGGCGTGCATCTGCGGGGCGCGAAAGTCGCGCGCGGCGGCATACGCTGGTCCGACCGGCCCGAGGACTTTCGCGGCGAAGTCCTGGCGCTGATGCAGACTCAGATGATCAAGAACGCCCTCATCGTGCCGCAGGGCGCCAAGGGCGGCTTTGTTCTGAAGCTTCCCTTTGAAGACGCGGCGGAGCGGCAGCGCCTCGGGAAGGAGGCCTATTCGCAGTTCTTGCGCGGGCTTCTCGATCTCACCGACAATTTGAAAGATTCGCAGATCGTCCGGCCGCCAGCGCTCGTCGCCTATGACGGGCCCGATCCTTATCTCGTCGTCGCGGCCGACAAGGGCACCGCCACCTGGGCCGACGTCGCGAATGAGATTTCGCAATCCTACGGCTTCTGGCTCGGCGACGCCTTCGCGAGCGGCGGCGCACAAGGCTATCATCATAAGCGACTGGGCATTACTGCGCGTGGCGCCTGGGTCTGTGTAAGACGGCACTTCCATGAACTCGGTCGCAACGTCGATGCGGAGCCGATTACGGTCGTCGGAGTCGGCTCGATGGATGGCGACGTCTTCGGCAACGGCATGCTGCACACGCCGAACATTCGGTTGCGTGGCGCGTTCGACGGTCAGTACATCTTTATCGACCCCAACCCGGACCCTCTCACTTCCTTCGCCGAGCGACGCCGTCTGTTCCAACTGCCGCAGTCGACGTGGCGCGACTATAACCCGGCGCTGCTCTCACAAGGCGGAGGCGTCTATCGGCGCGACGCCAAGGATATCCCGCTGAACTCGGAGGTGCGTGCGTGGCTTGGCGTGCGGCATAGCGCGGTCGATGGCGAAGCGCTGGTCCGCGGGCTCTTGATCGCGCCTGTGGATCTGTTGTGGATGGGCGGGGTCGGCACTTATGTCAAGGCAAGCTCGGAGACGAATGAGAGCGTCGGCGATCGCGTCAACGACGGCGCGCGCGTCGACGCGCTGCAGCTTCGCGCCAAGGTCGTCGGCGAGGGCGCCAACCTCGCCTTTACGCAGCGGGGGCGCATTGAATACGCCCTGAGAGGCGGCCGGATTAATACCGACGCGGTCGATAATTCGGCGGGCGTTGATCTCTCCGATCACGAAGTCAATTTGAAGACTCTGCTGCACGCGCGGCCGGACCAAAACGCGCCAGACGTCGCAGATCCCAATCGCTTGCTTGAATCCCTCACCGAGGAGGTTTGCGCGTCCGTATTGCAGGACAATGACCAACAGAGTCTTTGCCTGTCATTGGATCGCGCGCGGTGCCGTATCAATCTCGATCCATTCATGGACCTCGCGGAGCAACTTGAAAACGCCGGCTATATCAATCCTGCGGCCGAGGCCTTCCCGACACGAAAGGATGTCTCGGCGCGCGAAACGAAAGAGCTGACGCGACCGGAGCTCGCCTTGCTGATGGCCAGTTCGAAGCTGGCGCTGAAGCAGAGGCTGCTGGAGGACGAGGCCTTTCTGCAGGGTTCCTGGTCGTATGAATTTCTGGCGAGCTATTTCCCAGAATTTTTGCGGTCTCATTTTTCGGAGCGGATCAGGAGTCATTCCCTCGCGCGGGAAATCGCGGTCACGATGATCTGCAACAAAGTCGTCGATCAGGCGGGAGTTTGCTTCCTGCTGCTGGGCGAGGGATTGGTTCCAACTCTGCTGAGCTATGCCGTTAAGCTCTATCTTTCCTTCGATCGAATCTTCGAGGGCGATCGATGGCGCGCCAGTTTTGGCGAAAGCCGCGAATTGGACGCCGCGCGCCAGTACGGGCTGATTCTCCAGCTTGAAGAGGCTTTGGCGTATATGTGTCACTGGGCCATGCGGCGTGGACATCGGCTGAGCCCCGACGACGAAGACATCGAGCGCTGGCGTTCCGATCTGCGCGCCTATCGTGAACGCGTGGGTGTCAGCGAAACGCAGGGCGACCCGTCTGTGGCGGCGCCTTATTTTGATCGGCTGCGGAATTTTCCTTTCCTTGTCGCGCTTACCCGCGAATCGGGAGAGGACATGCGAGTCGCTGGCGGATATTTCGATAAGGCCGCCAATCTGTTCGGATTGGAAAAGCTTACCGCCCTTCTGGCGGAGGTGAAGCCAAGAGACCTCTGGGAGCAGCAGTTGCAGGCTGCGCTCGACGCGCGAATGCGGGATGCGTCCGCGCGTATCGCGTCCATGCAGTTGCTGAGCGGAATCGCCGACGCGCGGGCTTTGTTTCGAAACGTCGGCCTGGAGTTTCGTCTCGCCGGGCTCGAGCGGCTGGCGTTCAAACTCGAGGCTTCGCTCTTTACGACGCTGACGCCTTTCGCAGCCTTCGTCGCCGAGCTGAACGCCCTGGTCGACGCGTGCGACGCCGCTTATCGCGGCCGCTCGACGGATTCCGCGGAGAGGGCGCGAGAGCGAAGGCGCGCGTCCTCGCAAGCAGGAGCTTCGTAGCGCATGGAAACCCTCGCCGCCGATCGCGCCATTCTCGACGCGTTCGATGAAGCTCTTTGCATCCTGGAATCGTCTGGCGCGCTGCGGTCGATGAACCGAGCCGCCGAACGTCTCACGGGCTACTGCGAACGGGAGCTTCGCGGGGAGCAGTTCTTTTCGCGGCTTGTCGCGCCAGACGCGGACGATTGTGAGCCGCGTTTACCGGCTTCGAGCGCTCGCGAGCGGTTGTCCCTGCGGATTCGGCGCAAGGACAAAACGACGATCGAGATTCGCTGCGAGGTCGACCCGCTTTCCGGAGACGGGGATGGCGGTTCGCTGCTGAAGCTTCGTCCCATCGGCGGGTCCAGTAAGTCGGACGCGCTCGACGTGACAAAGAAAATGCTCGAAACGATCTTCGGCGGCATGGCCGACGGTCTCGTCGTGATCAACGAATTTGGCGACATATTGCTCTTCAGCAGAGGCGCGGAGAGGCTTTTCGGCTACCGCGCCGAGGAGGCGCTCGGAAGAAACGTCAAGATGTTGATGCCGTCACCTTATAACGAAGCGCACGACAGTTATCTTGCCGCCTACAGGCGAACCGGCGTCAAAAAGATCATTGGCATTGGCCAAGAGGTCGTCGGGCGACGCAAGAACGGCACCACCTTCCCGATGTATCTCTCGATCGGCGAAATCTGGCTCGAAGGCACGCGCTACTTCGTCGGCGTCACGCATGATCTTACGCGGGTCAAGCACGCCGAGGATAGGCTGCTGACGCTTTCCGCCGCCGTCGAGCAAAGTCCGATCGCGGTGATGATCACCAATAAGCACGGTGAAATTGAATATGTGAACAGCCGCTTCGCCAGCCTGACCGGCTACCCGCCGCATGAGCTCATCGGCCGGAACCCGCGGATGCTTCAATCGAAGCGGACCGAGGGCGATCAATATCGGCGGCTTTGGGAGAGCATTCGCGCCGGCGTTGAATGGCGCGGACAGATCCAGGACAAGAGAAAGGACGGCAAGCTCTATTGGGCCTCCGAAATCATCACGCCGCTGCGCAACGCGAAGGGCGAGATCACCCATTATCTCGCCATGCAGCAGGACATCACCGAACAGAAGCGCGACAAGGAGGCGCTGCTCGAGAGTGAACAGCGTTTCCGGCAGATCGCCGACATGGCCGGCGATTGGCTGTGGGAGCAGGACCCGGACGGCCGCTACACTTATAGCAGCGGCGCCGTCGAGGACGTGCTGGGCATGACGCCCGAAGAGGTTCTCGGCAAGACCTATGTCGATCTCTTCGCTAAGGAGAGCGGAGAAGACGCCGCTCTCAAGCCTTCCCCGAGCCCGATCGCGCTGCGCCGGGCCTTCCATCGCATCGTCAACCACTATCGGCACAAGAACGACGGCGACGTCTTCACCGAGTCGACCGGCGCGCCGATCTTCGACGAAGGCGGCCAACTGGTAAAATGGCGCGGCGTCGATCACGACATCACCTCGCGCAAAAAATTCGAAGACGCGCTGCGCGTGCGCAACCGCGCGATCGAATCCGTCCCGATCGGCATTGCGGTCTGGGACGCCCAGGCGCCCCGCGTTCCGAACATCTACGTCAATCCGGCGCTGAGCCGGATCACCGGCTTCACCCGCGAAGAGCTGCTCGGGCACAGCTTGCACCTATTGCGCGGGCCGGAGACGGACCCTGCGGCGCTTGAGGAAATCCGCAACGCCATCGTGCATCGCACGAGCTGCCAGGTGGTGGTGAAATTCTACCGCAAGGACGGCGTGTCCTTCTGGGACGAACTCTCGATCTCGCCGGTCGCCAATGAGGCGGGGCGCATCACCCATTTCGTCAGCGTTCACGCCGATATTTCCGACCGGCGGCGCGTCGAAGAGAATCGCCACGAACTCGAAATCGCCAAGCAGATCCAGCTGTCGCTGCTGCCGAACGCGCCGCTGCGCACCCCGCATATGGAGATCGCCGGAATCTGCGTGCCGGCGACGCATGTCGGCGGCGATTATTTCGACTATTTCGAAAATTCCGGCGTGATCGACATCGTCATCGCCGACGTCTCCGGCCATAGCGTCGGCGCCGCGCTGATCATGACCGAAGTGCGCAGCACGCTGCGCGCCGAAACGCGAAAGGCGACCAACGCTTTGAGCGGGCCGGCGGAGCTGTTGCGCGACCTCAATGAGCTCCTGCACGAGGACCTGACCGCCGCGGACCTCTTCATCACCATGTTCTATTGCCGCTTCCTGCCGCAGACGCGCACGCTGCAATACGCCAACGCCGGCCAAAATCCGCCGCTGCTGCTGCGCGCGGACGGCGCGGTGTGCGTGCAGCTCGACGCCGACGGCCTGGTGCTCGGCGTCGTGCGCGCGGTCGATTTCAAGGAGGGGAGCCTCGAACTCGCCGCGGGCGACAAGCTGCTGTTCTACACCGATGGAATCACCGAGGCGCAAAACCGCCAGGGCGACTTCTTTGGACTCGAACGCCTGTCAGCCGCTTTCCTGCAGCATCGCCGCCTTTCGCCGCGCGACCTCATCAAGGCGGTGCTCGCCGACGTGCGCGCCTTCCGCGGCGCGGCGCCCGCAACGGACGACGTCGCCATGGTGGTCGCGCAAGTGTGCTGACGTCGAAACGATGAACTCAAGGATCGACGGTCAGAATTTCCCCAGCCTTGTTCGCGGCGATCCACTTGTTCAGTTCAGTGACGTGACTAAGCTCTTCCGCGACAAACTCCTTGGCGAGGATCTTGATCTCGGGGTCGGACGTCGTGTCGAGAACCTGCTGGTAATATTTGAGGCCCGCGGTCTCGGCGTCGAGCGCGATCTCAAGAGCCTGTTCGCGTCCAATGAACGGATCGGCGGCCCAGATCGCCGCTGTCTCCGGGCTCTCCAGTCCGGGCCACACGAATTCATCCGGTCTCATCTTGGGCAATTCGCGAAAGCCGCCGCGGGCCTGCGCCTCGGCCAGGTGCAGTCTGGAATACTCCGCCAATCGACGAAACAGTTTGCCGACTTCGTGATTGCCGCCTGACTCCATGGCGTCGGCCAATTGCCCGTAGCGGTTCGCCGCTTCGAATTCGAGATGGATTGCATAAGCGAGAAATTCCTCGACCGATTCCATGTCCCACCCTCAGCTCGCCGAGCTCAGATTTGTAAGCGGGCGGCGGCCAAAACAGGCCGCCCCCGCCTCAAGCCGATTATTATTCAGGCTCCTCGCTCAAGCGTTGGCGCTTGGCGGGTTCCTTATCGTCCATTCTTCGCGCGTGATCCAGGCTTCGAGAATTTTGACATGCTCGGCCTCTTCCTTGACGAATTCCTTCGCCATCGCTTCGATCTCCGGCGATTTTGTTTTGGCGGCCACGGCCCGATAGAACTCATAGCCTCGGCGTTCGCCCTGCAGGGCGGCCTTCAAGCCGTCGAGCCGCGACAGCGTTGGATCGGCGGCCCAGATTTCGGTGCGCTCCGGAGTCGCATGGTTTGGCCACACGTAATCGGGCGGAATGACCGCCGAAAGGTCGATCGATCCCGCGCGCTTCCTGGCCTCGGCGAGATGCAGACGTGAAAAGCCGGCGAGCTGTCGAAACAGTTTGGCGACTTCCGCGTTGCCGCAGCCTTCCATCATGCCGGCGAGTTCATCGAAATGTATCGCCGCGTCCTCTTCGACCTTGACGGCGTATCCCATGAATTCATCCACCGTGGCGATCTCGATGCCGCCCGTGAAGCGCTTCGCGGCATGGGTGACATGGGCGCCTTGCGCCGGCAGCGTTTGATCGCCTTCGAATTTGACGAGGATGTCCTCGTTACGGACGAAACACTGGCATGCCAGGCGATAGCGCGGCGGCATGTCGTTGACTTCGGCGGCCTCGATCTCGGCTTTGGTGATCTTGCCGAGCTGGCGCAGCATCTCCTTTTCCTTCTCGGTCAGCGCGATCCCGTATTTGGGATTGCGACTGAGATGCGTGACCTCGACGAGGCAGGAGCCGCATTCGCCGTCCTGACAGTCGAAGGGAATGGGGATTTTATGGGCCTTGGCCACCGCCAGGATCGTGCCCCGATCTCCGGCGATCGCATAGACAGTAATGTCTCGCGCAAGTACGGGTGATGAGAATGTCACATTAGCCACTATTTTTGCTCCTTTTGTCTGAACTCAGACATAGTTTGGCGTTTAAGGGGCAATCCGGGTCTAAATGTAAGCTCACCGGAGTTATTCTAAGCGGCAGCCGAGCCCGTTATATTGCCAGAGACTTCGCAAAGCAGAAGTCTCGCCAATTAATACGATACGCCGTAGGACGCATTGTCGCACGCCTGCGGTATTACTGATGCGAAGGCGCCGACGCCTGACGCGGAGACGATCTCGCGGCGGCGCGATGGCGCTGATGGAAGCGTGCGGGAGCAAAAGCGCGCCAAGCATCCGGCGAGACGCGGGCGCGCGAAGACGTCCCGCCGCCGTTAAGGCGGGGGGGGCGAGCGGTCCGGGACGCCCCGGCCGTCGCTGGCCGCAGCGCAGAGAAGTGTCTTCGACGGCCGGTTTCTCCCGGACACGGATCGCGTCGTCTCGCCGCCTCCGGGCTGAGGGAGCCGCTCCCCATCGTTCGGGTAACCGACGCCTGCGCCATCCTCGGATATTGCGGTCCGGGCTTTCAAAGCCTGCACATGAGTTTCGCTAAGCCATGCGGCCTATCGAAGTTCTCATGCGTCTCCGCGCAAAGGAGAGAAGCCCAGACCGGCGACGCGCCGCCGGACCAGGGAACGAGGGTCGTTCGTCCCGCCGGATCCGTCCCTCGCCGGCGCCGCTCGACCCTGAGCCGCGCCCTCGCTTGACGAAGGCAGGCGGAGGATAGGAATATATTCCAGAGTTGTCAAGAGGCAAGCCTGGGACCGGTCGCCTCTCGACATAGAATGGGGGGCGCTCCGCCGCGCTTGAAAAGAGCGACGATAGACGAGTGGAGCCACATGAACTTAGATGGTCCTATGCCACCGATCCGCGCACATGAGTTGTAATAGTTCGTATGCAGCCGACCTTACGCCAAGCGTTTCAATAAGGAAATTAGACAATGACCGACCCGAACAACGAAGCGTCGGGAAACAAAAGCAACACAGGGGATCTGTGGGCTTTTTTCTACCTGACGCTCGGAGTTCCCGCACTCATATTTATTTTTGCGCTGCCATTCTGGGAGGATGTCGGGCGTTGGCCGCCCCTGCTGAGGATCAACGAAATTTTAGCTCCGAAGATCGCTGCCACTGATTATCCATGGCGCAGATTCTTAATTGGGGCCGCATTTCTGAATTACGTGGCGATAATTACGATTTGCGCGCTGATGATGTTCTCATGCAACTTCCGAAAAGTCTCACTCGCATTGTATGATGCGCTCAAATTGTATGATGCGCTCAAATTTTTTCGAGGGTGGGTCGCATCGATATTTTTTTTATCATTCGCTGTCTTCACGTGGGTTTCATTCTTTGTGACCGATGACTTCCTTTCAAATTCCGGGTCGTTTTCCCCCAGAAGCGCCTTGGGCAGAATTGTGTTCTTCGTTCCCGTGATCATACCTCTTGGAGTGTTCTTCGCCCTAACGCAGATCGTAGGCATAACACGCGATGCCTGGCGCAAGCTTTGTTCCATTCTGAAATTCGCGCTCACAAGAGCCCGCATTCACGGCTAAAGGGCCCAATTAACGCTACGCCCTTCCTACGGCTTCGACGCCGCAAGAGCCTCCAAATATTCCTCTTCGCGGCGCATCGTATGTGAAGGGTTTGCCGTGCTTTGTGCGTTGGGCGATCGTCTCCTTCCCGCCATGAGGTTCGTCGGCGAATAGATTGGCGCTCGCCGCTGTCATTCCCGACAGGCCGGAGGCCTGATCGGGAATCCAGAGCAAATTCACGAATGATCGGCTTTTCTGGATTCCCGATCGCGCGCGATGCGCGCGTCGGGAATGACATCGCGGCATGCGCCCAAGCGCGCGCGTTGGGACCGACAGGTTGGCCTGCGCTTCCAAACGACAGCGACGGTCCCGCTATCCCTCTTGACGCGCCGCTTGCGCAACCAATTTCACACAGATGCGCCCAGCGTTAGCGAGGGTAAGACAATGGCGATCTATCGCGTTCGTGAAGTGAAATTCATTGAGACCGAAGGCGGCCATGTGAAGCTGAAGCCGCTGCGTGAATATGAGCGGGAATCCTCCGATGCGGCGAGCGTCGTCGCCGAGGTGAGCCGCTTCTTCGAGATGGAGCTCTCCAGTCCCAAGGCGCTCGACGTCGTCGATTTCGACGAGGTGATCGTTCTCGACGAAAAAGGCGCGGTCATCGCGCGCTTCGGCGTCGCCGACTTCTGGGAAAAGGAGTGGAACGCCGTCGCCGCCAAAAGCGACGCCGCGCCGATCGCGCGCTCGGCTTAAGGCGACGCTAAGACATAAGTCTGTTGGTGGCAGGCGCATTGGCGAGCCTGGAGGCTCGCGGTCCAAAGCGGCGCATCAAGCGCGGCGCATCCCGGACCGCGAGCCTCCTGGCTCGCATGGTTGCGAAGAAGCCCCGGTGGGCGCGTTTCATTCGCCGCCGGCTTAAGCGGAATCGCCGCGAAACGCCGCTTCGACCGCGGCGATGTCGATCTTCACCATGCCGAGCATCGCCTGAAAGGCGCGGCCGGCCGCAGCGCGATCTTCATCCATAAACATGCGCGGCAAGGCTTCCGGCACGATCTGCCAGCGCACGCCAAAGCGGTCTTTGAGCCAGCTGCATTGGATCTCGGCGCCGCCGCCTTCGAGCAGCTTGTCCCAAATCTCGTCGGTCTCGCGCTGATCCTTGGTCGTCACCGAGATCGAAAAGGCTTCATTGTGGCTCGGCTCGCAACCCATGTTCAGCGCCTGATAGGGCGTGCCGGCGAGGGTGAAGGAGACCAGCAGCGCCGGCCCGTCCGGCTCGCGGCGGAAGGCGCTTTCGAACGCCGAATTCGGAATGACCGAGACATAGAAGCGCGCCGCTTCCTCCGCCTGATCCTTGAAGGCGATACAGGTTCTGACTTTCGACTGCATGGCTGCTCCTTGCGATTGGTTCCCCACTGTCATTCCCGACGCGCGCTTTGCGCGCGATCGGGAATCCAGAGCTTCCCCGAAAGTGCTCGGTGGGACTCTGGATTCCCGATCAGGCCTGCGGCCTGTCGGGAATGACACCCGAGATTTGGGCGCCTCGAACGAAAAACTGGACAACGCCGATAAACGTTGATATCAACATAAGGACGCCATGTCAAAGAAGCTGCCGATCGAGGTCGTTCATGAGGTTCGCGACTGTTGTCTCTGCCTTGCGACGCAGCGCGCGGCGCGCACGCTGGCGCGGCGCTTCGATCGCGCCTTCGCGCCGCTGCGACTCACCAATGGCCAGTTCTCGCTGATGATGTCGCTCAACGCCCCGCAGGCGCCGACGCTCGGGCGACTCGCGCAGGCGCTCGCCATGGATCGCACGACGCTCACCGCCGCGCTGAAATCCTTGGAGCGGCGCGGACTCGTCGAGACGCGTCTCGATGAGAAGGACCGCCGCGCCCGCAGGCTCTTTTTGACCCACGCGGGCGGCGACCTGCTCGCGGCGGCGCTGCCGATCTGGCGCAAAGAACATGCGGCGCTCGACGCGCAATTTTCACAAAGCGAGGGACAAAAGCTTCGCAAAGCGCTGCGCACATTAGGGGCTGAAACTCAAACCGAAGGAAAGGACGTCAAAGCATGAACGCCAATGTCGAGAAAAATCCCTCCTGCATGCGATCGATCACGCCGCATCTCATCTGCGCCGGCGCATCCGACGCGATCGAATTTTATAAGAAGGCTTTCGGCGCAGAGGAGATGATGCGCCTGCCCGGTCCTAACGGGCGGCTGATGCATGGCTCCGTGCGGATCGGCGATTCGATGGTGATGCTCGTCGACGAAGTGCCGGAATGGGGCACGCTCGGGCCAAAGGCGCTCAAGGGATCGCCCGTGACCATTCATCTCATGGTCGACGATGTCGACGCCATCTTCGCGCAGGCCGTCGCCGCCGGCGCGACGGTCAAAATGCCGGTCGCCGACATGTTCTGGGGGGACCGCTACGGCCTGGTCGTCGATCCCTTCGGCCATGTTTGGTCCATCGCGACGCATATGCGCGACCTGACGCCGGAAGAGATTCTCGAGGCGGGGCGCGAGGCGATGGCGAAGGGCTGCGCCGAGGCGACGGCCTGAGGAACGGGCGTCCTCGTCCTTCGAGACGCGTGCTGCGCACGCTCCTCAGGATGAGGAAGCCTTTCACCCGATCACCCGCCTGAGGAAGTAAGCGGGCCGGGGAGCCGGCCCGCTCACGCCAGGCGCTTAGTCATTATCGAGCCTGTAACAGGAAAAATCGCGATCGGTGAAGCCGGTGCGCCAGTCTTTCAGATCGTAACGGTAGCCCGGCGGATAGGGGAATCGACAGTCTCCCGCGTAGGCGGGCGGCCGGGCCCTTCCATACCAGCCGGGCTGGCCTGGAGAATATCCCGGGGACTGCGCCAAGGCCGAGCCCGGCGAGCCCGCCATGGCGCCGATCAGCGTCAACACACATGCGCCGGCGAAGAGCTGTCGCGTCCTGGCTTGCATTGCTCGCCTCCCGTCGAATCATTAGACGCGAGAACAACCCGGCGCTTCGCGGGATGTTCCGGCGGCATGGGAGCGCAGCCATTTTTGCGGGCATCTCGTGCATTGGCGCCACGCGCGCTGCAGGGGGCTCCGCCCGCTGGCCCTTTGGCCGCAACTCGTGTAGTCCATCCCGTGAATGAGCCAGGAATCCGAAGGCAAAAAGCGCGGCATGTTCTCCCGCCTGTTTGGCGGCGGCCAGAGCGCGCCCGCGCCTGAGGCGGCGCCCGAAGCGGCGCCCCAAGAGGCGCCCCCGCCGGCGCCGGAGGAAGTAAAGCGCTCCTGGTGGTCACGCCTGTCCGGCGGCCTCTCGCGCACCTCGCAGGCGATCACCCAGGGCGTCGCCGACGTTTTCACCAAGCGTAAGCTCGACGCGCTGACGCTCGAGGAGCTCGAAGACGTGCTGCTGCGGGCCGATCTGGGGGTCGGCGCCGCGACGCGAATCACCGAGGCGGTCGGCAAGGCGCGCTACGAGCGGGACATCGAACCCGAGGAAGTGCGCGAAATCCTCGCCCGCGAAGTCGAGCGCGTGCTGGCGCCGGTCGCGCAGCCGCTCGTCGTCGACGACAGCAAAAGCCCCTTCATCATCCTCGTCGTCGGCGTCAACGGCTCGGGCAAGACGACGACCATCGCCAAGCTCGCCTCAAGATGGACCGGCGAGGGCAAGACGGTCGTGCTCGCGGCGGGCGACACTTTCCGCGCCGCGGCGGTCGAGCAGCTCAAGGTCTGGGGCGACCGGCTCGGCGCCGAAGTCGTTTCGGGCGCGGAAGGCGCCGATGCGGCGGCGCTCGCCTTCGACGCGATCAAGCGCGCGAAAGAGCAGGGCGCCGACATTTTGCTCATGGACACGGCGGGCCGACTGCAAAATCGCGCCGAGTTGATGGCCGAGCTTGAAAAAATCGTCCGCGTGATGAAAAAGGCGGAAGCCGAGGCGCCGCATGCAGTGCTGCTCGTTCTCGACGCCACCGTCGGACAGAACGCGCTGCAGCAGGTGGATGTTTTCGAGCGGATCGCCGGCGTCACGGGCCTCGTGATGACCAAGCTCGACGGCACCGCGCGGGGCGGCATTCTGGTCGCGATCGCCGAGACTTACGGCCTGCCGATCCACTTCATCGGGGTGGGCGAAAGCGCCGACGATCTGGAGCCGTTTGCGGCGCGCGACTTCGCACGGGCGATCGCGGGGCTTGAAGAAACGTCAGAGGCGGAAAGCTAAGAGAGATGACGCAGGAAACGGCCATCGCGGCAAAACGAAAGCTCAATCCCTGGCTGAAGCTGGCGCTGGAACTCGGACCGCTGCTGCTGTTCTTCGTCATCAACTCCAAATACGGCATTTTCGCCGCGACCGGCGTGCTGATGGCCGGCGTCGTCCTGACGCTCGCCGTCTCATGGGCGATCACGCGACATCTGCCGGCGATGCCGGTGGTCACCGCCGTGCTGGTGCTGGTGTTCGGCTCGCTCACCTATTTTCTGCACGACGAAACCTTCATCAAGCTGAAGGTGACGATCCTTTACACGCTGTTTGGCGCCGGCCTGATCGGCGCGCTCTATTTCGGCAAGCTGCTGTTGCCGATCGTCTTCGACATGGCGATCCACATTGACGACGCCGGCTGGCGCAAGCTCACCCTACGCTGGGGCCTGTTCTTTTTCGCGCTTGCTGGGCTCAATGAAGTCCTGCGCCGCATTCTGACGACCGACGACTGGGTGAATTTCAAGGTTTTCGGCATATTGCCGCTGACGCTCGTCTTCGCGCTGGCGCAGGCGCCGCTCATCATGCGCCATGAAATTCGCCCCGAGGACGAAGACCCCGAAACGCATTTCTGATTTCGGCGCGCGCCTTCGAACTTGATCGCATCGCCGCACGCGCATTTGCGCGCGAATCGCTCAGACGCGTTTCCGCTCCAACATGAACTCCTCTTCATGATCGGCCGCGCCCCTGCGCCGATGATTTCAAGCGCATCCGCGCCGCCCATCGCGCGCGGGTTGCAATCGACGCGCGTTCGGGCGAAGAGAGTCTTCAGGTTTATGGGGGCTGAGTCGAATCCTTGCCGAGTCTCATCCGCTTTCTGATCGTCGTCGGCGCTATCGTCGCGATCGTCTACGGCGTCATGGTCGCGCTCGTCGCTTATGTGACGCCGCAACCGCGCCAGATGACCTATACGATCCCGGCGCAGCGGTTGAACAAGTGACGGCTGTCATTCGTGACGTCTGTGCGGAATGATGCTGGGGAGTTAAGCGCATGAAAGCCGGCGCAGCGCGCCAGCTCGACGCCTTTCTCGACATGCTGGCCGCGGAGCGCGGCGCGGCGCGCAACACGCAAGACGCCTATCGGCGCGATCTTTCCGATTACATCGCGCATCTTTCCGCGAACGGCCGCGATCCCGGCGCGGCGACGACGGACGACATTCGCGCCTATCTCGCCTCATTGGAGCCGCGCGGCATGTCGGCGGCCACTGTGGCGCGGCGTATTTCGGCGATTCGCCAGTTCCACAAATTCCTCTACGTCGACCGCCACCGCGACGACGACCCTGCCTCGGCGCTCGACGGACCGCGGATGCGGCGCAGCGCGCCCGGCGTATTCTCCACCGCGGAAATCGATCGGCTGCTCACGGTTGCGAGCGAAGGGCTCGATGACGAAACGCGGCCTGCTGGCGAGCGGCTGCGGGCGGCGCGGCTCTATGCGCTGCTCGAAACGCTCTACGCCACCGGCCTGCGCGTCTCCGAACTCGTGTCGCTGCCAAAAACCGCCGCGCATTCGCGCGATCCGTTCATCGCCATTCGCGGCAAGGGCGGGCGCGAGCGCTTGGCGCCGCTGACCGATCGGGCGCGCCGCGCGCTTCTCGCCTACCGCAAGCTGCTTGAGGAGATGGCGCTAGAGCGCGCCGGCTCGAGCTTTCTATTCCCCGCCGATAGCGACAGCGGTCATCTCACGCGCCAGGCCTTCGCGCGCGATCTCAAGGCGCTTGCGAGCGCCGCCGGCCTGCTTGCCGCCGACATGCATCCGCATGCGCTGCGCCACGCCTTTGCGAGCCATCTGCTGCAGAACGGCGCCGATCTGCGGGTGGTGCAGGAACTGCTCGGCCACGCGGACATCTCGACGACGCAGATCTATACGCATGTGCTCGACGAGCGCATGCGGGCGATGGTGCGCGATCTGCATCCGCTGTCGGAGACGGCGGAAAAGCCGGGTTGAGCCGCCCTGGGCGCATTTTCCGTTGAATGTTGAGGCGCGCTCAACGTAAGCTTTTCCGCGCATTTGCGCGACCGAGGAGCTTGGCGATGGCGAAGAACGCGATGGACTTTCGGCCCGAAGAAGAGAATGTCGCCTATATTGGCGCCGGCGTGACGCTCAAGGGCGAAATCTCGGCCTCGGATCTCATCATCGTCGACGGCGCGATCGAGGGCGACGTCTCCGCGCGCGTCATTCAGGTCGGGCAGGGCGGCGTCATCCGCGGCAACGTCAGCGCCACGGAAGCCGATGTCAGCGGCTGGATTTCCGATCATATCGAGATCAAGCAGCTTCTGGTGGTGCGCGCCACCGGGCGCGTCGAGGGTAAAATCACCTATGGCGAGATCGAATTGGAGAAGGGCGCCGTCATCGCCGGCGAACTGACCGCGATCGAGGATTATCGCGCCGCGAAGCCGGCGCAGGCGGCGAAGTCCGCCGCCGAACGTCTGGAGGTCGCGGGCGCGCCGCAGAAGCCCTCTTCGATCGATCGCATCAATGAGGCGGTGCGCGGCGCCAAAGGCGCCAAGGGCGCGCTCTATCTCGCCGCCGAGGGCGAGGCGAAGCGCGTCGCGACGCGGACGCTGCTCGGCCGCAAGACTTCGGCGGGCGGGTGAGGCTGATTCTTGCGCGACAGCTTGGCGCGACCGCTTGCCCGGCGGGCGGCGGCGGTCTATAGAACGCTCCTTCCCGCTCCCTTCGTCTAGCGGTCTAGGACGTCGCCCTCTCACGGCGAAAACAGGGGTTCGAGTCCCCTAGGGAGCGCCAAAAAACAATAAGTTATGGGATTCTCCTGGCCGCCCAGGTTGCACGCAAATTTTACGGAAAAGGCGCTACGGAGGTGGGCGCACATTTATGAACGCCTGCGATCAAATCGAGCTAGCGAAGGCCCTGCCGGTTGCGTAGGCTTCGCAATGGCGAGGCAAACCATTTTTTCCGGTTCGAGAAATGAAGGCTATTGGGTTTGGCGTGATCGCAGCAATTTGCGGTATCGCAGCCGTCATCGTTTTCCCCTATGTATTGATTGACTTGTTTAGTCGCCCTCCGGCGAAGGCTCTGCCGAGCGATTGGCCGGCATGGGTGCAAGCGATAGGCTCAATTTTGGCTGTTGCGGCAGCAGCGGGTATCGCCGTTTATCAGCAACTAGAAAATCAGCGATTGCAGCAAGGGCAACGCGAACACAAAAATATAGCAGCTCGCGCTGTTTTGCCTGCAACGCTTTCCTTGCTCGCGGAATATGCAAACGATTGCCTAGATTTGCTACAAGAGAACAGAGATATTCGGAACATCGATGGGAGCCGCAAAGCGTTTGTCGCACCGGAATTGCCCATTAATTTAATGAAGGACATTAAGGATTGTATTGAATACGCCGACGACGGACCACAAAAGCGCTTGGCAGAGCTTCTAGAGCATTACAAATTCAACATGCGCGCCTGTCGTCTATCGACAAAAAAAGTTTACGCGTAAATATGCTAACCACAGATCACAACTTAAATGGAGCAATCGTTGATACGCTTGATATTTACGCGCGCATAGAGTCGCTATTTCCATACGCTCGACGCTCAAATAATGACGATCCGGGAGAGCCGACGAAAGAAACTATGCGCGGAGCAGCCAATATTGGTCACTTTATTGATGACGAAGAAGTTATGCAGCTTGTTGACTGGCGCTACGATTAGCGGTGCTCAGGCGCGGTTGCGACCTAGCCGTAATCATCGTCGGTGCCGCGAATGAATAGATGCGACGCTTTCACGATCGGATGCCGGTCATCCTCGACGGGCGACATGTGCCCGGCTGGATGGGCGGGCGACGATCCGCGCGGACTGTTGCGGCCGCCGCCGGGTGAAACTATAGGCCTTCATGACGTCTATTCTATATTTTGCGACACGCCATAGATCTCAGCATTGCGCTTCGCCACCGCCTGTTGCGAACCAACTGCTCGGCCTCTTCACAGCCGATCTCTTTCTTGGCGCGTGTCGTGTCGTTCTTGGCGCGCGTCGTGACGTCGATGTTGACTTGGCCAAGGCGTCGCCCCACGGGCGTTGGGAGTTCCGTATGCTGCGGCGGGCATGACTCTGACAGTCAAAACCAAATTGTGTCGAACGGATCGCGCAGAGCATTTGTAAAGGTATCGAACATTCAATGTATAAGTTTCAGTCAGTCGCGATGTTCGCCCACGAATGACGGACACATCGTCGCATATGCGAACAGCGTTTACGAAGATATTGCGTTCGAACTTCGAGGCATATCGAGAGGCATCTTCGTTGCAAGACGCCGATGCGGCTTGATGCTTTCTTCGATCAATCAACGATCATTCGAGGCGCACAGAGCGACGATGAAGGCTTGCGTCCTTGTCGCGCGCGGGTTTGCCGAAGCTGGGGTTCGAAAATGCGGACAGCCTTTATGAAAATGCTCCACAGTAGAGTTATCAGATTGACGTTGGCCGCTCTGGTTGTCCAGGCGCTCGTTGCGACGATTTTTGTCGAGGCGACATTCGATCGCGGGACCGCTTCGCCCAACGCGCCGTTGCGCCCGAACTTTCGTTTGCAGTCTTCGGAGGGCTCTATCGTTGACAGCCATTTGCTGCGCGGGCGCCCCTATTTGCTCTTTTTTGGTTTCGCCAACTGCCCTGCGATCTGTCCGACAACGCTCATGGAAACGCAGGCGCTTTTGCGTGAAGCGGGCGCGGCGACGCACACATTTCCCATTTACTTCGTGTCGGTCGATCCCGCGAGAGACACGCCCGAGGCGTTGAGGGATTTCGTCAGAGGCTTTGGCGATAATGTCCTTGGCCTTACGGGCTCTGACGAAGATGTTGCGGCTGCCGCCAAATCGGTGCGAGTCTATTTTTCCAAAAGCACGAATGCGTCGGTCGAGAGCCTCGATCACAGCGCTCTCGTCTATCTTGTGAGCAGCGGCGGCGAGGTGGTCAGCACGTTTTCTGTTGATGAACCGAAGGCGAGCGCACTGTATAAAATTCGAACACTTTCCGTGTTTGGAAGATTATAGACAGGCTGCAACTGCTCGTGCGTCATATTGACGCCGCGTCTATTTAAGTCACGTGAATGTTTGACGCATTGTGGGAACCGTCTTAGCCTTCCTGTTATTCAGAAATGGCGAGCAAACTGTGATCCAAGCGGGGGACCAGAACACGGCGGCACTGCGCGGCGCCCTACATTGGGCGGCGGCATTTGTTCTGTTCTTCAATGCTGTCGCGTTC
Organism: Methylocystis sp. H4A; assembly: GCF_015709545.1. Lineage (NCBI taxonomy): Bacteria > Pseudomonadati > Pseudomonadota > Alphaproteobacteria > Hyphomicrobiales > Methylocystaceae > Methylocystis > Methylocystis sp. H4A. The sequence goes on along the minus strand of NZ_JADNQY010000026.1, from coordinate 50,284 downwards.
GGGTTTGCCAGCGGCGCGATGGCGGATATCGGCGGGAGCGGCGTCCTGAGCGTCGTGTGCGGCTCCAGCGTCGATGTGGCGCAGGACGACGCCGGGTCGAAAGCGCCCAGCAAAGCGCATTGCGTCGCTTGTGCGATCCTTCACGCCAGCTCCGCAGTTGAAAATGCCTTGGCGGAGATTCCCGCGAAGACGGCGCCAGACGAAGCGCCGCCGGTCTTGCTTGTTTCTATTTTCAATCCCGATGCAATTCAGGCTGCGCCTGAATTGCGTCCTCTGTGTTCGCGCGCGCCTCCTTCGCGCACTGTCTGACGCCGAAAAGCATGTCCGGGCGGCTGGCGAGAAGCCATCGTCCGTTGGATATGGGTTTCTTTCAGACGTGGCCACGCTTTCCGTGCGCCTTCAGGAGGACTGCTCAATGAGCGCTGCATCTAATCGCGCAATATACAACGATGCCCTTCGCGCCGCTGTCGTCGGCATCGCCGCAGGAGCGCTGGCGTTTCTGGCGCTGGGCCCCACCTCTCCCTTTGGACTGCAGGTCTGGGCGCTTCTGACCGGATGGGCTTCCTTTCTCCTGCTTGGAGGCGGGCTCGACGGCCTTCGTAAATCGGCGATCCATTCACTCTTCGGCGCCTTTCTCGCGCTCGGCGCGTTGGTCTTTGCAACGCATCAACCCGAAGCGCTCGGCGTCGACTTCGCCGTCTGGGCCGCGCTCGGCGTCGCTGTGACGGTGGCGCTGGTTACGCTCGCGGCGCGCTTGCCGTTGCTCGGCAGCGTTCCTGCGTCACTGCTGGGCTACGTCAGTGTGCTTGTCGCGACTTTGCCGGATTACCGTGCCGAGAGGATTTTGTCTCCGAGTGTCGGCAATCCGGTGTTCGGCGCCGTCGCGTCGCTGATCATCGGCGCCGTATTCGCCTATGCAGCGGAAGAGATTGTGCAGCGGCTTCGTTCGCGCGTCAGCGAGTCGATCGCCAAGGCATAGCGGCGATCGCATCGAATATCGCTAACGGGGCGCCCGACATCGGGGGCGCCGCGCGCCAAGTTTCGCGCCAAGCACGGCCACGATCGCTCACAAACTATCATCGCGAAAGACTGTCATGGGTCATATGATGCGTGGGAGCGCCGCTGCGGCATTCGCCCGCGACGGCGAAAAAGCCCCTCCGGAAGTTTTCGAACTCGAGAGACCGAGCGCCGCGTGGGACTGGATGCGCCAGACCGGTCAGGCTCCTCAGGGGGCGGACTGGGTACGACCACAGGTGCTTGAAGCTTGGGCGCGCTGCATCGACGAATATGATCTGCCGCCGGGCTCAGATTTCGGGCCCCGAATGGCGATGCATGCGCAGGTTTGCCGCATTGACCACGCCAAGCAGAGTTTATGCGACGCTTTCGCCGCGGGCCTGCCGCTCATGGTCTACAATCTGCGTCCATTCCTCGATGAAGGGAATGTGACGATCCTTCTGGCCGACACTCAAGGTCATGTCGTGCACCTGCTCGATGCTGGTCTGCGCATCATGTCCGCTGGCCAAAATCTCGCCCGCATCGGCGTTGGCTGGCACGAGGCCAGCATCGGCAACAATGGCCTGGGAACCGCGTGTCTTCTCGATGAGCCGGCGGCATTTGAGGGCAAGGAACATTTCTCGCGCGCGCTTCACCCATTCGCGACCGCGGGGTGTCCAATCCTTGGCTCCGACGGCCGCGCCTGCGCGACGATCGGCATGGTGACCGACAGACGAGATACCGCGAAACTGATGCTCGGTTTTCTGCGGATCACGTGTCAGCTCCTTGAGGCGCGGCTTTTCGAACGCTTCGCGACCGAGGGCTATCTCTTACGTCTGCGCCATCGCAACGGCGCCGACACTCTCGCGGAACAGTCGACGCTCATCGATGGCAAGCTTCTCGTTTCGGCCGAAGGCGTCATCGAAGGCGCAAATCGTTCGACCGTTGACCTCCTTGGCGTGGATAGCGTTGCCTCTGTTATTGGCAAGCCGTTCCGCGATGTCCTTGGCGTCGATTTGTTCGACATTGTCGGCGAGAGCGAGGCCGCAGGCGTCCGCCATTTGACCGTCAGCAAAACCCAGCGGCACATCCGTCTCGAAGCGCTTCGTCTGGATGCCGTCGCTGAGGGACGTCATGCGCGCGTGAAACTCAAAGAGGCGCAGCGAGAAGAGCCGTGGCGCGATCATGTGTCGGAGGCCGCGCTGCAAAAGGCTTCCGCGGTGCTGCAACGGGATATCTCACTTCTGATCACCGGTGAATCGGGCGTCGGCAAGGATCATCTGATCAGGCGGCTGCATGCGAGCGGGCCGCGAAAGGATCGACCGCTCGTCGCGATCAATTGTGCGGCCATACCGCGGGAACTCATTGAAAGCGAACTCTTCGGCTATGAGGGTGGCAGCTTTACCGGCGCTCGAGCCAAGGGAAAGAAAGGAAAATTTGTCGAGGCCGACGGCGGCGTGCTGTTTCTCGACGAGATCGGCGACATGGCGCTCGATCTGCAGGCGACTCTGTTGCGTGTTCTCGATTCTTCAGAGGTGGTTCCAATTGGCTCTCACCGGCCAATCAAAGTCGACGTGCGCGTAGTTGCGGCGACCAACTGTCAGCTGCGGGAAATGGTCAAGGACGGAAAATTTCGCCGCGACCTTTATTACCGGCTCAACGGAGTGCAAATCTGGCTGCCGCCGCTACGCGAGCGCCCGGACCGCCTCCAGCTTCTCGACCATCTGCTTGCATGCGAACAGGAAGGGCAGAGCGACCGTAAGCGTTTATGCGACGAAGTGCGCGCCTTGTTTTTTCGTCATCCATGGCCCGGCAATATTCGTGAGGCGCGTAACGTCATACGGTCTTCGCTGGCGGTTGCGCGTGACGGCGTGATCCGTTTTGAGGATCTGCCGCAAGATTTTGTCGAGGAGGACGAGACGGAGGCTTCCGATAAATTTGCTGATATGCGCGCGTCTGTCGCGCCAGCCAACTGGCCGACAACTGTCCGTAAAACGGCTCTTTCCGACTGGGAGGAGCAGGCTGTGCGCGCGGCGTTGACGGAGTGCGAAGGCAATATCGCCAAGGCGGCGCGTCGCCTCGGGATCACGCGCGCAACGCTCTATCACAAAATGGATCGCTATGGCATGCGCAGCGCACGCCGCATCGCCGCCCCCGAGGTAAGCAGATGAATTCCGACGATCGTGAATTCATTGAGGAGGCGGCAAAGCGTCTCGACGCCACGCTCGAACAACTCGAGGCCGAGGAGATACGCCTCCGCGGGATCGTTGGAGATGAGCGCGCGAACGAGCTTCGCGCCTTCTGGCTCGCCGAGTTTGACGAAGTCGACATGGAGGAAATCCGCCGCGGGCTGGATTTCGACGACCGCTCGCTCTTGTGGGTCTGGAATCGCCTGCATCGCAATCGCGATCGTCGCGCGCGCGCAGGCCGAAGCGCCATGATCATGAATGCCGGACGCGACGATCTCGACGCAACGCCGCCGAAAAAGAAAATTGAATAGCTGAAAAACAACAGAACAAGGCAAGGCAGGAAACCCATGGCTAAGGACATTCAATTCGGCGATGGAGTCCGCCGGGACATTCTCGTCGGCGTCCGTACGCTCGCCGACTCGGTCGGCGTCACGCTTGGTCCACGTGGACGAAACGTCATCATCGAGCACCGCGCTCACGGACTGCCGCCGGTCGCGACGAAGGACGGGGTCACCGTCGCACAAGCCATCGAACTGCCGGGAAGACGCGAAAGCATCGGCGTGTCGATGGTTCGCTCGATGGCGACGACGGTCTCGCGAGAGGCCGGTGACGGCACGACGACCGCAGTCGTTTTGACGCGCCGCATCGCCGAGGACACCCGTAAGGCGCTGGCGTCGGGAATGAACCCACGCGAATTGACCATCGGGATCGAACGCGCGATGAGGGCTGTCGACGAGGAACTCGTTCGTCAGGCAAGGCCCTGTACGGAGCGTAACAGGCTTTCGCATGTCGCGACCATTGCGTCGGGGGGCGAGGAAGATATTGGCGAGATCGTCGCCGACGCGCTTGAGCAAGCCGGCGCGGGTGGCGTGATCTCCGCCGAACTTGGCGAAGGCGTCTGCGACGAAATCGAATGCGTCGACGGCATGCGCTGGGAGCAGGGCTATCGGTCGCCCTATTTCATGACCGACAGCAAGCGCCAGCTGGCGGAATTGCAAGACGCCTATGTGCTGATCTACGACCGGGTGATCAACGATTTTTCCGAGCTCATCCCGACGCTGGAAATCGTGCGTGAAACTGGCGGCAGTCTCCTCGTCGTCGCAGAGAATTTCGAGGACTCCGCGCTCCCCGGTCTGCTCCTCAATCACGTTCGCAAAAACCTGCTTTCGATTGCCGTCAAGGGGCCAGGCTTCGGCGACAGTCGCTACGACTATCTGCTCGATCTTGCGGCGTTGACCGGCGCGCGGCCGATCATGGAGTCCTTTGGCGAAGATCTCAGCAGCGTGACGCGGACGCATCTCGGCAAAGCGCGTCGTGTCGTCGCGAGCGAGGACGCGACGATCGTCATCGGCGCGGGCGGCGATCCGGAAGCAATCGCGGACCGTTTGGCGCGCGCGCGGCGAGAACTCGACTGGATCGTTAATGGAGATCGGTCCAAAGGCTCGCCTTCGGGAAAGCGCCGCGAGGTCGAAAAGCTCGAAGAGCGCATCAGCGCGCTCACCGGCAAGATGATGACGATTAAGGTCGGCGGATATTCGGACGTGCTCATCAAGGAGCGCCTTCAACGCGTCGACAATGCGCTCAATTCGGCGCGTATGGCGCGCGAGCAGGGCGTCGTCGCAGGAGGCGGCGTCGCGCTCTACCGGGCGCGGCGCGCTCTCGAACATTTGGCGGGCGAGGGACTCGACCAAAACCATGGCATTGCGATCGTTCGCGATGCGCTTGACGAACCGTTGCGCCGGATCGCCGCCAATGCGGGGCTAGACGCCAACGAACTTCTGTTCGAACTGCGCCGCGGCGACAGCGATTTCTTCGGCTTCGACGTGCGCAGAGGGCAATGGGGCGATATGTACGAGATGGGCGTCATCGATCCTGTTGGGGTTACGCGTCTTGCCTTGCGTAATGCGGTCGGGACGGCGACCTCGTTAATGATGGTGGAATGCGCGGTCACGATTCTTCCGCCGGACGATCCGACATTCGGCTTTAGCGGCGCAGCGGCGGCGGCGACGCGAGAAGATCCGCGTTGCTGACGACCAATCGCCTAACGGAAACATAAAGGCGGCGTATCGTGGATGCGCCGCCTTTATATTTGGTCCTCGTCGCGAAGGCTGCGTCGTCCGATGCGTATAAGTCTTGAACGCCTGTATAAATGTTTTACTTCACATGCATTTCGACATCGTCTGCGTCGTATCGAAAAGCCTTTAAAAACCAATGCATTCTAGCAGTTGAATCCATTGGCATACGCTTTGCGATTATGAAAGTAACGTCGTTCCTTGAAATCATCATCTTGGCGCGGCGTAGGGTCGTTCGGTCTTTTGCGGCCTCGCAAGACTCCGGCGCCGAAGGGGCTCAGTCATCGCATTCGTCTCGCACGGACGGGATGTTGGGCCCAAAATCATTCGAAGAAATCTTTGAGGAGGAAGCATGGCTATCAGTCTCGCGACAAAAGCGGCGACCGACGCGCTAAAAGTTAATCGCGCGCCGGTGGGGGTCGAGCCGCAGGAGGTCCACAAGTGGCTGCAAAGCTTCAATTGGGACTTCAAGAACAACCGCACCAAATACGCCACCAAGTATCACATGGCGAACCAGACCAAGGAGCAGTTCAAGGTCATCGCCAAGGAATATGCGCGTATGGAAGCGGCGAAGGACGAACGCCAGTTCGGCACGCTGCTCGACGGTCTGACGCGTCTTGGCGCGGGCAATCGTGTGCATCCACGTTGGGGCGAGACCATGAAGGTCATCTCCAACTTCCTCGAGGTCGGCGAATACAACGCGATCGCCGCTTCGGCGATGTTGTGGGATTCCGCCACGGCGGCCGAGCAGAAGAACGGCTATCTCGCGCAGGTGCTCGACGAAATTCGTCACACGCATCAGTGCGCCTTCATCAACCACTATTATTCGAAGCATTATCACGATCCGGCCGGCCATAATGACGCGCGTCGCACCCGCGCCATCGGGCCGCTCTGGAAGGGCATGAAGCGCGTCTTCGCGGACGGCTTTATCTCCGGCGACGCGGTCGAATGCTCGGTCAACTTGCAGCTTGTCGGCGAGGCCTGCTTCACCAATCCGCTGATCGTCGCGGTCACGGAATGGGCGTCGGCCAATGGCGACGAGATCACGCCGACCGTGTTCCTCTCGGTCGAGACGGACGAGCTTCGTCACATGGCGAACGGCTATCAGACGGTGGTCTCGATCGCCAATGATCCGGCGGCGGCGAAATATCTGAACACCGACCTGAACAACGCCTTCTGGACGCAGCAGAAATACTTCACGCCAGCGCTTGGCTATCTCTTCGAGTATGGCTCGAAGTTCAAGGTCGAGCCGTGGGTGAAGACCTGGAACCGCTGGGTCTACGAAGATTGGGGCGGAATCTGGATTGGTCGTCTTGGCAAGTATGGCGTGGAGAGCCCGCGCTCGCTGCGCGACGCTAAGGTCGACGCCTATTGGGCGCACCACGATCTGGCGCTTGCGGCTTACGCGCTGTGGCCGCTCGGCTTCTCGCGTCTGTCGCTGCCGGACGAAGAGGATCAGGCGTGGTTCGAGGCCAACTATCCCGGTTGGGCCGATCACTACGGCAAGATCTACAACGAGTGGAAGAAGCTCGGCTACGAAGATCCCAAGAGCGGGTTCATTCCATACGCCTGGCTGGTCCAGAACGGCCACGAGGTCTACATCGACCGCGTTTCGCAGGTGCCGTTCATTCCGTCTCTCGCCAAGGGCTCAGGCTCGCTGCGCGTTCACGAGTTCAATGGCCAGAAGCACTCGCTCACGGATGAGTGGGGCGAGCGTATGTGGCTCACCGAGCCGGAGCGCTATGAGTGCCACTCGATCTTCGAGCAGTACGAAGGTCGCGAGCTCTCGGAAGTGATCGCCGAAGGTCATGGCGTCCGCTCGGACGGCAAGACGCTGATCGCCCAGCCGCACGTGCGTGGCGACAATCTCTGGACGCTCGAGGACATCAAGCGCGCCGGTTGCGTCTTCCACGATCCGCTCGCGAAGTTCAACTGATCTCTCCAAGCGTAACTCCCAAAAGTGTGACTCCCGAAATGTTCGCCGGACGCTTCTGCGCCCGGCGAACCAATCACGAATCACTAAAATCCGAGGAAATATGAGATGTCTCAACCGCAAAGCTCGGCCGTCACCAAGCGCGGCCTGATTGACCCCGAACGCGCCGCGATCATTCTCAAGGCGATCCCCGACCATCCGCTCGATACGCAGCGCAAATATCACTACTTCATTCAGCCCCGCTGGAAGCGCCTGTGTGAATACGAGCAGCTCTCCGTCTATGCGCAGCCCAATCCGGACTGGATCGCCGGCGGCCTCGATTGGGGCGACTGGACGCAGAAATTCCACGGCGGCCGTCCGTCCTGGGGCAATGAAAGCACAGAGCTCCGCACCACCGACTGGTATCGCCATCGCGATCCGGCGCGCCGCTGGCATGCGCCCTATGTGAAGGACAAATCGGAAGAAGCGCGCTATACGCAGCGCTTTCTCGCGGCCTATTCCGCCGAAGGCTCGATCCGCACGATCGACCCCTATTGGCGCGACGAGATCCTCAACAAATATTACGGCGCGCTGCTCTACAATGAATACGGGTTGTTCAACTCGCATTCGTCGGTTGGCCGGGATTGTCTCTCGGACACCATTCGTCAGTCGGCGACCTTCGCCGGTCTCGACAAGGTCGACAATGCGCAGATGATCCAGATGGAGCGTCTGTTCATCGCCAAGCTCGTTCCTGGCTTCGACGCATCGACCGACATACCGAAGAAAATCTGGACGACCGATCCGATCTATGCCGGCGCTCGCGCGGCGGTCGAAGAGATCTGGCAGGGCATTCAGGACTGGAATGAGATCCTGTGGGCCGGCCATTGCGTCTATGACGCGCTGTTCGGTCAATTCGTCCGTCGCGAATTCTTCCAGCGGCTCGCGACGGTCTATGGCGACACGCTGACGCCGTTCTTCACGGCGCAGTCGCAGACCTATTTCCAGATCACACGCGGCGCGATGGAGGATCTCTTCGTCTATTGTCTCGCCAATGATCCGGAATTTGGCGCGCATAATCGCACCTTCCTTCACGCCTGGACCGATCAGTATCTCGACAAGTCGGTAGTGGCGCTCAGGGACTTCGTCGGTCTCTACGCCAAGGTCGAAAATGTCGCCGGCGCGACGGATCGCGCTGGCGTGTCGGAAGCGCTGCATCGCGTCTTCGGCGACTGGAACGCCGATTACGCCGACAAGATTGGCTACAAGGTCAATGTCGACCAGAAGGTCGACGCCGTGCTGGCCGGCCTCAAGAAGTAAGGAAACGTCGAAATGACAACCTCCCATAATGCTTACAATGCCGGCATCATGCAGAAATCCGGCAAGGCCTTCGCCGACGAGTTTTTCGCCGAAGAAAATCAGGTCGTGCATGAGTCCAACGCCGTGGTGCTCGTTCTCATGAAGAGCGATGAAATCGACGCGATCGTCGAGGACATCATCCTCAAGGACGGCAAGGCCAAGAATCCGACGATCGTCGTCGAGGACAAGGCCGGCTTCTGGTGGATCAAGGCCGACGGCGCGATCGAGATCGACGCGGCTGAAGCCTCGGATCTGCTGGGCAAGACCTTTTCGGTCTACGACCTTCTCGTGAATGTGTCGTCGACCGTGGGGCGGGCCTATACGCTCGGCTCGAAATTCACCATCACCTCGGAACTCATGGGCCTCGATCGCGCCCTCACCGACATCTGATCGTCGGCTGAACGATAAGGAATGCACCAATGGGGAAGAAAGAACCCATCCATGACAACGCCACGCGCGCGGCTTGGGAAGACAAGATCTCCAAGCTGACGAGCGTCGATGCGGCGACGAAGTTCATTCAGGATTTCCGTCTCGCCTATTCGTCGCCCTGGCGCAAGAGCTACGCCCTCGACACCGACTATCAGTACATCGAACGCAAAATCGAGGAAAAGCTCTCGCAGCTCAAAGTCGGCCACCTGCCCGTCAGCGCGCTGATGACGAAAACATCGGCCGGCGAGGACGCCGCCGCCGTCGAGGCGACCTGGATCGGCAAGATGAAGGCGGCGAAGAACAAGTATGACGCCGAGCGCATCCATGTCGAATTCCGGCAGCTCTACAAGCCGCCGGTGATGCCGGTGAACGTCTTCCTGCGCACTGACGCGGCGCTCGGCACTTTGCTCATGGAAAAGCGCAACACCGACTACTATGCGACGCCGCTGGAAGGCTTGCGCAAGGAGCGCGGCGTGAAAGTCCTGCATCTGCAGAAGGCGTCCTGATCGCATCGTCGATTGATGGATTTGAGGGCTCGGGCGGAAGCGCCCGGGCTCCTATCCATGGCTGCACTGGAGGCGCCAATGTTTAGCTTGGATTTTGAAGCTCGCGGCGAGGGTCGCGATCCGGCTGCGGACCCGAACGCGATGCTGCTTCATGCATCGACGCTCTATGCCGCGTATGGCCGAGATCTCGAATATATGTGGCACTGGGAAATCCTGCGCGACGGCGAGTTCGTGCAGGAAGGATGTTCATTGTCGGAGCGCTCCGCGCGCGAAGCCGTGGCGCTCGTCGTCCGATTTTTCGAGCGTCAGGATTGCGCGAGCGCATCCGGCGTGAACGTAGACGGAATCCGGAACTTGCTCAGAGACGCTGGTCTCGGCGCGCCCGAAGTCGTGCGCGGCGCCGAATCCGTGCAACGAGGCAAAGATAATCCTCAGGGCGACTGAAATGTATCAGATCACTATCGAAACCGAGGAAGGGGAAACCTGTTCCTTCGAATGCGGGCCCAACGAAAACGTCATTTCCGCCGGCCTCCGCCAAAGCGTCATCCTCATGTCCTCGTGCCGGGCGGGCGGCTGCGCGACATGCAAGGGCGAATGTACGGATGGCGACTACGAACTCTTCGACGTCAGCGTTCAAGCCCTGCCGCCCGACGAAGAGGAAGACGGCATGGTGCTGCTTTGCCGCACCTTTCCGCGAAGCGACCTGCACATCATGGTTCCCTATACCTTTGATCGCATTTCCTTCGAGGCGATCCAGACCAACTGGGTCGGCGAGATCAAGACCTGCGACAAGGTGTCGTCCAATGTCGTTCGACTGGTCGTGCAGGTCCTGACGTCCGACGGCACGTCGCCGATTTCGCTCAACTTTATGCCGGGTCAGTTCGTCGACATTGAAATTCCCGGCACGCACACGCGGCGCTCCTATTCGATGGCGTCGCTTTCCGGCGACGGCGCACTCGAATTCTTCATCCGCATTTTGCCTGAGGGCGCCTTTTCGAAATTTCTGGCGAATGACGCCAGAGTGGGTATGAAGCTGAATCTGCGCGGACCGACGGGCGCGTTCAATTTGCGCGATAGCGGCGCGCGACCCCGCTATTTCGTTGGCGGCGGCACCGGATTGTCGCCTGTATTGTCGATGGTTCGGCACATGAAGAGCAGCGGCGATCAGACGCCGGCGAAGCTTTTCTTCGGCGTAACGCGGCGCGACGAGCTCTTCTATGTCGACGAACTCAAGACGCTTCAGAGCGTGATGCCCAATCTGGAATTGCGAGTCGCCGTGGTTGAAGGCGGCGATGGCAATGGCGTTGCGGGCGGTACGGTGATTGATCTGCTTCAAGCCGAACTGGCGAAAGATAACGCGCGGCCGGACATCTATCTGTGCGGACCGCCCGCCATGATCGACGCCGCCTTCGCCGCGGCCGAGACGGCAGGCGTGCCGAAGCAACAGGTCTATCAGGAGAAATTCCTCGCTTCAGGTTAGACGCGTCTCTTTGGGCAGGGGGTTATCGGTTCATCGTGCGTTTGTGACGGCGATATGGATCAATCGGTCCATATGAAGCTTGAAACGCGGCCAAACCAGGAGATTGAGGCTAACGGCCCTCGTAAGATTTCAGGCGCTCGCAATGGAACAGGCGGCAAGCTCTCGGGCGGCACAGCTGGCGCAGGTATAGGTCCTGACCAGCGCGCGCCAGATAGGCGTTGGCGAAGCTGCGGATTCTTGATCGCTCGCATTTTGAAACATTGCAGACGAAAGCATGTCTCAGTCCACCGCCGGATAATAAGCCGTCCGGAACAGAACGCGCGTGGCGTCCCGCGACTCTCGTACGACGGTTTCAGGCGGCAGTTCGCGCAGTTCGTCAGCTGAAAAATTCGCTGGCAATCCGACGGCGACGGCAACTCCCGAATGGATCGCGTTGCGTATAAGAGGCAGCGGGTTTGGCGAAAAATCCTGCCAGCCGAACCGCGCCTTCTTGAAATACTCCGGTCCGCCCCACGGCGGGTCAATATTCAGCGCATCGAATGAGAGCTTGGGATAGGCCTCCATGACGTCGGCATGAATGAATTCGATGCGCTCTGCGACGCCGTAGATCGCAGCATTACGCTTCGCCATGGACAGCCTGTCGTGATCGACGTCGACGGCGATGACGCGCTTTCCGCATCTGGCGAATCCGATCGCCGAGCCGCCGATGCCGCAAAAGGCGTCCAATACGACGGCGCCGCTCAGGAGATTGCCGATCTCCAGCGCAAAGCGCTCCGGCTTGACGGAGAACAGCCCCACCTCATCGGTTTCGACGCCCTCATCCCATTTCGAAAACAGATCGTAGCGACGATCCCAGTATTTTTGGGCGCGATCGCCGAAGGGATTATCGATGTTGGTCATCGAGAGCATTGGAGAGCATTGGGCTGAGCTTTTCGCACTCGATCACATGGATCCATCTGAGACTGATCCCTTTGCCTGAGAGGCGGTTGCCCAATATTTTCCGTTAGAATCAGTGGTAAAGGGCCATGTTGTGACGTTCACTGAATTATTGTTTGCCCAATTTCCCCCAGCATTCAAACCAGCATAAAAGCCTGTCCACATAGGAGCTGGGGCAGGAGCTGACTTGCATTTCGTCCATCCTTGTGATTGCTGGTTAGAACTTTGCAACTACTGGCGATGAAGCAAAGTTGAAGTGGTAGTTCACGCCAGCACGGACGATGTTTCCATCGATAGTATTCGCGCCTGCCCTTGCTTGTACAAGGCCTACTATAGTGCCAGGCGCAATATCTGGTACGGGATATATTCCAGCTTGGTGAACTCTTGTAAAGTAACCACCGTTGCTTGTGCTTAAGCCACCAAGATTATAGTATAGATATTCAGCTTTCAGAGTCCAGTTAGGAGCAAGCATCCATTCTGCTCCGGCGCCAGCTGTCCAGCCTACCAATACTTTTGAAGCAGAAATATTCCCTGGATCGAGTTCGTCGGTTTGATCTACTTTTTCCTGACTGGCATAATAGCTAATCTTTGCGCCGCCATAAGCTAGGCCGCCGGTTCCATAAAAAAGAAGGTTAGGAGTAACGATATACCCGACGCGCCCACGAACTGTTCCTAAATATGATACGGATTTGGATGCCTGCATAGTAGTGTAAGTAGTTGTTGTTATATCTCCATAGATAGCTGACTTCACAGTTGAAGGCGTAGATGTGAAGTTAGACTGTCCAGGCCCATTATCAACATCGAATCCTTGGAAATCGGTTTCAGCCCCAACAACAAAACTTTTATAAACTTCGAAATTATATCCAACTTGCACGCCTCCAAGAAAACCACTGCTGCTGTTTGTCGCAAGTGAGCGTGTTAGGCCGATTGCAGCAGCGTTTGTTCCTGGTAAATACGTATTACCGAATATGTTAGAACGATCGATAGTATATAGAGGAATACCCTGCGAGTAGGCGCCAGTGTTATTCGCCCACGTCCCACCAGCATTGATACCAGCATAGAAGCCTGTCCACATCGGCGTAGGTGAAGCGACTAGCGCTGATTTAACTGAAGGCAGATCGGCTGCAAAAGCTGATACGCTGCTCATTAGAAACAGAGCTGACGCTATTTTAATTGTCTTCATGGCTCTCCTCCTCTGAGTGTTCAGCTGAGACGCAGATTAATCAGCAGAGTTGATATGCATCAATGCGGAATATTCGGTCATTCTACTAATTTTGTTAAGTGTGACTTATTTGTCTCTGTTCAAAAGAAAAAGCCGCTCAACGCTCTTTACAGGCCGCGGTATGAGAGGGTGACGGCGGGATCGAGTGCGCCGTTCCAAAGGGCTTGGGCGATGTTGGCGACGCCGTTTGCCCTGGCGATGTTGAGGGCTTGCGAACACAGGCGCGCCATGACGCCTGGGTTGACGCGGATGCGGCTGGCGTCTTCAGCAAGGGTCGCGTCGCGCACCCAATGGTTCTCCCGACCTGAAAAGCGAAAAATCACCCCTCTCGGTCAAACCAAAGCACAGAGCGTTGAACAGCCCTGTGGATCCATCCCAGGCAAGGGAGGGAGGGCCCTCAGCCAATCCCGCCAATGCCTCGGCTCAATAAAAAGCGCCCGGCCAGTTTGACCGAGCGCCAAGTCGAGGGGGGAGAGGGGAGCTCCGTGCGGATGGAACCCGGCGGGACTATGAATTGTTCCAGCGGCGCGGTGTCGGAATGCGCGCTTTATTGTCGAAGCTTCAGGTTTTGCTAACGAAGTTTCAGTTGAGGCTCATGCGCCTGGAGGACAAGCGCGGCGCGCTTCTAAAAAGCCCTCGCAGCTCGCGTCGCCTCTCTCCCGCGTCCCCGCGCCGCCTTGACGAAACGGCTCCGCCTATGCCCATTGAGCGCGATTTTCCGATCGCGCCGGCGCGCCATTGCGCCAGGGAGACATAGCCCATGAACATCCACGAATATCAGGCCAAGGCCGTTCTGCGCGACTTCGGCGCGCCCGTCGCTGACGGCGTCGCCGTGCTGCGGGCCGAGGACGCCCGCACGGCGGCCGAAAAGCTTCCCGGCCCGGTCTATGTGGTGAAGGCGCAGATCCATGCCGGCGGGCGCGGCAAGGGCAAGTTCAAGGAAGCGAGCGCCGGCGACAAGGGCGGCGTGCGCATCGCCAAATCGATCGACGAGGCGGAAGCCTTCGCCAAAGAGATGCTGGGCGCGACGCTGGTGACGCTGCAGACCGGCGAGGCCGGCAAGCAAGTCAACCGCCTCTACATCGAAGACGGCGCCGACATCGATAAGGAATTCTACCTCTCGATGCTGATCGACCGCGCGACCTCGCGCATCGCCTATGTGGTCTCGACCGAAGGCGGCATGGACATCGAGAAGGTGGCGCATGACACGCCCGAGAAGATCGTGACCTTCTCGGTCGATCCGGCGACGGGGCTGATGCCGCATCACGGCCGCCAGGTCGCCGCCGCGCTCGGCCTCACCGGCGATCTCGCCAAGCAGGCGGGCGCGCTGACCGAAAAGCTCTACGCCGCCTTCGTCGCCAAGGACATGGAGCTCTTGGAGATCAATCCGCTGATTGTCACCAAGGACGGCAAGTTGCGCTGCCTCGACGCCAAGGTCAGCTTCGAAAACAACGCGCTCTATCGCCATCCCGACATGGTCGAGCTGCGCGACAAGAGCGAAGAGGACGAGAAGGAGATCGAGGCGTCGAAATACGACCTCGCCTATATTTCGCTGCCCGGCAATATCGGCTGCATGGTCAATGGCGCCGGTCTCGCCATGGCGACGATGGACATCATCAAGCTCTATGGCGAGTTTCCGGCGAACTTCCTCGACGTCGGCGGCGGCGCCACCACCGAGAAGGTGACGGCGGCGTTTAAGATCATCACCGCCGATCCGAACGTGAAGGGCATTCTCGTCAATATTTTCGGCGGCATCATGCGCTGCGACACCATCGCCGAAGGCGTGATCGCGGCCGTGAAGGAGGTGGGCCTCAAAGTGCCGCTCGTCGTGCGGCTTGAGGGCACCAACGTCGATCTTGGCAAGAAGATCATCAATGAGTCGGGGCTGAACGTCATACCCGCCGACGACCTCGACGACGCGGCGCAAAAGATCGTCGCCGCGATCCGACAGGCGTGAGCTTTCCTTTGGGCTTCTCCCGCACATGGGAGAAGCCCGGGCGCGATTTCTTCCGCCTTGCGTCATCGGCCCAAAAGGGCCATCTTTAGGCGCGATCTTGGACCTTTAGGCCGCTGTTCCCCGTGGGGCGGCCTTTGCGCGCGATCGTCGCCTTTTAGGGAAGCGCCAGTGCCCAATTCAGCTCTTCTGTTTGCGTCTCCGGCCCGCCGCGTGAGACGCGCTCTGGCGCGCCTATCGTGCATCTTGCTGGCCGGATCGGGCGCCTTCGGGCTCTCCTGCGACAGCAGTCTCGCGGCGCGGGAAAATATCGTCGTCGCGCGGCCTTTCGAGGTCGGCTCCAGCCTGTCGGGCAATTATCTCGCCGCGATCGTCGCCGGCGCGCAGCGCGACACGCTCGCCGCCTCGACCTTCTTCCGCGAAGCCTTGCGCGACGATCCCAAAAACTCTGATCTTGCCGACCGCGCCTTCGTCGCGGCGCTCGCCAACGGCAATATGTCGGAGGCCCTCTCGCTGACCGGCCGCGTGATCGCGCATGACCGCACAAACGGGCTGGCGCATCTCGCCCGCGGCGTCGATCAGATCAAGAATCGCAAATACGCCGCCGCGCGCGCCGAACTCGCCAAGGGCGGCGGCGACCGTCGCCGCGACATCACCTCGACGCTGCTCTCCGCTTGGAGTTACGCCGGCGCCAAGGACACGCGTCACGCCCTCTCGACGCTCGATACGCTCACCGACGACGCCTTCGTGGTGTTTCGCGACTATCATGCGGGCCTGATCGCCGATCTCGGCGGGGACAAGGCGGAGGCTGAAAAGCGCTTCAAATCCGCCTACAACGCCGAGAAGAACACGCTGCGGCTTGTCGACGCCTATGCGCGCTTTCTCGCGACGCGCGGGCGGCGCGACGAGGCGAAGCAGCTCTACCTCGCCTTCGACGAGGTTGCGCCCAATCACCCGATCGTCGTCGCCGGCCTCGCCGCGCTCGAGGAGGGCAAGCCGCTGCCGCCCTTCGTGCGCACCGCCGACGAAGGCGCGGGAGAAGTGCTTTACGGGCTGGGCGCCGTCGGCGGCCGCCAGGGCGACGAACTCGCTTCGCTCATCTATCTGCGCCTCGCCTTGCATCTCGCGCCGGAGAACGCTCTCGCGATCGTCACGCTCGGCGACGTTTATGAGCGCATGAAGCAGGAAGAGGCCGCCATCGATCTTTATCAAAGCGTGCCGAAGGACAGTCCGCTGCGCGTCAACGCCGACGTGCAGGCGGCGCTTCTGCTGGAGACGCTCGGCAAAACCAAAGAGGCGAGCGAAAATCTGTCCGCGATCGTCGCCGCCAACCCCAAGAATCAGGAGGCTTTGACGGCGCTCGGCAATCTTCAGCGCTCGCGCAAGGCTTTCGCCGACGCCGCCGTGACCTATACGCGCGTGCTCGATTTGCGGTCCAAGGCGGATAAGGGTCTGTGGCTGCTCTACTATTATCGTGGCATCGCCAATGAACGGCGCAAGGATTGGCCGGCGGCGGAAGCCGATCTCAAGAAGGCGCTGGATCTCAATCCCGACCAGCCGCTGGTGTTGAACTATCTCGGCTATTCCTGGGTCGACAAGGGCTCCAACCTGGACGAAGCCTTTAAGATGCTGCGCCGCGCCGTCGATCTGCGGCAGCGCGACGGCTATGTCGTCGACAGTCTCGGCTGGGCCTATTACCGCCTGGGGCGCTATGACGACGCCGTGCGCGAATTGGAGAAGGCGATCGACCTGAAGCCGTCAGACCCGGTGATCAACGATCATCTGGGCGACGCCTATTGGCGCGTCGGCCGCAAGCTCGAAGCGCATTTCCAGTGGAACCATGCGCGCGACCTCAATCCGGAGGCCGACGAACTGCCGAAGATCCTCGACAAGATCAACCACGGCATGTCGGACGCGCCGACGCTCGCCCATGACAAGGCGGCGCGGAACGGCGGGTGATTACCCCTTCTCGCCCGCCATCTCCAGCACGACGCGCCATTCTTCGTCGCTCACCGGCTGCACCGAGAGGCGCGAATTGTTGACGAGCACCATGTCCTTGAGGCGTGGCTCGGCTTTGATTTCAGCCAGCGTCACCGGCTTTTTCAGCGCCTTCACGGCCTTCACATCGACCATGCCGAATTTGCCGCTCTCGTCGGTGTGGTCGGGATAATAGGTCTTGATGATCTCGACGATGCCGACGACCGCCTTGTCCTCGTTCGAATGATAGAAGAAGCCTTTCTCGCCCTTCTTCATCGCCATCAGATTGAGTTTGGCCGAATGGTTGCGCACGCCGTTCCAGAACGTGCCCTTGGCGCCGGCTTTCACCTGCTGATCCCAGGACCAGCTCGACGGCTCGCTTTTCAATAGCCAATGCGCCACTAGAGCTGCGCTCCCACCACGCGTTTCCAGGGTTTCAGCTCCACCGAGGCGAAGAGTCCGGCGGCGGCGTAAGGGTCTTCGCTGAGCAGCGCGTGCGCCGCCGCCTCATTCTCGCAGTCGAGAATGAGCATGGAGCCGACGGGGGTCTCGCCGTCGAGAAAGGGGCCGCCGAGCTTCACGCGCGCGGCGTGCGTGTCGAGGAAGGCGAGATGCGCGGCGCGGGTCGACATGCGCAGCTCAACGTGATCGGGCTTATCCAGGCAAAGGGCGACGAAGAACACAGGCGGCCTCGCGTAAGCGTGACGAAGGCGCAACTTGTTCCAAAGCGCGCGCCGCGGGTCAACAGCGCCGCCGCCGAAATGACGATTTCATGTTCGAAGAGGCGAGGGCTTCGGGAAATGGAAGGCGCGCGTTAGGCGCGCTTTGCCGGCGTCTCAAGCTCCTGCGCGACGACGCGGTCGCCAAAATCGATGATCGCTTCGCGTAGAGCGGAGATTTCGGCGTCGCTTGCCGCGACGGGAACGATGGACAAACCCTTGGACCCGTTGGCGGCGCGGCGCATATTGGCCCGCTCCGCGCGCAGCGCCTCGACGGCGCCCTGCAGCATGGCGTTGTCGGCGCGCGCCGATTCGAGCTTTCCGGCGGCGTCGTTCGCTTCGGCGCGCGCGACGCGCAGCGCCCCTTCCAATTGGTCGCCGTCGCTCTTTTGGCGTTCTTCGGCGGCTTTGAGCTGCGCCCGCGCCGCGTCGAGCTCGGCGGCGAGCGTTTCTCCCAGCACGCGGGTCGCGGCAAGTTCGCCCGAAATGCGCGTCAGCAGATCTTCAAGCTCTGTCGCCCGCGCCCCCGACTGCGCGGCGCGCGCATGCTCCTCGCGCAAGACCTGCAGCTCGCGCTGCATCTCGCTATTGTGCTGATGCAGCGCCGCGACGCGCGATTCATAGGCGGCGACGAAACCGTCCAGTTGCGCCCCGGCCCCTTCGTCGTGCGCCGCCGTCTCCGACCGAATCAGGCGCAGTTGCGCGACGCGGCCTTCGGCGCGGTCGGTCATTTCATGCAGCGCTCGCTCCGTGGCGTTCAGAAGCTCGGTGCGCTCGCCCAAAACCTTCTCCGCCTCGTTGACGCGCAGGTTCATGTCGCGATTGTCGGCTTCGGCGCGATTGAGCTGCGCTTCGAGTTCGGCGATCCGCGCGACATGGCGGCCGACCGTCGCGAGATCGTGCGCCCGCGCGGTTTGCGTCGCCTCCATCGCTTGTTCGAGCCGCCGCTCACGAACGGCGAATTCCGCGCGCAGCAGATCGCGCTCGGCGACGACTTCCTCCATCGACATCGGCGCAAGCATCTGCAGCCGTCGCATCGAAAGACGAAGCGCGCGCCGCCAGAAAGCGGGGAGGAACATCAAGGCGAAAAGCCCGGCGACGAGGAAGCCGAGCGCGAAATACATCGCTTGTTCGATCAAGACGCAGCAATCCTTGATCCGTCTCAAGGCGGACGGCGCTGCGGATTCTGCCACGTAATGACGCGGAACGCAAAGCACGGGCTACGGTTCGTCGGCTCGGCGTCGCCAACGACCGCGGCTCGCGGCGTCGTCCATTTGGATGACGACTTTCCCGCCAGCGGGCCGCAGAACGGCGGAAGCAACCGCCGCGGGCGTTGCTCGCGGCAAGCAGGAGAAGCCAAATGACGTTATCCGCTGGCGTTTTTTGCGGTGGCCGCGCGCGCGGCGCGCCGCGATTGCGGGCGCGCCGATGAGCGCCATGCGCTGTCCCGGCGCTCCCGCGCTTCATTTCGGCGACCCAGCCGAAAGAAGCCCGCAAGACGCCAATGAGAGAGTCTTCGCCACCACGCTTGCGGCGGATGAAAGCTTTCTCGCCGCCGCGCAAACGCAGGCCGCGCCGGCTGCGCGCATCCGATTCGCGCCGAGTTGCGTTGAAAACGACTGCGCGCATTGGAGCGGCGGCGGATGCGCCTTGCTCGGCCGCATCGCGCAGCTGCTTGCCGAGGCGGGCGCGCCGGTGAAGCCGAGCCCGGCCTACGACTGCAGCATTCGCCATGATTGCCGCTGGCGCCGGCAGCGCGGCGACGAGGCCTGCGGCATTTGCGGCTTCGTCGCCCGGGAGCCGCTGGGTTCGTCTCCGCCGCGCGCGGGCGCGAGCCGCCAGCCGGTCATTTGAACGGCGCCCTTCTGAACGGGGCTCTTCTGAACGGGGCTCTTGGCGTTACGTCGGCGCGTCCGATCGGATCAGAACGGGTTCCAGGTCGATTCCGGCGTGAATTTCAGATAGCCGAGATTAAGGCCCAGCCGTGCGCCAAGTCCCGAGCGCACCGGCATGACGACGACCTCGTCATTGTTGAGCGCGGTGAATCCAAGGCCGCCGACGAGATAGGCTGATCCGGCGGCGCCGGAGAACCGCCGATAGATGGAATCGACGGACGGCAGATTATAGACGAGCATCATCGTCCGGGCGCCGTCGGCGCCGGCGTCGATGCCGATCGAGGGGCCTTGCCAAAACACACGCTGCTGACCGGCGTTGCGCGTATACATCGTGCCCTCGCCATAGCGGAGTCCGCCGACGAACGCGCCGCTCGCCTCCTGGCCAAGGATGTAGGCGTTTGGACGGCCCCACTGCCGCGACGCGCGCTCGACGCCCTCGGCGAGGCCGCGGGAAATGGAGCCAAAAAAGCGGTGGCCGTTCTCGACGATCTCGCCGCTCGAATAGGTTTCGGGCCGCTGCGCGGCGCGCGCCAAAGATGCAGGAGCCGCCCACGCGCAGGCCGAGGCGGCGGCGAGGCGAAACAGGTCGCGGCGCGAGGCGGCGTTGAACGAAGCTTTGCTCATGACGACGAACTCCAGGACGAACGTGTTCAAGCGCCATGCGTCGGCGTCAACGATGGCCGACCCGCGGCGCAGTTGCGTCGCAAAGGCGACAGGCGGACTTGCGCCCGCCAAAGTCGCGCGCCGTAGTTAAGGAAGCGTTGCGGCGGCTTCGAGCGCGGCCGCGTCGGCCCAGGCGATGAACGGACCATTGCGATAGTCGTCGGCTTTCTTGCCGTAGCGCAGCGGCGCGCCGTCCGGATCGAGCGTGACGCCGCCGGCCGCGCGCAGCACGGCGTCGCCCGCGGCGGTGTCCCATTCCATCGTCGGTCCGAAGCGCGGATAGACGTCCGCCTCGCCGTTGGCCAGCAGGCAGAATTTAATCGAGGAGCCGACGGGCGCGCTGCGCGCGATGCGCTGTCGCGAGAGAAACGCCTTCGTCGCCTCATCGAGGTGAGACTTCGAAATCAACGCGACCAGCCCTTCGGCGGGACGCGGCCGCGCGCGCAGCGGACGCCAGTCCTGCGATGGCGGCAGGGATCCGCCAGGGACCGCCCGCGCCTCATAGCCGTGTGCGCCGGCGAACCAGACGCGACCTTGCGCCGGCGCGTAAACCGCGCCGACGCGCGGCGCGGTCTTCTCCGCGAGCGCCACATTGATGGTGAACTCGGTGCTGCGGGCGAGAAATTCGCGCGTGCCGTCAATCGGATCGATCAACAAAAAGGCGTCGCCGGCGCCGAGCGTCTTGCCGCGCGAAGCGCTCTCCTCGGCCAAAAAGGGCACGCCGGGCAGCGCCGCTTCCAGTTCGCGGAGCAGATAGGCTTCGATCCGCTCGTCCGCCTCTGTCACCGGCGACGTATCGCCCTTGAGGCGCGACGCGATATTCGGATTGGCCAGCGTCTCCATCGCCAGGGCGCCCGCCGCAACTGCGATGTTCGCGAACAGGCGGGCGAGGTTTTCGATGTCGTCGAGCGCGCCTGCCGACTGAAAAGTTTTCTCCACCGCCATCGTTCGATTCCCTCAATGTTTGTTTACGATTAAAGGCGCGTGTCATTTGCAATCCGCGCGGCGCCCGTTAGTTTCGTTTTAGCCTGAACGCAGTGATTCGCGCGCCGCGTCAGTCCGCCGCGCATCACAGGAAGACTGGATCAAGCTTCCCTCAGACGTCGCCGCCTTCACCCGATTTGGATGGCATCATGACCAAATTCTCGCTCGACCCTCTCGATCTTGCCGCGCTCCTGTCCTCGCGGGTTTGTCACGACGTCATTTCGCCCGTGGGCGCCATCGTCAATGGTCTTGAAGTCCTCGAGGAGGAAAAGGACGCCGAGATGCGCGGCCATGCGCTGGCGCTGATCAAATCGAGCGCCAATGAGGCTTCGGCGCGGCTGCAGTTTTGCCGGCTCGCCTTCGGCGCCGCGGGTTCGAAAGGCGCGTCGATCGACACGGGCGACGCCGAACTGGTGACGCGCCAGCTGATCGCCGACGAGCGCACGCAGCTCTTTTGGAGCGTTCCGCGCGTGCTGATGTCCAAGAACAAGGTCAAGCTGCTGCTGAACCTCTGCGTCTTGGCCGATGCGGCGATCCCGCGTGGCGGCGTGATTTCCGTTAGCTCAACGGGCGAAGACGATCGGGTGACGTTCAGGATCGAGGCGAAAGGCGTCAATGCGCGCGTCGCATCGAATGTTCCGCGCCTCCTCGAAGGCGAATCGGAAGAGGGTGCCATCGACGCCCGCGCCATTCAAGCCTATTACGCCGGTCTCGTGGCCAATTCCTGCGGCATGCAGGTCGTGGTTTCCAGCGAGCCGGAACTTGTGACGATCGAGGCGATCCCTGTCCAAGCGGCGGCGGGGATGGATGCGTCACCAGAGAGCGCCGTCGCCTGAAGCCAGAGCTGCGGACCCGCGCGAGACCCGCGCGGATCCTGCCAGTTTTCGATGAAGCGTATCAGCGTAGCGCAGACGTACTAATCGGCGCGGGTGCTGCGCTGAGTCGCACGCGGCAGCGCCTTGGCGTCGCGCAGATGGTTCTCCAGCATCGGAACGGCGCTCTGCGCCCACCTCTTTAGCTCAGGGTTCTGGCCGGTCTTGGCGTAGCTCTCGAAAAGCTTCACCGCCTTCTCGTGTCCGTCGATTTGCTGTGTCCGGAAACGCTCTTCAAAGCGCGCGCTAGTCGTCGAGGACAATTGCTGCAGAAGATTCTGGTGTTCCTTATCGAGCGCGTTCGGAGCGTTAAGCCGGTCTTTCTGCACGATCGGCTTCAGTTCGTCGTCCATGTTCGTATGATCTCTCACGATCCTACGGGCATAGTCGAGAAACTCCTGAGTGTTTGCCTTGTTCTGAGCTTCGCGTCCGGCCTGGATTTCAAAATTGTTGATGTTCCAGGCCTTATCCAGGAAGTTCTGAGTCGTGGCGTCCGGTCGAACTGTTCGGGTCATAGTGGCCGTTGAGCCCGACTTCGGCCAAGTCGCGGCAAGCGCGTAACTAGGCGCCAGAAGCGCAAGCGCCAGGGCGCTGGCCAGCAGGGGTTTCCTCATCTTCGTCTCCTCGACGTTCGCCCCCGCACCGTAAACCGATCGCGCACACGCCTGTTCCGCGAGATGCTTCAGTCAGCAAAAGAAAACGCCGCATCCTCGGACGCGGCGTTTTGCCTGGCGCTCGTGATCGCGCTTTTGCTTCAATGTTACGAAGGCGCCGTATCAGGCGGTGATGCGTTCTTCCGCTTCGCTTGGCTCGCGCAGCACATAGCCGCGGCCCCAGACGGTCTCGATGTAGTTGCGGCCTTCGCTGGCGTTGGCGAGCTTCTTGCGCAATTTGCAAATGAACACGTCGATGATCTTCAATTCGGGCTCGTCCATCCCGCCATAAAGATGATTGAGGAACATTTCCTTCGTCAGCGTCGTGCCCTTGCGCAGCGAGAGCAGCTCCAGCATCTGATATTCCTTGCCGGTCAGATGCACGCGGGCGCCGCTGACTTCCACCGTCTTCTGGTCGAGATTGACGATGAGGTCGCCGGTGATGATGATCGATTGGGCGTGGCCCTTCGAGCGGCGGACGATGGCGTGAATGCGCGCGACGAGTTCGTCCTTATGAAAGGGCTTCGTCAGATAATCATCGGCGCCGAAGCCTAGGCCCTTCACCTTATCTTCGATGCCGGCGAGTCCGGACAGGATGAGGATCGGGGTCTTCACCTTGGCGACGCGCAGCGTGCGCAGCACCTCATAGCCGGACATGTCGGGCAGGTTGAGGTCGAGAAGAATAATGTCGTAATCGTAGAGCTTGCCGAGGTCGATGCCCTCTTCGCCGAGATCGGTCGTATAGACGTTGAAGTTCTCGGATTTGAGCATGAGCTCAATACTTTGAGCCGTCGCGCTGTCGTCTTCGATCAATAAAACGCGCATGTTGGTTCCCCACCGAGCTCCATCGTCCGCGACCGACCGCGCGAAGGACGCGCGCCGGCGGCCGGCGAGAGTCCTCGCCTCAGCGACCTGACCGACCTTCCAGCGAAGGTAAGCGGAATTGGTTAATAAACCTTCACTTACGCCTCAAACGCTGCCCTAAATCTTAATCTTGGGCGGTAAGCAAGGCGGACGCGTCACGCTACGTCTGGAAGGACACGGACAGCGACGCGCGAATCACGCGTCATTTCCAATCTATACGCCGCCGCGAGTCCGGGGGGCAAAGACAAAATACGCGGCGCGTAACCAAAAGCGCGGACGCCCCCGCGAAGCTTCGCGCGCGCGATCCTCGCCGCATCTGCGTCATGATTCGGTCCCATGCGCGGCGCCAATGGGGCGGGGGCGACGATATGCTTGCGACGCGCGCCGCTTGCCAAATTGAGACGACCGGTCGTATTATGCCCTCATGAGCCGACGCGACGTCAAAGAGCTGAGAGAGAAGCTTCTGGACCGGGGAGTCGCGCTCCTGATGGAGCAAGGCTATCACGGCACCGGGCTGCAGGAGCTGGTCAAGAGCGTCGGCGTGCCGAAAGGCTCCTTCTATAATTATTTCGAAAGCAAGGAAGCCTTCAGCGCCGAGGTCGTCAAACATTACATCGATCCGTTCATCAAACGGCTCGACGCACAGCTTCAGCGCAAGGATCTTGGGGCCGCGGCGGCGCTGCGCGCCTACTTCGATGAGCTGATCCAAGAGACGGAACGCCTGGATTTCCGAGGCGGATGCCTGCTCGGCAATCTCATCGGCGAGATCGGCGACACGAGCGATCTCTGCCAGACGTCGCTACGCGAGGCCGTGCACCGCTACCGCGACAAGCTGCGCGAGGGAATCGCCCGCGCTCAGCGGGAAGGCGGTTTCCGCACGGACATGGAAGCGAAGGAAATGGCCGACCTTCTCGTCAATTTCTGGCAGGGGGCGTTGCTGCGCATGAAGATCGAGCGCTCGGTGCGTCCGCTCACGCAGTTCTGCGACATGCTGCTCAACGGCTACTTCAAGGCGTGATCGATTTGCGCCCGAGTGAGACGACCGGTCATATCAGTTTGGGCTCTAAGTAGGGGGAAGACGATGCCGAAATTCATCATCGAACGGGAGATCCCCGGCGCCGGGAAGATGACGCAGGCCGATCTCCAGGCGATCTCGCAGCGCTCCTGCGCCGTCCTGCGCGCGCTCGGCCCGCAGACGCAATGGGTCGAAAGCTATGTCACCGACGACAAGGTCTACTGCGTCTACATCGCCGAGAGCGCGGCGGCGATCAAAGAACATGCGGAGCAAGGAGGCTTTCCGGCCAACCGGATCAGCGAAATCAGGGCGATCATAGACCCTGCGACGGCCTGACCAATAAGGGAGAGTGGTTGAATGAAGAGCTTGCCGTTGCGCGCAGCAGTGTGTGCGCTTGTATCCGCCTGGGCGCTTGCGCCGGCTGTCGCGGATGAGACCTGCAACTCGCCTTTCATGAGCGGGCTGATCAAGGGACAGGAACAGTATCTCCACGTCTGGACGCTCGGCGAGAAGGGCGTCGGCGATGGATCCGACAAGCTCGTCACGATCGACGTCATTCCCGGCTCCGCGACCTACGGAAAGGTGATTCATGCGATCGCCGTCGGCGGACGCGGCGAAGCGCATCACATGGGATTCACCGACGATCGCAAATATCTCTGGGCCGGCCGTCTCGACGACAGCAAGATTTTCATCTTCGACGTCGGCTCCGATCCCTCGACGCCGAAGCTCGTCAAAACGATCGATAATCTTGCCGAGAGCACGGGCTATGTCGGGCCGCATACGTTCTATGCGCTGCCCGGCCGCATGCTGGTGCAGGCGCTCTCCAACAAGAAGGATCACGGCGGCGTCACCGGGCTGATCACCTACAACAACGCTGGCGAACTCGTCACGACGACGCCGATGCCGCTTAATGACGGCGGCGACGGCTATGGCTACGACATCGCCATCGATCCCGCCCAGAACCGCATGCTGACGTCGAGCTTCACCGGCTGGACCAATTACATGATGGACCTTTCCCAGCTCATCCAAGACGATTCCGCGATGAAGAACTTCGGGAACACGATGGTGATGTGGGACTTAAAGGCGATGAAGCCTCTAAGGGTGTTTTCCGTTCCCGGCGCGCCGCTCGAAATTCGCTGGGCGCTGAAGCCGGGCGCCAATTGGGCGATCACCGCCGGCGCGCTCACCTCGAAACTCTATCTGATCAAAGAGGACGACAAGCACAAGTGGCAGGCGAAGGCCGTCGCCGACGTCGGCGATCCATCCAAAATTCCCTTGCCGGTCGACATCTCGATTTCGTCCGACGCGTCGTCGCTCTGGGTCAACACATTCATGGACGGAACGGCGCGGCTCTTTGATCTTTCCAATCCGGAAGCGCCGAAACAGGTCTATGCGAAAAAGATCGGCGCGCAGGTGAACATGGTCTCGCAAAGCTGGGACGGGAAGCGCGTTTATTTCACGACTTCGCTGCTCGCCAATTGGGACAAGAAGGGCGCCGAAAACGAGCAGTTCCTCAAGGGCTACTCATGGGACGGGAAGGAGCTTAGGGAAGATTTCGTCGTCGACTTCCATAAGGAGGGACTCGGCCGCGCGCATCATATGAAATTCACCGCGCGCGCCCAGAAGGCCGAACTGCCGTGACGGGCGGAGCACGACACGCGAAGGGCGCAGGCGCGCCTTTCGCCGCGTTCGTCGGTCTCGCGCTGCTTTTGGCGGCGCTCTTGACCGCACCCTTGGTCGCGCCGCTGCGCGCGGCTGAGACGCGAGCGCAGCCTGCGAATGCCGACGCCGCCCATCTCCCGCGGCCGGGCGCTTATGTTCTTCAGCGCATTCAGCGCGCCCCCGATGCGCAACTGCTCGACGCCGAGGGCAGGGCGGCGCAGCTCTCCGCCTATACGCGCGGCGCGGTGACGGCTCTCGCCTTCTTCTATGCGCATTGCGTCGATCCGGCAGGTTGCCCCCTCGCCTGGTCGACCTTCGAGACTGTCGCGCGCGACGCCAACGACGATCCGCTGCTCAAATCGAGATTGCGGCTCGTCTTCGCGAGTCTCGATCCCGAGCACGATACGCCCAGGGTCATGCGCCTGCTGCAAAGCAGCGAGAACGAAGCCGACAGGGTTCCCTGGGCGTTTCTCACCAGCCGTTCGCTGAACGATCTCTCGCCGCTGATCGCGCAAATGGGTCAGGACATCGCTTTCGAGGCCGACCCAAGTGGGCGCCGCTCCGGCGCGATCAATCACATGCTCAAAGTCTTTCTCGTCGATCCCGACGGCTGGGTGCGCGAGATCTATAGCGCCGCCTTCCTCACCCCCGAAAATCTGCTCAATGACGCGAGGACGCTCGCCATGGAGTTTCCGGAGGCGGACAACCGGCCGAAGGAGCGCTGAGATGCGCCGCGCCGCGCCGGCTTTTCTTGCCATTTTTCTTGCCCCGATGCTTTTCGCCGCGCCGGCGGGCGCGCAGGAGTGGTCGCTGCTGGGGCTGCCGCCCGTCCCCGCCGCGGTCGCGGGCGCGCCGGCCATGCGCAGGCTCGGCGAAAAGCTGTTCTTCGACCGCAGCCTTTCCGCGAACGGCACGTTGTCCTGCGCCATGTGCCATATTCCCGCGCAGGGCTTCGCCTCCAATCAAAGCGCGCTCTCGATCGGCATGGAGGGGCGGTCGCTGCGGCGCAATGCGCCCTCGCTCTATAATGTCGCCTTCAAGAAATTCCTGTTTCACGACGGCCGCGAGACCGATCTTGCCGCGCAGGTCTGGGGGCCGCTGCTCGCGGCCGACGAGATGGGCAATTCCGGGATCGGTCCGCTCGTCGCCCGGCTTCGCGCCGACGCCGAATATTGGCCGCTGTTCGAGGCCGCCTTTCCCGAGGAAGGCGCGACGATGATGACGCTCGGGCGCGCCATCGCCGCCTATGAAGCTGCGCTGCTGCGCGGCGGCGGGCGTTTCGATCGCGCCGTCTATGGCGGCGAACGGTCGGCGCTGACGCCTCAGGAGTGGAAGGGCTACGAGCTTTTCATCGGCAAGGCGGGCTGCGCCGCCTGCCATCTGATCGGAGCTGAGACGGCGCTCTTTACCGATCAGTCCTGGCACAATACCGGGGTCGGATTTCGGTCCGAGGCGACGGGCGGCAAAAGGCTGGTGCAGCTCGCGCCCGGCGTTTTTCAAAATGTCGACCTCGCGGCGGTCGGCCTCGCCCAGACCGGCGCGCCAAATGACGTCGGCCGTTTCGAGATCACCAATGCGCCCACGGACCGATGGGCCTATACGACGCCGATGCTGCGCGGCGTCAGCGAGAGCTCGCCCTACATGCACGACGGAAGCTTGAGGACGCTCGCCGATGTCATCGAGTTCTACGATGGCGGCGGGGGAGCCAATCCATCGCTCGACCCGAAAATCCGTCCGCTGGAGCTGACCCCAGAAGAAAAAGCCGCGATCGTCGTCTTTCTCAAGGCGCTCTGAATCGCGACCGGCGGATGGGAACTCGCCGACCATCGGTCGCGTCGCATTCGGTCGTTTTCGCGAGGCGCCGGCGCAAAACCGGCGGGACGAACATTGACTTGAACGTGCGCTTTCTCCTATATGCCTGCGATCGGCGCCGCTCCAAAAGGGGCGGCGAATGTTTTGTGACGGCTGCGCGTCGTCGAGGACGCCGAAGCATTTTTTAAGCCGTCTGCGGCGAGGCCGTCGACGGCGACAGCAAGACGAGCGCGAGAGCGGGCGTAAGTCCCTTTCGCCAGCGGAGAAGAACGGTGAAAAGGACATTTCAGCCCAGCAAGATCGTGCGCAAGCGCCGTCACGGCTTTCGCGCCCGCATGGCCACGGTCGGCGGCCGCAACGTTATCGCCGCGCGGCGCGCCCGCGGACGCAAGCGTCTCTCGGCCTGATACGGCTCTGAACGGACTAGGCGGATGACTGCATGAAGGCGCAAGTCCCCGCCGAAGATGAGACGTCCCCGCGCCCGGAGACTCTGCGCCGGCGCGCGGATTTCGTGCGCGCGGCGCGCGGCGCGCGCGTTGCGTTGCCTGCGTTTACGGTGCAGATGGCGCCGCGGGAGCTCACGGACTCGCATGCGCCGGCCCGTTTCGGCCTCACCGTGACGCGGAAGGTCGCGGGCGCGGTGGGTCGCAACCGCATTCGCCGCAGGCTGCGCGAGGCGCTGCGGCTCGGCGGCGCCCTTGGCGCGAAGCCCGGTCGCGATTACGTCTTCGTCGCGCGGCCCGTGTCCCTCTCCGCGCCATTCGCCGAACTGCTCGCGCAGATGACCGAAGGACTCGCCAGGTTGAACGATCGCGGCGCGGCGCGCCCGAGACGCAAACAGGAAGACAGGCTTACGCGGCCATGAGTGAAAACATCAAGAACATGATCCTCGCCGCGGCGTTGTCGCTGGTCTTCATCGGCCTGTGGGACTATTTTTACGCCTTCCCCGAGATCGACAAGCAGCGCCGGGCGCAGACGCAGCAGGAACAGCTTGCCAAGGTTCCTCAGCTTGGCGCGCCCGAGCGGGTCACAGCCGGCCAGCCGCCGGTAAAGGCCGCGCCCAAGAGCCTCGCCCAAGCGCTGGCGCTGAGCCCTCGAATCGCCATCGACACCAGATCAATCTCCGGCTCGATCGCGCTGAAAGGCGGGCGCATCGACGACGTCTCGTTGAAGAATTATCGCGAGACCGTCGATCCCTCGAGCCCGATCATCACGCTGCTCTCGCCCGAGGACGGGCCCAGCCCTTATTATGCGGAGCTCGGCTATCTGACCGCCGAAACGGAAAACGCGCCGGTTCTGCCGACCACCGAGACGCTGTGGACCACGGATGCCGACGGGCTGACGACGGCAAAGCCGGTGACGCTGACCTGGGACAATGGCCACGGCCTCGTTTTCAAGCGCGTCATCTCGGTCGACGACGAATATCTCTTCACCGTCAAGGACAGCGTCGAGAACAAGGCGGGCGCCCCCGTCACGCTTTTTAATTACGCGCGCGTGAGCCGCGTCGGCCACCCGCCATCCGCGGGCTATGCGGCGTTGCACGAAGGCTTCGTCGGCGTCGTCGGCGAGACGGGAGAGGAAGTCACCTACGACAAGATCGAGAAAGAGGACAACGCGGTCAAGACCTATAAGGGGGTCGGCGGCTGGGTTGGGCTGACGGACAAATATTGGGCTGCCGTGGTCGCTCCCGACCAGAATCTGCCCATGGAGGCGCGCTACGCCTCGATGGGCGGCGCGGTGAAAACCTATCAAGCCGATACCGTCAGCGACCAGAAGACCATCGAGCCCGGGAAAACAGCGGAGACGACGACCTATGTCTTCGCCGGCGCCAAGGTCGTCGACGTGCTCGACGCCTATAAGACGAATCCTGGCCTGAAACGCTTCGATCTTCTCATCGACTGGGGATGGTTCTACTTCATCACCCGGCCGATGTTCCGGCTGATCGACTTCCTTTACAAGCTCTTGGGGAATTTCGGCCTCGCCATTCTGGCGGTGACGGTTATCGTCAAGCTCGCCTTCCTGCCGCTCGCCAACAAAAGCTATCAGTCGATCGCCAAAATGAAGGCGATTCAGCCAAGAATCAAAGAGCTGAAGGAAAAATACGGCGACGACAAGCACAAGTTCAACATGGAGCAGATGGAGCTCTTCAAGCGGGAGAAGGTTAACCCCGCGAGCGGCTGTCTGCCGGTGATCGTGCAGATCCCGGTGTTCTTCTCGCTCTATAAGGTGCTGGTCGTCACGATCGAAATGCGTCACGCGCCGTTCTTCGGCTGGATCCGGGACCTTTCGGCGCCGGACCCGACCAATGTCTTCAACCTGTTCGGGGTGCTGCCTTTCGACCCTACGCATGTCGCGATCTTCGGCCCCTATCTGGCGCTCGGCGTCTGGCCGTTGCTGATGGGCGGCTCGATGTGGCTGCAGATGAAGATGAATCCGGAGCCTGCCGACGAGATTCAGAAGACGATGTTCGCCTGGATGCCGGTGATCTTCACATTCACCATGGGCGGCTTCGCCTCCGGCCTGCTGATCTACTGGACGTGGAACAATCTCCTGTCCATCGTCCAGCAGGGCGTCATCATGAAGCGCGCCGGCGTGAGGTTCGAGTTCTGGGACAATCTGCGCAAGACGTTCCAGAGAGCGTGACCGAATCCGACTTCACCGAACCGGGCCGGCTGCTCTTTGCCGGCCCCTGCGACTTCATTTTCGCGAGCGCCAAGGCGAGCGATCTGCCGGTCATCGGCCCGCCGGAGATCGCCTTCGCAGGGCGCTCCAACGTCGGCAAATCCTCGCTCCTCAACGCCTTGACGAACCGTAAGACGCTCGCGCGCGTCTCCAACACGCCGGGGCGGACGCAGCAGCTGAATTTCTTTGCGCTCGGCGGCGCGCCAGGCGCCGAGCGGCTGCGCCTCGTCGACATGCCCGGCTATGGCTACGCGGCCGTCGGCAAGGAGAAGGTGGCGAACTGGTCGCAGCTGATGCGCGACTATCTGAAGGGGAGAGCCAGCCTCGCCCGCGTCTTTGTGCTCGTCGACGGGCGTCGCGGCGTGAAGCCTCTCGACGAAGAGATGTTCGATCTCCTCGATCAGTCGGCCGTATCGTATCAGGTCATTCTCACCAAGCATGACGAATTGAAGATTGCCGAGCGCGACGAGGTCCTCGCCGCAACGATGAAGGCGCTGGAGAAGCGCCCCGCCGCCTTTCCTGAAGTGATTTTCACCTCGGCGCAGAGCGGCGAAGGAATTCCCGACCTTCGCGCCGCGATCGCAAAGCTCCTGGCCGAACGAAACGCTTGAAAGCGACGGCCGCGGCGGGCTAGTTGGGCGCGGAGCTCTGAAGCGCAGCGATAAAGTGGCGCCCGGTTTTTCGCCTAAACCGCGCTCTGAGCTTTCGAGATCGATCACGCTATCTGCATTTGGACGATTTTGCCCAAATGCAGCGCGATCTATGTTTTCCTCATCCTGAGGAGCGAGCGAAGCTCGCGTCTCGAAGGACGAGGAAAGCTGCGAGGCGCCTGCAAGGAACTGTCATGAACGACGCCGTCGACACTGCGCTCCAGCAAGCCCGCATTCTCATGCAGGCGCTGCCGCATATGCTGCGCTACGACGACGCCATCGTCGTGGTGAAATACGGCGGCCACGCCATGGGCGACGATCAGGTGGCGCGCGATTTCTCGCGCGACATGGTGCTGCTCGAACAGTCCGGGGTGAATCCTGTCGTCGTGCATGGCGGCGGGCCGCAGATCGGCGCGATGCTGAAGCGGCTCGGCGTCGAGTCGCGCTTCGCCGATGGCCTGCGCATCACCGACGAAGAGACGATGGACGTTGTCGAAATGGTGCTCGCCGGCTCCATCAACAAGCAGATCGTCGGCTACATCAATTCGGAAGGCGGACGCGCCATCGGGCTGACCGGCAAGGACGGACGCATGGTCACCGCCAAAAAGATCGAACGCCCCGACGGCGTCGACCTCGGCTTTGTGGGCGAACCCGACAAGGTCGACACGACCGTGCTCGATCAGGTGCTGGGACGCGAACTCATTCCGGTGCTGGCGCCCGTCGCCGAAGGTCCGCGCGGCGAAAGCTATAACGTCAACGCCGACACCTTCGCCGGCGCGATCGCCGGCGCGCTTCACGCCAAGCGCCTCATCTTCCTCACCGACGTGCCGGGCGTGCTCGACAAGGACAAGCAGATCATCCAAGAGCTGAAGGTCGGCGATATTCCCGGCCTCATCGCCGAGGGCGTGATCACCGGCGGCATGATTCCAAAGGTCGAGACCTGCATGTACGCGATCGAGCGCGGCGTCGAGGGCGTCGTCATTCTCGACGGGAAACTGCCGCACGCCGTGCTGATCGAATTGCTCACTGATCACGGCGCCGGCACGCTGATCACGCGGTGACGGGCGTTGGTTTCCACGTCATGGCCGGCCGTGCGCCGGCCATCCACGCCGAAGAGCCGCGTAATCGCTATGCATGATCCAGCGTGATGCTCCGGCCGGCTCGCAATGTCCCGGCATGGATGCCCGCGACAAGCGCGGGCATGACGGTGTGAGACAGCGGGCGCATATGAACCTCTTCATCCTCACCGGCGCGGGCGTCTCCGCCGAAAGCGGCCTCGGCGTCTTTCGCGGGCCGGGCGCGGCGCTGTGGAAGCGCTACGATCCAATGCAGCTCGCGACGCCCGAGGCCTTCGCCCGTGATCCGGCGCTGGTGCATGCGTTTTACAATGCGCGGCGGCGCAATCTGCTCGCCGCTTCGCCCAACGGCGCCCATGCCGCGCTGGCGCGGCTCGAAGTCGGACTCGCCCAGCATGGCGGCGCATTGACTCTTGTAACGCAGAATATCGACGATCTGCATGAGCGCGCCGGTTCGACGCGCGTCATTCACATGCACGGCGAATTGCTCAAAGCGCGCTGCGCCTCATGCGGCGCGGTGAGCGATTGCCGCGAAGACCTTTCGACCGATTCACGTTGCGGATGCGACGGCGCGTTGCGGCCGCATGTCGTTTGGTTCGGCGAGACGCCGCTCTATATTGAAGAGATCTATGCGGCGCTGGAAGCGGCGGATCTCTTCGTCGCCATCGGCACATCGGGCGCGGTCTATCCGGCGGCGGACTTTGTGCGCGCGGCGCGCGCCTGTGGTCTGCGCTGCTGCGAGCTCAATCTTGAACCGTCTGAAAATGCCGGCCAATTCGACGACAGGCGCTATGGCCGCGCGAGCGAGATCGTGCCGTCATGGGCTGAGGAGATACTAGCGCGATGAATCAGTGTCATTCCCGAGGCGCGAAGCGCGATCGGGTATCCAGGGCAACCACAACGATCGCTCGCCTTGCTCTGGATTCCCGCTTTCGCGGGAATGACATGCGGCGACCGATGCGATGACCAAACTCTTGCCCATTAGATCGCGCTTTGCAGAGATCGACACCTGGGTGTTCGATCTCGACAATACGCTCTATCCGCAGACCGCCGACCTCTGGCCCAAGATCGACGCCCGCATCACGCTGTTCATGATGCGGCTGTTCGGCCTCGACGCCATTTCGCTGCGCGCGTTGCAGAAACACTATTATCGCCAATATGGCACGACGCTGCGCGGGCTGATGACCGAACATGGGATCGACGCCGAGGCCTATCTGGCCTTTGTGCATGACATCGATCGCTCGTCGCTCGCGCATAATCACTCTCTGGCGGAGGCGATCGCCGCGCTGCCCGGACGCAAGCTCATCCTCACCAATGGCTCGCGCCATCATGCGGTCGAAACCGCGAAGCAGCTCGGCATCGACCATGTTTTTGAGGATATTTTCGACATCATCGCCGCGGAGTTCATCGCCAAGCCGGATGAGGGCGCCTATATGCGCTTTTTCGAGAAGCTGAAGATCGAACCCAAGCGCGCCGCGATCTTCGAGGACATCGACCGCAATCTCGTCGTGCCGCACGCGCGCGGCATGGCGACGGTGCTGGTGCTGCCGGCCCACGACGAGGGCCCCGAGCGCGAAGCCTGGGAAATCTCCACCGGCGACGAACCGCATGTGGATTTCGTGACCGACGATTTGGTGGCCTTTTTGGAGGGGTTAATTGGAGCTTAGGCCGTAAACGGCTCCATCAACATCAAATCGGTGCCTTGCGGCCTGGCGCCGGCGGCGGTCAGCATCGCATGAATCTGGCCCCGGTGATGGGTCTGGTGATTGAAGATGTGGCTGACGACAAACCACTTCGGCTTAACGACATCCGACTGCATGAGGCCTGAACGCCAGATGAGATCGCCGGCGAGCCAGTCGTCGGTGACGGCGTCGGCCCAAACGATCAGCCGTTCGTCGCAGGCGAGGCGGTCCTGTTTCAAGCTGTTCCAATCGTCGCGATACGAGGCCGATTCGCTCAGCGGCGTGGAAGGCCTCGGAGCGTCGGAAATGCGGCTCAGCCACATATGGTCCGCCCAGAGAAGATGGTTGAAGGTCGCATGAATTGATTTGAAGAAAGCGCCGCGATCCTTGCGCCGGTCGTCATCCGACAAACTATCGGCGGCGGCGTAAAGGCTGGCGTTTTGCCAGCGATTGTAACGCGCCATGGTTTTTACAAATGTCGAACGGGTCATGTGATTGTCTTGCCTCCTGGAAGCCTATCGCAGCAACGCCCGCGCCTTCGCCAAGGCCTGCGTCACGTCCGCCTTCGTCGCCGCGCCTTTCTTCCTCGCCTTACGCGCGCGCCAGTCGAGGCTCTTCACCTGATCGGCGAGCGCGGCCGAGGGCTTCGCGTCCGCGAGCGGGACTTCAAATGGATAGCTTTTCGCCGCAGCGCTTGCCAATGGTTTCCGCGTCATGGCCGGGCTTGTCCCGGCCATCCACGCCAGGACGTTGCGCCAAGGCCGCGGGACTTGCCTCACGGCGACGCGTGGATGCCCGGCATAAGGCCGGGCATGACGCTGAAAGTGCGCGCCATGCTTGTCTTCATTGCGCCGGGTCGTCGTCATAGCACATCGCCCCTTGTTGAACTCCCCTCGCCATAGCCTTACAACCGCGCCAGCCTTCACCGCATCATTTTCGGGATTTTCATGCCGCACACGGGACTTGAGACGCTCATCAGCGCCGCTTTCGAGGATCGCGCCAATATCACCGCCGAGACGCAGGGCGACATCCGCCGCGCCGTCGATGGCGCGCTGCGTCTGCTCGACGCCGGCAAGCTGCGCGTCGCCGAAAAGATCGAAGGCCAGGAAGGTCCCGAGAGCTGGCAGGTCAATCAGTGGCTGAAAAAGGCCGTGCTGCTGTCGTTCCGCTTGAATGACATGGCGGTGATCGCGGGCGGGCCGGGCGGCGCGACCTGGTGGGACAAGGTCCCCTCGAAATTCGTCGGCTGGGGCTCGGGCGAGCATACCGCGGCGGGCTTTCGCTCGGTGCCGGGCGCGATCGTGCGCCATTCGGCTTATGTGGCGCCCGGCGCGATTCTGATGCCGTCCTTCGTCAATCTCGGCGCTTATGTCGACAGCGGCACGATGGTCGACACCTGGGTCACCGTCGGTTCCTGCGCGCAGATCGGCAAGAATGTTCACTTGTCTGGCGGCGTCGGCATCGGCGGCGTGCTGGAGCCCTTGCAGGCCAATCCCACCATCATCGAGGACGACTGCTTTATCGGCGCGCGCTCCGAGGTCGTCGAAGGCGTCGTCGTCGGCAAGGGTTCGGTGCTGTCGATGGGCGTCTTCATCGGCGCCTCGACCAAGATCGTCGATCGCGCCACCGGCAAGATCCACATGGGCTATGTGCCGCCCTATTCGGTGGTCGTATCGGGGAGCCTGCCCGGCAAGCCCTTGCCGGACGGAACGCTCGGCCCGTCGCTCTATTGCGCGGTGATCGTCAAGACGGTCGATGCGCAGACGCGCAGCAAGACGGGCATCAACGAGCTGCTGAGGGATTGATGGACGCCGAGCGCCTGCGTTTTCTCTTCCAGACCGAACAGGGCCGCATTGATCGCGCGACCTGGCGGCGCGGCGCGGGCGCGCTTGTCGCGGTTCTTCTGCCGCTGACGCTGATCTGGTTCGCGCTTGCGCCCTATTCGGCGCATGATTTGGCGACGACGCCCTTCTTCGCGCCGATGACGATTCTCGCTTACGTCTATGTCATCTTTTACGCCTTCGCCGTGATGCTGATCGTCGTGAGCTTCATCAATCTTTCGGCCAAGCGCTGTCGCGACCGCGGCCTTACGCCGCCGCTCGGCCTCGCGAGCCTCGCGCCGCTTCTGGCGCTGCTCGCAGGCGCCGCGCATTTTCTGCAGCCGCGCGTCGCCGAAGTCATGTCGCGCTGGTATGTCTGGGGCGTCGACGCGCTCTTCGTCGCCGCCGCTCTGTGGACCATCTATGAATTGGGTTGGCGGGAGGAGTCGCGCTGATAATGCGCTTCACCGCCGCCTGAACCGCTCGAACTGACAAAGCGAATTGACGATGTCGGAGTCCCGCGCTGTCGCGCTTACCCGCGAACTCATCCGCTGTCCGTCCGTGACGCCAGCCGACGCCGGCGCGCTCGACGTCGTCGAGACGGCGCTGAAAGCGGTCGGCTTCGAGACGCATCGAATCGTGTTCTCCGCGCCGGGCACGCCCGACATCGACAATCTCTTCGCCAAGATCGGCGCAGGCGCGCCGCGCCTCGCCTTCGCTGGGCACACCGACGTCGTGCCGCCGGGCGATCCCGCGCGCTGGCGCTTCGAGCCCTTCGCGGCGGAAGTCTCGGACGGCCGCGTCTATGGCCGCGGCGCCTCGGACATGAAGGGCGCCATCGCCGCATTCGCCGCCGCCGCGATCGCCTATGGCGAGCTTCATGGCGCGCCGCAGGGAACGCTCTCGCTGCTCATCACCGGCGATGAGGAAGGCGTATCGATCAACGGGACGGTGAAGCTGCTTGAATGGGCGGCGGCGCGCGGCGAGCGCTTCGATCACTGCATCGTCGGCGAGCCGAGCAATGCGTCGACGCTCGGCGATATGATCAAGATCGGCCGGCGCGGTTCGCTCAGCGGACGCATTCGCGTCATCGGCAAGCAGGGCCATGTCGCCTATCCGCAGCGCGCCGAAAACCCCGCGCCGATCATCGCGCGCATCGTCGCTGCGCTCTCAGGGCACGAGCTCGACAAGGGCACGACGCATTTCGAGCGCTCCAATCTCGAATTTTCCACGATCGACATCGGCAATCCTGCGGTCAATGTCATCCCCGGCGAAGCGCGCGCGCAGTTCAATGTCCGCTTCAATGACGTTTGGACGCATGATTCGTTGAAAGAGCGCATTCTGCAGGTGATCAGGGAAGCGGCGCCGAACGCGAATGTCGAGGTGGAATTTCCGCCCTCGAACGCCCACTCCTTCATCACCAAGCCCGGCGCCTTCACCGAACTCGTGGTTGAAGCGGTGCGGCAGGTGACGGGCCTGACGCCGGAACTTTCAACGACCGGCGGCACGTCGGACGCGCGCTTCATCGTCAATTATTGTCCGGTGCTGGAGTTCGGCCTGACGAATGAGACGATTCACGCGGTCGACGAGAACGCCCGCGTCGCCGACATCGACGGGCTCTGCGCCGTCTATGCGCGAATCATCGAGCGCTATTTCGAGGGCGCATCCGCTCGATGAAGGCGGCCCAAACCGGGTTGGGCGTCCATATTCTGTCGAGGTCGGCGCGGGCGCGCGTCTCTTCCATGCCTGCGCTGATCCGATAAAGATAAAGGAAGGCCGAGACCCGGTAGTTCGCGATGCAGTGGACATGCGTCGCAGCTTCGCTGGCGCCTTCAAAAGCCGCGCAGAAGCGATCGAAGTCCGCTGGCGTGGGACTTTGAAAGTCGACCGGAATATGCGTGTAGCGCAGGCCCAGCGCCGCCAGAATCTCCGCCTCGTTCTTTAGCGCCTTCTCACTGGTCGCGGGAGCGAGATTGATGATTTCGCGCACGCCAAGCGCGGCGATCTCATCGAACTGCGCTTGCGTCGGCTGACCGGACGTCGTGGTCCGCTCATCGAGACGCAGCCAATTGTAGATGTCGACGGGATCGGCCATGGCCTCTGTCATCAGGACTCCGAACTCGGATTAATTTCAGCTCACTTTCAGCCGTCGTGGCCGGGCTTGTCCCGGCCATCTACGCCGGGACATCGCGAAATGCTTCGCGCAGAGAAGCCATGTCCGGCTAATGTCTTCACATTTGCCGCGCTTCGTCGCGTGGATGGCCGCGACAAGCGCGGCCATGACGCGGCGAGATGGTTCCTCGTTAACCTGGATTCGGGTGCCTGCCTATCTCACGCGCTGCGTTTCCCGAGACGGCGAGGCCTCGTCACCCCCGCGCGGCGAGCGGCACGACATTATGCAGCTGCGCATCCGCCGTCTCGAAGAAGCGCCGCAGATTACGCGCCGCCTGACGAATCCGCTGCTCGTTCTCGACCAGCGCGAGGCGCACGAACCCCTCGCCATGTTCGCCGAAGCCCTCGCCCGGCGCGACGGCGACGTCGGCCTTCTCGATCAAGAGCTTCGAAAATTCGAGCGTCGAGATGTTGCGGAAGCGCTCGGGCGCCGGCGCCCAGGCGAACATCGAGGCGCGCGGCGCCGGGATCGGCCAGCCCGCCTGCGCGAAGCTCTCGACCATCACGTCGCGCCGCCGCTTGTAGATCGCGCGCATCTCCTTGACGCAGTCGTCGGAGCCGTTGAGCGCCGCGACCGCCGCGACCTGCACCGGCGTGAAGGCGCCGTAGTCGAGGTAGCTTTTCACCCGCGCCAGCGCCGAGAGCAGCCGCTCATTGCCGACGGCGAAGCCGATGCGCCAGCCGGCCATCGAGAAGGTCTTCGACATTGAGGTGAATTCGACCGTCACATCCATCGCGCCCGGCACCTGCAGCATCGAGGGCGGCGGATTGTCGTCGAAATAGACTTCGGCGTAGGCGAGATCGGAGAGCACGAAGATCTCATGCTTCTTCGCGAAGGCGACGAGATCCTTGTAGAAGTCGAGCGAGGCCACTTCCGCCGTCGGATTGGACGGATAGCAGACGACGACCGCGATCGGCTTGGGGATCGAGTGGATAATGGCGCGCTCCAGCGCCACGAAATAGTCGGGCGTCGGCGCCGAGGGCACGGAGCGGATGACGCCGCCCGCCATCAGAAAGCCGAAGGCGTGGATCGGGTAGGAGGGGTTTGGCACCAGCACCACGTCGCCCGGCGCGGTGATCGCCTGCGCCATATTGGCGAAGCCCTCCTTGGAGCCGAGCGTCGCGACGACCTGGGATTCGGGGTCGAGCGTCACGCCAAAGCGGCGCGCGTAATAGCCGGCCTGGGCGCGGCGCAGCCCGGCGATGCCCTTGCTGGCCGAATAGCGGTCGGTGCGCGGCTTGCCGGCGGTCTCGACGAGCTTCTCGATGACATGCTTGGGGGCGGGCAGGTCGGGATTGCCCATGCCGAGGTCGATGATGTCGGCGCCGCCGGCGCGGGCGCGCGCCTTGAGGCGGTTCACCTGCTCGAAAACATAAGGGGGCAGACGCTTGATGCGATAGAAATCCGACATTCTGTGTTTGTTCCGAAGGCGCGAAGCAGGAACTCTAGCCCATTTTGCAGGCGCAAGGGAGGGGTTCGTTTGGGGCGAACCGAGGTCGTCGTCGCGCGATGCCGTGAAGTCTTCACATCCATGAGGGTGGGAGACTTTGCTTCGATCATCGACGGGTAGGACGGAGGCCTTGCCCCCTGCAAAGCAGGCTCTAACTCCATGTTACGCCTCATTCAACGAGGGGCGTATGTCATGGAGGGTACGATGATCTCTGCCAAGGAACACATGACAATGGCGGCTGTCGGCGCGATCGTCGGCGCCGCAATTGGCGCTGGACTAGGCGGCGC
This sequence comes from Methylocystis sp. H4A, assembly GCF_015709545.1. Classification (NCBI taxonomy): domain Bacteria; kingdom Pseudomonadati; phylum Pseudomonadota; class Alphaproteobacteria; order Hyphomicrobiales; family Methylocystaceae; genus Methylocystis; species Methylocystis sp. H4A. The sequence goes on along the minus strand of NZ_JADNQY010000026.1, from coordinate 10,299 downwards.
GCTTTTTGGCCTGCCGGGGGTCCTCGCCACGGCGGTGCTGGCGGGAATTGGCGGCGCCTTCATCGGATCGTTTCTGTGATCGAGAGGCGACGCCATCGAGACAATTAAGCGCCGCGCGATCTTCGAGCGCGGCGCTTTGGTAAAGGCCAGCGCGGATCACTCCGTGGTGACGATGACGAAATCCTTGCCGGAGCGGCTGTCGGGCGACAGCGGCGCGTCGGTCAGCACCATGGTCATGCCGGGATGCATGCGCGCCTGCATGGCCGCGTTGAAGGACGGGTCGGCGCGAAGCCGCTGGATCACATCCTGGTCCGGCGCGAGCGCCGCATCCTCATGATGATGCGTGATCGCGCTCCAATGCATGCCGCGCGAATTCTGGTCGGCGCCGTTCAGCACGAACACATGCGAGCCGAGCTTGTCGGCGCCCTCTAAGCCAAGGACGGATTTCGCCACCACATGGTCGTTTTCGATCAGCTCGATCACATGATCGGCGGATGAGGCGACGACGCTGGTGACGGGGAAATTCTCGGCTTCCGTCCAGTCGGAGGGATGCTTCTTGCCCTCAAGGCCGGAGAGCACCTGCTCGAACTCCTGTTCGGCATAGCCGCTCAGCACCATGCCCGGATGGGTCAGCTCCCAGGGGTCGGTATGGGCGCCGGCGATAATGACCGGCGTGCCGATATGGGTGACGCCAAACAGCAATTCGGAGAATTTCGCCGGCAGCCGCACGCAGCCATGCGAGGCCGGATAGCCGGGCAGATTGCCGGCGTGCAGCGCGACGCCCGACCAGGTGAGGCGGTTCATATTCGGCATCGGCGCGTCGTCGTACAGCGACGAGTGATGATTCCGGTCTTTCTCCAGCACGACGAAGACGCCGGTCGGCGTCGAATGTCCGGGCTTGCCGGTCGAACAGGTGGAGGCGGCGATGCGGATGCCGTTGCGATAGACATGCACGCGCTGCTGGGGAAGCGACACGACGACGGAGACGGGTCCCTTCAAGGCGAGTTCGGGGCGCCAGATGAACTCGCCCGGCTTGAGCCGGCCGATCTCCGCCATCTTCTCGTCGCCGAACGCGCGGCGCCCGGTGATGACGGCGCTCGCCAGAAGCATCGCGCCTAAAAATCCACGGCGGTTCGCTGCAATGATGGTCATGACATGCCCCCCGAAACATGGCCCCCAAGGTCCACGCGTAACGAACCGCGGGTAGCATGAACAGCTAGGTTAACAAAGTGCGGCGGGGCACAGCCGATGCGACCGAGGCGACTGGAAGGACGGTCTGCAGCGGGGAAGCGTCGCACGTTGCAAACCTCTCCTCGTAAGCGAGCGAAGCGAGGGCGAGGGGCGGGGGCATGTGGCGCAATGTGGCGAAGGCGCCGGGTCCGCTGCTGCAATCGGCCTTCCGCGACGACCCCCAAGCCCCTCACCTCACCTCTCCCCGCCAGCGGGGAGAGGGGGCGGCGGGCCGAGCGGGTCGAGACGAACGGAGCGGATGATCGCGAATTTCTTTTGGTCGAATCTCTTTGCGCTTCCGAGTCGATTCCGGCGCGGGCGCAAACCTCTCCCCGCCTGCGGGGAGAGGTCGAGCGAAGCGAGGGTGAGGGGCAGGGGCATGTGGCGCAATGTGGCGAAGGCCCCGAGTCCGCTGCTGCAATCCGCCTTCCGCGACGACCCCCAAGCCCCTCACCTCACCTCTCCCCGCCAGCGGGGAGAGGGGGCGGCGGGCCGAGCGGGTCGAGACGAACGGTGCGGATGATCGCGAATTTCTTTTGGTGGAATCTCTTTGCGCTTCCGAGTTGATTCCGGCGCGGGCGCAAACCTCTCCCCGCGCGCGGGGAGAGGTCGAGCGAAGCGAGGGTGAGGGGCCGGGGCATGTAGCGCAATGTGGCGAAGGCCCCGAATCCGCCATGTGGCGGTGAGGCGGCAGACGAACACTCCGAAAGTCGTCGTGCTCAGTGCGGAAACGTCAGAGGCGAATAATACAGTGATGATCGGCGTCGGCCCGAACCGCGCGCCTTGGCGCTGTCCTCGTCAAACGCGGCGTCGTCGCCGAAATCATGTCGCTGACGGATGAACGGAAGCTGTGAGATTTTGATGACCGACGGGCAAAAAAGGTCGAGCCCTTGCCCGCTGCAAAGCTGGCTCTAACTCCATGTCAGGCCTCTGTTCAATGAGAGGCGTAGGTCATGGAGGAGACGATGATATCTGCCAAGGAACACATGACAATGGCGGCTGTCGGCGCGATCGTCGGCGCGGCGATCGGCGCTGGACTAGGTGGCGCGCTCTTCGGGCTGCCGGGGATTCTCGCCACGGCTGTGCTCGCGGGAATCGGCGGCGCCTTCATCGGATCGTTTTTGTAATCGAGAGGCGGTGCCGTTACTGTCGTGAGACCATAAGCGCCGCGCTAAGTTTTGAGCGCGGCGCTAGGGCGACGTTCACCAATCTGCTGGATCAATTTTCATCCGGCGCCGCATCCTCGCGACGATGCGTATTGCGCTCCCAAATATCCCACGCAGATTTTGATCGCTGCCGCCTGCGCGGTCCTGTGAAGTCAGCTCGTTATGCACGTGCTTGTCACTAGGACTGGCGTAGTGCAATGTTTGCGAAAGTCGCGTTATATTGGTCGTGAAACAATTTTGGGAGATGCTTGACCTCTTCTGGGTAGCGATGATTGCAGTATGCGTCAAAGCCCCATCGCCGGAATTCACGGTCTTGAACCTTTCCCATCACCACTGATTGGATGCCGGCGATGTTTATTACGCCTGCCAACTTCTCGAATTCATCCACAGACATAATAAGATAGGGCATTTCGTCTAGCCACGCGATCGGCAGTCTCGCTGCTTCCATGCTAGTTCGGACTGCCTCATTTAGTCTGTCGGGCATTTCAAGTCCGAAGAAATACCAATCCTCCAACGTCACGACTGCCGGATAGATGCGTCGGGCTTCGACAAATGGAAGGTGCGGATAGAGGCCAGCGCGGTAATCCTTAATCGTCTTGTAGACTTGAACGACCGCGCCAGCGAGTTTGCGAATGTCCTGATCAAAATTGGACAGGTCGGCTACGCCCGCCTTTGATGCCCATGTCAGTCGTTTCGTCTTGCACTCCACAAACAAAGCAGCTTCATTGCGCTCCTGCATAATCCAGTCTACTGAATCCTTACGGCGCAGGCCCACACGATATTCCCTTTCCGGAAGAGCAGCGATATCGGGATTGGTGATACGCTGGCCTATGACCTCTCCCACGTACTGCTGGAACGACGTCCCAAACGCGGTTGGGAAACCAGGAACATCTTTCAACGTGTAATAAAGACCTGTCGTGATTCGCCAGAAAAGCAACGTTGGAATTGGGCAGGCGACTTCATCGTGGCCCTGATATGAAATTTGGATTAAGGGAAATTCGCGAAGAGATGAGTAGCGATAGAAAAATCCTTCATCTAAGGCATGTTCTGCACGAAGCCGGTCAGCTAGCCGTCTACGGTTCAGCGAGGTAAACGCGAGAAAGCACTCAATGTGCTCCTGAGATATTCCAGCAATCTGGATATTCGGTCGCCGCGCAACCCTTGGGTTTTCAGAGAACATACCAAGGTAGCACAGCCCTATAAGATAGATTTGATCGAGGCTAAGCCCGGTTACGTATCGAGTGTGCGCCCTAATGTCCGGCGTATTGAATAATTTATAATATCGGATAACTGGCTTCCAATTGAGGCGATGCTGCTGCCAAACGAATTGCCGGTGGGCAATACGCATCAACTCAAGATGGATGCGTTCACCACCAACAAATCGCGCATATATTTCGTCCTCTAAATCCCGCAAGGCGTTGGCAATTGATGCTACGTTATTCCATTGCCGCAACGACCGGCCCCGTCGCGATTGTTCATCCGCATGACGGATGACTTCGCGTGCAATCACTTCAAGTGTCCACTCTGGAAGGAAGGCTTGAGGTGGGACTGAGTTCAGGAATTCGGGAGAGACTTGGATGTCGTTTGGAATGTTGAATTTGTTGAGCTGGAGATATTGGCAATAGGCCCAAATGACATAAAGGCTGTCGCGATGGCCTAACTCACGTATTCTGGACCGAACTGAAAAATAAAGTTCTTCTAGGGACAATTTTCGTTACCCAGCGTTTGGCGATTTCCAGTTAACGAGGATTAGGGGCGGAAGGTAACGCACAGGCTGCAGACCTCAGCCGATAGACTTAAATGCGTATAGGTAGCACGGTTCGACCGTTTTCGGGAGGAGAGGGTCGATGTCTCTCTCTCCCTCATGCTGAGGAGCGCCGCCGATCTCGGCGTGCCCGAGATCGGCAGCGTGTCTCGAAGCGCGAGGGCGAGGTCCCGAGGGCGGCGCATGAAGGTTTCCTCGTCCTTCGAGACGCCCGCTGCGCGGGCTCCTCAGGATGAGGAAACCTTCGCACAATCCAGTCCGCGAATTAGCTTCGGCCACTTCTCCCGCGAATTAGCAAGACGCGCGTCGAGAATGACATGCCGGCAAATTCAGCCGGATTTGATTTAGGCCAGACGAGACGTGACGTCAGGGCGCGCCAGTCATACCTACCCCACCTCGCTCGCCCAGCGCTCCGAGCGAAACGCCCGAGCGATCGCCTCGGCGCGGGCGCTCTGGCGCGCCTCTAGGTCGTTCTCCGCAATTTCGGCGCGGGCCTTGAGCGCGATCTTCAGCAGCGCCGCCTTGGGGTAAGGCTGGCCCTCGCGGCCGGAATGAGCGCAAAAAATCGGGCGCAAAAATCGGGCGCAAAAATCGCTGGCGCAGACGTTCATCCGCTCGCGAAACCGCTGCGCCGCGCCTCATATTGTCATGAAACACTGCGGCCGATGGCTTATCTCGGCCGCAGCTTCTTTGCTACGCTCTATTCAACGATTCCTCGTGCGCGGCCGAACGGCACTGCGCAGGAACAACCTGTTCCGAGCCATCCGGGCTCGCGGAGCAAGCAAGTTTTCACGTCGGTCGCGCAATAATATCCTTCGCTCGCGACAGGTGTGGAAGCAGCTGCGCCGTAATAGCCGTACCCCGATGGATAGGCGGAGCCGTAATAGCCGTAGCTATAGGGGCGTGTCGCCGCCGCGCCGAGCGCCATGCCGTAGTAGCCGGGCCCCAAACCCCGACCACAGCGGCCCCATGCGGAAGCTGGGCTCGAAATTGACAGCAGAGGGATTGCGATCGTGGCGGCGAGCGCCGCAGTCATTATCTTGCGTGAGGTCGTCATTGGCGGAACTCCTGGGCCAGGCTCAGCCAGGCCCTTGTTGGACACAACCCCAACACCCATCCCTATAACGCCAGCCCCGCTTTGCTTGTTCCCGCCCATGAAGGCGCGGAACGCAACGGCGGGAGGCGAGTTGGACGCCAACGCTTGCGCCAACCTCATTCAAAAATCGGCGTGAAGCCCAGTCCGCAAGCGAAGCCCAGTCCGCAAGCAATGTCCGCTCTTGGCGCTGCTGAGAAAACTACGCCACTTCGTTCGACCAGCGCTCCGAGCGAAACGCCCGCGCGATCGCTTCGGCGCGGGCGCTTTGGCGCGCCTCCGGGGAGTCGCTCTCCGTAACGTCGGCGCAGGCCTTGAGCGCGATCTCCAGCAGCGCCGCCTTCGGGTAAGGCTTTCCCTCGCGGCCGGCATGGGCGCAAAAATCGCTGGCGCAGACGATCATCAGCTCCTGAAATCGCTCCGGCGCGTCGAACGCCCCGAGCCGTTCGAGCATCAAGGCGACGGGGCCGGCGCGCATTTTCGAGACGCGATGCACGCGTTCGCATTCGGCGAGCGCCAGCAGCGCGAGCGCCTTACATTCCGCCGGCGGACGAAAGCGCGCGCAGATCTCCTCGATGCGCGGGCGCCCGCGCTCGACATGTCGGTAATGCACGGGAAGATGTTCGCGCGGCGAATCCGACTTGCCGACATTCATCACGAGCAGCGCGAAACGCGCGGGCAAGGATGCGCCGCGTTTGGCCGCCGCATCGAGCGATCGCATCAGATGTTCGCCGAGATCGACCTCATCCTCGCCATCGGAAATCTGCGGCACGCCAAAGAGCGCCGCGACTTCGGGGAGGATTTCGACAAGCGCGCCGCAGCCGCGCAGCGTCTTGATCAGTTTCGACGGCGCCGGGCTCATCAGCCCGCGAACCAGCTCCGGCCATATCCGCGCGGGGTCGGCGTCGACGAGATGGCCGGCCTCGACCTGTTCGAACAACAGATCGAGCGTTTCCTCGTCCGGGTCGTCCTCGGCTTCGGCGAGCAACGCCGCCATGCGCAGGATAGCGAGGCCGGGGTCGGTTTGTCCGTAGTCGAACAGGGAGTTGGGTCCAAAGGCCATGGCGAAGCGACCATCAAGGAGATTGGGTCGACATGCAAAGCTCTTGCCGCGCGCGTCGGACTCGCGGGGGCCGCTAGCGGGCCGGCCTGGCTGGCGCGTCGGGCGCGGCGACGCGGCCCGCCCGGCGCCGGGTTTCGGCCGCCGCCGCTTCAAGCTCCGCGCTCATGGCGCGCAGATGGGCCGCCGACTTGCGCTTTGGGTCTTTGACCAGCGTCGGGTCGAAGGCGCGATACTGCAACTGCTCGGACCGCGAGTCGCGCACGAAATCCTGCGCCGGCGGCGGCGGGGTGCGCAAACCGGTCGCATCGAAGAGCCGCCCGATGAAGGCGCCGCCGCTCGACGGCGCGTCCTGCGCGAGAGCGGCGCCGGCGGCGAGACCGGCGATGAGAGCGATGGCGAGGCGCACGAACATCATCGTTCGAGCAGGCCATAAAAATGCGGCGCGAGTAGGTCTGAGCAGCATTGTGATCGGGAGCGCTCTACGCGATCTGCGCGTAGACCGCGTCGATCTTCGCGCCGCGGTTGAGGCCCCGGTGGATCGAAATCTCGAGCCCTTCTTGGCGCGCCTGCGCGCCGTGGCGCCCGAGCAGGCGGCGCGCCGCCGCGTCGCTCTCGACGAAGGCGAAGCCGGTCGGACCCCATGACGTCTGGCCGCCGCCGGTCGCGCCGTCGGCGAGCAGCCGCGCGACGATCGCCTCGACCTTGCCGCTGGTGAACCGGCGCCCGCCCTGCGCCGGGGCGAAATGATCGCCGACGATCTCCTGAATGCGGGTCACCGCGGCGCCGAAGGGCGCAAGCTCGCGTTCGGCGAGCGCCGGCAGGATCTGCATCAGCACCAGCCGGCAGACTTCGCCGCTTGTTTCGGCGCCGAAAAGCGGCAGTTCCGCGAAGGCGTCGCGCTCGTCCGCGCCATGCAGGCCGACATCGCCCGGATCGCAGACCAGCAGCACGCGCCACGCGTCGGGAAATTCGGCGCGGGCGACGACCGGCGGCGTCGTCGTCTGCGGGCCGCGTCCGCCGTCGACCACGACGCCGCCCAGCTGAAACAGGCCGGCGCCGAGCCCAGAGCGCGCGCCGCGCGCCATCAGCGCCGCGTCGGCGGCCGGGTCATTCGGCAGATCCTCGAGGCGGCGCAGCGCCGCGCTCACCGCGAGCGCCAGCTGGGTGCCGGAGCCAAAGCCCGCATGGGCGGGAATCGCTTCCTCCAGCGTCAGCCTGTGGCGCTGCGTCAGGCCAAGCGCCTCCTGCGCGCGCTCCAGAAGCGCGGCGGCGCGTTCGGCTTCGGGGCCCTCGACGCAGTTTTTGTCGGCGCGGGTCAGGGTCAGCCGGGTCGCCGGCGCGTCGAGCGCGAGGCCGACGCCGCCGAACTTGCGCCCAAGGCCGCCGTTCATATCGAGGAAACCCAGATGCAGCCGGGCGCTCGCCGCGACGTTTACCTTTGCCGGCATGCCGCCTCTTTTGGTCCAACTGAAGACTTCGGGTCGGTTTAGGCTATAACGCGTCTCAACGAAAGAATGTTGCGGCGCATGGCGGCGTTGGCGCGCCGCGCAAGAGGGGAGCCTCAGATGGCGAAGGAAGAGCGCGCGTATTCCGAAGAGGAGATCGCGGCGCGGCTGAAGTGCGAACTGCCGCACTGGCGCTACGAGAACGGCTGGATCAGGCGCAAGTTCAAGACGCATAGCTGGAAGGGCACGCTGATGGTCGTCAATACGGTCGGCCATCTCGCCGAGGCCGCCTGGCATCATCCCGATATCGCCGCCTCTTACGCATGGGTCGAGGTGAAGCTCATGACCCATACGGCGAAGGGAATCACCGACAAGGATTTCGAACTCGCCAAGAAGATCGAGGAGGTCGTCTCCTGGCGCCCGAGCAAGGCCGGCGGCGCGCTCGAAGGCACGCCCGAGACCGACCAGCGCTTCGCCTATGTGAAATACGACGACTGACGGGACACGCGCTTGGCTTTCGACGTCCAGGCGATCGCGGCAGCGCGCGATCGCTTTCTTTCGCTGATCGGAACGCGCCCCGTGATCATGGGGATCGTCAATGTCACGCCCGATTCCTTCTCGGACGGCGGGCTGTTCGCGACGCGTGACGCCGCGCTGGCGCAGGCGCGGACGCTCGTCAGCACTGGCGCCGACATCGTCGACGTCGGCGCCGAGTCGACGCGCCCCGGCCACACGCCGCTCACCGCGGAGGAGGAGTGGACGCGGCTGGAGCCGTTACTCGCCGCGCTGGTGGCGCAGGCGGGCGCGCCGGTGTCGATCGACACCTACAAAGCCGAGACGGCGCGGCGCGCGCTTGGCGAAGGCGTCTGTCTCGTCAATGACGTCTGGGGCTTGCAGCGCGATCCTTCGATGGCGCCAACGATCGCGCAAGCCGGCGCCGCCGTCGTGATCATGCATAATCGCGAGACGACGGAGCCACAGATCGACATCGTCGCCGACATGAAGCGGTTCTTCGCCCGCTCGCTCGAGATTGCCCGGCGCGCCGGCGTGCCGGAGCGGCATATTCTGCTCGATCCGGGGATCGGCTTTGGCAAGAGCCGCGAGCAGAATTATGACGCGCTGCGCGCGACGCCGGAGCTGTTGGCGCTCGGCTTTCCGCTGCTCATCGGCGTCTCGCGCAAATCGATCTTTAAGGGCCTGGGCGACGGCGTTCTCGAGGGACGGCTCGTCGGCACGCTGGCCGCCAATCTTTTCGCCGCGCGCGACGGCGCGCAGGTCTTTCGCGTGCATGACGCCGCGGAGCATCGCGCGGCTTTCGAAGTCATGCGCATTCTCGCCGCGCGCCCGGGAGGTTGAGACGATGCGGGTCGGATTTGGGCTTGGCAGCAATCTCGGCGACAAGCCGGCCAATATTCGCGAGGCGCTGCGGCTGATTGAGGCGCGTCAGCTGGCGCGGCTCGATCGGGTCTCGCGACTCTACCGCACGCCGCCCTGGGGGGATCTCGACCAGGGGGATTTCGCCAACGCCTGCGCCATCGGCGACACCGCGCTCGCGCCCTATGAGCTGCTCGCCGCGGTCAAGAAGATCGAGGCGGACATGGGCCGCGCGCCGACGCGGCGCTGGGGGCCGCGGCTGATCGACGTCGATATTCTTTTCCTCGGCGACCACGCAATCGACGATCCGGAGCTGACCCTGCCGCACAAGGAGCTATTCCGGCGCGGTTTCGTTCTTGCGCCGCTCGCCGAAATCGCCCCTGAACTCGAACTGGACGGCGTCACCATGCGCGAGGCGCTGGCCGGCGCTGACGCGAGCGGCGTGCGTCCATGGTCGGACGAATAGCCGCCCACCCCTGATGGTTGCCTATCTTTGCGGCGCAGCATTCGCTGCCGCTCTGGCGCCGAACGCAGATTTCGTAATCTAAAATAATTAGATATAACAATGCTATAAATAGAATTGTGCGTCGCGCCATGGTCCCGCTAGAAGCGCACCAAGGGTGGGAAATTAACCATCCACTAGGGTTGCATTAGCTATTCGATAGATTGTTTTCCTCTATACTAACGGGTATTGTGATTATTGGGGGTTATTGGAATGTTGCGGCACGCTGAGCTGGGTCTACGGTCTGCTCTTTCAAGGGGGCGGATTGGGGATTTTGGCTTAGGCGGCGACGTCGGTTTTCGTCCGATAACAACAAGCAGCCGGGTTCCGGGTTTTGGATGATGTGCTCGCCTATGGGCGGGGATTTTTTCTGAATGTTCGGGAAGGCTGCGGCAGACAAGGGCGGTTTTGCGTGTTTTTGAAGAAGACGCGCTTTCGCTTTGCTTTACGAAACGAGGACGAAGCGGCTCCGTTGTGGGAGGCGGAGCGATACCGGTCACGCGCAATTCCCTGGGAGCACATTGGAGGAGAAGGGTATGAGCTCAACGACTGACACAGCAGCCCGCGCTGCTGCTGGCACGGAAGCTGTAGTAGACCTGAAGGGCATGTGGATCGGCTTGGCCGTTCTGAACGGGTTCTATCTGGTCGTTCGCATTTACGA
>NZ_JADNQY010000025.1:0-307689 GCF_015709545.1 Methylocystis sp. H4A | reverse complement strand
TCGCGGGCGTCCTCGAACTCCTGTTTCGTGACGATCCGCTTCGAGCGCCGCGCCGCGAGCAGCGCCGCCTCGTTGACAAGATTCATCAGATCGGCGCCCGAGAAGCCCGGCGTGCCGCGCGCGACGATCTTCAGATCCACGTCCGGCGCCAGAGGCACCTTGCGGGCGTGAACCTTGAGGATCTTCTCGCGGCCGATGAAATCCGGGTTCGGCACCTGGATCTGCCGGTCGAAACGGCCCGGACGCATCAGCGCCGGATCGAGCACGTCCGGACGGTTGGTCGCGGCGATCAGGATGATGCCCTCATTCGCCTCGAAGCCGTCCATCTCGACGAGCAGCTGGTTCAGCGTCTGCTCGCGCTCATCGTTGCCGCCGCCAAGGCCGGCGCCGCGATGGCGGCCGACCGCGTCGATCTCGTCGACGAAGATGATGCAGGGCGCATTCTTCTTCGCCTGTTCGAACATGTCGCGCACGCGCGAGGCGCCGACGCCGACGAACATTTCGACGAAGTCAGAGCCCGAGATCGAGAAGAACGGCACGCCCGCCTCGCCGGCGATGGCGCGCGCCAGCAGCGTCTTGCCGGTGCCGGGCGGTCCAACCAGCAGCACGCCGCGCGGAATGCGCCCGCCGAGCCGCTGGAACTTCTGCGGATCACGCAGGAATTCGACGATCTCCTGCAGATCCTCCTTGGCTTCGTCGACGCCGGCGACGTCCTCGAAGGTGACGCGCCCTTGCGTCTCCGTCAGCAGTTTCGCTTTCGATTTGCCAAAGCCCATGGCGCGGCCGCCTGCGCCGCCCTGCATCTGCCGCGCCATGTAAATCCAGACGGCGATGAAGAGCAGCAGCGGCAGCCCATTGACCAGCAGGGTCGAGAGCCAACCCGGACTGTCGTTCGCGGGCTTGGCGCTGATCTGCACCTTCTTCGACTCAAGTTTCTGCACGAGGCCTGGATCGCTCGGCGCGTAAGTCGTGAAAGAGCGGTTGTCGTTAAAGTGGCCGGAAATCTCGTTGCCGGACATCATCACGTCATGGACGCGGCCTTCGTCGATCTGCACCAGCAGCTCGCTGAAGGTGATCTCGCGAGCCGGCGTGCGGGTCTGCTGATGCTGGAACAGCCCGAAAAGCAACGCGCCGACTGCGACGAACAGAACCCAAGGCAAATATTTCTTCCAATTCGCCTTCATTTTTCACCTCCATGACGAGAGCCGCGGCAGGCCGGGCGTCGTCGTCAATATGTATGCATCCCCCGCCGGAGCCAAAGATGCCTCGACGAGCGCAGGATGAGATTAGAAGTAATCTAGGTCAGGATGACGCAATCGCCAAACAGGCGTCATAATTCGCCAAAAGTTGAGCGGATGCGTAAGATCGTCATCGCCGGCCTAAATGAATGCCTAGGCTCGGCTTTCTGGATTTGACGTATGTTTTGACGCTCGCGCGGTGCGCCGCCGCGCCCACTGAAAGCGCTGAAGATCCTTTCTATGTCGTTACGGCAAGCGCGGACGGCGAGTCGATCCGCGATCGCGCGGGAGCGAGCTTCCCCGTCGCCGCGTCCTTCGAGGCCATTTACGACTTGCGACGCGATCATCGCGCCGAGTTTCTGGCCCGGCGAAGACGGAAAGCCGCCGGACATGTCGCGCTTTGGCGCGACGGTCGCCGAGCTGGAAATCGGCGACCTTAAAGCGAAGCTTATGTCCCTGACGGATTAATCGTCATTGCGGCGCAAAGACGCTGAAACCTGACCGACTAGTCATTGTTTAAGACCGGATTACGGACCCCAAGCTGAAACAGCGCGGCGCTCTCTTGCGCGGCGCGTCAGGTGCATCGCAACAGCTTTTCCCACTTGGCTTATTTCGGAGTCGGTGCGCTAATTTGTCGCGCCTGCCTCAGATGCGGCTCATCGTTTCCACAATGGGGCAGCGAGCCATAGGACAAACGCCATGAATGCGATCTCAGCGATTCTGTCGATTTTCGCCGCCGCCGCCGCCATCACGCTTGCAATCACCGCCTTCGTGAACGCCTGATCGTCGTTCGCCCAAATCTAAGAAGCGTCGCTCGCCGCCCCGCGGCGAGACGCCGGCGCCCTGCATTTTTTAAATTGCCACTCGGATCGCTCCCCGGCGAAAAGTTGTTTTGCTCACGACCGGCGGCAGCCCGTTTGGCGTAGCCTTTCCAGATCGGCAAGATTGATCGGCGGCGCCGTGGCGTCGCCCGCGAGACTTTTGAACGGCGCGTTCATCGCGGCGCCGACTTCATAAAGCACAGCAAACATGTCGGCGCCGTCGATGCGCATCGGCGGCGCTAATGTTTCACCGGCGCAGCCGCGATGCGACAGCAGGCGATGCATCGACCTGTCAAAAACGCCGATCATATGCGTCAGAGCGGCGGTCTCGGCGATCGTATTTAGCGCGACGCCGAGTTGACCGATCGTGCGATCGATGGCCGCCTCCGTCGCGCGAGCATCTCCGACAGCGTGGAGCGTCAAACGACTTGCTTCCCAAATCAGCGGGCTTTCGACGCGTAAGCCGTCCGGCAAGCCCCCCGCGAAAGCGGCGTTCAACATCGTGACGCCGGCGGTCGGCAGCAACCTCAGCGCTCCCGCGACGCCCTTCCTTTCGTCGAGCGCGAGAACGTAGAGCGGATCAAGCGAATCAAAATAATCGACGACCGCCAGCCGATGGACCGCAGCGGACGGCCGACCGGCATGCGCGCGAGCGGCGCCAAGGCGCAGGTCATACATCTCATCCATCAGACGGGGAAAAAGCGCGCGCGATTCGCCAGGCAGCAGCACGATCATCGCTCCCGCCGATTGATCAAGTCAGCGGGAGTGGACTCGATCACGGAACGCAGCCGTTTGACGCCGAGCGAATGAGCCCTATCCGGCAGGCCTCCTCGACGGCATTATCGACCGAGGCGGCGCGAAGCCGGGCGCGCGCCGTTTCGAGCCAGAAGCGCACGGTGGTTGGAGCAGCTCCAAGCGCGACCCCGATCTCATGATCGCTGGTTCCTTGGGCCTTAAGGCGCAGGCAAGCGACCTCCCGATCCGACAACCGCATTTCGACGTGGGGTTCCACGGCAAGGGCGCCTCGCACGCTGGCGTGAAAGATCGCGCTCATAACCATGAGCCGGCGAATCAGGGCGCGGCGCTGCGGCGGCAGGGATGAAGCGTTCTCAGCGCAGCAGACGCTGAACAGCCCATATTCGCCGCTTCGGCCGCGCAGGGGAATGGAGAAGCCGTCGGCGCCGAGGTCGAACTCCAGCACTTCGCCCAGGAGTTTTTCAACCACCGGATCGTCGCGATCCAGCAGGCGCCAATCGACTGGCGTTATCCCCCCGAAACCCGCGCGTACGACGGGCTCGAGGTCGACACGGCGCGCCTGGGCATAGGATTTTCGCCACGAGGCGGCGTGAATGGCGGACAGCAGCGGTCGGTCGGCGCGGCGGGTCGGCAGGTTGAAGGCGACATACCCGACATGAGAGACGCCCGCCGCCCGCAAGACTTCATCAAGGAGCAAGACTTCATCAAGGAGGTTGTAGCGAACCGTCCGCCGATCGGCGCGCGCGAGCCGATCGATAAGATCGAAAACATCTTCGCGATACACGCTGAACGCCTATCGTGCCGAAATCAATTCGCAATTTGATACACAGTCGCTGGCGGGCAGGCAATGTGCCGCGCGTCGAAAGGCTTTGACGAAGCCCGTCGTTCGCCGCCAGCAAAAAAAGAGCCCGGCCGATCGGCCGGGCTCTTTCATATCGATCTTCGGGCTGGATCAGTATTTGGCAACAATCGGGGCAGCGCCCCAGTTGAAGTGATAGTTGATGCCAGCGCGGACGATATTGCCGTTGAAGCGGGTTCTAGACTGCACGAGGTTCGCGAATGAGACAGGTACGCCAGCCACAGTGGTCGCCTGCGCCAGTGCGAAGCTGGTGGCCACAGTGCCAAGATCGTAATACAAATATTCGACCTTGGCGCTCCAGTTTGGCCAGAACATCCACTCGAGACCGCCGCCGGCCGTCCAGCCGACGCGCGTGTCGGAGAAGCTGCTAGCCCCGCCGAATGGGGGCAACACTGCGAAGGGCGCGCCGGTGACGCTGAGGGCCTGCTGAAAAATGTTGGTGCTGGTTGAAACGCCGCCGTACGCGAGACCGCCGGTGCCGTAAACCAGCAAGGTCGGCGTGAAGAGCCAGCCCAAACGCCCGCGTACGGTGCCGAGATAGTCGAGATTCTTGGTGACCCTGCTAAACGTCGGATACTGGGCGACCGCAGTGACAGTGGTATCCACAGCTCCAATGGTGAACGCGGAGGTGGATCCGCTGGAGCCAGCAATCCCCTGAATATCCGCTTCCACGCCCGCGACGAAGCTGTTCATGAACTGCCAGTTGTAGCCGATCTGACCGCCGCCGATGAAGCCGCTGTTGTTGACCCCCATATTGCTGGTCGCACCCAACGCGGCCCCGAATGCACGAGCCGTATTGCCAGCTACCGTGATGCCTGGGCCAGCAGGGCCGATGAAGAACGGAAACGCGCTTGTAGTGATCGTATTGCTGCCGGCCCACGTGCCGCCCGCATTCAGACCGACATAGAAGCCGGTCCACAGCGGCGGCGGCGGCAGCGGGGGCGGCGGCGGCGCCTTGTAGCTGGGCAGATCTGCCGCAAGGGCCGTGCTGGCGGTCAGCGCCAGCGCCAGTGTGACGAATATTCTTTTCATCTGAAATCCTCACTGCCGATAGGCGAAACGCTTTCGCCGGACCGCTGCTACGAAACCCAAGCAATTACTTTGTCTTGAGCGCAATCAAGCAATGACGCACGCGCACAGTCAACACGAGACAACAAGCGTCAGTCGAATTTTCGATCGGTGTGGCGCCGAGGCCACAAGGGCTAAATCACCGGGCCTCGTCAAACGCGCCGGGCCACGCCAATATCTGGCGGCGACGCCATGGATGTCGGCGTCAACTCCGGGCGCGCCGCCCGCGTTCAGATTCGCCATAACAGCGTCCAGCCTGGGAGCGGATGCGGGCGTCAGCCAAAAAAAAAGCCCGGCCGATCGGCCGGGCTCTTTCATATGGATGGTCAGGCTGGATCAGTATTTCGCGACGACCGGGGCCGCACCCCAGTTGAAGTGATAGTTCACGCCAGCGCGGACGATATTGCCGTTGAACCGGGTTGAAAATTGCGACACGGAGGCGACGGTCGGCGCTCCAAAAAGCGCTACGTTCACCGCGGATCCCGTCACCGGCCCAAGATCGTAATACAGATATTCCGCCTTCGCCGACCAGTTCGGCATGAACATCCATTCGAGTCCGCCACCGGCTGTCCAGCCGACCCGCGTGTCGGAGACGCCGGCTGTCCCCCCCTGAAGGGGCAAGAGGGCGCCCGCAAAGGACAACGACTGGAAACTGGTCAGATTGACGTTCACGCCGCCATAAGCCAAGCCGCCCGTCCCGTAGACCAGCAGCGTCGGCGTGAAGAGCCAGCCAAGGCGCCCCCGCACGGTGCCTATATAGTCAAGCGACTTCCTTACGCTAATACCAGAGAGAAGGTTGACCGGGATAAACGTCTCGGTCTGTGGGTCAGGTATTACGCCGAGCGGAGTAGCGATCCAAGAGGCGCCGCCACCGCTAGACCCGGCGATACCCTGGATATCCGTTTCTATGCCCGCGACAAGGCGGCCATTGTAAAACTGCCAATTATAGCCAATCTGGCCGCCGCCGATGAAGCCCGCCCCACTGTTTGCGGACTGACTGCCGCTCAACGGCAGGTTCAGAATGCCGACCGCCCCGACTGCGGGCCAATTCGTCACATAAACTGAATTATTACTGGCCCAAGCGCCACCTGCGTTCAAACCCACGTAAAAGCCTGTCCACAATGGCGGGGGTGGCGGCGGGGGCGGAGGCGGAGCCTTGTAGCTGGGAAGATCTGCCGCAAGGGCCGTGCTAGCGGTCAGCGCCAGCGCCAGTGTGACGAATATTCTTTTCATCTGAAATCCTCACTGCCGACAGGCGAAAAGCTTTCGCCGGACCGCTGCTACGAAACCCAAGCAATTGCTTTGCCTTGAGCGCAATCAAGCAATGACGCACGCGCACAGTCAACGCGAGACCACGAGCCTTAACTCGAATTTTCGATCGGTGTGGCGCCGAGGCCACGAGGGCTAAATCACCGGGCCACGTCAAACGCGCCGGGCCACGCCAATATCTGGCGGCGACGCCATGGATGTCGGCGTCAACTCCGGGCGCGCCGCCTACGTTCAGACTCGCCATAACAGCGTCCAGCCTGGGAGCGGATGCGGGCGTCAGCCAAAAAAAAAGCCCGGCCGATCGGCCGGGCTCTTTCATATGGATGGTCAGGCTGGATCAGTATTTCGCAACAATCGGGGCAGCGCCCCAGTTGAAGTGATAGTTCACGCCGGCGCGGACGATATTGCCGTTGAAGCGAGTCTGGGACTGCGAAACCACTCCGGCCACCAGCGTGTTCGGAAGGAACGTGTTGCCGAAGGTCGCCAAGAGGCCCCCGGAGTAGCTGACATTGCCGAGATCGTAATACAGATATTCGACCTTGGCGGACCAGTTCGGCATGAACATCCACTCCAAGCCGCCACCCGCCGTCCAGCCGACGCGCGTGTCGGAAAAGGCTCCGGACGAGAAAGCGGCGCTAGTGATACAGTTCCCCGGGAACTGAGCGCAGTCATTGTTGAACTGCGCGATGCCGGTCGACACGGAGACGCCGCCATAGGCAAGACCGCCGGTGCCGTAAACAAGCAAGGTCGGGGTGAAGAGCCAGCCGAGTCGGCCGCGAACCGTTCCGATATAGTCGAGACGCTTCGAGGTCGTGATCGCGGTTGTAAGGACTTCATTGGCGCCGAAAAACGGAAATCCGCCGGCCGCAGTAACCGAGGTCTTGTTGCTGTTGCTCCCGGCGACGCCCTGGATGTCGGCCTCAGTGCCCGCGACAATGCGGCCGCCCCAAAACTGCCAGTTATAGCCAATCTGGCCGCCGCCGATGAATCCGCTGGTGTTGCCCTGCGAAACGCCCGAGGCGCCGAGCGCAGAAAATGCAGCGTAACGGGCCGCGGAGGCGCTTCCGGGGATGGATGTGATCGGGGCCGACTGGGTCCAAATGTTATTGCTGCCGCCCCAAGTCCCGCCGGCATTCAGACCGACGTAGAAGCCACTCCACAGCGGCGGCGGCGGCAGCGGGGGCGGCGGAGGAGCCTTGTAGCTGGGAAGATCGGCCGCCAAAGCCGAGCCCGTCAGCGCGACCACAAGAGCGGCGACGGAAAGAGCTTTTTTCATCTGAGTCCTCGTTCCTTGGAGGCGGAAAACTTCGCCCGATTGCCTTGTTGAAACTTTCAGCGATCGCTCGCCATGCATCGCACTCAATCAGTCGAGGCCGCGCACAGTCAATCCAAAAGCCCCGGATCTTGCAGGCGCTCGGTCGGAATTCCGGCTGGTGTGGCGCCGGCGCCACAACTGCGCGTTCAGAGCCGGATCGACTTTGATCTCGTCCACGGCGAAGCGGCGGGTCGAAGCCATGACGGCCGCGGGCGACATACCGTCGTCTGACGGCGGTTCCCATCGCGACTCGAGTATGGAGAGAAACGGTGATCAGCGCGCGCTGATAGGGGCTTCGCCCTGCTATGAACGTGATTGGAGGCGATGGCTCACAGCAACCGGCCTTGCTTCGAAGGGGCCGCTAGCCGTTGGAGGCCGCGCGGCGCGCGATCGCGCCGCGGCGCCAATCCTCTTTCGAGCCGTCCGTCAGCTTATCCTCCAGCATACGCGCGGCGACCAGATCGAGCCGGCCCACGGGTCGAATTCCCACCCAATCAAGCCGCTGCGCGGGCGCAAGCGACCCCAGCACGCGAGAACAGCTCCTGCCGAAATGACGCAGAGGCAGCAGCAGAAGTTCGAATTCCGAGGCGCCCAGCGCTGTCCGGGCTTGCGCGACAAGCGGCGTTTGGGCGTCGATGACCCCTCGAATCGCCTCAGCAACCTCCTCCTGCCGCTGCGCTCGCCACCATTCTAGGAAGAGGCGTCCCTTCTGCTCGCGCTGCCAGAGGGCGTTAACCCGAGCGCCACAGAGACGGATCGGAAGTCCGCGTTCCGGGTCCACTTCGATGATGAATATGTCCGGCAACATGTGGCGAATCGCGACGGGATCGATCTCCGCTCGATCCGGCGCCGCCCGTTCTCCCTTCAATCGCCCCCAATAATCGTGAAGATCCCTGGTGACTGACAATCTCATTCAAACCCGCCCGACTCGTGAGCCCCCGCCCAGGATTGGGACACATTCCCGCCTAGTGTTCCAATCTTTCCCGACTGACGCAGCCATCGTGCCATCGGAGCGGCGATCGCCAAAATGGCGGAGCCGACCAACGGCCAGGGTTCCGCACCTACAAAAAGGCTAGCGAAAGCAATAAGCTGAACTTTTCGGAAGCGATCTCGAGCGACCCGCTCGGCGCTCACGAATCAGTTCTTGCCCTCGCCGCCAGGCGCCTCAAATCGGGACGCTGGCCGACGCCGGTTGCGCTAGATTAGCATTGAGGCCGCGCGGGCCCTTGCCCAGCAAAACGGACAGGAGCGAACGTGCCCGCAAGTCGAGAACGAATTTTCAATCTCCCGACAGTGACGAAGACGCTCATCGTCGCGCTAACGGCGACGCAGCTCGTCGTCGCATACGGTCCTTTGGAGTTCTCAAACTGGCTGCTAACGACATTCGCCTTCATCCCGGCGCGCGTGACGCTTGAAGGCGGCGCCGAATACGCCACCCTGCTGACCTACTTTTTTTTACACGGCGATTGGACGCATCTCATCGTGAATGTGTTAGCGCTTGCAGCATTCGGCACGCCGGTCGAACGTCGATTCGGTTCGGCGCGCTACCTCCTCTTTCTCGCCGCAAGCGCGTTCGCAGGCGCGTTGTTGTTTCTTGCGCTGCACCCTTACGAAATCGCCCCTGTCGTGGGCGCATCCGGCGCAATCTCTGGAACAATGGGGGCAATTGTGCGTTTCGCATTTACGCCAGGTGCGCGGCTGGCGGACAACAGGCGCAGCCCCCGGACGCCATACGACGAGGAATCGCATTTCACTTCGCTGTTGGAACTGCCATTGAACCGACAGGCGATGTTTTTCCTTGTCGCATGGTTAGCGGTGAACGTGCTTCTTGGCGTCTTTCCGCAGGCGGTCGGCGTGTCGAGCGCGATCGCCTGGGAAGCGCACGTCGGAGGGTTTTTGTTCGGCCTGCTCTTTTTCAACTTCTTCGATCGCGCGGGTCGGCATGCCCTGAGTTCGCAGTAACGCTCTCCGGCTGGCAAGGGAGGCCGATCGAGAGCGAAAAGGAGGGCCAGATGACGATCTCGAACATACTCGCGGAGAAAGGAAGAGAGGTGGTGACTGCGAGCGCCGACACGACGCTGCACGAGGCGGCTCAGCTCATGATGCGCTATCGAATCGGCGCGCTCGTCATTCTGGACGACAGCGGCCGACTGGCCGGACTGATCGCCGAGCGCGATATCGTTTCAGCGGTCGCGCTGGACGGGCCAGAGGCGCTGACGCAGCGCATATCCGCGTATATGCAGCCCAGTCCCCAGCCGGCGAGAGAAGACGACGCCGTCGAGAATACGATGCGCGTGATGACCATCGAACGGCGCCGGCATATTCCCGTGGTCCGGGAAACGCGCCTCGTGGGCCTCGTGTCGATCGGCGACGTCGTCAAATACCGCATTCGCGTCATCGAGGAAGAGCACCGATCGATGCGCGAATACATCGCCCAAGCCTAAGGACTCGACGAGGCCGGCAGCGGGATGTGGGCGAAAATGTTGGGCAGCGCGCGCTTCGTCGCCTCGCGCCCTACATGGATGAGCTGCTCCGCCTTGTGAAAGTCGAACATGCCGACCTCCTCCAGTCGCGCCGTTATCGTGGCGTCTGGCGGGTCGCCGGCCAACCGCGAACGCAGAATTCGATCCTGGATGATGTTGAAGGCGTCGATCATCGCGGTGGCGACGTTCGGCGCATCGCCCGGCTGACGATCGAAATAGCGGGGCAGGAACCGATCGACAAAGGACGCGTCCGCCTTCTCGAACGGTCCGGCCTCCGCGGCGCGATGTAGCGCGGCGGGATCGTCGCGGATAACGCGCGCGCGATACATCGTGTCGGCGGTGACGTTCACGGCGATCACATATTCGGCGCCGAGCGCGCGGCAAACGGTGACCGGCACGGGATTGACCAGCGCGCCATCAAAGAGCCAGCGATCGCCAATGCGCACCGGCTCAAAAACGCCCGGCAACGCATAAGATGCGCGGATGGCGAGGGACATGGAGCCATGCTGCAGCCACACCTCATGGCCTGTCCCAACCTGAGTCGCCACCGCCGCGAAGGGTATGGGAAGGTCCTCGATATCCAGGCCTTCGAGTTCCTTCTCCAGGGCGGACCGCAACCGTTCGCCGGTGATGAGGCTCGCGCCGGAAAATGAGAGATCCATCAGCGTGAAGACGCGCCGCTTGGTCAGGGTGCGGGCAAAGGCTTCGATCTGATCAAGCTTGCCGGCGGCGTAGCATCCGGCGACCACGGCGCCGATCGATGTGCCTGCGATCACATCGGGCTTGATGTCATGGGCGGCGAGCTCGCGCAGCACGCCGATGTGCGACCAGCCGCGCGCCGCGCCTGCGCCGAGCGCCAGTCCAATCGTCGGCTGACCGCGTCTTTGCTGTTTGGCCTCGGTATCCGCCTTGCGTACGAGGGTCGTCGGAGGGGCTTGTGGTTCGTCCGTCATCGCGCTGGCCGCATCGGCATCGAGAAGTTGGGGGTTGCGTGAGCGTAGCGATAACATGCGGGCCTTCCTGCGCCGCCGTCGCCGTCGTGGTCAGCGGCACAAGATATATATTTGGAGACCAGCCTGCGCTTCGGAAGGTGGCCTTCAGGTTAACTTTCCGCCAGATGATGGACGCCTAGGCGCCCTCGGCGGAGAAAACCAGCGCGCCATCGTCGCCGAGCGCCCGATAAAAGCAGGACTTCCTCCCCGTATGGCACGCCTTGCCGTCGCCGCCGACTTCGACCTCGAGCAGCACGGCGTCCTGATCGCAGTCTACGCGCAGCGAGAGCACTTTTTGCGTCTGCCCCGACGTCTCGCCTTTGCGCCAGAGCGAGCGCCGCGACCGCGACCAATAATGGGCGAGCCCCGTCTCGATCGTCTTCTCGAGCGCGAGTTCGTTCATATAGGCGACCATCAGCACTTCGCGGGTGGCCGCCTCCGTGGTGACGCAGACGATGAGGCCGTTCGCGTCGAATTTCGGCGCGAAAACGCCCCCCTCCTCCACCTCTCTGGACGCCTGCGACATCACCGCGCCCCGCGCAGCAGCGTATAGAAACGCGCCTGCTCGGCCGGATCGTCACGGAAAACTCCGGAAAACTGCATGGTCACCGTGGACGATCCCTGCTTCATCACGCCGCGCATCGACATGCACATATGTTCCGCCTCGACCATGACGGCGACCCCGCGCGGCGCGAGCGCTTCGTCGATCGCCGCCGCGATCTGCGCCGTCATCGCCTCCTGAGTCTGGAGGCGGCGGGCAAAAATCTCGACAAGCCGGGCAAGCTTCGACAGACCGACCACCCCGCCCGCCGGATAATAGGCGATGTGCGTCTTTCCAACGAAGGGCACGACGTGGTGCTCGCAATGCGAGGTAAAGGGAATGTCGCGAACGAGCACGAGATCGTCGTAGCCTTCGACCTCCTCGAAGACTTTCGACAGGACCTCGTCGGCGCTCTCTCGATAGCCGCTGAAGAACTCTTCATAGGCTTTGACGACGCGACGCGGGGTGTCTAGCAACCCCTCGCGGCCCGGATCGTCTCCCGCCCAGCGCAACAGGGTGCGCACGGCGGCTTCGGCTTCATCGCGGGAGGGGCGTTCGACGGTTTTCACCGTCTCGAGCGAAGAAAAGGGACAGGTCTTAACCACGTCATCCATGTGGCGCCTCCAACTGACTAACGCCGCCCGCCCTCAAAAAAGCGTCGGCCGCCTCACGCCTAGCACGAAACGTGCAAGGCGCCCCTCAAATCGTCGCCCTCTCCAGATGGTTCGAGATCACGCGAGAATTCGAGACGAACGAGGGCCGCTGACGGCCCCGGCGCGACCCGCCGCTTTCGCGAGGACGCGCAAAATCCTATATAGAGATTTACCAAGGCGATGGTAAGGCCTTGGCTTGGATGCACCGGCGGCGATGCTCGACAACATTTACAATCAACGCATTCTGGAGCTTGCCGGAAACATTCCGCGCATCGGCCGGCTGCCGCGCCCGGACGCGACCGCCTCGGCCTATTCCAAACTCTGCGGCTCGACGATCACCGTCGATCTGAGGCTGGAAGACGGGAAAGTGGCCGACTATGCGCATGAGCTGAAGGCCTGCGCGCTGGGCCAGGCGTCGGCCTCGATCATGGCGCGCAACGTGGTCGGCTCCACGCCGCAGGAGCTGCGCGAGGCGCGCGACGCGCTGCGCCGAATGCTCAAGGAGAACGGCCCGCCGCCGACCGGCAAATGGGCCGACCTCGCGGTGCTCGAGCCGGTGCGCGACTATAAGGCCCGGCATGGGTCGACCATGCTGGCGTTTGACGCTGTCGCGGACGCGGTGACGAAGGCGGAGGCTTGATCGCAAGCCGAAGAGGGCGGAAAAGCTCTCATCCTGTCGCCTCGACACACACTCTATAGCCACGACAAGGGCCGTCCCACTTGATCTCACAAGATGCGGAAGGAACGACCGGCCGCCAGGGCGCCCTCGGATGGTGGCGCGCGACGCCCCTGTATCTGCGCATTCTGGGGGCCGTGGCGCTGGGGCTTGTCGTTGGCGTCACGCTTGGCGACCAGGCGGCGGCGCTCGAGACGCCGGCCAAGCTCGTCCTGCGGCTCCTGGGGGCGCTTGCCCCTCCGCTGATTCTGCTGGCGATCATGCAAGCGCTGATGCGCGCGCATCTTGGCGGCCGGAAGGCGCTGCGGCTGGTGACGCTGCTGTTGACCAACACGCTGGTGGCGATCGGCATCGGCCTCCTTGTCGCCAATGTCCTTCAACCCGGTTCCTGGTCGAACCCCGCGCCGGCGCACCCGCCCGACAAGGCTGCCACTGGCGCCGATCCTCTCGCGCAATTCCTGGACAGCGTGCCCAAAAGCATCGGCGGACCGTTTTCAGACAATGGCACGGTGATGGGCGTCATCTTCATTGCGGTGGCGCTCGGCGTCGCGCTGAGAAGCCTGCGGCATCATGAGGTGCGCACCGTCGAAGACCTCGTTCACGTGGCGCTGACCAGCCTGATTACGATTCTGCACTGGATCATCGACCTGGTGCCCCTCGCAGTTTTCGGCATCGTCGCCAGCATCGTCGGCGTGAAGGGCTTTGGCGATTTTCTCGCCTTGGGGGGCTTCGTCGTCGCCGTGCTCGCGGCGTTGACGTTGCAAGCGGCCTACTACCTCATTCGTGTGCGACTGGGTTCCTGGGCGCCACCACTCTATGTGCTGCGCGGCGTGCGCGACGCTTTGGTGATGGCGTTTTCGACCGGCAGCTCCACGGCCACGATGCCAGTGACCTATGCGCGCCTGCGCGAAAATGTCGGGCTGCGCGAGGAGTCCGCCAGCATGGGCGCGCTCGTGGGCGCGAATTTCAATAATGACGGCACAGCGCTCTATGAAGCCATGTCGGCGTTGTTCGTCGCGCAATTGCTCGGCATGCATTTGACGCTCAGCCAGCAGTTCATCGTCGTGGTGACGTCCGTCGTCGCATCGGTCGGCGCGGCCGGCATTCCGGAAGCGGGTTTGGTGACGATGACCATGGTCTTCAAGGCCGTGGCGCTGCCCACCGACTACATCGCCGTGCTTTTCACCGTCGACTGGTTCCTGGACCGCTGCCGGACAGCCATCAACGTCATGGGCGACGTGACGGTCAGCTGTCTGCTGGATGGCAAAACGCGCGAGCGGCCGGAGACGCGACCGCCCTGAGGCGTCCGATACGCCACCAGAGTCTCGCCCCAACGCCGCTTTCCGCCTACGCTCGCAGCATGACCCCTGCCCCGATTCGCATCCTCGGCATTGATCCCGGCCTGCGCAACACCGGCTGGGGCGTCATCGAGGCGCATGGCTCGCGGCTCTCCTTCATCGCCTGCGGGCGCGTGCGCTCCGACGCAAGCCTCAACATGGGCGAGCGGCTTTCGCAGCTGCATTTGGGCCTGATGGGCGTCATCGCCGACCATGCGCCGCATGAAGCGGCGATCGAAGAGACCTTCGTCAATCGCGATCCGCAGTCGGCCTTGAAGCTCGGACAGGCGCGCGGCGTGGCGCTGACCGCGCCCGCGCTCGCTGGCCTCGTCATCGCCGAATACGCCGCCAATCTCGTCAAGAAGACCGTCGTCGGCGCCGGCCACGCCGACAAGACGCAAGTGCAGATGATGGTGCGGGTGTTGCTGCCGGCGAGCGGAGCGACGAGCGCCGACGCCGCCGACGCTTTGGCGGTGGCGATCTGCCACGCCCAGCATCGCGGCGCGAGACTGCGGATTTCGGCATGATCGGCAAGCTCAAAGGCCTCATCGACAGCTATGGCGAGGATTTCGTCATCCTCGACGTCAACGGCGTCGGCTATGTGGTGCATTGTTCGACACGCACGCTGCAAAAGCTGCCGCGCGTCGGCGAGGCGTCCGCGCTCGCCATCGAAACGCAGGTGCGCGAGGATTCAATCCGGCTCTTCGGCTTTGCGACCGAGTCTGAGCGTGACTGGTTTCGGCTGTTGCAGAGCGTGCAGGGCGTCGGCGCCAAAGTGGCGCTGGCGATCCTTTCGATTCTTCCGGCGAATGATCTTGCCTCGGCGATCGCCATGCAGGACAAGGCGACCGTCTCCCGCGCGCCGGGCGTCGGCCCGAAGCTCGCCGCGCGCATCGTCGCGGAGCTGAAGGACAAGGCTCCCGCCTTCGGCGCCGTCGACCCTGCCCTGGCGCGGCTCTCCGGCGAGGAGCCGGAAGGCGCGCCATCGGCGGCGCGCGACGCAATTTCCGCTCTGGTCAATCTCGGCTACGGGCGGCCGCAGGCGGCGGCCGCGGTGGCCGCGAGTCTCAAGCAGCTTGGCGAAGCCGCCGAGGCGAGCGCGCTGATCCGCCAAGGCCTGCGGGAGCTCGCACGCTGAGCGCGCGATCAGGCGGCGATCACGTCGCGGTAGATTTCGGCGAGGCTCATCTCAAATTCTACCGCCGGCAGGCGGAGCGTGTCGCCGATTGATCCAAGTCTCGGACGCTCGAAGAAGCCTCCCTCGACGCGGTCGATGACGTCGACGGCGAAATGGTCGCGCTCGACCAACACATAATGTTGCAGCGACGGAAGTTTTTGATAGAGCCCCCATTTTTCCCATCTGTCGCGATGGGCGGAGCCTTTCGACACGACTTCGATCAGCACGACCGGGTCGTCGAGCGAGGTCGCGTCGGGCGGCAGCGGCCCACGACGCACCATAACGTCAGGGAAGCACGCGAGATCGAGCAGCCGCTGCTTCAGGTAGAATGTCTCGTCGAAGGGCCGACAGTCCGACCCGCGCCGCCGAAACTCGTTCATCAGCGCGACTGTCAGATTTTGGATGATGCGCTTGTGCTCCCAGCGTGCGCCAAGCATCATGCGCACGACGCGGCCGCCGATCAGCTCCCATTTCTCGTCGGCGGGCTTGTCGGGCAAAAGTTCCTCGAAATCGTCGAGGGACATATACTCATATTGCGAGGACGGGCGATTCACGGCGCGGCTCCGTTTGCCGCATCTTAGCATAGCGCCTGCGCCTGTGCATGGGAGCCGCCCGTTTGAACACACCCGCGCGCCTAGTCAGCCCCGAGCAGCGCGACGACGACGCCGACGCATCGCTGCGGCCGCTGTCGCTTGCCGATTTCACCGGCCAGGAGGCGGCGCGCGCCAATCTCAAGGTCTTCATCGAGGCCGCCAAGACGCGCGGCGACGCGCTCGATCATGTGCTGCTCGTCGGCCCGCCGGGATTGGGCAAGACCACGCTGGCGCAGATCGTCGCGCGCGAGCTTGGCGTCAATTTTCGCTCCACCTCCGGCCCCGTCATCGCCAAGGCCGGGGACTTAGCTGCGCTGCTCACCAATCTCGAGCCGCGCGACGTGCTGTTCATCGACGAAATTCACCGGCTCAATCCGGCGGTGGAGGAAATCCTTTATCCGGCCATGGAGGATTTCCAGCTCGACCTCATCATCGGCGAGGGCCCGGCGGCGCGTTCGGTGAAGATCGACCTTGCGAAATTCACCCTCGTCGGCGCGACGACGCGCGCCGGCCTCCTGACGACGCCGCTGCGTGACCGCTTCGGCATTCCTGTCCGGCTGAATTTCTACACGCCGGAAGAATTGGAGCTGATCGTCAAGCGCGGCGCGCGCGTGCTCGGGATCGGCGTCGACGGCTCGGGCGCGAAGGAAATCGCCCGCCGCTCGCGCGGCACGCCGCGCATCGCCGGCCGCCTTCTGCGACGCGTGCGCGACTTCGCCGTGGTGGATGGCGTCGGATCAATCACCCGGAAACTCGCCGATCACGCTCTGTCGCTCCTCGAAGTCGATTCAATCGGCCTCGACGTAATGGATCGTCGCTATCTCAATCTGGTGGCCGTCAATTTCGGCGGCGGCCCGGTCGGCATCGAGACGATCGCCGCGGCGTTGTCGGAGCCGCGCGACGCGATCGAGGACATTATCGAGCCGTTTCTTTTGCAGCAGGGCTTCTTGCAGCGCACGCCGCGCGGACGCCTGCTGACGCCGCACGCCTTCCGTCACCTTGGCCTCGCCGAGCCGGCGCGCCCTGCTGCGCAGTTCGGATTGTTTGGCGAAGGCGAAGACTAATCGGCGATCACGCGGTGAGCACGAAATAAATCATTACGCCAAATAAGAGAACGGCGGCGATCTCGCCGGCATGCTCCAGCGCCTTCAGCGCGCGGCTTAGAAATTTCGAGTTCATGATGCACACTCCATAGGAGCGTACATGGCGTCTCAAGCTACGCTTTCCAGCTCCTTAGGAGGAGTCAACTCGATCGAGCCACAGGGGAATCGGGTGAAGGATTGTTTTCCTCACCCTCATCCTTCGAGACGCGTGCTCCGCACGCTCCTCAGGATGAGGAAGCCCAATGTCCGACTTAACCTGCGAGCGGACCGCCGGCCTTGATCCAGGCGTCGAGGCCGCCCTGAATATGGCGCGCCGAAGTTAGTCCCGCTTGCTGCGCGGCCTCGACCGCCATCGCCGAACGCTCGCCGAAGGCGCAATAAAAAACGATGCGCTTGCCGGTGGCGACCGCCAATTCATGCAGCAGGCCGCCGTCCCGAATATTCTCTTCGAGTTCGTCATACGGCATATGCAGCGAGCCGGGGATAACGCCATGAACTTCGCGCTCGCGCGCCTCGCGCAGATCGACGAGAGCTGTTGAAGGCTGACCGAGAACGTCGAGCGCGTCTTGCGGCGTCAACGACCAGCCCCGCCGCGCGATGTCCTCCTGATGCAATCCGATGTGAATGTTCGCCGGCACCGCGACGTCCATCATTTTCGGATTGGGCAGATGCAGGCTTTCCATCAGCGCGACATATTCATCGACGGATTTGACCTGCAAACGCGGATTGAACGCCCGCTCCTCGCCGATCGTGCTGACCGTATCGCCCTTATAGTCGTGCGCAGGATAGACAAGCGTCGAGTCGGGAAGCTTCAACAGCTTGCCGAAAAGCGACTCGTACTGCGCCCGCGCGTCGCCGTTCTGAAAGTCAGTGCGGCCCGTGCCGCGAATCAACAGCGTGTCGCCGGTGAACACCCGGTCGGCCATGATAAAGCTGTATGAATCGTCCGTGTGACCCGGCGTGTAGAGAACATCGAGCTCGACGCCCGGAATTCGGATGCGCTCGCCTTCGCGAACGCGCATCGACACCACGTCGGCGTTGCTGCGCTCGCCCATCACCGTGATGCAGTGCGTGCGGTCGCGGAGCGCGCCCAGGCCGGTGATATGATCGGCGTGCGTGTGCGTGTCGACGGCCTTGACCAGCCGAAGATCGAGCTCGCGCATCAGCTGCAGATAGCGGTCAACCTTGTCGAGCACCGGATCGATGATCAGCGCCTCCCCGCCGCGATTGCCGGCGAGGAGGTAGCTGTAGGTGCTGGAGACGCTATCGAACAATTGCCGGAAGATCATCGCGCGCTTTCCTGCCGCGCATCATTTCGGTTGCGGAACAATGCGAAGATAGGGCCGCGGCGCGTTCCAGCCGGCCGGATAGATCTTCTTGGCCTCCTCGTCGGAGACCGAACCCGCGATGATGACGTCATCGCCCGGCCGCCAATTGACGGGCGTCGCGACCTTATGTGTGGAGGTTAATTGCAGTGAGTCGATGATTCGGAGCACTTCGTCGAAGTTGCGGCCGGTCGTCATCGGATAGACCATGATGAGCTTGATCTTCTTGTCGGGACCGATGACGAAGATGTTGCGAACGGTCTGGTTGTCGGCCGGCGTCCTGACGCTGGCGTCGCCGCCCGCGCTCGCGGGCAACATTCCATAGAGCTTGGAGATGCGCAGGTCCGGGTCGCCGATCATCGGATAATTCGGCTTCGCGCCCTGAGTTTCCTCGATGTCGACCGCCCATTTGGCGTGATTGTCGACCGGATCGACGCTCAAGCCGATGATCTTGACGTTGCGTCGCTTAAATTCCGGCTCGAGTTTGGCCATGTAGCCAAGTTCGGTTGTGCAGACCGGCGTGAAATCCTTGGGATGCGAGAACAGGATGCACCAGGAATCGCCGATCCAATCATGAAACTTGATATGTCCCTGCGTCGTGTCGGCTTCGAAATCCGGCGCCGTGTCGCCAATCTGGAAAGACATGCGGAAGCTCCTCGGTTATGGTTGCGACGCGCCTTGGAGCGCGAGCGACGCTCTTCGTCGCTTGAGAGCGTATTCCTTTAAATGCGATTGTTGCGCGCAGTATCAAGAACAGCGGCGTTCAAGCCTGGCGCCGCCTCCCCCGGAAGAAAACTCCAGCCCAGCCGCCAGCCGAACGCAGAATGACGACGATCGCGCCAACTCCGTCCCTCTCCATACGCGTCTATTACGAAGACACGGATTTTTCCGGACTCGTCTATCACGCCTCTTATTTGCGCTTCATGGAGCGGGCGCGCACGGAGATGTTGCGCGCGCTGGGGCTTGATCAGCGCGCGCTGCTGGCGGGCGCAGCCGGCGCGCCGATTTTTTTCGTCGTCCGGTCGATGGACGTCGACTTTCAAAAGCCCGCGACAATGGACGACCTGCTGACCGTCGAAACCGAGATTCTTGAGCTCGGCGGCGCCTCGCTCACGCTTGAGCAGCGGGTTTTGCGGCAGGCGGAACTGCTTGTCCGCGCCAAGGTCCGGATTGTGTGCGTCGAAGCCGGCCGCGCGCGCCGCCTGCCTCCCGAGGTGCGCGCGAAATTCGAACGACTTTTGCCAAATTCAGAGTAGAATGCCGTCGCCATCTGGACGCCGCCTTTTGCGGCCTAAAATGGCGTTGAGATGGGAATCAACGAACCCGCTGCGCGCCTTCGGCCCCGGACCGAGCCTTCGGACCCGGCGGAGACCGGCGTTCTGATCGTCGATCTCGCCGCCCTCGCCGACAATTGGCGCACGATGGCTCGACTCGCCGGCGGCGCGGAATGCGGCGCGGTGGTGAAAGCCGACGCTTATGGCTTGGGGCTCGCGCCCGCGATGCGCGCGCTGCTCTCGGCCGGCTGCCGAACCTTTTTCGTCGCCAATGTCGTCGAAGGCGAAGCGGCCCGGGCCGTCGCCCACGACGCGACCATCTATGTGCTGGACGGGCTCGTGCCCGGCGCGGCGCCGCGCCTCGTCGCCGCCGATCTTATACCGGCGCTGGGTTCGCTCGGCGAAATCGACGAATGGGCGGCGACGGGGCGCAAGCCCAAAGCCGCGATCCATTTCGACACCGGGATGAATCGCTTCGGAATTCCGATCAGCGAGGCGGCGCAAGCGGCGGAACGCGCGCGCCATATCGCGCCTACTCTGGTGATGAGCCATTTCGTCAGCTCGCAAACGCGCGACGCCCCTTGCAACGCCCGACAGATCGAGGCGTTCCTCGACGCCCGGGCGCGCTTCGCCGAGATTCCGGCGTCGATGGCGAATTCCTCGGCCGTGTTTCTGCCGCAGCGCCCGCATTTCGATCTCGTTCGTCCCGGCTACGCGCTGTTTGGCGGCAACCCCACGCCCTATGCCGAATGCCCGGTGCGGCCGGTCGCGCGGCTCAGCGCGCGCATTCTCTCAACCCGCGAGATCGAGCCAGGCGCCTGCGTCGGCTATGACGCGCTTTGGTCGGCGCCGAAGCGCACGCGCATCGCGACGATCGGCGTTGGCTATGCGGACGGCGTGCCGGTCGGCGCCACGTCTTGCACGGACAAGCCCACGGGTGAAGCGCTCGTCGGCGGAGTCCGCTGCCCCTTCATCGGCCGCGTGTCGATGGACTATGTCGTGCTGGACGTTTCCGAGGCGCCGCGCGAGGCCGCGCAGCGCGGCGAATGGGTCGAACTGCTGGGCGACGGCATTTGCATCGAGGAAGCGGCCTCGCGCGCCGGCACCATCGGCTATGAGATTCTCACGCGGCTCGGCGCGCGGTTCTCGCGGCGCTATCTCGGGGCTTAGCTCGGCGTCACGCCATCGCGAACCACGGCGCGAGCACGGGATATCCCTCGCCTGCGAGGAGCGACACCGTCTCGTGCAGCGGCAGGCCGACGACCGCCGTGTAGGATCCGACGATCTTCACCACAAACACGCCGGCGCGTCCCTGAATGGCGTAGCCGCCCGCCTTGCCGCGCCACTCGCCGGTCGAAAGATAGGCCTCGATCTCGGTCGAGCCGAGACGCTTGAACCGCAGCCGCGCCTCGACGAGACGCTTGCGTTCATAGCCGCGCGGCGTGATCAGGCTCACCGCCGAATAGACCCGGTGTTGGCGTCCCGAGAGCAGCTGCAGGCACTCCTCGGCCTCCTCCCGCGTCTCGGCCTTGGGCAGGATGCGCCGGCCGACGGCGACGACCGTGTCGGCGGCGATCAGAAAGGATTCCTTCAGCTCGGGCTGCGTCGCGCGCAGCTTTACCGCGGCAGCGGCCTTCTCGCTGGCGATTCGGGTGGCGTAGGCGCGCGGCGATTCCCCGCGGTGCGGCGTCTCATCGATGTCGGCGGGCAACAGGGCGTCGGCGTCGAGCCCGGCCTGCTGCAACAGCGCCAGGCGCCGGGGCGAGGCGGAGGCGAGAACGAGCTTGGGACGGGCGATTGGAGGATTGGCTGTCAAGAAGGTCGCTCCGCCAAAAGAAAATTACCGGAAACGATATGTTATACGCCCTTTGGTCAAATCATAAGGGGTCATCTCGACAAGCACCTTATCGCCGGTCAATACGCGGATGCGGTTCTTGCGCATCTTGCCGGCGGTATGGGCGATGATTTCGTGGTCGTTTTCGAGCTTGACGCGAAACATCGCGCTCGGCAGCAGTTCGGTGACGACGCCGGGAAATTCGAGCAGTTCTTCCTTGGCCATGTGGTTCCTTGTGAGGCGCTCTCCGCCGCGAGTTTGGCCGCGCGGCTTAGTTAGCGCGTGAAAAGCGAAAAACCCGCTGCCCCGGTCGGGGAGCGGACTCGGCGCGGACCCTAGTCGAGAACGAAGGATTTGTGAACCAGGGAGTTGAGAGGCCTCAACGCCCCTTCGTGGGTTTCACGGCCGCGAAGGGATCAAGAATGATGGCCCCCAGCCCCTCAACGTCTCGAACATTGCGAGTCACAAGCGTCAAATCATTCGCTTTGGCCGTGGCCGCAAGCAAGGAGTCCACAACAGGGGCAGTCCGAAGAGCGCTCATTCGCCCCCACTCTCCCGCAACCTCAGTGTCGACGGGCAGAATACGTCCGACGAAAGCGCGTTCGACATCTACCAACCAACGGTCAAGAGCGTCGGCGCCCCTCACGTCCCTTCGCCGCAGCTTTTCCGCCCCCCGGCGGATTTCGCCAAGCGTCAGCACGCTCAGATAAAGCTGCTCGTCCTTTACGGAGGCGAACCAAGAGGCGACATGCGCATCGCATCGCGCACCTTTGCGAAACTCGGAAATCACATTGGTGTCGATGAGAAAACTCAAAAGGCGACGTCCCGGCCGATATCGCGCGGGCGTTCGAGGTCAACGCCTTCAAGCGGCGCTGCGGCGAGAAGCGCCTTGAGCGAGCCCGGAGCTGGGAAGGGCACGACATCGCGGAGAACGGCGCGTACTTCCGCTTCGCGGAGGGGATCGGCGAGCGCGGCGGCGACGCCGCGAACAAGCGCGACATCCTCCTTGCGCGCCTGAACCTCAACACGCACGAGGCCCTTTCGCTTCATCCGCTGTCGATAGATTTGGACGCTGGATTTTAGAGGCTTTGGCATCCTGGACCTTCTTCCGGAAGAGCTACCGGAAATCTGGCGCGCGAGCAAGTCTCTCGACCGGCTCTTTCATGCCGTCCTTCTCCCGCAAGCGGGAGAAGGAAAAAACGGCGTCACTTCGGCTTGCCCTTCACCGTGCGCGTGCCGGGCTTGCCGCCCGAAGAACGTGGCGAAACGCGCGGCGGCGGCGTGGGCCGACCCAGAGGCCGCGCTTCGCCGCCGCCGAAATTATGCGGCCCCATATCAGCGTCGGTCGGCTTATGCGCGCGGGTCGCGAGCTTTTCCTCTTCGTCACGGCGTATGGCGCCGCGCCCTCCCCGCCCAAAGGAGGCGCGAAATTGCGGGCTCGCCTCGGCGAGCAATTCGGCGCGTTGCAGCCGCTGAATTTCATCGCGCATGCGCGCCGCCTCCTCGAAGGCGAGATCGGCCGCCGCCGCCTTCATGCGCTTTTCGAGATCGGCGATCGTCGCCGCGAGATTATGCCCCGGCGCGATGTCGTAACCCGTGTCGATGGTCACATGATCCTGCTCGGCGACCGAGCCGAGAATGTCGGCGATGCCGCGCTTGATCGACGCCGGCGTGATGTTGTTCTCGAGATTGTAGGCTTCCTGCTTCGCCCGTCGGCGGTCGGTCTCGCCCATCGCGCGCTTCATCGAGCCGGTGATCTGATCGGCATAGAGGATGACGCGGCCGTCGACATTGCGCGCGGCGCGGCCGATCGTCTGCACGAGCGAGGTCTCGGAGCGCAGAAAGCCCTCCTTGTCGGCGTCGAGAATGGCGACGAGGCCGCATTCGGGGATGTCCAAACCTTCGCGCAGCAGATTGATGCCGACGAGCACGTCGAAGGCGCCGAGCCGCAGATCGCGGATGATCTCGATGCGTTCGATCGTATCAATGTCGGAATGCATGTAGCGCACGCGCACGCCGTTCTCGTGCAGATATTCCGTCAGATCTTCCGCCATGCGCTTGGTGAGCACGGTCACAAGCGAGCGATAGCCGATCTGCGCGGTCGCGCGCGCTTCGTCGAGAAGATCGTCGACCTGGGCGCGCGCCGGGCGCACCTCCACAAGCGGATCGATCAATCCCGTCGGGCGAATCACCTGTTCGACGAAAACGCCGCCTGTCTGATTGAGCTCCCAGTTTCCCGGGGTCGCCGAGACCGAAACGGTCTGCGGCCGCATGGCGTCCCATTCCTCGAAGCGCAGCGGGCGATTGTCCATGCAGGACGGCAGACGGAATCCATATTCCGCCAGCGTCGCCTTGCGGCGGAAGTCGCCCTTGTACATCGCGCCGATCTGCGGAATGCTGACATGGCTCTCGTCGGCGAAGACCAGCGCATTGTCCGGGAGATATTCGAACAGCGTCGGCGGCGGCTCGCCCGGCCTGCGGCCGGTGAGATAGCGCGAATAATTTTCGACGCCGGCGCAGGAGCCGGTCGCCTCCATCATTTCGAGATCGAAGCGGGTGCGTTGCTCGAGCCGCTGCGCCTCCACCAGACGCCCGGAACGGTGCAATTCATCGAGCCGCGCGCGCAATTCCTCCTTGATCGCCTTGATCGACTGCAGCAGCGTCGGCCTCGGCGTCACATAATGCGAATTGGCGTAGACTTTGACGAATTCGAGGTCGACCGTCTTCTTGCCGGTCAGCGGATCGAATTCGGAGATCGACTCCACCTCATCGCCAAAGAAGCTGATGCGCCAGGCGCGGTCCTCATAGTGAGCCGGGAAAATGTCGACGGTGTCGCCGCGCACGCGAAACGTTCCGCGGGTGAAATCCGCGCCGATGCGGCGGTAGTGCAGCGCGACGAGATCGGTGACGAGCTGCCGCTGCTCCAGCTTCTCGCCGAGTGTCACCGAAAAGGTCATCGCCGTGTAGGTTTCGACCGATCCGATGCCGTAGATGCAGGAGACCGACGCCACGATGATGACGTCGTCGCGCTCGAGCAGCGCGCGCGTCGCCGCGTGACGCATGCGGTCGATCTGCTCGTTTACCGAGGATTCTTTCTCGATATAGGTGTCCGAGCGCGGCACATACGCTTCGGGCTGGTAGTAGTCGTAATAGGAGACGAAATATTCGACGGCGTTATTTGGAAAGAAGCTCTTGAACTCGCCGTAAAGCTGCGCCGCAAGCGTTTTGTTGGGCGCGAGAATGAGCGCCGGCCGCTGCACGCGTTCGATCACGCTCGCCATGGTGAAAGTCTTGCCCGATCCGGTGACGCCGAGCAGCACTTGGTCACGCTCCTGCGCCGCGATTCCCTTGACCAGCTCCGCGATCGCCGCCGGTTGATCGCCCTTCGGCGTGTATTCGGAGACGAGGTCGAACCTCACGCCGCCTTCGGACTTCGCCGGCCGCTCGGGCCGATGCGGCGTCCAGGGCTTTTGGTCCCGAATGTTCGGGTCGCCAAGGCGCAGCAGTTGCGCAAGGCTGTCGGCGGTGGCTTCCACTCCGCCCATGTTTTGGGCGGCGCTTCCTGAAGTCACGCCGCCAATGTTTTGAGCGGCGCTTCCTGAAGTCGCGCCGCCCGCATGAAAGCCCTCGCCAAGCCCGTATTTTTCGATGTCCTCCTCGTCGAGGCCGTGGATGGAAGAGGCGTCATAGGCGGCCTGCGGCGCCTCGCCGAACCCGGGCGCGAGCGCCGGATTGAGGAGCTGCACGAGATGCGGCGCGAGCGGCGCGACCTCCGGCTTCGCCGCCTTGGCGCGCGTCGGCCGCGCAGGATCTCTGGGCTTTCCGGGTGGTTTGGCCATGGCCGCAATATGGGGGAGACGCGCGCGGGATGGAAGCGGGAAGGCTCTACGCCCCGCCCTGTCCCTCCCCCGCTTCGCAAACCGGGTGCTCCCGGTTTGCGCATCTATGCCGAAGTCGGCAATAGCCGACTTCGGATGGGAGAGGGGACGCTAATGATCGGCGTTCGCGAAATCCCGAAGAAGCGCCGATTCTACTCCCTCTCCCGCTTCAGCGGGGGAGGGCTGGGGAGGGGGCAAATCGAACGCGCGCCGTCGGAGCAAACGACGGCGGCGGACTCGCGCCCCCGGCGCATGAAACTCTTGAAGCCATCGCCACGCAGGCATAGCATGTGTATAGAACCGGAGTATCATACACATGCGCACCAACATCGTCATCGACGACAAGCTGATGGAAGAGGCGCTGCGCGCGACGGGCCTCAAGACCAAGAAGGAAGCCGTCGAGCTCGCGCTGCGGACGCTGCTGCGCCTTCAGCGGCAAAAGCAAATCCGAAGCCTGCGCGGAAAGCTCGACTGGCGCGGCGATCTCGACGCTATGCGCACGGATAAGAAAACAGAAAAATGATCCTCGTCGATTCGAGCGTTTGGATCGACTATTTTCGTGGCGTCGCCTCGCCTGAGACCGATCGTCTGGACAGGTTGCTCGAGGAGGAATTGGTCGCAATCGGCGATTTGATCTTGACCGAAGTGCTGCAAGGCTTCGATCGGGATCGAGACTTCAACCACGCTCATGAATTCCTAACGGCGCTTACCGTCGTAGAACTCGGCGGCAAGGAAATCGCCCTGCGCGCGGCAAAAAATTATCGCAAGCTGCGCGCGCATGGCGTCACGCCGAGGAAAACCATCGACACGATCATCGCCACGTGTTGCATCGAAAAGGCTCTGCCGCTGCTCTATAGCGACAGAGATTTCGACCCCTTCGTTGAACGCCTTGGTTTGCGCTCGGCGATGGCATAGCGACGCTCCGCTCGCAGCGCCCGTTATTTGCAATGTTTAACGGGCAGTTGGCCAACGCCTCGGCCGCGCTATTTGCCTTGACGGGGGCCGCCATGCGCAGAAGTCGATCGAGAATGAACAAGCTTCTCTCCGACACGCTCAAGATGAGCTTCGTGGCCAATCAGGTGATCGGCTTACGGCTGATGAAGATCGCCACGGGCGGCGTGCGCGGCAGACGCGAGAGCAAGCTGATGATCGATGAAAAGATCAAAGCCGCCGCCGACGCCAGCATAGAGGCGGCGATGAGCGTCGCCGCTGGCCAGCCGCATCGCGCCGTCGACCGCGCCCTTGCGGTTTACGCCAAGCGGGTCAATCGCAATCTCTGGCGATTGTCGAAGCGCTGAGCGGCTACTCCGTTTCCTCCAACTCCTCTCGCTCCGCCTCCAGCAATTTGGCGCGCGCCTCCGCGGCCTCGCGCTGACGGTTCCACATGCCGGCGTAATGGCCGCCAAGCGCCAGCAGCGCCTTATGCGTCCCGCGCTCGACAATGCGGCCGTGATCCAGAAACAGGATTTCGTCGGCGTCGACGATGGTCGACAGGCGATGCGCGATGACGAGCGTGGTGCGGCCGCGCGCGACCCGTCTCAACGCCTCCTGAATTTCATGTTCCGTCAAACTGTCGAGCGCCGACGTCGCTTCGTCGAGGATGAGGATCGGCGGACCTTTGAGAATCGTGCGGGCGATCGCCACGCGCTGCTTCTCGCCGCCGGAAAGCTTCAGCCCGCGCTCGCCGACCTGCGCCTCATAAGCTTCCGGCACGCTTTCGATAAAGCGGTCGATCTGCGCGAGCCGGGCCGCTTCGCGAACCTCTTCGTCGCTCGCGTCCCATCTTCCATAGCGAATGTTGTAGCCGATCGAATCGTTGAACAGCACCGTGTCCTGCGGCACCATGCCGATCGCCGCGCGCAGGCTTTCCTGCGTGACGTCCAGAATATTCTGCCCGTCGATCGTGATGCGGCCGCCTTGCGGCTCGTAGAAACGATACATCAGACGCGAGATCGTCGACTTGCCCGCGCCGGACGGCCCGACGATGGCGATGGTTTGTCCGGGCTCGGCTTCAAAGCTCACGCCCTTGAGGATCGGCCGGTTCGGCTCGTAGTGGAACGCGACATTGTCGAAAACGATCCGCCCTTCGCGCACGACGAGCGGAGCGGCGCCGGGCGTGTCCAAGATCTCGGGGCTCTGCGCGAGAATCGAGAACATGGTCTCGATATCGATGATCGCCTGCCGCACCTCGCGATAGAAGGTGCCCATGAAATTTAAGGGCTGCGCCAGCTGCCCCATCATCAGGTTGATCAGGACGAAATCGCCCACCGTATTGCGGCCCGCCTCGATGCCATAGACGCACATCACCATCAT
This sequence comes from Methylocystis sp. H4A, assembly GCF_015709545.1. NCBI lineage: Bacteria > Pseudomonadati > Pseudomonadota > Alphaproteobacteria > Hyphomicrobiales > Methylocystaceae > Methylocystis > Methylocystis sp. H4A. The sequence continues at coordinate 280,184 of NZ_JADNQY010000025.1, read as the reverse complement.
GGTGGTGAGTCCGATGATAAAAATCACCGTCTGGCCGGCGTTGAGCACCGCAAGCGAGACATAGGACTGCGTGCTCGCCTGCTCGTAGCGGATCATCGATTTGTCGTAGCGCTCAGCCTCGCGCCTTTCCGCGCCGAAATATTTGACCGTTTCATAGTTCAGCAGACTGTCGATCGCCTTCTGATTGGCGTCGGTGTCGCTGTCGTTCATCCTGCGCCGTATGGCGATCCGCCAGTTTGTGGCGAGCGTCGTATAGAGAAAATATCCGGCGAGAGTCGCGACCAGGACGAGCCCGTAACGCCAGCCGAACTGGTAGAGAAAAATGCCGAGGACCAGCGCCATCTCCAGCACTGTCGGGGCGCCCGTCGACATGATGAGGCGCGACAACGTTTCGATGCCGTTGCGCCCGCGCTCCAGAACGCGCGTGAGTCCGCCGGTCTTTCTGCCGATATGAAACCGCAGCGACAGCTCATGCATATGCACGAAGAGATCGGTCGCCAGCCGGCGCACGGCGTGCATCGCCACCGCCGCGAAGATGCCGTCGCGCAACTGCATCAGCACGACCGAAGCGATGCGGATCGCGCCCATCATCAAAGTGAAAAAGACCGCCGCGGCTGCGAGCTTCCCCGCCACGCCGGCGCCGCCCTCGGCGAGCGCGTCCGTCGCCCATTTGAAAGCGTATGGCGTCGCGGCGTTGAACAGCTTGCTGACGACGAGCAGCGCAAACACCGCGGCGACCCGAAGCTCGAGATCGCGGCGGCCCCGCGGCCAAATGTAGGGCCACAAATGCCGTATCGTCTTGATTAGAGACGATTCCGACAATTGTTTCTCAGGAACAGGCGGAGGCGTGGCGTCGTCCGGATCGAGCGCGTGGGGATCGCTCGATTCGTCTTGATCGGGTCTAATCATATGTCTCCGAATGAATGGGCCGTCGTCGCGGCCTTTGGCGTCATTGCTGGCTTGGCGTCATATATGACGTTTAGTAGCTATGCGCACCCCGCGCGAGGCGTCGTCAAACGCTGCATGAGAATGCCCATGCGAGAAATCAAGAACGTTTGCGTCTATTGCGGCTCCTCGATCGGCGCCGATCCGCGTTACACGGCGGCGGCGCGCGCCTTGGGCGTCGCCCTGGCGCGCGCCGGGGTCGGCCTCGTTTATGGCGGCGGGGCCATCGGCCTAATGGGCGTTCTGGCGAAGGCCACGGTGGCCGCCGGCGGCGTTGTCACGGGAATCATTCCCGAGTTCCTGGACCGACGGGAGATTCCCTTTACGGGCGCGACGGAGCTCGTCGTCGTCGACGACATGCACACGCGCAAGCGCATGATGTTTGAACGATCAGACGCCTTTATCGCGCTGCCTGGAGGCGTCGGCACTTTGGAGGAGCTGACCGAGCAACTGACCTGGATCCAGCTCGGCCGTCACACCAAGCCTCTGGTCATCGCCGACATCGGCGGCTTCTGGCGTCCCCTGCTGTCGCTTTTCGCTCATATGCGGAACGAGGAGTTCTTCGGCGAAGTCGATAACGTGCGCTATCTCGTGGCCGAACGCGTCGAAGACATTCTGCCGATGATTTTCGCGGCGGTCCGCCATTCGCCAGACATCAGCGAGACAGCGGTCACTGAGCGGCTTTAGCGGTTTGACGGTCGTTGCGCTCGACCGACACCAGCAGCTTGTAGTTGATCGCGTCGACGAGCGCCTCGAAGGACGCGTCGATGACATTGGCCGAAACGCCGACCGTCGACCAGCGCTCTCCTTGCGCATCGGCGCATTCGACGAGAACGCGCGTGACCGCGTCGGTGCCGCCCTGAAACACGCGGACGCGATAATCAACGAGCCGAACGTCCTCGATGAAGCGCTGATAGGCGCCGAGATCCTTCCGCAGCGCGAGATCGAGGGCATTGACGGGGCCGTTGCCTTCGGCGGCCGAAATGCGGCTCTCGCCATCCACATTGATCTTGACGATCGCCTCGGCGCCCTGGTCCTCAAAGCCGCCATTCCTGGCGAAGCGCCGATCGACCGCGACGCTGTAGCGTTCGATGTCAAAGAAATGCGGCGCCTCGCCGAGCACGCGCTTGGCCAGAAGGAAGAACGAGGCATCAGCGCCCTCATAGGCGTAGCCTTGCGCTTCCTTCTCCTTCACCTCGTCGAGCAGCCGCGCCAGACGCGGATCGTCCTTGTCGAGGACGACGCCCAATCGGCCAAGCTCGGCCGCGATGTTGGAGCGTCCCGCTTGATCGGATACGAGCACGCGCCGCACATTGCCGACCGATTCCGGCGTGACATGTTCGTACGTGCGCGGATCGGTCAGCACGGCCGAGGCGTGAATGCCGGCCTTGGTCGCAAAGGCGCTGGCGCCGACATAGGGCGCATGGCGGTTGGGCGCGCGATTGAGAAGCTCGTCGAGCGCGTGGCTGACCCGCGTTAGATGCGTCAGCTTCCCTTGCGTCACGCCGATCTCGAAGCGCTCGGAAAATTCGCTCTTCAGCAATAGCGTCGGAATGATCGTCGTGAGATTAGCGTTGCCGCAGCGTTCGCCAAGACCGTTGAGCGTGCCCTGAATCTGCCGCGCGCCGGCGCGCACCGCGGCAAGCGAATTCGCCACCGCCTGCCCCGTATCGTCGTGGCAATGCACGCCGATGCGGTCTCCTGGAATCTGCTTGACGACCTCCGCGACGATGCTTTCAACCTCGTGCGGCAGCGTGCCGCCGTTGGTGTCGCAGAGCACGATCCATCGCGCGTCCGCGTCATAGGCGGCCTTGGCGCAGGCCAGCGCATAGTCAGGGTTCGCCTTGAAGCCGTCGAAGAAATGTTCGCAATCGACGGCGACTTCCTTTCCGTGCGCGACGGCGGCGTTTACGGATTGCGTAACGCTTGCGAGATTGTCCTCTTCCGTGGAGCGTAAGGCGACGCGAACCTGAAAGTCCCAGCTCTTGGCGACGAAGGTGACGACGTCGGCGCTGCTGTCGAGCAGCGCCGCGACGCCCGGATCATTCTCGACCGAGCGGCCCTGCCGCCGCGTCATCCCAAAGGCGGCGAAGCGCGCGCGCAGTTTCGGACGCCGCGCGAAAAACTCAGTGTCGAGCGGATTGGCGCCGGGATAGCCGCCTTCAATATAGTCGATCCCGATTTCGTCCAGCATGGCGGCGATCTGACGCTTGTCGTCGAGCGAGAAATCGACGCCCGTCGTCTGCGCGCCGTCGCGCAGCGTGGTGTCGTATAGCGTCAGCCGTTCTTTGGCCATCAATGCGCTCTCCCGGCGGCGGGCGCCGCCAGCTCCTTGGTCATCGTCGTATTGCCGAGCCATTGGCCGGCGACCGTTTTCATATTGCGCGTCGTGGCCACGTAGCCGCGCGCCGCGAAAAAGTCCTGCGCCGCGTCGGAAGCCTCGACCGTCAGCAGTGTCGTTCCGCGCGCGGCGGCGAGTTTTTCAATCGCCTCCGCCAGCGCCGACCCGACGCCCTTGCGCGCCATGTCGGGCCGCACATAGAGCATGTCGAACATCTTATTGTCGCGCAGCGACGCGAAACCGGCGATGTCCCCGTCAACAAGCGCGACGATGCTCAGCGCGTCCGTGAGGCGCGACGCGAAGGCCGCTTCGTCGTCAGCCGCGGACGCCCAGGCTTCACGCTGCGCATCGTCATAGTCATCGGCGGCCAGCGCCTCGACGCTGGCGCGAAAGAGCGCCGCGAGCGTCGCGGCGTCTGCGGCAAGAAACGGCCGCAGACCAGGCGTTTGCGCACCGCGCGCCATCACACGATCTCGAACGCGCGCAGCAGATGCCAGGCGATGAAGGCGGCGAGCGCCAGCACGATCAGCTTGAACGCGAGATAGAGCGCCCAGTGGCGCTTGAAGGGAAGCGTCTTTTTCCAGTCATCGTTGGACATTTCTACGCTCCATCAATTTTGCGATATGGCTCCGCCGCGTCATGCCCGCGCTTGACGCGGGCATCCACGTCAAGACGACTCGTGACGAGGCCGATATTGCTTAGCGTCCCGGCGTGGATGGCCGGGACAAGCCCGGCCATGACGGCTGGGGTTGATGCTTTCGGCATATAGGGGAGGCGCACGATCACCGCTTCACCTCCCAGGTCGTCGCGCCATCCTTGTGATCCTTGAGAATAATTCCCATGGCGGCGAGTTCGTCGCGGATGCGATCGGACTCGGCCCAGTTTTTTGAAGCGCGCGCGGCGTTGCGTAGATGAATTAATTCCCCGACCTTGTCTGTTCCGCATATTTTATAACTGACCGCTCCGGTATGCCTGACGTCGGCTTCAACCCCTTGTTCCCTTAATTCCTCAGTTATCGCTCTCTGGCGTTCTTCGTTGTCGTTCGCGAAAGCAATTTGAAGCTCATCGAGCCGTCGCATCACATCACTTGACGCAAGGACGCTCTCCCCCACGTGGTAAGGGTTTAGAACGAACATTCTTTCGGGATTCACGATCCCCAAAAAAATACAGGTATCCAAGAGTGACACTTGATCCTCATGGACCTTTGATCGAGCAAGCGCTCTCAATTCGCTAATTGCTTGGGGAGTGTTGAGATCGTCGCAAAGAGCAGCCATGACTTTTTCGTTAGGCTGTAGCAGGCTCGCATGTACACGATATTCTGCTTCAGCAGCACGATTTGCGAGTAAATTCGTCCACTCTTGGAGCTCTGTGTGCGCCTCCTCCAGCGCCTTCACCGTCCAATCGATCGGCTGGCGGTAATGCGTGCGCAGCATCGCGAATCTTAACACTGGACCGCGCCAGCTTCTGCCGCCAAACTTCTCCGTATGCAGCAGCTCGTGGATCGTCACGAAATTCCCCAGGCTCTTGGACATTTTCTCGCCCTCGACCTGCAGGAAGCCATTATGCATCCAGTAATTCGCCATCACGTCTTGCCCGAAGGCGCAGCAGCTTTGCGCGATCTCGTTTTCGTGATGCGGAAAAACGAGGTCGATGCCGCCACCGTGAATGTCGAAGGTTTCGCCTAAGTGCGCCCAGGACATCGCCGAACATTCGATATGCCAGCCGGGACGTCCCCTGCCCCACGGGCTGTCCCAGCCGGGTTCGTTCTCCTTTGACGGCTTCCACAGCACGAAATCCATGTCGCCACGCTTATAAGGCGCGACGTCGACGCGCGCGCCGGCCATCATTTCGTCGAGCGAGCGCCGCGACAGGCGCCCGTAATTTTGCATGGACGGCACGTCGAAGAGCACATGGCCATCGGCCGCATAGGCATGGCCAGAGGAGATCAACCGCTCGATGATCGCGACCATCTGCGCGATATGCTCGGTCGCGCGCGGCTGCATCGTCGGCTCGAGACAGCCGAGCGCCTTCACGTCCTGCTGGAAGACCTTGTTGGTCTCTTCGGTCAGTTCGCGAATGGTGATTCCGCGCTCGAACGCCCGCGCGTTGATCTTATCGTCGACGTCGGTGATGTTGCGAACGTAAGCGACATGATCGGCGCCGTAGAGATGGCGCAGCAAACGAAACAACACGTCGAAAACGATCAGCGGCCTGGCGTTGCCGATATGCGCGTAGTCGTAGACCGTCGGCCCGCAGACATACATGCGCACATGCGCGGGATCGATCGGACGGAATTCCTCCTTCGTCCGGGTCAGCGTATTGTAAATTTTCAGCGCAGGCGTCGACATGAATTTCCCCGCAAGGCCGCCGGCCGGGGCGTCGCTTCATGTCGTTTTGAGAGACGTGACGGCTCCGGCCAGCGTGATCGCTAGCTGATAATGGTCTTCCGACAAATGGTGAGCCGAGGCGTCATGGCGGCGACCATGCGCCAAAGCGCGCCGCCGCGTCAAGCGCGAGGCCAATTCGAGCCGCGGCGGTTTAACTCGGGTTTTACCGCTTTGCGCTAGCTCTGACGGGGACCATCTCGGTCATTTGGGACTCGCTCATTATGTGGAAATATGAGGCGCCGATCGCGCGGCGCGCGCTTGCGCTGCTGCTCGCGGGCGCGCTGTTCGGCGCCGGCTACGCCTGCGACGCACAGGCCGAGGCGAGCGGGGGCGCCGCCTATGTCATCTCCGATCAGGAGGGCTACGGCCTGACGGAATGTCTCACGCACAAGGGCGATTGCGGCAAGATCGTCGCCGACTCCTGGTGCGCGGCGCACGGCCATGGCGCGGCCCGAACCTTCGGCCGCGCCAACGATGTGACCGCTTCGATCGACGTCCATGCCGCGCGCGCTTCTAGCGAGCCGGATGCGGCGGTCATCGCCTGCGTCGATTAGCGTCAGCGCAGAAACTCTCCGCATCGCGGGACTTCGTTCTGGCCGGCCCAGGGCTGAATGGCCACGGTCGAGGTCGAGCTTTCGGGCGAGCCTTCGACGAGCTTGTCAGAATAGACCATATAGATCAGCACATTACGCTTCGCATCGCAGCCGCGAATGATATGCATGCGCTTGAACAGCAGCGACCGCCGCTCGCTGAACGCCGTATCGCCCTGGCCGAACTTCTCCTTGAACTTGATCGGGGCATATTGCCGGCAGGCGAGCGAAACCTCCGACGACTGCTCCGCCACGCCGAACATGCCGGCGACGCCGCCTTTTTCATGCGCCGTATAGTAGCAGACGACGCCGTCGATCACCGGATCGTCGATTCCGTAGGTCGCGAGCTTGTCGTTCGGGGTGAGCAGCTTGAAATCCACCGATTTGCGGAAGATGAGATCCGGCCCATTCTGCGCGAAGGCCGTCGCGGCGCCGAAACAAAGAAAGGCCGTCGAAATCAGAGCCAGCAATTTGGAACGCTTCATGTCGGCAACCTCCTAGATCACGCCGCCTCCAGGCAGAATCGCCCAAGGGCAGATATCGTGATCGATCTCGAACTTAGAGCGCGCTCTAGGCGAAAAATCGAATTCCACTTTTTCGCGCGCCGCGCTCTAGCGACGCCGTTGCCGATATGGGCGAAGCACTGCGGCAAGGGAAGGGCTTCGGCCCTGGGCGCGGCAAAAAATTCGACGCGCGCCAGGAGGGTTGACCGCGTCGGCCGGCGCCTTGTTGCCGACATGATGGACGCGATTAATCGAGCGACATTTGCTCCGCGGCCTGGATTGGTGAAAATGACGCGATTCGTCGCCAGCGACGCGCGCCGGAGCATCAGTCGCCAAGCGATCGCGCAAGCGTTTCTAGGCTCCTTACGAGCGTGTGAAGAGCGAAAACTTCAATGAGGCCGCGATCATAGACCTCTTTTTGACGAAATGCGCCTCCAAGCGGACGAAGCTGGCGGTCGCCGCCGGCGTCGCATTCGGTCTTTTCGCCGTTTCGCCCGCCGCGGGCGAATCATCCTACTGCACGGAGTTGCGCGCGCAGATCGCCCGCGCCAGCTCGGGCGGCGGCGCGGGGCGATTCCAGGCCGCGGCGGCCAAGCAGCGCGGCGAATACGCGCGCGTCGCCGCGCGAGGTCGCGCGCTGGGCTGCGACCGGGGCCAGTTCCTGTTCTTCGGCGATCCGCCGCCGCCCCAGTGCGGACAAATCAACGCCCAACTGCGCCAGCTCTCGGGCGCCGTCGCCGCCTATGAGCGGGCAAGCGCCGACGACGGCGGCCAGCGTCAGGCGCTTGCCGCCCGCTATGAGGCTGAATGCCGCAATCCTCAGGCGGCGCAAGCGCGCGTTGCACGCCCGCGCAATTTCTTTGAAGAGCTGTTTGGCGTCGCGCCCGACGAAAGCCCAGGCGCGCGCGACATGCCTGTCGGTCCGGACGCGGAGCAGGAGGGGGAACCTTCAGACGGTAAGCCACGCGGCGGGCCGATGGCGATCTGCGTGCGCGCGTGCGACGGCGGCTTTTTCCCGATCACCTACTCGGCGCGCAGCTCCAATCTCGACGATCTCGCGACGATGTGCCGGGCGCTGTGTCCCAACGCCGAGGTGAAACTTTATACGGCGTCGCAATCGAAGGTGCTTAGTTCCGCGCTTTCGATCGACGGCGAAGCTTATTCGGACCATCCCAACGCGCATAAGTTCGAGAAGACTTATGATCCGTCCTGCGGCTGCAAGCCGCCGGGGCAGTCGTGGGCCGAGGCGCTCGCCGAAGCCGAGCGGCTCATCGCCGAGCGCCACGCGAAGGATCAGGTCGTGACGGCGGAGCAGGCCGAGCAATTGTCGCGCGCGCTGCCGCCCGGCGTTGCGCGCGGTCGGAAAGCGAAGGGCTCCGCGCCGGCGGCGCCAGAGCCGATGACGACGGCGGAACCCGCAGCCCAGGCGCAGCCCAGCGTCGAGGACGGCGCGGCCGCGGCGCCCGAAACCTATCGCGAAATCGTCGGAGCTGATGGAATCAAGCGCCGCGTGCGGGTCGTCGCGCCGGCATTGTGAGCTGATTTCTGCGCCGCGTCAGGGCATATGCGCCTTGACCGTCTCGATCAGCTGTTTGATTGAGAACGGCTTCGCCAGGAAGCCGAAATCGCCTTCGGGAAGGTTTTTGGCGAAGGCCTCTTCGGCATAACCGGAAACGAAGATCACCTTCGCCGCGACGCCGCGCTTGCGCAGTTCGGCGAACATCGCGGGGCCGTCCATCTCCGGCATCACCACGTCGGAGACGATGAGATCAACCTTGCCGTCGACGCGCTCGACGACCTCGAGCGCCTCCATGCCCGTCGCCGCTTCGAGCACCGTGAATCCGCGCGAACTCAAGGCGCGTGCGCCGATCGAGCGCACGGCGTCCTCGTCTTCGACGAGGAGAACCACGCCCTGTCCTGTGTAGTCCGCAGCGACCTTGGGCGTTTCCGCCTTCTGCGACGTCTCCTTCTCCTCCGGCACGTAGCGGGGCAGGAAAATGCGGAAAACCGTGCCCCGCCCGACCTCGCTGTCGAGGGAGATGAAGCCGCCCGACTGCTTGACGATGCCGAAGACGGTCGAAAGGCCGAGGCCCGTGCCTTTGCCGACCTCCTTCGTCGTGAAGAAGGGTTCGAAGATCTTTTCTTTCACATCGGCGGGAATGCCGCTGCCCGAGTCCTCGACCTCAACCAGCACATAATCCGCCGCCGGCAGAGCCGCCTCATTGAAGGCGGCGCATTCCGAGGCGGCGACATTGCGCGTGCGGATCTGCACCCGTCCGCCTGACTCAAGCATGGCGTCGCGGGCGTTGACGACGAGATTGATGATCACCTGTTCGAACTGGGTGATGTCGGCCTTCACGAACCAGAGATCGCGACCAAGACGCAGTTCGAGTTCGTTCTTTTCGCCGACGACGCGGCGCAGCAAATTCTGAACTTCGGAGAGCGCGTCGCCGAGCTGCAGGACTTGCGGGCGCAGCGTCTGCCGGCGAGAGAAGGCGAGCAGCTGCCGCGTCAGGCCCGCCGCGCGATTGGCGGTTTCCTTGATCTGGCGGATATCGCGGAAGGCGGGGTCGGTGGGCCGGTGGCTGGAGAGCAGCAGATCCGAATAGCCGATGATCGCCGTCAGCATATTGTTGAAGTCATGCGCGATGCCGCCGGCGAGCTGGCCAACCGCATTCATCTTCTGCGACTGCGCGAACTCCTCCTGCAGCTTGCGCTGCTCGGTCGTGTCGAGCGCATAGACCATTGCGCCTTTCTTGCCGGCGTCCTCGGCGGAAGAGACGAAGAAACGCGCTGAACGTGTCGCCGCGCCGGCGGCGTCTTCCTCGAACACGACATTGATCGGGCGCACTTCGCCTTTGCCTTCGATCGCATCTTCGATCGCGGCGCGCAGGGCGGCGCCGTCGCGTTCGCCGAGTCCCGTCAGCACCGACCATGGCGCCGCGGCTTGTCCCTGGCCAGACTTCAGCGCCTGCGGCAGCAATTTCGCGAAAGCCGCGTTCGACGTCAGCACGCGGCCCTCGCCGTCGAGCGTCGCCATCGCCATCGGCGTCGAATTGAAGAAGCGCGCGAAACGCACCTCTGCCGCGCGCAAATTCTCTTCCGGCTGCTCGCCGGAGGCGCGGTTGAGCACCAAGGTTCGCGAGGGGCCGGATTCGCCGTCCTGGCCGAAAGCGACCTGGTGCAGCAGCCTGACCGGCAGCGACTTGCCGTTGCGGCATCGCAGGTCGAGGTCGATCTGCTCGGTGCGCACGTCGCCCGGCGCGCCCGACATGGCGGCGAGAAGCGCCGCGCCGCTATGCGCGACGATGGAGGACAGCGTCGCGCCGCCAGATCCAACTTGCGTGAGATCGTAGCCCAGCCATCCGGCAAGCGTTCTGTTCATATAAGAGACGGCGCCGTCCGGACTCGCGGAAAAAAAGCCCGCCGGCGCGTGATCGAGAAAGTCGATCGCGTGCTGCAGCTCCTGGAAGACGTTCTCCTGCCGCTGTCGATCGGCGGTCACGTCGGCGACCGCCCATAGACAGAACCGCCCGCTCGACGTCGTCGGCAGCGGCCGAACGCGAATCCGGTACCAGCCGACCGGCCCCTGCCCCGAGAGCGGCGGCGAAAGTCGCAGATCTTCGCTATGCGAAACGCCGGCGCGCGCCGCCTGGACCAGTCGGTAGATCGCCTCCGAGACCTCGGGCGGCCCTGAGAACAGCCGCTCGACCAGCTGAACGCCGGAAGCGTCTTTTGCGTCGCACATCGCCGAATAGGCTTCATTGGCGTATACGATGCGCGCATCGCCTCTGGTGACGAGCAGCCCTTCGCCGGATGTGTCGGCGATGAGTTTCGTCACGTCGTTACCCGCGACTCGGCCGGAGAAGTGAATCAATCCGACCGCATAGGCGAAGAGAATGAAGATTCCGGCGACGCCGAAAACCGCGAGCGCCAGAATGGTGACGCGCGGCGCGAGGTCCGAAGGCGTCAGGTAATAGGCGGCGACGCCCGCGACCAACGCGATGACGAGGGCGAGCGTCAATCCCACATTGGCGGGCCGCTCGCTGCGTCCTAAGTCGGACGCTTCGGTCCTGTCGCTCATTTCTTAACCACCCGCGTCATATATCGCCGATCGCGACGGCCATGCTGACGCCGGCGCGCCGATTATTAGTCTGCCGACGCCTACAGAATCATCTAAAAGAATGGCCGTGAACGCCAATAATAGCAACGCTGGACGTCGGAAGGACGCTGATTAGCCAAACATTAACCAATCATTAACCTTTTTTCGGCGCTTGCCAGGAAAGCTGTTAATTTGGCAAGGTTCACGCGCGTTCGAACGAGAGACTAGCCGTTCATGCCCGATAAATTCACTCAACTGCTGCCGGCGCTTGGAGCGCTCGTTGCGTTCCTCGTCGCTGCGGTGCTCGTGCTTTATATTTACCGTCTGTTGTTCGGACGCCGCATCCGTTCGCCCGGCGGCCGCAATCGCGCGCGCCGGCTGGACGTCGTCGATGTCTATGACCTCGACCGCGAGCGCCAGCTCGTCATTGTGCGGCGCGACAACGTTGAACATCTGCTTCTGATCGGCGGCCCTACCGACGTCCTCGTCGAAGCGACGATCAACCGGCTCGAAGGCGCTGTCAGCCGCGGGCCGGAGCAGCGCCCGGGACAGCCGCCGGCGGCGGCGAACTGGCCGGCCGGGCCCCCGGCTCCGCCACGAGAACTAGAAACGCCGCTGCCGAAGCCCGCGGCGGCGGGCCCCGTCAATCTGCCGCCTGACCTCTTCGCGCCGGCGCCTCCGAGGCCTGCTGCGCCGCCGCCGCCTCCCCCGCCGCCGCCAGCCGGACCAAGAGTTTCGAGTCCAGCCGCCCCGCAGCGCCCGGCTCCGCCCCGCTCGCCGACGCCGCCTTTCCTTGCGCGCGCTCAGCAGCGGCTGGCGCCGCGTCCGAAAGAGCCGCCGCCGTCAGAAGCCGCGGCCCCGCCTCCTCCGCCGCCCGCGGCTCCTCCGAGGCCGGCAGAACCGCCGCCTGCGGCGCAGAGGCCCGCGGCGCCGCCGCCGCCCGCCCCGCCGGCCGTCGCCAGGCCTGCAGCGCCGCCGCCTGCGCCGCCGCCCAGGCCCGCGGCGCCTCCTCCGCCGCCGCCGCCGGCTCCGGCCGACGTCGATCCGCTGGACTCGCTTGAAGCGGAGATGGCGCGACTGCTCGGCCGCTCGGATCAGAAGGAATGAAAAAGGGCGTCGCCAGCGGCGACGCCCTTTTCGTTTTCCCCAAAGGTTTCAGACTCAATCGTCTCGATAGACTTTTTCGCGCCGTTCGTGACGCTCCTGCGCCTCGATCGACAGGGTCGCGATTGGACGCGCATCGAGGCGCTTGAGGGAGATCGGCTCGCCCGTTTCCTCGCAATAGCCGTAACTGCAGTCGTCGAGGCGCGTCAGCGCCGCGTCGATTTTGGCGATGAGCTTGCGCTGGCGGTCGCGGGCGCGCAGTTCGATGGCGCGATCGGTTTCGGACGACGCGCGATCAGCAAGATCAGGATGGTTTTCATTTTCATTCTGCAGAGTGGCCAGCGTTTCGCGACTCTCTTGCAGAATGTCCTCCTTCCAAGCCAGCAGTTTGCGCCGGAAATATTCGCGCTGCCGATCGCACATGAAGGGTTCGTCTTCGGAAGGCTTATACGTTTCTTCCAGATCCACCGCCATCTCGCGAATCCTTAATTGGCCTATAGGCGACGCCTATATAGCCGCGACGGGCGCCACATACAATCATTCCCCGCGCCGCCCTCACTCCATGGCTCTGCGCAGATTTTCGTCGATCTTGTCCAGGAAGCCTGTCGTCGACAGCCATTTCTGATTGCAGCCGACAAGCAGGGCCAGATCCTTGGTCATGAAGCCCGACTCGACGGTCGCGACGCACACTTCCTCAAGCGTGCGGGCGAAGCGGATCAGCTCGTCGTTCCCATCGAGCTTGCCGCGATGCCCGAGCGCGCGCGTCCAGGCGAAAATCGAGGCGATCGAGTTGGTCGAGGTCTCGTGGCCTTTTTGGTGCTCGCGATAATGGCGCGTGACCGTGCCGTGAGCGGCTTCAGCCTCGACGGTGTTGCCGTCGGGCGTCATGAGCACGCTCGTCATCAGGCCGAGCGAACCGAAGCCCTGCGCCACCGTGTCGGATTGGACGTCGCCGTCGTAATTCTTGCACGCCCAGATGTAGCCCCCCGACCATTTGAGCGCCGAGGCGACCATATCGTCGATCAGACGATGCTCGTAGGTGAGGCCGAGCGCCTGGAATTTCGATTTGAACTCGGCGTCGTAAATCTCCTGGAACAAATCTTTGAAACGGCCGTCATAGGCTTTCAGGATCGTGTTCTTGGTCGAGAGATACACCGGATATCTGCGTGTGAGCCCGTAGTTGAACGTCGCGCGCGCGAATTCGCTGATCGACTCGTCAAGATTGTACATCGCCAGCGCGACGCCGGAGCCGGGGAAGTTGAAGACTTCCTTCTCGATGACGTCGCCGTCGACGCCTTCGAATTTGATCGTCAGACGACCCTTGCCCGGCACTTGAAAGTCAGTGGCCTTATATTGATCGCCGAATGCATGGCGCCCGATAATGATCGGCTGCGTCCATCCTGGGACCAATCGCGGCACGTTTCTGCAGATGATCGGCTCGCGAAAGATGACGCCGCCCAAGATGTTGCGGATCGTGCCGTTCGGCGATTTCCACATCTCCTTGAGATGGAATTCCTTCACCCGCGCTTCATCGGGCGTGATCGTCGCGCATTTCACCCCGACGCCATGCTTTTTGATGGCGTAGGCCGCGTCGATCGTCACCTGATCATTCGTGGCGTCGCGATTTTGAATCGAGAGATCGTAATAAAGGAGATCGACGTCGAGATAGGGCCGAATGAACTTTTCTTTGATGGCGGCCCAGATGATGCGGGTCATTTCGTCGCCGTCAAGTTCGACGACAGGGCTTGCAACCTTGATCTTCCGCATGCGCCGGCTCCTCCTGTGCCGCGCGCCTTATAGCGTCGGCTAGAGGTTTTGGGTAGCAATTGGGAGGCCTTTCTCTAAGCGCCGAAGCGCCCTTCCCCCCGCGCGCTTTCCGCCCTAATTTGCCGCCGCTCGGGACGAGGAGGCGAATTGGTCGGGGCGGGAACGGATCGCAGCAAGACGGCCCTTTCCGGGGGGCCGGCGATTGTGCTCGTGCGTCCGCAGCTCGCCGTCAACATCGGCATGTGCGCACGCGCCATGGCCAACTTCGGCCTCTCCGATTTGCGCCTCGTCTCGCCGCGTGAAGGCTGGCCGCGCACCGGCGCCTATCGCAAGGGCGCCTATGCGGCGGCCGCCGGCGCCGTGCATCTCCTCGAAAGCGCGAAACTCTACGAGAGCGTCCGCGATGCGATAGAGGATCTCTCCTTCGTCTACGCCGCGACGGCGCGCGGACGTGGTCAGATGAAGCCGGTGCTGACGCCGGCACAGGCCATGCCGGGCACGGCGGCGCGCATCACGGCGGGCGAGAAACATGGCGTGCTGTTCGGGCCCGAGCGCACCGGCCTCGACAATGACGACGTCGCGCTCGCCGACGCCATCCTCACCTTTCCGGTCAATCCCGCCTACGCTTCGCTCAATCTCGCGCAGGCGGTGCTGCTTACCGGCTATGAGTGGTTTCGCGCCGCGCATGGCGACGCCATTCCCTTCGAGATCGAAGAGCGCTCGCCGCCGGCGACGCGCGAAATGACGCTCGCCTTTTTTGATTTCCTCGAAGGCGAACTCGACAAGCGCGGCTTCTTCCGTCCGCTGACGAAGAAGCCCGTCATGTCGCGCAATCTGCGCAACATGTTCCACCGCATGGGCCTCACCCAGCAGGACGTGCGCACGCTGTGGGGCATGGTCGTGCGGCTCGTGGAAGGCCCGCGCCGTGAGCCGAAGAAGACGAGCCGGAAGAAGCAGGCGGAAGGCGCCGACTCCTGAGCCGCGTCCCTTCGCGCGACCGTCCTAGTGAAGCGATCGCTTGCCTTCTCGCCGCGTGGGCGGCGGCGCCAGCGGGCTCGCCTGATGGTGCACGAGCCGCCAGCGCTCGCCGCTCCAGCGAAACCAATTGGTCGCGAGCAGCAGGCCGCCGCCGACCTCCTCGATGCAAAAGACCCGCCCGTCGACGCCCTCGATGAGCGTCTGCGGATCTCGCGTCGTGACCGCTTCCTGCGCCGGATTACGAAAAATATCGCGGTAGGAGGCGAGCACCGGCATGCGCCCGACGAGCGCCGGCCATCCTGGGTGAACGCAGGAACAGCCCTCCTCCGCCCAAAGATCGTTCAAAGCGCCAAGGTCACGTGCGGCGAAGGCTTGGTAATAAGCAGCGTTGGCGTCGAGCAGCGAGGTTTCATCCATCGGGGGACACTGCGAGATTCTCTTGGGCATGGCAAATGCAAGACGGGGTCCAAAGAGATTGGTCGATGGATGCGCTGACCTGGTTCGGGCTCTTCGCCGTAAGCGCCATGCTGCTCACTTATTCAATGGAGGAACGCAGCCATTGGTTCGTGCTGGCATTCGCCGTCGCCTGCGCTTTGGGATCAATCTACGGGTTCCTTCAAGGCGCTTGGCCCTTCGGCCTGGTCGAAGCGGTGTGGGCGGGAGTCGCGCTCAAGCGGTGGCGCTCGCGCCGAAGAGTCTCGCAAGACTGCGGCGAAGCGCTTAAGTAGTAATGTCGAGATGTCACAGAGCGCTCAATTTGTGATATTCGCGCACTTCCGCCGGCCTTGAACCGGACGTAGGAGTCTCCCGATGTTCATCCAGACTGAAGCTACCCCCAATCCCGCGACGCTCAAGTTTCTGCCCGGCCAGGACGTGCTGGGCCAGGGCGCGATGGAATTCCGCTCGCGCGACGACGCCGCCCACGCGCCGCTCGCCGAGGCGCTGCTCTCCATCGATGGCGTCGAGGCGGTGATGTATGGCGCGGATTTCGTCTCGGTGACGAAGAACGGCGCCGAATGGCCGCATCTGAAGCCCGCCATTCTGGGCACGATCATGGAGCATTTCGCCTCCGGCGCGCCGCTCCTGACCGAAGGCGCGGCGCCGGCGCAGCCCAGCGGCGAGTTCTATGACTCGGCCGACGCGGAGACGGTCGCCACGATCAAGGAGCTGATCGAGACGCGCGTGCGCCCGGCGGTCGCCGGCGACGGCGGCGACATCGTCTTCCGCGGCTTCAAAGACGGCGTCGTCTATCTCGCCATGAAGGGCGCTTGCTCCGGATGCCCCTCGTCCACCGCCACTTTGCGAAACGGCATCGAGAACCTGCTCAAGCATTTCCTGCCGCAGGTGAAGGCGGTCGAGCCGGCGTAGGGGCGGCATATCCGGAGGCGACGTTGATCGCGCTCCGAAAACCGTCATAATCGACGAATCATGCGAATCCTTGCGATTGACACCGCTCTGCCAGCCGTCTCGGCCTGCGTGCTGGACCACGACGCGGCGGCGCCGATCGCCGCCGAATCCGTGGAGATGGAGCGCGGCCACGCCGAGGCGCTGCTGCCGCTGATCCGGCGAGTCATGGCCAAGGTCGAGGGGGGCTTCGCCTCGCTCGACCGCGTCGCCGTGACGGTCGGCCCCGGTTCCTTCACCGGCATTCGTATCGGCCTCGCCGCCGGTCAGGCGATCGCGCTCGCCTGCAAGGCCGAGATCGTCGGCGTCTCGACGCTCGCCGCGCTTGCGGCGCCGCTGATTATCGATCCTTTCGACGGCGTCGTCGCGGCGGCGATCGACGCGCGCCACGACAAAGTCTACATCGCCGCCTTTGGCCCGGGCGGCCGCCCGCTGCTCACCGCGCGCCGCATGAACGCCCATGAAGCGCTACGCGCGCTGGGGACCGGCCCGCTGCTTCTAACCGGCTCCGGCGCGCCGCTCCTTGCGAAGGAGGCGCGCGCCCGCGGCGTTCCGGTCCGGATCGCGAGCGAGCGGCCCGCGCCCGATATCGCCCTCGTGGCGCGTCTGGGCCTTGCCGCGCAGCCTGACACCGCGCCCGCCCGGCCGCTTTATCTTAAAGAGCCCGACGTCACGATGCCGGCCGCACGCCCCGACGCCCAAAAGGACGCCGCGGGCTTGGGCGATGCGGCCGCCCGAGCCCGGGCCGCCGCCGCGGCCCAGGCGTGAGCTTGCGCCATGACGCTGCTTTCGTCCTTCTTCGCCAAGCCGACTTTCGTCATCGAACCCATCGGGGCGGAGCGCGCCGATGACTGCGAACGTCTGCACGGGGCGTCCTTCGCATTTGGCTGGTCGAAAATCGACTTCGAGAATTATCTGACCGACGCCCATATCATCGCCGACGGCGCGGTCGCGGAGGGCCGCAAGGGCGAGCTTGGGGGCTTCATCCTCTCGCGGCTGACGCCGCCCGACGCCGAAGTCCTCACTTTCGCCGTGAACCCCGCGAGACGCGGCGCGGGACTGGGCCGGCGCATTCTTGAAAAGCATCTCGAAAATCTCGAGCGCGGCGGCGCCCGGCTCGTCTTTCTGGAGGTGGCCGACGACAATGAGGCCGCGCTGAAGCTCTACGCACGGGAAGGCTTCAAAGAGATCGGCCGGCGGGAGAATTACTATCAACGCCCCGACGGCGAACGTCGCGCTGCGATCGCTCTGCGGCTGGAGATCTGAGTGCGCGCGGCTTGCCGGACGCCTCTCGGTAAACTAGACTAACTTGGTTTAGTCAGCCGAGACGCTCATGCGCATCGTCAACATGCACGAAGCCAAGACCCAGCTCTCCAAGTTGGTCGATCTTGCCTCTAAGGGAGAGCCTTTCATCATCGCGAAGGCCGGAAAACCTTTGGTGAAGGTCACGCCGCTCGAGGCGGCTGCTAAGTCCAAGATCCAGCGGCTCGGCTTTATGGCCGGACAGGGCGTTATCCCGGAAGATTTCGACCGTATGGGCGAGATCGAGATTGGACGGCTATTCGAAGGCGACGCGTGAGACTGCTGCTTGATACCCAGATCATCCTATGGGCCGCTGTGTCGCCCGATCGCCTCTCAAAAAAGGCTCAAGCGGTCCTGCTCGAGGAGGCAAATGAACTCGTCTACAGCGTCGCAAGCCTGTGGGAAGTCGCCATCAAACGCAGCCTCAATCGGGCCGACTTTCAAGTCGACCCGCGTGCGCTGCGTCAGGGTCTCTTGAACAATGGGTACGACGAGCTGCCCGTGCTCGGTCAACACGCGCTCGCGACGGATGCGCTGCCGTTGATTCATCGGGATCCGTTCGATCGACTGCTTATTGCTCAGGCGGTCGTCGAGGGCGTTACGCTGCTCACGGCCGATGCCCTGCTCCTGCGCTATGGCGGGCCAGTTCAGAAAATATGAGTGCAAGGCGCCTCTTGCAGCGCTAAGGCGCAAAAAAAGTCGTATACTGCGTCTGCTCGGGTGGCGCGCCGAGTCGCCGGGGCGAGCGATGGAGCAGAAAAATAGTCACAGACGTCAAAGAACTGATTGAGGCGCGATCCGAACCTCAGCGGTCTAAAGCTGCACGACTCTCCAAAGTTCTGGTCAAGTCATACGGCTGCCAGATGAACGTCTATGACGCGACCCGCATGACGGACCTGCTCAGCCGCGAGGGCTACGCCGAGACCAAAAGCGAAGAAGACGCCGATCTCGTCATCCTCAACACATGCCATATCCGCGAAAAAGCCGCGGAAAAAATCTATTCTGAACTAGGCAAGCTTGCGATCGCCAAACGCGCGCTGAACGCGCAAGGCCGCGACATGAAAATCGTCGTCGCCGGCTGCGTCGCCCAGGCTGAAGGCGAAGAGGTGCTCAAGCGCCAACGCGCCGTCGATATCGTCGTCGGTCCGCAGAGCTATCACCGACTGCCGGAGCTTCTGCGCCAGGCTAGGGACGGCGCCCGCCTCGCCGACACGAATTTCGCCGTCGAGGACAAATTTCGCATCCTGCCCGCCCCGAACCGCGCGCAGATTCGCGCCCGCGGCGTTTCGGCTTTCGTCACCGTTCAGGAAGGCTGCGACAAGTTCTGCTCGTTCTGCGTCGTGCCCTATACACGCGGCGCCGAAGCGTCGCGTCCCGTCGCCGAGATCATCGCCGAGACCATGCGGCTCGTCGACGCCGGCGTGCGCGAGATCACGCTGATCGGCCAAAACGTCAACGCTTATCTCGGCCCTGATGGCGACGGCCGGGAGGCAAGCCTTGCGCAGCTTCTCGACCGGCTGGCGCGGATCGAGGGGTTGGCGCGCCTGCGCTACACCACAAGTCATCCGGTCGACATGGCGCAGGAGTTGATTGACGCGCATGGCGCAAATCCAAAGCTCATGCCCTATGTGCATCTGCCGGTTCAATCGGGCTCGGACCGCATTCTGAAAGCCATGAACCGCAAGCACGGCGCAGACGCATACCTCTCCATCGTCGAGCGCCTGCGAAAGGCGCGCTCGGACATCGCCCTGTCGTCGGACTTCATTGTTGGCTTCCCCGGCGAAAGCGACGCCGATTTCGAAGCGACGATGGCGCTCGCTCGCGCTGTGGGCTTCGCTTCAAGCTTTTCTTTCAAATATTCGCCTCGGCCCGGCACGCCCGCCGCCGACCGCGACGATCAAATCGACGAGACCGTCAAGAGCGAACGCCTCGCGGCGCTACAGGTTTTGCTTGACGAGCAGCGGCAAGCCTTCAACGCGGCGACGGTCGGCCGAGAGTTCGACGTGCTCTTTGAAAAGGCCGGTCGGCACGAGGGGCAAATTGGGGGCAAGAGTCCCTATATGCAGGCTGTGCATGTTGAAGGCCCAATGGAGCTTATCGGCCGCGAAGCCAGAGTGAAAATCATCGCGGCGGGCTCGAATTCCTTGGGCGGACGGCTCATGAGCGAGGAGGCGAAGGCTTGACGACGATCGACGACCCGTTGCTCGCCGCACGGGGACCGGAGCCTGTTGACCCGGAAGCGGAAATCACGCTCGCCTTTGAAAACAACCGTCACGCCTCGCTCGTTTTCGGCCTCTACGACCAGAATCTCGCCAAGATCGAACGACGCTTGCGAGTCGCCTCCTTCGCCAATGGCAATCACGTCACGCTCAAAGGCAAGTCCGAGGCCTGCGAACATGCGCGACGCGTGCTCGAGGCGCTTTATGAGCGCGTCGCGCTGGGTCAGACGATCACGCTGGGCGACGTCGACGGCGCCATAGAAGAATCAGCGCGCCAACGCAGCCTGTTTCCGGATTCGGAGCCGTCGCGTGGCGCTTTCGAGCAGATCCTGACCCGCAAACGCGGGTCGGTGCGCGCGCGCAACGCCGCGCAGGACCAGTATTTGCGGGCGCTCAAGCGCTACGAGCTGGTTTTTGCGGAAGGTCCTGCGGGCACCGGCAAGACTTGGCTCGCGGTCGGCCACGCCGTGCAGCTGATGGAGCAAGGCGCGGTCGAACGGCTGATTCTGTCGCGTCCCGCCGTCGAGGCTGGCGAGCGTCTCGGCTTTTTGCCTGGCGACATGCGCGACAAGGTCGATCCTTATCTCCGCCCGATCTACGATGCGCTGCATGATTTCATGGATGCGCGGATGGTCGAGCGCGGCATGCAGACGGGACTCATCGAAGTCGCGCCGCTCGCGTTCATGCGCGGGCGCACGCTGACGCGAAGCTGCATCCTGCTCGACGAGGCGCAGAACGCCAGCTCGATGCAGATGAAGATGTTTCTCACCCGGCTCGGCGAAGGCTCGCGGATGATCGTCACCGGCGATCCGTCGCAGACCGATCTGCCTCCCGGGCAGAAGTCCGGCCTCTCGGAAGCCGTAAGCCTGCTCGCCAATCTCGACGTCGTCGGTCGCGTGAGATTTTCGGAAGGCGACGTGGTGCGTCACGATCTCGTTCGGCAAATCGTTGGAGCCTATGAGCGCGCCGCGCGCGCCAATAAGCAGACGCGCGGGGAACCCTGACTTTGGAGATCGACGTGAATGTCGCGGCGCCTGCATGGCGGCGCGTCGGGGATCTGGAAAATTTGACGAAAGAATGCGTTCGTCAGAGTCTCGCCGTAAGCGGGGCTGTGCTCGCTCCCGAATGTGAAATCAGCGTCACATTTTGCAACGACGCGGCGATCCAGCAGCTCAACGCCGAGTGGCGCGGCAAGGATCAACCGACGAATGTCCTGTCTTTTCCGACGCCTGGCGCGATTGGGCGCAAGCCTCTGCTTGGCGACGTGATCGTCGCCTTCGAAACCGTCGCCAAAGAGGCGGAGCAACAGGGCAAGCTTTTGCGCGCCCACACGGCGCATATGATCGCACATGGATTTCTGCATCTGATCGGATATGATCACGAGACCGCCGCCGAGGCCGAGCGGATGGAGGCGCTGGAGCGTAAGATCGCGATGGCGCTTGGATTTCCCGACCCCTATGCGGAAGACGCAGACGGGCCGGCCGGCGGAGCGAATTGAACAAAGCGCATGTCGACGCGATACGATAACGCCGACGATCCCATTCCATTAAGACGCACTGGCGATGGACCACGCCTGAGCCTCGTCGACAGGCTGCGCGGGCTGCTCGGTCTTGCGCCGGCCTCGGTGCGCGAGGACATCGAAGACAGGCTTGAAGAGTCGGCGTGCGACGTGACCCCGCATGAGCGGGCGCTCTTGAAGAACGTCCTCGGCCTGCACGACATGCGCGTCGCCGACGCGATGATCCCCCGCGCCGACATCGTCGCCATCTCGCTTGACGCGCCGCTGCGCGAAGCCTTGGAGCTGTTTCGCACCGCCGCCCATTCGCGCCTGCCGGTTTACGCCGATACGCTCGACGATCCGCGCGGGATGATCCATATCCGCGATTTCGTCAATCATATCGCGTGCTGCGCCGATCGGCGCGAAGACTCCGACGCGACGACCGTCGAACCGAGAAGGATCGACTTCGACACGCCGCTGTCGCAGGCGAATTTGCTCAAGCCGGTGCTCTTCGTGCCGCGCTCCATGCCTGCGCTCGATCTTTTGATCCGTATGCAGGGGACGCGCACACATCTGGCGCTCGTCATCGACGAATATGGCGGCACCGACGGCCTCGTCACCATCGAGGACATCATGGAGATGATCGTCGGCGACATCGAGGACGAACATGACGTCATCGACGAATCGGGCTTCGTCGAGCTTGAGAACGGCGATTTCATCATCGACGGGCGCGCCGATCTTGATGAAGTGACGGCGCGGCTCGGCGTCGACTTCAGACTTGAAGATACGCCCGCCGAGGTGACGACGCTCGGCGGTATGGTCGCGTGGCTCGCCGGCCGCGTCCCGATGCGCGGCGAGATCATCGCGACGCCGGTCGACTCCCACGAGTTTGAGATCGTCGACGCCGATCCGCGGCGGGTCGGCAAGCTGCGCGTGCGGTCGCGCCGGCCGGCGTGAGACATCCTTCGCACGCGCATAAAATTGTCTGCTAAATCCGCTGTAAAGTCGGCCCGCCGATTCGCGGCGCTTCGAGGATCGATGGCGCAGATAGCCGAAATCGCCAGCGCGCGCGCGTCGGCGCCGACTCTTTTGCAGCGCATTGTCCTCGCCCGCGGCTGGACGCGCCGCGCGATCGCCTTCTGCGCCGGCGCGGCCGGCGCTCTCGCCCTCGCGCCTTTCGATTTCATTCCGTCAATGTTCGTCCCGCTCACCCTCGCCGTCTGGCTCATCGACGGCGCGGCGGACGGCGACGACTCGCCGCGCTTTGCCCTTGCCCCGATTCTCTCGGCGGCGGGAGCCGGCTGGTGGCTGGGCTTCGGCTATTTCGTGGCGGGCCTCTGGTGGATGGGCGCCGCGATGCTCGTCGAAGCCGACCAATTCGCCTGGGCGCTGCCGCTCGCCGTGTTCGGGTTGCCGGCGGTTCTCGCTTTTTTTCCGGCCGCGGGTTTCGCGCTCGCGCGCCTCTTGTGGTCGCCTGGCGGGGACCGCGTCTTCGCGCTGGCCGCGGGACTGGGGGCCGCGGAGTGGCTGCGTGGCCATCTGTTCACCGGCTTTCCCTGGAACGATTTCGGCATGGCGCTCACAAGCGCCGGGCCAATGGCGCAGACGGCCTCGCTCGTCGGCCTGCACGGGCTCGACATTATCGCCATCGTGATTTTCGCCGCGCCCGCGACGCTCATCGATCGCGCGCCCCGCGGCGCCCGCCGCATCGGCGGGACGATGCTCGCAGCGGCGACGCTCGCCATACTGATGTTCGCCTATGGCGTGTTTCGTCTGGGCGCCAACGAAACGCAATATGTCGACGGCGTGGCGTTGCGCCTGATGCAGCCCAATCTCCCTCAGGACGCGAAATTTCGTCCCGAGAATGGCGCGAAAATCTTGCGTCACTATCTCGACCTCTCGGAACGCGCGACAAACGCGCGGCCGTCCGGGCTCGCCGAGGTCACCCATCTCATCTGGCCGGAATCCGCGTTTCCTTATGTCATTTCACGCCACCCGGAAGCGCTGGCGGCGATCGCCCGGGCGCTCAAGGGCGGCGTTCTTTTGACCGGCGCGGCGCGGGCCGAACGCGACGGCGACGGAGGGCGGAGCAGAATCTTCAATTCGATCGAGGCGCTAAGGGGAGAGTCGATCGTCGCCTTTTACGACAAGGTTCATCTCGTCCCCTTCGGAGAATATCTGCCGCTCGAAGACGTGCTGCGGCCGCTTGGAATCAATCACCTCGTTCCGGGCATATGGGATCGCGGCGCGGGGCCACGCCTTCTCGCGGCGCCCGGTCTGCCGCCAATTGCGCCGCTCATCTGCTACGAAGCGATTTTCTCGGGCGAGACGATTCAGCGCGGGGCCGCTGATCGCCCCCTCCTGCTTCTCAATGTCACCAATGACGGATGGTTCGGCCGCACGACCGGCCCCTATCAGCATCTGGCCCAGGCCCGCCTGCGCGCGATCGAAGAAGGGCTGCCAATGATCCGCGTCGCCAATACCGGCGTTTCGGCGATCATCGACGCCTACGGCCGCATCCTTCAGTCGCTGCCGCTCGGCGAAGAAGGCCTCATTGACGGACGTCTGCCGAGGGAAGCGGCGCCCACCGTCTTCGCCACCTATGGCGCGCTGGCGTTCCCAGCGCTCCTCGCCCTCGCGACGGCCATGGCCTTGCTCGGCGTCGCCCGGCGCGAGCCATAAAGTCGCTCCTGCTTCGTCTGGCTTCGATGATCCGCCCGCGGCGAAAAGACGCCGCTTGCATGCTGAGCGAGCGCTTTCCTCGATCCCGGACCTTGCAATTTTTCGTGGTTCACGGGCCGCGCAGCTATCGGGCAGGCAGGGAAATGTAGACGGTCCTTGCCGGGAAGATCGCCGGCCGACCGCGTTTAGCTGAAATCTTCTTGAAATTCATGCACCTACCTGCGAAGTAGCTTGCGCGCCCGACGACAATTCGGCTACAACTGAGCAGGAGGCGGTAAAGTTGAAGAAGGCGCCAGACCCGATCGATCGTCACGTCGGCAGCCGCGTTCGCATGCAGCGTATTCTCATGAAAATGAGTCAGGAGAAGCTTGGAGACGCGCTCGGACTCACTTTTCAGCAAGTGCAGAAATACGAGAAAGGCGCCAATCGTATCGGCGCGAGCCGCCTGCAACAGATTTCGAAGACTCTGAACGTGCCGCCGTCCTTTTTCTTCGAAGGCGCGCCAACGAGCGGCGCGCCAGCGCCGTCCGGCGGATTCGCTGAGGAGTCCTCGTCGCAATACGTCGTCGATTTTTTATCGACGACGGAAGGCCTGCATCTCAATCGCGCCTTCGCCCGCATCCGCGATCCCAAGGTGCGAAAGCGCGTGCTCGATCTGGTGACGACGCTCGCAGACCAGTCGGAGCCGGCGCGGGAGTAAGAGAACGTCGTTCTCCAAAACGAACGATCTGGCCTTTTCGGCTTGACGCACCGAACGCGCGCTGGCAGATGACTCCCCCTGCTCCGCAGTTATTCAACTCTTCCTCAAAGCCATCGGAGATTTGGAAGTGACCCGGAAAAATTATCTTTTCACGAGCGAGTCCGTTTCCGAAGGCCATCCGGACAAGGTTTGCGACCGTATTTCTGACGAAATCGTTGACGAGTTTTTCCGTGAGGGTCCCAAGGCGGGCATCGACCCCTACGCCATTCGCGTGGCCGCGGAGACTCTCGCGACCACAAACCGCGTGGTCATCGCCGGAGAAGTGCGCGGGCCGCATGTTCCCTTCGATCGCATCATCGAGATCACGCGCGGCGCGATTCGCGCCATCGGCTACGAGCAGCGTGGGTTCCACTGGAACACCGCCAATGTGGAAGTGCTGCTGCACGAGCAGTCCGTCGACATTGCGCAGGGCGTGGACGCCGCCGGCAACAAGGACGAAGGCGCGGGCGACCAGGGCATCATGTTCGGCTACGCCGTGCGCGAAACGCCCGAACTGATGCCGGCGCCGATCTATTATTCGCATAAGATTCTGGAGCTCCTCGCCCAGGCGCGCCATAGCGGCAAGGAAAAAGGCCTCGGTCCCGACGCCAAGAGCCAGGTCACGGTGCGCTACGCCGACGGCAAGCCCGTCGAGGCGACGCAGATCGTGCTGTCGCATCAGCACGTCGACGAGACCCTGTCCCCGGCCGACATTCGCAGCATCGCCGAGCCCTATATCCGCGACGCGTTGCCCGACGGCTGGATCACCAACACGACCGTCTGGCACGTCAATCCGACCGGCAAGTTCTACATCGGCGGCCCCGACGGCGACGCCGGCCTCACCGGCCGCAAGATCATCGTCGACACCTATGGCGGCGCCGCGCCGCATGGCGGCGGCGCGTTCTCCGGCAAGGATCCGACCAAGGTCGATCGTTCGGCTGCTTACGCCGCCCGCTATCTCGCCAAGAACGTCGTCGCGGCGGGGCTCGCCGACCGCTGCACGCTGCAGCTGTCCTACGCGATCGGCGTCGCCGAGCCGCTCTCGATCTATGTCGATCTGCACGGCACCGGCCATGTGTGCGAGGAGAAGGTGGAAGAGCTGCTGCCTCAGCTCATTCGCCTCTCGCCGCGCGGGATTCGCGAGCATCTTCAGCTGAACCGACCGATCTATGCGCGCACCTCCGCCTACGGCCATTTCGGCCGGACGCCTGATGCGGACGGCGGCTTCTCCTGGGAGAAGACCGATCTCGTCGACCAGCTGAAGTCGCATTTCGCGTAAGTTCGGACGGATCGACGAACGGCTCGGAAGGCGAACGCCGCAGCGGGGAAATGCTCTGTCCGGCGCGCGATGGCTCTGTTTGTGACGTGGGCATGCAAGCCAGCGCCACAAACTGGACGACGCTCCAAATGATCGCGGCCAATTAGCGCTTATGAGCGAGACCTCTCAGCAACGCGGCGCTCACGCCCGTCTCTATGGCCGCTCGAAAGGCAAGGCGCTCCGAAAGCGTCAGGCGGCGCTGATCGACGACCTCTTGCCGCGTCTGTCGCTCGACCTTGCGCAGCCGCCGGCGCCTACCGCCCGAGAAAGGCGCCTCGAGATCGGCTTTGGCGGCGGCGAACATCTGATTGCGGCGGCGAGCGACAGTCCCGAGGTTGAATTCATCGGCTGCGAGCCCTTCCTCAACGGCGTGGCGAAGCTCCTCGCCCGGATCGACGAGCGCGGACTGACGAATATCCGCCTGCATCAAGGCGACGCCGCAGATGTCCTCGACTGGCTGCCAGACGACAGCCTGTCGCGCGTGTATCTGTTCTACCCAGATCCTTGGCCAAAGAGGCGCCAGCGCAAGAGGCGGTTCGTTGCGCGTGATAATCTCGACCGGCTGGCGCGGGCGATGCATGCGGGCGCGGAGTTGCGTTTTGCGACGGATATCGACGATTACGCCGCCTGGACCTTGGCGCGCCTGCGCGCGCACCCAGCCTTCCGCTGGCGCGCGCAGCGCGCCGAGGACTGGCGAACGCCATGGTCAGGCTGGACCCGAACCAAATATGAAGCCAAAGCCATGGCCGAAGGCCGCGATCCGGTCTATCTGACCTTCGTCCGGGCGCTGCGCTAAGCCGCCTCCAAGCTGCAAAGCCTTCAAAAATCACACGGCCGACGATGACGACAGGGGGAGAATCGCATGGTTGAGACGGCGGGAATGGCTAACGCGCCGACGACGCCGGTCGAAACGACCACGGATCGTTTCCGCGCCGACGTTCTCGACGCTTCGATGCGGCAGATCGTGCTCGTCGATTTTTGGGCGCCATGGTGCGGCCCTTGTCGCCAGCTCGCGCCCGTCATCGAGCGTCTGGTCGCCGCCTCGGGCGGCAAGATCGCGCTCGTCAAAATGAATATCGACGCCGATCCGCTGATCGCCGATCAGCTTGGCGTCAAGTCGATTCCCGCCGTCGTCGCGTTTCAGCGCGCACGACCGATCGATGGTTTCGTCGGCGCGCTGCCCGAAAGTCAAATCAAGGGCTTTCTGGAGCGGCTGATCGGCCCCATCGAGGACGAGGGCGATGCGCTCGAAACGGCGCAGGCGATGATCGCGGACGGCGATCTCGCCGGCGCGGAGTCGCTGCTGAGCGAACTCGCCGGCGGCGAACCGCCCAACGCCAGGGCCGCCGCCGCCTTGCTGCGTCTTTACATCGACTCGGGACGCTTCGATGAGGCCGGGGCGCTCTTTGAGGCCCTTCCAGACGCCATTCGCCGCGACAGCGGCGTCGCGGCGGCTGGGGCGGCGCTTCAGAACGCCCAGCAGGCCCAGGATCTCGGCGAGATCGACGAGCTGAGAAATCGCGTCAATTTCGATCCCAACGACCTGCAGGCCTATTTCGATCTCGCGCTCGCGCTCAACGCCAAAGGACTGCGCGAGGAAGCGACGGATGCGCTGCTTGAAATCATCCGCCGCGACCGTAGTTGGAATGACGATGGCGCAAGAAGGCAGCTCATTCAGTTTTTTGAGGCGTGGGGACCGATGGACAAGGCGGCCGTGAACGCACGGCGACGACTGTCCACGCTGCTCTACTCCTAGGGAGGCGTTCGCCGATATGAGCCTGAACCATCCCTATGCCGACATCGACGAATTGCCGAAGGTTCTGCCGCTTTTCCCGCTTTCGGGCGCCATATTGCTTCCGCGCGGCGAACTGCCGCTCAATGTTTTTGAGCCGCGCTATCTCGCAATGGTCGACGACGCGATCGCCGGCGCGCGGCTGATCGGCATGATCCAGCCGCTGCCGGGCGACGAGACGGTCGCCGACGCGACGCAGCTCTATAATGTCGGCTGCGCCGGACGGATCACGCGCCTCGCCGAGACCGGAGACGGCCGCTATCTCATCACCCTCACCGGCGTGGTGCGGTTTCGCGTTCTCGATGAGCTTAGGGTTCGGACGCAGTATCGGCAGTGTCAGGTCGGATATGACGAATTCTTGGAGGATTTGACGACGGGCGCCGGCGCCGACGCGGTCGACCGCGAAAGCATGGTGTCAATGTTGCGCAACTTCGCCGAATGTTCGAAACTTGAAGTCGACTGGGCGAGCATAGACGCGGCGCCGACGGAGACGCTCGTCAACGCGCTCGCGATGATGTGTCCGTTCGGCGCCAACGACAAGCAGGCGCTGATCGAAGCCATCGATCTGAAAACCCGCGCGGAAACGCTTATCGCGCTCGCGAAGCTCGATCTCGCGCAACGCGCCGGCGACCGGCCGCAGTGGCATTAAGGGAAATTGACGACCATGACTGACGAACGCGATTCCGGCGCCGAAAGATTTGATTCCCCTGCGGAGCCGACGCGGATTGATCCGCGCCTGCTCGAAATCCTGGTCTGCCCGCTGACGAAGACGACGCTCGAATATGACAGCGCGCGCCAGGAGCTCATTTCGCGCTCGGCGCGGCTTGCCTATCCGATCCGGGACGGCATTCCGATCATGCTGCCCGAAGAGGCGCGCCAGATCGACTGACCGGCTCGTCCGCTATGGACGAAACCGCGCCATCCAAGCTTCTGGCGCTTCTCGATCTCGAGGAGGTCGGACCAGACCTCTTCCGCGGCCATAGCCCGGCCTCTTCCGGCCGTCAGGTCTATGGCGGTCAAGCCGTGGCTCAGGCGCTCGTCGCCGCGACGCGGACGGCGCCCGAAGACCGTCCGGTTCATTCCCTGCACGGCTATTTCGTCCTCGCCGGCGATCCGGCGATCCCAATCGACTTCGCCGTCGAACGCGTGCGCGACGGCAAGAGCTTCACGACGCGGCGCTGCAACGCCACTCAGCGCGGACACACGATCTTTTCAATGGAGGCGTCGTTCCAGCGGCGCGAAGAAGGTCTTACGCACGCCGCCCACATGCCGGACGCCCCGGACCCGGAGAGTCTCGACGACGTGCATGCGCTCGTCGAGCGCTTTCGCGCCTTCCTTCCCGAACAGGCCGAGAGCTGGCTGCAGCGACGAAGCGCGCTCGACATGCGCGTCGTCGCGCCCGACGACGTGTTTTTTCCCGAACGCCGGGCGGCCGGCCAGATGATCTGGTTTCGCGTGCGCGGCGCGGCGCCAGACGACCCCGCCGTTCACACGGCGCTGCTCGCCTACCTTTCCGATATGACGCTGCTCAATACGGCGCTGCTCGTTCACGGCCTTACGATCTTCGATCCGAAGATCCAGGTGGCGAGCCTCGATCATGCCTTGTGGATACACGGGCCGATGCGAGTCGACGAATGGCTGCTCTATGCGCAGCAAAGCCCGTGGGCCGGCGGCGCGCGCGCCTTGACGCGCGGCCAGATCTTCACCCGCGAGGGACGCCTCGTCGCCTCGGTGAGCCAGGAAGGCCTGGTGCGCCAGCGCGACTCGACGCGATCCTGAGCAGCTGCCTGCACTGTAGGCATCAGAAGAAAGTCTGCGTAATATCTAGGCACAGAGCCGGGCGGCGGCGCCCTAAGCGAAAGCGCGCGGGCGAAGCAGGGCCGCCCCAGACTTGAGCGCATAGCCCTGGCCTGCAAAGGCGATAGCCAACCCGCTGCAAGCTGCGGCACAGCCTGTGTCACAGCAGATACGCTTCCGGTCGGTAGATTTCAGTCGTTCGCGCGGCTGGCACGGCATTTGAAAGCGGTAAGTCGCCGACGCGGCGGCGTCCTCCCCGCGAATTGCAATCAAGAGACGCCGCCGTCACGCGAGCGACGCTCGCCAACGAGGTCGATAACCAACAGGATTGGCAGATGAAAATCGTCACAGCGATCATCAAGCCGTTCAAGCTCGATGAGGTCCGCGACGCGCTGACCAACATCGGCGTGCACGGCCTTACCGTGACTGAAGTCAAGGGCTACGGACGTCAGAAGGGACATACGGAAATTTATCGCGGCGCCGAGTATGCGATCAGTTTCTTGCCAAAGCTAAAAATCGAAGTCGCTGTCGACGCCGCCCTCGTCGAACAGGTGATCCAGGCAATCTCCAACACCGCGCGCACCGGACAGATCGGCGACGGAAAGATTTTCGTCACGCCGCTCGAGCGCGCCATCCGCATCCGCACCGGCGAAACCGACGCCGACGCGCTTTGATCGCCTCCCCGCAACATCAGGAGCTCTCACACATGAAACTTCCTTCGCCTCGAAGCGCTTCTGTCGCTTCGGTCATCGCGGGAGCGGCGATTTCGGCATCGTTGGCGTTTCCGGCCTTCGCCGCGAACGACCCGACCCCCAACCCCGGCGACACCGCCTGGTTGCTGACGTCTTCGCTGTTGGTGCTGATGATGTCGATCCCGGGCCTCGCACTGTTTTACGGCGGCCTGGTGCGCGCCAAGAACATGCTGTCGATCCTGTCGCAAACATTCGCGATCGTCGCGCTCGTCGGCGTGATCTGGACGGTCTACGGCTATTCGCTCGCCTTCGGCGACGGCGGATCGCTCAGCAACTATATCGGCGGCTTCAATAAGCTGTTTCTCAAGGGCGTGACGGCCGCTTCCAATGCGGCGACCTTCACCCCCGGCCACGTCATTCCGGAATATGCCTATTTCGTCTTCCAGATGACCTTCGCGATGATCACCCCGGCGCTGATCATCGGCGCCTTCGCCGAGCGCATGAAATTTTCGGCCGTTCTGCTGTTCGTCGCCTTCTGGGTGACGGTCATCTACTTCCCCATCGCGCATTGGGTGTGGGGCGTCGCCGATCCGAACGCGCTCGTTGATGCTGCGACCCAACTCGCCGCGGCCGGCGACGAGGCGGCGAAAGCGGCCGCGCAGGCGAAGATCGACGAGATCAACGCCGCCGTTGGCTGGCTCGCCGGCAAGGGCGCGCTGGACTTCGCGGGCGGCACGGTGGTGCACATCAACGCCGGCATTGCGGGCCTCGTGGGCGCAATCATCGTCGGCAAGCGCATCGGCTACGGCAAAGAAGCCTTGCCGCCGCATTCGCTCACCCTGTCGATGGTCGGCGCCTCATTACTGTGGGTCGGGTGGTTCGGGTTCAACGCCGGCTCGAATCTCGAGGCGAACGGCACGACTGCGCTCGCATTCGTCAACACCATGGTGGCGACGGCGGCTGCTGCGCTCTCCTGGATGATCGTCGAGTGGTTGGTGAAGGGCAAACCGTCGATGCTCGGCCTCATCACCGGGGCCGTCGCCGGCCTCGTCGCGGTGACGCCGGCGTCGGGTTATGCAGGTCCGGTCGGCGCCATCGTCCTTGGTCTCGCCGTTTCGCCGATCTGCCTCTTCTTCGTCGACTTTGTGAAGAAGATGGCGGGCTACGACGACGCGCTCGACGTCTTCGGCGTGCACTGCATCGGCGGCATCACCGGCGCCTTGGCGACCGGAATTCTGGTCAGTCCCGACCTCGGCGGCGTCGGCATCACCGACTACACCAATCTGGAAACCTTCGCCGGCACCTACGACATGGTCGCGCAGATGAAGGCGCAGGGAATCGCCGTCATCGCGACTCTTCTGTGGTCCGGCATCGGGTCGGCGATCCTCTATAAGCTCGTCGATGTGATCGTCGGTCTGCGGCCGACGCCCGATCAAGAGCGCGAAGGCCTCGACATCACCGATCACGGCGAGCGCGCTTACAACTACTAAGTTTAGTCTCCTGACACGATGCGAAGCGGCGCCCACGGGCGCCGTTTCTTTTTTATTGCGGACGCAAATTGTTAGGGCGCAACGCTTGCCGCCCCTCTCCCCGCGGAGAGCGGGGAGAGGTAAGGTGAGGGGCCAGGTGATTTAGCGAAGCGAATGACGGATGAGAGGCCTCCGCATACTGGAAACGCGCCGCGCGCGCGCCCTTCGGCGCGACGCCACAAGCGCTGAGCGCCTCCTATGGAAGCGCCTGCAGAACAGGGCGCTCGGCGGATTCAAATTCGTAAGACAGGCGCCGGTCGGTCCCTACATTGCAGATTTCCTATGTCGTCAGCGCAGCCTGATCGTGGAAATCGATGGCGAAACCCATTCGAGCGCCACTGAGATCGCGCACGACGCTATGCGGACGACATTTCTTGAATCCTGCGGCTACCGCGTCATCCGTTTCGAAAATGCGCAGCTCTATGAAAATATCTAGGCTGTCATGGAGGTCATCTTGGCGGACCTCCATGGAAGCGGATAGATTTCCGGCACTCACCACGCCCCTCACCTCACCTCTCCCCGCAAGCGGGGAGAGGAAGCGGCAGGCGCCTCGCTCAATGAGCGAACATCGCCGCTTACCAAAACCGTGATCACATGTGTCATTCGAAGTGAGCAAAATGTTTCGAAAGCTTCAGCGCTCCGGCGTAATTCTCTCTCTCCTCGCGGCTTTCGCCCTCCCCGCGCGCGCAGCCGAGCGCGTCGTCAATCTCACCTTCGTCGTCTTCAGCGACATCTACGAAATGGCTGAGAGAGACGGACGCGGCGGGTTCGCCCGGATCGCCGGCGGGCTGAAAGCCGAGCGCGCGAAAAGGAAGAACGTCATCGTCGCGCACGCCGGCGACACGCTGTCGCCTTCGCTTACTTCGAGCGTCGACAAGGGCGCGCATATCATGGACCTTCTCAACCGCATCGGCCTTGACGTCTTCACGCCCGGCAATCACGAGTTCGATTTCGGCGAAGCGGTTTTTCGCCAACGCATGGGCGAAGCGAAGTTCCCTCTGCTCGCCGCGAATCTGCGCGACGCCTCCGGCCGCTCCGCGCCGGGCTTCGCCGACAGCAAGATCGTCGACGTCGATGGGGTGAAGGTCGGAATTTTCGGCCTGACCGACGACGAGTCCGCGAGACGGTCCAGTCCCGGTAGCCTGAAACTTCTGCCCGCGATCGAGACCGCAAAACTCCAAGCCAAGGCGCTGCGCGACGCCGGCGCCGATCTGGTCGTCGTCGTCACGCATTCCGAATGGCAGGACGATCTGCGTCTGGCGAAGCTTGGATCGATCGACATCGTTTTGTCCGGGCATGACCATAATCTTCTGGTCGCCTATGACGGGCGCGCCGCGGTCGGCGAGACACAGGCCGACGGCGTCAATCTCGTTGCGATCGATGTCGAGATGCGGATCGCCGACGACGGCGTAAAGCGCTGGACGCCCAGGTTCCGCATCATCGACACGGCCGACGTGACGCCGGACGCCGCGATTGCAGAACGCGTCGCGCAATATGAAGCCGAGGTCGACAAGGCGCTCGACGTCGACATCGGGCGCACAAAGACGCCGCTCGACAGCCGAAAGGCGAGCGTGCGCGGTGAAGAGACCGCGATCGGCGACTTTTTCGCCGACGCGATGCGCGCCGCCGCCGGCGCCGACGTTGCGATCATCAACGGCGGCGGCATTCGCGGCAACCGCAGCTACGCTCCCGGGACAACGCTGACGCGCAAGGACATCGCCAAGGAGCTGCCGTTCAACAATCAGCTTGTGACTCTGGAGCTTTCAGGCGCCGATCTGCGCGCCGCCCTGGAAAACGCCGTCTGGCTGATCGGCAAGGACGCCGGCCGCTTCGCCCAGATTTCCGGCGCCCGCATTGTCGTGCGGCGCGACGCGGTTCCTGGCGCGCGGCTTGTTTCAATCGAGGTCGGCGGCAAGCCGCTCGACGACACGAAGCTCTACAAGGTTGCGACGATCGACTTCCTGGCGCGTGGCAAGGACGGCTATGTCGCGCTTGCGCGCGGAAGACCGCTGGTCAGCGACCTCGAGGGTCCGCTGCTGACGAACGTTATCATCGACGCCATCGAAAAGGCCGGCGCGATCGCGCCCGTCGTCGACGGCCGCATCAGGATCGAATGATCATACAAATTCCGGCTGATCGGTTCGCTTGGGCCGCGTCATTCCCGGCAGGCCGAAGGCCTGACCGGGAATCCAGGGCCAATCCAAGAACGCTGGTTTTGCTCTGGATTCCCGATCACGCGCGTTGCGCGCGTCGGGAATGACAGCCGAGCCGTTCAAACGGATTTCGTATCACAGCCCGCCAAGGCAGACATATTTGATCTCGATGTAATCATCGACGCCGTAGCGCGATCCTTCGCGGCCGAGACCGGAGTGTTTGACGCCGCCGAAGGGCGCCGCTTCGGTCGAGATCAGCGTCTCGTTGACGCCCACCATGCCGAATTCCAACTGCTCGGCGACGCGGATGACGCGGGCGACGTCGCGACTGTAGAAGTAAGCGGCGAGACCGTAAGGCGTGGCGTTGGCGAGACGCACCGCTTCCGCCTCGCTTTTAAAGGAAATGAGCGGCGCGATGGGACCGAAGGTCTCCTCGTTGAAGATGAGCGCGTCGGCCGGCACATTGGCGAGCACCGTGGGTTGAAAGAAAGAACCGCCGAGCGCGTGGCGGGCGCCCCCGGTGAGAATCTTTGCGCCGCGGGCGACGGCGTCGGCGACGTGACGCTCGACCTTTTCGACCGCCGCTTCTTCAATCAGCGGACCGATGGCGACGCCCTCCTCCGTCCCTTCGCCGACCTTTAACGCGCCAGCCGCCGCCGCGAGTTTTTCGGCGAAGGCGTCGACGATCGACGCATGCACGAGGATGCGGTTCGCCGACACGCAGGTCTGACCGCTGTTGCGGTATTTGGTGGCGATCGCGCCCTCGACGGCGCGCTCGAGATCGGCGTCTTCAAAGATGATCAGCGGCGCGTTGCCGCCAAGCTCCATCGAGCATTTCTGAATATTCTCGGCCGCTTGCCGCAGCAAAATCCTGCCGACCTCGGTCGAGCCGGTGAAGGTCAGTTTGCGCACGAGGGGATTTTGCGTGAACTCCAACCCGACCGGCGCCGGGTCTTTCGCCGTGACCACATTGATCACGCCGGAAGGCACGCCGGCGCGTTCGGCAAGCTCCGCCAGCGCCAGCGCGGAGAAGGGCGTCAGCTCGGCAGGCTTCACCACCATCGTGCAGCCGGCGCCCAGCGCCGCGCCGACCTTGCGCGCAAACATGGCGGACGGGAAATTCCACGGCGTAATCGCCGCTGTGACGCCAATCGCCTGTTTGAAGACGAGCAGCCGACGATCGGTCGGGCCGGGTATGACGTCGCCATAGATGCGCCGGCCCTCCTCCGCGAACCACTCGATGAAGCTGGCGGCGTAAGCGATTTCTCCGCGGGCCTCGGCGAGTGGCTTGCCCATTTCCGCGGTAATGATGCGCGCCAGCCGCTCCTCATCGGCCATGATCAGCTCGAACCAGCGGCGCATGATATGCGCGCGCTCCTTGGCGGCGCGATCGCGCCAGCCCGGCAGCGCCCGCGCGCAAGACTCGATCGCCCGGCGCGTCTCGGCTGCGCCCATGTCGGGAACTTGGCCGAGGACCGCGCCTGTCGCCGGGTTGTTGACGGCGAAGGTTGCGCCGCTGTCGGCGCCGACCCAAAGCCCGCCGACGAATGCTTGCTCGCGAAGGCCTAGGCTGACAGAGTTCATTTCGACTTCCCCCTGGGCGCGCGTCGCGCATTTTTGCTACAAAGGGCCAAAGCGGCGTGACGGTCCTTAACGGGCCGCTCGCGAACCCGCAAAAAAACCGGCATAATTGCGGCTCATGGGCAAGCGCCCTTCCTCCGCCTGAGGTCACATTTGGCTCGTTCCACAATCGTCGATCTGACGCGCATTCGCCTGTCCCGTCGCTCTGTTATCGGCGCCGGCGCCGCCGCATTGGTCGCGCCGCGCGTTCTGGCCAAGCCCGAAACGCCGCCGACCGGCGCGCCCAACCGCTTCGGTCCTCTCGCCCAGGGCGAAGTCGAGAGCCACGGCCTTTCGACCTTCGGCGACCTTGGCGAACCGGCCGACTTCAAATATTTCGGGTACGTGAATCCAAAAGCCCCCAAGGGAGGGACTTTGGCGCTGTCGCCGGCAAGCTCGACCTACGACAGTTTCAACGCCTATGTGCTGCGGGGCAATCCTGCGACGGGCATGACGCTCGTCTTCGACAGTCTGATGAATCAGAGCCTCGACGAGCGCGACGCCTACTACGGCCTCGTCGCCAAGAAAGTACGCATCTCGCCTGACAAGCTCACTTACGCTTTTCTGTTGCGTAAAGAGGCGCGGTTTCACGACGGCTCGCCGCTCACGGCGCATGACGCGGCCTTTTCCCTCAACATCCTCAAGAGCAAAGGCCATCCTGTCATCAGCCAGATGCTGCGTGACCTCGAAAGCGCCGAAGCGGAGGCGGACGACGTTCTCGTGCTGCGCTTCGCGCCAGACCGCACGCGCGATCTGCCGCTCAGCGTCGTGGGTCAGCCGATCTTTTCGCGCGCCTATTACAAGGACCGCGACTTCGCAGCGACGACATTGGAGCCGCCGCTCGGCTCCGGGCCCTACAAGGTCGGCGCCTTCGAGCAGGGCCGCTACATCGCCTATCATCGCAATCCCGACTATTGGGCGAAGGGCTTGCCGATCACGACAGGCCAGGCAAATTTCGACGTCGTGCGCTTCGAATATTTCGGCGACAGCCAGGTCGCCTTCGAAGCCTTCAAGGCCGGCGCATTCACTGAGCGAGAGGAAAACATCGCGCGCGTTTGGGCCACGGGCTATGATTTTCCGGCGTTCAAGGACGGGCGCGTCAAGCGAACGACGACGCCCAACAACAATATTCCGCAGATCCAGGGATGGTTCTTCAACACGCGCCGCAAGATTTTTAAAGATCCGCGGGTGCGCGAAGCGATCGGCTACGCCTTCGATTACGAATGGACAAGCCGCAACCTGATGTATGACGCCTATAAGCGCATCTCCTCCTATTTCGAGAACTCCGAGCTTGAAGCGAAAGGCTTGCCGAGCGAACAGGAAAAGGCGCTGCTGGAGCCCTATCGCGCTGATCTGCCCGCGGAAGTTTTTGGCGAGCCCTTCGTCGCGCCGATTTCCGACGGCACGGGTCAGGATCGCGTCCTGCTCAAAAAGGCGAATGATCTGTTCGTCGCGGCCGGCTGCACGCGCAAGGATGGCGTTCTATGCTTGCCCGACGGAACGCCGCTGGAATTCGAGTTTCTCGACAATTCCAACGTCTTCGAGCGGCACACCCAGCCCTACATCAAGAATTTGAAGCTTCTCGGAGTCAACGCCCACATCCGCGTCGTCGACGCCGCGCAGTACAAGCAGCGACTTGAAAACTTTGACTTCGACGTCGTTCATGACGTGCTGATGATGAGCTGGAACCCCGGAGAGGAGCTTCGCGCTTATTTCAGCTCGAAGACCGCCAATGTGCCCGGCTCGCGCAACCTGCCGGGGGTCTCCAATCCGGCGATCGACTCGCTCGTCGAAAAGGCGCTCCAGGCGCAAACGCGCGAAGAGCTCGTCACCTGCAGCCGCGCGCTCGACCGCGCTTTGCGCGCGCAGCGCTATTGGGTCCCGCACTGGTATAATCCGGTGCATCGCTTCGCCTATTGGGATCTCTTCGGCCAGCCCGAGCGCCCGCCGAAGTTCGACACCGGCGTGCTGTGGACCTGGTGGTGGGACGAAGATAAGGCGAAAAAAATCAACTTCACGGGACGCTAAGAGGATTTCCCGGCGCAGTCCGTCGGGAGCCGAAATGCGGCCGATGCAAAAGAACGCGAGACGTTAATGGGAGCCTATATCGCCCGCCGCGTGCTGCTGATGATCCCGACGATCCTCGGCATCATGCTCATCTCCTTCGTCATCGTGCAGTTCGCGCCGGGCGGTCCTGTGGAGCGCATCATCGCGCAACTGCAAGGCTTCGACGTCGGCGCGACCGGACGCTTTTCCGGCGGGGGCGGCGACGTCGGACAGGGCGGCGCGAGCCAGACCGGAACGATGGCTGCCGAAACCGCCTCCAAATATCGCGGAGCGCAGGGACTCGACCCGAAATTCATCGCGGAACTCGAAAAGCAGTTCGGCTTCGACAAGCCGGCGTGGGAGCGATTCCTGCTGATGGTGAAGAATTATGCGATGTTCGATTTCGGGCGCAGCTATTTTCGCGACGAGAGCGTCCTCAAGCTGATCGGAGAAAAGCTTCCCGTCTCGATTTCGCTCGGCCTCTGGATGACGCTTCTCTCTTATTCCATTTCAATTCCGCTCGGCATCGCCAAAGCGGTGCGCGATGGAACGAAATTCGACATGTGGACGTCCAACGCCATCATCGTCGGCTACGCCATTCCGAGTTTTCTTTTTGCGATGCTGCTAATCGTGCTCTTCGCCGGCGGCTCCTTCTGGCAGATTTTTCCGCTGCGCGGCCTGACCTCGGACGATTTCTGGCAGCTGTCGCTGTTCGACAAGGTCAAGGACTATCTGTGGCACATCATTCTGCCCGTCTCCGCGATGACGCTGGGGGCCTTCGCCACGCAGACGTTTCTGACAAAGAACTCTTTCCTCGACGAGATCCGCAAGCAATATGTGCAGACGGCGCGCATGAAGGGCCTGACCGAGCGGCGCGTGCTCTATGGACATGTGTTTCGCAACGCCATGCTGATCGTCATCGCCGGCTTTCCCGGCGCCTTCGTACACGCCTTTCTCACCGGCTCGGTGCTGATCGAAACGATCTTTTCGCTTGATGGACTGGGCTATCTTTCCTTCGAGAGCATCGTCAATCGCGACTATCCGGTCGTCTTCGCCAACCTCTATATCTTTGCGCTGCTCGGACTTGTGGTGAATCTCCTGTCCGATCTCACCTATACCTGGATCGATCCGCGCATCGATTTCGAAACGCGCGAGGTGTGACGGTGAGCGCAGCAGCCGACGCCGAAACTCACCTCGCCCCGCCCCTTCATCGCGAAGGCTGGCTGCGGCTCACGCCGCTCGACCGGCGACGCCTCGACAGTTTCAAGGCGAACAAGCGCGGCTATTGGTCGTTCTGGGTCTTCATGACGCTGTTCATCATGGCGCTCGGCTCGAACTTCCTGGCGAACGACCGGCCGATTCTGGCCTGGTACAAGGGCCAATTGCTGTTCCCCGCCTTCGTGTCCTATCCGGAAGAAAAATTCGGCGGCTTCCTGGCCCGCACCGATTATCGCGATCCTGTCATCGCCGACGAAATCAAAGCGCATGGCTGGATGCTTTGGCCGCCGATTCGCTTTTCCTATGACACGCATAATCTCGAGCTGCCGACGCCCGCGCCCTCGCCGCCGACCTGGATGCTGACGCAGCAGCAATGCGAGGTCGCCGCGGCGAAAGGTCTGCGGCCTGGCCAGCCCAATCGCGGCTGCGCCGCGCTCGAATATAATTGGCTCGGCACCGACGATCAGGGCCGCGACGTCGTCGCGCGCCTGCTTTATGGATTTCGCATCTCGGTGCTGTTCGGACTGATCCTGGCGACGATCTCCTCGATCGTCGGCGTCGCCGCGGGGGCGATTCAGGGCTACTTCGGCGGGCGCGTCGATCTTGTGTTCCAACGCTTCATCGAGGTCTGGTCGTCGCTGCCGCAGCTCTATCTGCTCATCATCATTTCCTCCTTCCTGACGCCCGGCTTTTTCGTGCTGCTCGGCATCCTGTTGCTCTTCTCCTGGGTGTCGCTGGTGCATGTCGTTCGCGCCGAGTTCCTGCGCGCGCGCAACTTCGAATATGTCAACGCGGCGCGCGCGCTTGGGCTGAGCAATTTCAAGATTATCGTCAAGCACCTGCTGCCGAACGCCACCGTGGCGACGCTGACCTTCCTGCCCTTCATTCTCAACTCGTCGATCACCACGCTCACGGCGCTGGACTTTCTGGGGTTTGGCCTGCCGCCGGGCTCGCCCTCGCTCGGCGAACTGCTGCTGCAGGCAAAATCCAATCTCCAGGCCCCATGGCTGGGACTGACCGGCTTCGCGATCATCGCGCTGATGCTGTCGCTTCTGGTCTTTGTCGGCGAGGCGGTCCGCGACGCCTTTGACCCGAGGAAGAATTTCCGGTGACGGCGTGGTAGATTGCAGGCGGAGCATCACGATGAACAGAATTGTGCGTCAACACTACCCTGCGGCGAAGCTTCCCGACGACTTACGAGATGAAATCGGCGCCGAAAAGCGGGTGACGATCACAATTGAGGTGGAGAGCGTAGAGTCGGGTTCGCGCCACGACTGGTTCTCGAAATATGAGCATCTACGTCGCAATACATTTCATTCACTTGAGGAGGTGAATGCTCATGTTCGCTCGCTTCGCGATGAATGGGATCATCGTGAGCGATGAGCGTGAGAATTTACCTCGACGCGAATGTTTTCATCGATGCATTTGAAAATGACGATGTTCCGATCACGCGAGGAAGAATGGTGCTCGATCATATCAGAGGAGGCGGAGCCGTCGGCGTGATCAGCGAACTCGTCGTTGCAGAACTGCTGACGAAACCCTTCGAGACCGGAGACAGAGAATTGTGCGATGCATATGAAGCGTTGTTCGATTGTTCTTCGACTATAGAAACTTTCCCGATTGATCGGCATGTGCTGATGCAGGCGGCAATGCTGAGAGCCACTGTGAAATCCTTGAGAATGCCGGACGCAATTCATGTCGCGACGGCAAAACTTCATAATTGCGCAGCCTTTGTTACGGCCGATCGGCGACTTGCCGTCCCCGAGGGAATTCGAGCGATCAATCTCGACGCGTCGACCATCGACGAACTACGTGCGCTCGCATGACCATTGGCCCCCTCCTCAACATTCGCGATCTCTCGGTCACCTTTCGGCAAGGCGGGCACGAGACCAAGGCCGTCGACCGGATCTCCTTTTCTCTTGAGCGGGGCAAGACGCTGGCGCTCGTCGGCGAATCCGGTTCCGGCAAGTCGATCAGCGCTCTGTCGATCGTACGCCTGCTCCCCCCTGGCGCGATCGCGTCCGGAGAGGCGCTGTTCGACGGCGATAATATGCTCACGGTCGACGACAATCGTCTGCGCGCCATTCGTGGCGCGGGCATCACAATGGTGTTTCAGGAGCCGATGACGTCGCTCAATCCGCTGCACATGATCGAGCGGCAGATTGCGGAGATTCTCGAACTGCATGGCATGCGCGGCGAAGACGCGGTTCGGAACCGAGTCATTGAGCTTCTGGGCGAAGTCGGTATCCCTGATCCTCAGGCGCGGCTGAGCGCCTATCCGCATCAGCTCTCGGGCGGCCAGCGTCAGCGTGTCATGATCGCCATGGCGCTCGCCAACAAGCCAGATCTGCTGATCGCCGACGAGCCGACCACTGCGCTCGACGTCACGGTTCAGGCGCAGATTCTCGCGCTGCTCGAGCGGCTACAAAAAACCTACGGCATGGCGATGCTGTTCATCACCCACGACCTTAGGCTCGTGCGCCGTTTCGCCGATACGGTCTGCGTGATGCAGCAGGGCCGCATCGTCGAGCAGGGCGAGGTGGGAGAGGTCTTCACATCGCCGCAGCATCCCTACACCAAGGCGCTGCTCACGGCGGAGCCCAAGGGCGCGCCGATTATCGAAAACACGCAAGCGCCCGTCGTCGCATCGGCCGAGCAACTGCGCGTCTGGTTTCCGATCCGACGCGGCTTCATGCGTCGGATCGTCGGCCATGTGAAGGCGGTGGACGGCGTCACTCTTTCAGTGCGCGAGGGCGCGACCGTCGGCGTCGTCGGCGAGTCGGGCTCCGGCAAGACGACGCTGGCGCTGGCGATGCTGCGGCTCATCCGCTCGGAAGGTCCGATCGTCTTTCTCGGAGAGCGCATCGACGGCAAAAGCGTCGACGCCATGCGTCCGCTTCGCCGCGACATGCAAATCGTCTTCCAAGACCCTTACGGCTCTCTCTCGCCGCGCATGTCGGTCGCGGAAATCGTCGCCGAAGGACTGACCGTTCAGCGGCCCGAACTTACGCTCAATCAGCGCCGCGAAATCGTTGCGCGCGCGCTGCAGGAAACCGGGCTCGATCCATCGACGATGGACCGCTACCCGCACGAATTTTCCGGCGGCCAGCGGCAGCGGATCGCCATCGCCCGCGCCATTGTGCTCGAACCGAAATTCGTCGTGCTCGACGAGCCGACCTCGGCGCTCGACATGTCCGTGCAGGCGCAGATCATCGATCTCTTGCGCGACCTGCAGCGTCGCCGCGCGCTCGCCTATCTCTTCATCAGTCACGATCTGCGCGTCGTGAAGGCGCTCGCCGCCCATCTCATCGTCATGCGCTATGGCAAGGTGGTCGAGGAAGGGCCGGCGAGCCAGGTGTTTTCCCAGCCCAAGAGCGAGTATACGCGCGCGCTCTTCGCAGCGGCCTTTCGCAAC
This sequence comes from Methylocystis sp. H4A, assembly GCF_015709545.1. Taxonomy (NCBI): domain Bacteria; kingdom Pseudomonadati; phylum Pseudomonadota; class Alphaproteobacteria; order Hyphomicrobiales; family Methylocystaceae; genus Methylocystis; species Methylocystis sp. H4A. The sequence continues at coordinate 238,043 of NZ_JADNQY010000025.1, read as the reverse complement.
GAGGCGGAGCCCATTCCGGGCAACTCAGTCGCCGGAAAATGATCCCGGAATCGCCGTAGCGTCGTTTGAACTTTCGCCTGCCCGCGCAGGGTCGCGGAAGGCGACGACCGTGACGCTCTGCGTCAGCACGACTTCACCGCGCTGGTTGTAGGTCGCCATATCCATTGAGACAAAGCCGCGATCGGCATAGCGGCGCGGATGAACAATCCGCGTGACTTCGGCTTCTACCCTTAAGGAATCGCCCGGCCGCACCGGGAGTTTCCAGGCGATATGCGCCTCAACGCCGACGAGGCCGCCTGCGAAAGGCGGGTCGGCTGAGTCGATGAGGAGCTTCACGCTCAGCGCGCCGGTTTGCCAACCGCTGGCGACGAGCCCGCCGAACATGCTGTGTTTGGCCGCCTCTTCGTCGAGATGAAAATACTGCGGATCGCTGTCGCGCGCGAAGCGGATGATGTCCTGCGCGGTGATCGTGACGCTCGCTGAGCGCAACCGCTGCCCAACGCGAAGATCTTCCAGATAAAGCCTTTTCGTCATGCCGAAAGGTCTTTCGCCAAGCGCTTCACGCTGGTGACCGGTCCAGCCCCCGCCGCCTCGTTACGCGCGCGCACGACGTCGAGCGGCTCGCTGGCGACTTGCATATGCGTGGCGTTTGCATGAAGCAGCGTCACGGGGTCGCGCATGACGCCGACATGGCCTTTCCAAAAGACGATGTCGCCGCGCATCAACGGCGCGCCGGGATCGAGCCGAGCGCCGAGCGCCGCTTCCTGCATATCGGTGTCGCGCGGCGCTTTCATCCCCGCCATCAGCAAGGAAACCTGCAACAGTCCGGAGCAATCAACGCCCATCCAAGACTTGCCGCCCCAGAGATAGGGCGCGCCTAGAAGCGTCTCGGCCACGGCGACAAAGTCGGGCGCCTTCGCCTCGCGCGGCGCGAGATGTTTGCGATAGATGAATCCGAGCTCCGGCGTCACGCCAAAGCCGCCCCGCTCTTCCGTGATCGCGACTTCGGCGCCGAGCGGCAGCGCGTTGAGCGGCGGCAATTTGATGTTCGGACCCGGATAAATGAAGGTCCGTGGAACACAGATTCGATGCGTCGGCGCGCTCAATTCGCGCCATAGCGTATTCGCTGCGATCCAGCCGACATAATTGTCGCGCGCAAGTTGCGCCCAGGCCCAGCCTTCCTCCTCATCGTAAACTGTGACGCGCTCGCCGTAGATCGCCTGAGTGTCGACGGCGGCGTCGGGACGTGGTTCACGCCGAAGATCGACGACGCAGTCTCTGACCTCCATCGCGACGCCTTCCACATAGCGGTTGGCGGTCACGCGTCCCTTCAGATAGGCGGCGGCGACTTCTGGGCGCGCGGGCGTCAGCCGCCGATCGAAATCTTCGCTCACGGCTTCGCGTTCCTCTGCTCGGCGCGCGCCTCGATCAATTCATAAAGCAGGCGCGCCGCCTGCACCTCGCCGCCTTCCGGGCGGCCGGGCTTCGTCGACGGATTCCAGCAGTATACGTCGAAATGCGCCCAGCGCTTCGGATCCGCCACGAAGCGCCTCAGGAATAGCGCGGCGGTGATCGATCCGGCGAAGGAGCCGCTCGTGACATTGACCAGATCGGAGATCTTGCCGTCGAGACCGCTGTCGTAATTGTCCCATAGAGGCATCCGCCACACGGGATCGTTCACGGCGCCAGCCTGCCCGGCGATCTCTTGGGCAAGCGCGTCATCGCCGGTATAGAACGGCGGAATTTCAGGACCGAGCGCGACGCGCGCGGCGCCCGTCAGCGTCGCGAAATCGAACAGCAGATCGGAGGGCGTTTCGCTCGCATAGGCGAGCGCATCGGCAAGGATGAGCCTGCCCTCGGCGTCGGTGTTGCCGACTTCGACGCTCAGCCCTTTGCGGCTGCGGTAAATGTCGCTGGTTCGAAACGCCGACGCCGAAATCGAATTCTCGACGATCGGAAGCAGCACGCGCAAACGGACCGGCGCATTGCCGTCAAGCAGCATCGCCGCAAGCGACAGGGTCGTCGCGGCGCCGCCCATGTCCTTCTTCATCAGCGCCATCGCGCTCGAAGGCTTGATGTCGAGCCCGCCCGTATCGAAGCAGACCCCCTTGCCGACGAGCGTGACGCGCAGACCGTCCTCCGGGCCATGCTCAAATTCGACGAGCCTCGGCGCCTCCGCAGCCGCGCGCCCGACGGCGTGAATCAAGGGGAAGTTTTCCGCGAGCAAAGCGTCGCCGACAATGACGCGAGTCTTGGCGCCATGTTTCGCGCCGAGAGCGAGCGCCGCTTCGGCGAGCGCCTCCGGCCCCATGTCGTTGGTCGGCGTATTCACGAGATCGCGCCCGAGGGCGACGGCTCCGGCGATGCGCTCGATGCGCGCGCGGTCAATACTCTGCGGCGCGCACAGACGCGGGACCTCCTTCTTTGGCGCCTTGTAGCGCGAGAAGGAATAGGTCGACAGAAGGAACGCCAGCGCCGCCTGCGCCGGCGTGTCGACGCCATCGCCAAACCGGTAGAGCCCCTTGGGCAGCGCAGTCGCGAGCTTTCCGGCAAAGAACGGATCGCGCGCCTTTGGCGCCCTGCCCTCCGCGCCGAAAAAGACCCGCGGCGCGCCGTCGGCGTCCGGCGCGATCAGAAGCGAGCCGGGCTTCGCCTCAAATCCCGCAAGCTCCGCGAGACGCGCTGTAGGCTCGGGAAGCTTCGCGCGGCGTTCGGGCCAGTCTTCCTTATTAACGAAATCGATGGGGGTCGCCTCGGGCGACCAGTCTTCAAGCTTCATCCGCTTCCGCCGCTTTCTGCTCTCCCGACGATCGGCTTCTACCTCTAGCGGGCGCCCGCATCACACAAAAGGGAAAGATCGCTCATCTCAAGCGGCGTAGCGGCGCAGGCGGCGAGCTGCGTCCACACCAGCCGCCAGTGTACGCAAAGTGTACAAAACTTAGCCGCTAGGCGCCTCACGACTGGCCAGACTCAAACTCGACGCCAAGATGGAAAACGATTATTTTCTGCGCATAATGGCATGCCAATTGCTGAGACAATGTTCAATTCGCCAACCATGAGGGCATGTCTGCGCAAATGAAGATCATCACGGCGATTATTAAACCCTTCAAGCTCGACGAGGTGCGCGAGGCGCTGACGGAAATCGGCGTGCACGGAATGACCGCGACCGAAGTGAAAGGCTATGGCCGACAGAAGGGCCATGCCGAAATCTATCGCGGCGCCGAATATATCGTCGCGTTCCTGCCCAAGGTTAAGATCGACATCGCGCTTCCTGAAGCGCTCGTCGATCGCGCCATCGAGGCGATCAGGCTCGCCGCCTACACCGGCCATATCGGCGACGGCAAAATTTTCGTCTCGCCGCTGGAGCGCGCCATGCGCATCCGCACCGGCGAAACCGACACCGACGCGCTCTAAGCGCCTTCCCAATCATCAATCAGGATTCACGATGCAGAGCTCGTTTGCGCGCAGCTTGAGTAAGGATTTCCTCATCCTGAGGAGCCCGCAACGCGGGCGTCTCGAAGGACGGGGAAATCCGCTCCTGCAGCATCTCTCGCCCTCGCGCGTCGAGACGCGCCTTTCAGGCGCTCCTCAGCATGAGGGCGACACATTGCGCCGCTCGATTTCAGCAGCGGCGGCCGCGCTGGCGGCTTTCCTGGTCTCGCAACCCGCTCTCGCGCAGGACGGCGGGGGCAAGATCGACGCCGCCGACACCGCCTTCATGATCGCCGCCACCGCGCTGGTGCTGATGATGACGCTGCCGGGGCTCGCGCTCTTTTACAGCGGCATGGTGCGCAAGAAGAATGTGCTCGCCAGCATGGCGCAGAGCCTCATCGCCACCGCGCTCGTCTCGCTACTGTGGATCGGAGTCGCCTACAGTCTCGCCTTCAGCGGCGAGGGCGCCTATATCGGCGACGCGTCGCGGGCGCTGCTTGCAGGGATCGGCCTCGACACGGTGAGCCCATTCGCCAAGACGATCCCCGAAATCCTGTTCATGCTCTATCAGATGACCTTCGCGGTGATCACCTGCGCGCTGGTCGCCGGCTCCGTCGCCGAACGCATGAAGTTCTCGGCCTTCATGCTGTTTTGCGCGCTGTGGCTGTTCATCGTCTATGTGCCTTCCGCGCATTGGGTCTGGGGCGGCGGATTTCTGCAGAAGCTGGGCCTCCTCGATTTCGCCGGCGGGACGGTCGTGCACATCAACGCCGGAATCGCCGGCCTCGTCTGCGCGCTCGTTCTCGGCAATCGCGTCGGGTTCGGGCGCGAAAACCTTTCGCCCTTCGATCTCTCGCTCGCCGTCGTCGGAACCGGATTGCTCTGGGTCGGCTGGTTCGGCTTCAATGGCGGCTCGGCGCTCGCCGCCAATTCCCGCGCGGTCTTCGCCATTGTGGCGACGCATCTCGCCGCCTGCGCCGGCGCGCTGGTGTGGAGCGGGCTGGAGTGGCTCCAGCGCGGCAAGCCGTCGGTGCTCGGCGTCATCTCGGGCGCCGTCGCCGGTCTGGGCACAATCACGCCGGCCTCGGGCTATGTCCTGCCTTGGCACGGCGTCGTCATCGGGATGATCGCCGGCGGCGTCTGCTATTGGTTCTGCACCGTGGCCAAATACAAATTCCGCTACGACGACACGCTCGACGTTTTCGGCGTGCATGGCGTCGGCGGCATCATGGGCACGCTGCTCGCCGGAGTCTTCGCCACCCGCGCGATCACGGCTTCGGAAGGCGATCCGGGCGTCGCGGGTCTGTTGGAAGGCGATCCGCATCAGCTTTACGTGCAGGCGATCGGCGTCCTCGTCACGATCGTCTGGTGCGTGATCGGCACTTTCGTGACGCTCAAAATTGTCTCGATGATCACGCCGCTTCGCGTGACTTACGACGATGAACGCGAGGGCCTCGACATCGCGCTGCATGGCGAAGCGCTGCATCAGTAGCGAGCGCCCGGACGCAGGTCTCCTATGGCGTCATGGCCGGGCTTGTCCCGGCCAAATCGCGTCGCAATCTCACTCCAGATCGGGGCGGAGTGTAAGGTATCATAATACCAACAAACCCCAGCGCCCAGTTTTCTTGGCGTTGTAGAGACTTTGCCGCGCAAAAATTACTTGACCCCTCCTGCCGCATCGCCTATCCACGCCCATCCGAACACACCGTTCACACGGAATTCTCATCCCATGTTTGGCAACACCTATTCGGCGAAACCCGCCGACATCGAAAAGAAGTGGGTGCTGATCGACGCCTCCGGGCTCATCGTCGGCCGCCTCGCCTCCATCATCGCGCTGCGTCTGCGCGGCAAGCACAAGGCGACGTTCACGCCGCATATGGACGACGGCGACAACATCATCGTCATCAACGCCGAAAAGGTGGTGCTGACCGGCCGCAAGCGCGACCAGAAGGTCTATCACCACCACACGGGCTTTCCCGGCGGCATCAAGGAACGCTCGGCGAAGTTCCTTCTCGACGGGCGCTTCCCGGAGCGCGTCCTGGAGAAGGCCGTGCAGCGCATGCTGCCGCGAGGCCCCCTGGGCCGCAAGCAGTTCGGCAATCTGCGCGTCTATAAGGGCGCGGAACATCCGCATGAGGCGCAGAGCCCACAGACGCTCGACGTCGCCGCCCTGAACGTCAAGAATAGCCGGAGCGCCTGATCATGGCCGAGACCACTCTTTCCTCGCTTTCCGACCTTCAGGGAAGCGTCGCCACGGCGCCCGAGTCGCCGCGCTATGTGCAAAAGCTCGACAAGCAGGGCCGCGCCTATGCGACCGGCAAGCGCAAAAACGCCGTCGCGCGCGTTTGGATCAAGCCGGGCCCCGGCAAGATCACCGTCAACGGCCGCGACGTCGAAGTCTATTTCGCCCGCCCGGTGCTGCGCATGATTCTGGCCCAGCCCTTCGGCGTCACCAAGCGCGCGGGTCAATATGACATCGTCGTTACGGTCGCCGGCGGCGGACTTTCGGGTCAGGCCGGCGCGGTGCGCCATGGCCTCGCCAAGGCGCTGACCGCTTACGAGCCGGACCTGCGTCCCGCGCTCAAGAAGGAAGGCTTCCTGACGCGCGACTCCCGCGTCGTCGAGCGCAAGAAATACGGCAAGCGGAAAGCCCGCCGCAGCTTCCAGTTCTCGAAGCGCTAAGCTTCGCGATCTTCAAGGCAAGCATTTGCAAAGCGGCGCTTCGGCGCCGCTTTTGTTTTGGTCAGTAGACGCAGATCTTGAAGTCGCTTCCGAGCCAGCAGGCGGGATCGGTCTTGGAGCGCTTCGCCTCTCCCCAGAGAGAGCTGATGCCGTCGCGAGTGAGTCCCCTGACTTGGGCGACGCCCGGCGACATAATCGTGACGCTGACCATCGTCACGCTGTCAAATCCAGATTTTCCGATCGGCTCGACCGCGAAGCTGCCGCCATCGTCTGGCATGAAGTTGCACGTTCCCCTATAGGGCGTCATGCCGTTGCCCAGCACGACGCATTTCGCGGGTCTAGCGGCTGCCTCCTGGAGCAGGATCGGCTGCGCCATGACGATCAAGGCAATCAAAGCAGCAATTCTCTTCATGAAAACCTCCCATCGCTCCAACTCAGTCAACAATCATCGCGGCCAAGCGCTTTCATTCGAGCCATTCATCGCGCCGCTCGCGTAGACCCGCGACGCCCATCAATCCGACGACCGCCCCGAACATCAGATAGAAGGCCGGCGCGATCGGCGTGGCGAGGTAGTCGATCAGCCAGGCGACGATGAAGGGCGCGAAGCCGCCGAAGATCATCACCGCGACATTATAGGCGATCGCGAGTCCCACGGTGCGGACATGCGTGGGAAACTGCTCCGCGAGCGCCGTCGAGAGCGCGCCAAAGAGGCCCGAGAGAATGACGCAGAAGGCCGTCTGCGCCGCTGTAAGCGCCAACAGAGTGCGCTCGGCCTGCAGCCAGACGAACAGCGGATAGACGCAAAGGAGAAGCATCCCATAAGACGCGAGGAGCAAGGGACGCCTGCCGATCGCGTCGGAGAGAGCGCCGATCAACGGCGTCAGCACGATCAGCAACAGAAGACCGGGCGCCTGGGCGACGAAGGACTGAGCGAGGCTCAGTCCCATCTCCGTCTTTCCATAGGTCGGCATGTAGATGAGGATCACGTAAAAGGAAATCGTCGCGCCGATCGTGGCGGCGAAACAGGCGAGAAGTCGATCACCCCGCCGCCGAACGAGGTCGAGAAACGCGCGCGCGACGCCTTCTTCCTGCGGCGACGCCTTGAAGGCTGGCGTTTCGTCGAGATGACGTCTGACATAGAGCCCTACCGGGCCGATCAGCAGGCCAGCGAAAAAGGGCAGTCGCCAGGCCCAGTCGTGCAGCGCTTCAACCGAAAAGACGCCTGCGACGACCATGCCGGCAAGCGTCCCGAGCAGGATCGACAGGCCCTGCCCGACCATCTGCAGAGAGCCATAGACTCCGCGCCGATCAAGGGGCGCGACTTCGATCAGAAACGCGGTCGAACTGGCGAATTCTCCGCCGGTCGCAAAACCTTGCAACAGTCGGCCGATCACGACGAGCATGGGCGCGAAGAGGCCGATCGTCGCATAGGTCGGGGCGAAGGCGATGACGGCGATCGCGACGGTCATAACGAACATGATGAGTTGCAGCGCCGCCTTTCGCCCTTTGCGATCCGCGTAAAATCCGAAGAAGAGGCCGCCGAGCGGGCGCGTGCAGAAGCCCGCGCCAAAGGTCGCGAGCGCCAGCAAGAGAGAGGCCGTCTCATCTCGGCTTGGAAAAAACGCCTGCGCCAGAACGGAAGCAAAAAAGCCGTAGACGACGAAATCGTACCATTCGAGCGCATTCCCAATCACGGCGGCCGCGATCTGTTTGGGCGCTGGCGCTCTCACCTGGCGCATATTTTGACGCATATTCATGCAAATTCTCGATCGTCCGCGCGCGTGGCGTCTTCGCCTTCGCAGTCGCAGAGGTGTTGGGGATGACGGCGAGCGCGCCCTTGGCGGCGATGGCGTGACGCAAGTGATCGGCGAAGGTGGAGTCGACGATCAGATATTCGAAGTCCGGATCATCAGACATCCGCTCGAAAAAAACTCGCCGCCAGCCCCCTTGCAGGGCTTCGAACTCTGGTTAATTTCAGCTCACTCTCAGCCGTCATGCCCGGCCTTGTGCCGGGCATCCACGCCGGTCAATCGCGAAGCGCATCGCGCGGAGACGGTAGGTTCGGCTCATATCCTCACATTTGCCTCGCGTCATCGCGTGGATGGCCGCGACAAGCGCGGCCATGACGAGGTGAGATGACCCCTCGTTAACCTGGATTCGGAGCCCTGAGCCCCCTTGAGGCTCGACTGAAACGCCGGAACACGCTGTTCCAACCCCCAAACGCTTCCGGAAGATCACGCCAGGGAGAGCCCGTGCGCACGATCCACGGCGCCATCCGCTCCCAAGCCACGTCGGTAAAACCAGTCGGTCCATCACACCCAAGGCCGCCTCCCCAAAGGCCGCCTTGAATTTGATTTGCGCCTAAAATGGAATCCTTAGAGTCCACACGGCCTAGGCCTCGTTTTCATCCGGCGCGTCAAGAATACGCTCGGCGATCAGCCCGGCGTTCTCGCGGATCGCCTGTTCGATGCGCTGCGCGGCCTCGGGGTTTTGCTTCAAAAAGCTCTTGGCGTTCTCGCGGCCCTGGCCGAGTCTCTGGCTGTCGTAGGAGAACCAGGCGCCCGACTTCTCGACGACGCCGGCCTTGACGCCAAGATCGATCAATTCGCCGAATTTGGAGACGCCCTCGCCATACATGATGTCGAATTCGACCTGTTTAAACGGCGGCGCCACCTTGTTCTTGACCACTTTGACGCGGGTCTGGTTGCCGGTCGTCTCGTCGCGGTCCTTGATCGCGCCGATGCGGCGGATGTCGAGCCGCACCGAGGCGTAGAATTTCAGCGCATTGCCGCCGGTCGTCGTCTCCGGCGAACCGTACATCACGCCGATCTTCATGCGGATCTGATTGATGAAGATGACGAGCGTGTTGGAGCGGGCGATCGAGGCGGTAAGCTTGCGCAACGCCTGGCTCATCAGCCGCGCCTGCAGGCCCGGCTGCACGTCGCCCATCTCGCCCTCGATTTCGGCGCGGGGCGTCAGCGCCGCCACCGAATCGACGACGAGCACGTCGACGGCGCCAGAGCGCACCAGCGTGTCGGTGATTTCGAGCGCTTGCTCGCCGGTGTCGGGCTGCGAAATCAAGAGATCTTCGAGATTGACGCCGAGCTTGCGGGCGTAGATCGGATCCAGCGCATGTTCCGCGTCGACGAAGGCGCAGACGCCGCCCAATTTCTGCGCCTCGGCGATGACATGCAGGGTGAGGGTGGTCTTGCCCGAGGATTCCGGCCCGTAAATTTCAACGACGCGGCCGCGCGGCAGGCCGCCGACGCCCAGCGCGATGTCGAGCCCCAGCGAGCCCGTCGAGATCGTCTCGATCTCGACGGCCTTCTGGTTCTTGCCCAGCCGCATGATCGAACCTTTGCCGAATGCGCGCTCGATCTGCGACAGAGCGGCGTCGAGCGCCTTGGTCTTGTCCACGGAAGTCCCTTCCACGAGGCGGAGATTGGCTTGGCTCACGGCTGAAAATTCCTTCTGACACGGTTAGCTAGGCGCAGGCAATGCGGCTGCGAGGGCGTTCGCGAGGCAAGGGGCGCTGGGCGAAAGAGCGCGCTCGACCCTGAACTGCAGTGTGCACGATTTGTTCTTTTTTGCCAAGTTCTTTTTGGAGATCTTGGCCGGAAATTCAGGGGCGACAACAAGGAGTGATCGGGCGCACCCGTGCGCGAAGGCCGTCCCCAGCCACGCCCCCTCATTTGCGCCCTCCCCCGCCATCCGTGTATCTCTTTGAGCGTGGCGGTTTCGCCATTCCATCCACGCGGCCACCTTCGCCGCTGATCGCAAGGCCGTTTCATGCCGCTTGCCGCCGCCATTCGCACCATTCCCGATTATCCCAAGAAGGGAATCCTCTTTCGCGACATCACCACCCTGCTCGGCGACGCCAAGGCGTTCCGCAAGGCGGTCGACGAACTCGTGCAGCCCTGGTGCGGCGGCAAGATCGACAAGGTCGCTGGGATGGAGGCGCGCGGCTTCATCCTGGGAGGCGCGGTGGCGCATCAGCTTTCCGCCGGCTTCATCCCGATTCGCAAGAAGGGCAAGCTGCCGCATCGCGTCGTCTCGATCGCCTATGAGCTCGAATATGGCGTCGACGAAATGGAGATGCATGAGGACGCGGTCCTCCCCGGCGAGCGGGTGATTCTCGTCGACGATCTGATCGCCACCGGCGGCACCGCCGAGGGCGCGGTGAAACTCCTGCGCCAGGCCGGCGCCGACGTCGTCGCCGCCTGTTTCGTCATCGACCTGCCCGACCTCGCCGGCGTGAAAAGGCTCCAGGCGCTCGGCGTCCCGGTGCGCACGCTGGTCGCCTTCCAAGGCCACTAAACCGCCTTTTTCGAATGGTCTTGCTCAGCCCAGGCTCGAGTTTCAGAATCTTCCAGGAGAGGCTTGCATAGGCGCATGACGCCGCGACAGACCCATTTGGCGCTGGCGGCGCTCGCCCTCGCCGCGCTCGTCGGCGGAGTCGCGGCCCTCCGCTATCTGCCCTGGGGCGAGAGCGCGTCTCCCGTCCGGAGCGAGGCCGCGCGCAGCGCCTGGAGCGGCGCGCTGCCGACCGGCCTGCGCAGCATGGCCCTGCGGGTGAAGCCCGGCGCGTTCCCCCCTGCTCCGCCGCCCGAGCCCACAATAGCGACGCCGCAAGAGCCGAGCGTCGAGGTGGCGACTCTCCCGCAAGACGACGTCGAAGGGTCGGTGTCGTTCCCGCCCGCGCCGCCGCCCGCGCGGCCGGAGATTGTGGAAAAGCCCACGCCGCTGCCCCCGTCGCGACCGGCCAATCTCGCCGAGCTTGCGGACAAATTCACCGAGACGGTGTCAGCCCCTGCCGAGCAGCCGCAAACCGCCGGAGCGACCCCGCCCGCCGAGCCGGCAATGGCGCCGGCGCCCGCCAATGCGCCGCTGCCGCCGGCCCGGCCGCAGGAGCCGTCGGCGAGAGCCGCGGTTGAGGCGACGCCGACGGCGCAAGAATCGGCCCCGGCGTCGGCGCCGCCGACCCAGGTGGCGCGCGCCGTCGAGCCGACCTTGCGGGCTGCGCCCGAGGACGCCTTTCAGCAGGAGGCCCCGATCCGCTACGGCATGGGGGACCAGGTCTTCGTGCGCATCTTCAAGCAGGAAGGGCAGCTCGAGCTCTGGCTTCGAAAGAGCAACAGCCGCTTCTCGCTCTACAGGACCTATCCAATCTGCAAATGGTCCGGCAAGCTCGGACCCAAGCTCAAGGAAGCCGACTACCAGTCGCCGGAAGGCTTCTACAGCGTCTCGGCGAAGCAGCTGCATCCGCATTCGAATTATCACCGCGCGTTCAACGTCGGCTATCCGAACGCCTTCGATCGCCAGAACGGGCGGACCGGCGGTCTCGTCATGGTGCATGGCGCGTGCAAGTCGGTCGGCTGCTTCGCCATGACCGACCGCGGCATCGAGGAAATCTACGCCTTCGTCGAAGCGGCGATGCGCGCCGGCCAGCGCGAAGTGCAGGTGCACATTTTTCCCTTCCGCTTAACGGAGCATGCGATCGCTCGGGAAACCGGCGGCAGCTGGCTCGCCTTCGTCGGCGCGGGCGGCAATTATCAGCACTGGACCGAGTTCTGGCACAATCTGAAGCAGGGCTACGACATCTTCGAGCAGACCGGCGAACCGCCGGTGGCCTTCGCCTGCGGCGATCATTACGCCTTTGGCGCGGGCGATTCGTCCTGCCGACGCATCGCCGGCTGGTGATCGGGGCGCAACGCTGAGACAAGACTGTTCAGCTTGGTTTCAGCCGGCGCGCGTGAGGATACTTCGGCAAAAGCGCTGGGGGGCGCAAACAAGGAAAACGCCCGCATGCGGCTCGTGACCTATCCTATCGTCGGCGCGGCTTGCGCGCTCGGCATCCTCTTCGCGCCGATCGCCCAGGCGGCCAATGCGCCGCTGTGCTTCGCGATCGCCGAAAACTACAACAAATGCATGCGCCAGCATCAGTACGGGCGCGGCGGGCATGGCGGTTATGGTCCGGGTTACGGGCAAGGATACGGCCAAGGTTACGGCCAAGCCTATCGCCGTGGCTATCCCGGCGCAGATTTCGGCGGCGATCCCGGCGACTATGATGGCGATGGCGGCTACGGCGGATTTGGCGGCGACGACGGCTATGGCGGCGGCTCCCGCCGTCACCACCGTCACGAGCGCTCTCAGGCGGCCTGCGCGATCTGGATCGCTCAGATGCAGGCCAGCGGCTGCCTCAACTAGCCGAAGCAATGGCGCGGCACGATTGCGCCGCGCCGGCGCCAGATCTCAGCCACCAGTCTCACCTGTAAGGTTTCGGGCACTCGCCGTCGGACTTTTTCGCGACCTTGGCGGCGCGACGCGTGCAGTCGTTACCATAGGTTTTATCGTCACAGCCGCACACCGGGCGATAGTCCTTGGTGCATATCTTTGGAACCTCCACACACTTGCCCGCGATGTCGGCTCCGCGGCATTGGCCCGGCTCGGGGTCGCACCACAAGCCTGTGTCGCATTGAATGCCGGCGATGCCTGCGCACATCTCACCGACCTTGGCGGCCGAGGCGGGCGCGGGAGCAAAGAATACGAAGAGCGTCGAAGCGAGGAGCGCGCAGAGGCGCAAGCCAAGGCGTAAATACATAGCAATTCTCCAAAAAATGCTTTCGTAACGGAGGGATAACGCCTCGGACCGGCGAGCGTTCCCGCGACGGCGACGGCGGCTGCAGGGCGCTCCGAATCCAGGGAGGGGTCATCTCACCGCGTCATGGCCGCGCTTGTCGCGGCCATCCACGCGATGACGCGAGGCAAATGTGAGGATATGAGCCGAACCTGCCGTCTCCGCGCGAAGCGTTTCGCGGCTGACCGGCGTGGATGCCCGGCACAAGGCCGGTCATGACGGCTGAGAGTGAGCTGAAATTAACCAGAGTTCGAAGCCCTGTCGGCGGCCAGCGACGGCGTTGATCGTTTGCGCCGGCTCGACTATGCTGGCTCCCACACGGGATGGGGCTCCCGGTAACCGCCTGATGAGGCTGATGGCTCCTGCCGCAAGGACGCGCGTCCTGCGGGAGGGGCGCGCCTAAAACGCCGCCTGCCGCAGCATGTTTGTCGTCCGCCTGTTGGAAAGGACGACGTCATGGGCTTCTTCATCGTATTTGCTGGCGGGGGACTGGCCGCGGCCGCGCGCCACGGGGTCAATCTTCTTCTTGCCCGACTGATCGGCGTCGGTTTTCCCTTCGGGACGCTGGCCGTGAACGTGCTTGGCTCGTTCCTGATGGGCGTGATCGTGGGTTATTTCGCCTTTCAGGGCGAGGCGTCCCAGAACTGGCGCCTGTTCCTCACGACCGGGATTCTTGGCGGCTTCACCACCTTTTCGGCGTTCTCGCTCGAGACGGTTTTGCTTTACGAACGCGGCGAACTGGCGATGGCGGCCTTCTATGTCGTGGCGTCAATCGGACTTGCGATTGCCGGCCTCCTCGCCGGCGTGTCGCTGCTGCGCCATTTTTCGTGAAGGGTTCGAACTCCAGCCTGGCGTGGAGATGCGGCAGCAATTTGCAAATGAAATTTGGCGAACGGCGGTCGAGGAACTGTTTGTGGGCGAAGCGATAGTCCGGGATTGGCGCTTTGCGGCCTGTGCCCGAACTGCAGAATTTAGCGCATTGAGGTCATCGCATGTCGTCGCATGAAGCGCTTCCCAAGGAAACGGAGAGGATCAGTGATTCCGTGGACCCTGCTCGACACAGCGCCGATACCGGGCGGCGAGGGCGAACTCCGCCTCAAGCGTCGCGGCGCAGAATTCTCGATCACGTTGGGCAATATCGAACTGATGAACAGTCGCCTCAGTGGCTCGGAGGAGGCGCTCGCCACGCTCTCTTGCGAGAGAATTCAGGCGCGCCCACAGCCGCGTGTTCTGATTGGCGGGCTGGGGATGGGCTTCACTCTGCGCGCCGCGCTCACTGTACTCGGCGCGAAAGCGCGGATCGTTGTCGCCGAACTCATTCCGGCGGTCGTGGCCTGGGCGCGCGGTCCGATGGCGGAAGTCTTCGGCGCCAGCCTGACGGATCCGCGCGTCAGCATCGAGGAAGGTGACGTTGGGCGCCTGATCCGGTCTGGCCGCTCGACTTATGACGCAATCCTTCTCGATGTCGATAATGGCCCCGAGGGCCTGACTCGCGAAGCCAATGACGGACTTTACGATATCGAGGGATTGAAAGCGGCCCGCAAGGCGCTGCGCCATGATGGGGTGTTGGCCGTCTGGTCATCGGGGCCGGATCGGAATTTCACGTCGCGCCTCCGCAAAGCCGGGTTCCGCGTGGATGAAGTCAAGGTGCGCGCCAACGGCCAACGCGGTGGCGCCCGGCACGTCATCTGGATCGCGACAAGAGAGTCGACGCCTCAGATGCAATAGAAAGCCAATCTCTATTGAAACCGAAATCGACAGCGCCCCGCCTTTTTTCTGGCCGCCCCACATATTGACAGTCGCCGGCTTTGAAGGGTAGATGAACGTCGCTTCGGCGCGGCGGTTTCGCCGCGCTTTTCGTTTGCGCCTGGCGCAAATTCGAGGCGAAGCCACTAACTGCCAAGAAGCCGGCCGGCGGAGACGCCAGCGTCGGGACGAACACAGGAAAAAAAGATGTTCGCAGTCATCAAAACCGGCGGCAAGCAATATAGCGTCGCCGCGGGGGACGTGATCACCGTCATGGCGCTCGACGGCGCGCCGGGCGACGCCGTCACTTTCGACGAAGTGCTCATGCTGGGCGGCGACAGCCCGAAGGTCGGCGCCCCGACGATCGCCGGCGCGAAAGTCTCCGGCGAGATCGCCGAGCAGACGCGCAGCCCCAAGTCGATCGCCTTCAAAAAGCGTCGTCGGCAGAATTCAAAGCGCAAGCGCGGCCATCGTCAGGACCTGACGCTTGTGAGAATCACCGCGATCGAGAGCTGATCGCCCTCTCGCGTAATAGAAATCGAGCGGCCCAGTCGCCGCGCAGGATAGTCGGAGCAAGACCATGGCTCACAAAAAGGCAGGCGGCTCGTCGCGCAACGGCCGCGATTCGGACGGCCGGCGCCTCGGCGTCAAGAAATTCGGCGGGGAAGCCGTCATCGGCGGCAATATTATCGTGCGCCAACGCGGCACGAAGTGGCGCCCGGGCCGCAATGTCGGCATGGGCAAGGACCACACGCTTTTTGCGCTCGTCGAAGGAGTCGTCGAATTCAAGTCCAGCGGCGGACGCGCCAGCGTATCGGTGGCGCCGGCGCCCGCCGCAGCAGCCGAGTAAGGCGGTAGGGGACGACCCGCCGCCGGCCTTCCGGCGGAAGTCGTCTCGACTACCTCTCTCGCGAATTCAGGCGGGAACGTTTCAGGCGAGATGTCCGGAAGCGCCGTGAAGGGCCAGTGGGGAGCGCTCTCCTTTCAGGCTCTTGGGCCAATATTTCCGATGTCGCTTGGAGCAATCAATGTTTCCCGAAATTACCCGCGACGACGTTTTCCGGCTGGAGACTGAGCGACTGTGGCTGCGTTGGCCGCGCGCCGCCGACGCCGATGAGATTCGCCAGCACGTCGGCGATCCCGACGTCGCGCTGATGACGGCCAGCATCCCGCATCCTTACGCGCCGCACGACGCCAACGCGTTCATCGCATCGGTGCGCGAGGAGAACGGCGCCGGCGGCGGCCTCCATCTCGTCGTCACCCCGAAGAATAGGCCCAACGAGCCGATCGGGCTTGTGAGCCTTCATGGCGCGGATCGCCGCGGCTCGGCGACGTTCGGATTCTGGCTCGGCAAGCCCTATTGGGGACAAGGCTATACGACCGAGGCGGCCAGGGCCCTCATCGACCTCGCCTTCGGAATCACCTCGCTGGATCGGATCGTCTCCTCGGCGCGGCCGGACAATCGCTCCTCGTTGCACGTGCATGAGAAGCTCGGTTTCCACCGCACGGGCCGCGGCATGCGGCCGGCGCCCGCGCGCGGCGGCGAAATGGAAGTCGAGCTTTTCGAATTAAAGCGCGGCGAAGCGCACACGCTGTTCGGCGCCCGCCGGCCGCGATTCTTTTCACCGTGAGCGGCAGATGAAATTCCTCGACCAGGCCCGCGTTTTTGTCCGCTCCGGCGACGGCGGCGCGGGATCCGTCTCCTTTCGGCGCGAGAAGTTCATCGAATTCGGCGGGCCGGACGGCGGCGACGGCGGACGCGGCGGCGACGTCGTCGCGGAGTGCGTCGCCGGGCTGAATACGCTGATCGATTATCGCTACCAGCAGCACTTCAAGGCCAAGACCGGCGGCCACGGCATGGGCAAGAACCGCGCCGGCGGGCGCGGCGCCGACGCCGTGCTGAAAGTGCCGGTCGGGACGCAAATCTTCGAGGAGGATGGGGAAACCCTCATCGCCGACATGACGGAGGTGGGGCAGCGCGTCGTCATCTGCAAAGGCGGCAATGGCGGCTTCGGCAACGCGCATTTCACCACCTCGACCAATCGGGCGCCGCGCCGCGCCAATCCTGGCCTCGAGGGCCAGGAGCGCACCATCATCCTGCGGCTGAAACTGATCGCCGACGCCGGGCTGATTGGCCTGCCCAACGCCGGCAAGTCGACATTCCTGGCGACGGTGACCGCGGCGAAGCCCAAGATCGCCGACTATCCCTTTACGACGCTGCATCCCGGTCTGGGCGTCGTGCGCAGCGACGACAGAGAATTGGTGCTGGCGGACATCCC
This sequence comes from Methylocystis sp. H4A, assembly GCF_015709545.1. Lineage (NCBI taxonomy): Bacteria > Pseudomonadati > Pseudomonadota > Alphaproteobacteria > Hyphomicrobiales > Methylocystaceae > Methylocystis > Methylocystis sp. H4A. The sequence goes on along the minus strand of NZ_JADNQY010000025.1, from coordinate 221,267 downwards.
GGGCCTGATTGAAGGCGCCCATGAGGGCCACGGCCTCGGCGATCGATTTCTCGGCCATGTCGAGCGATGCCGGGCGCTCCTGCATCTTATCGACGCGACGGGGGAACATGCCGGCAAGGATTACAAGATCATCCGCGGCGAACTCGCCGCCTATGGCGCCGGTCTCGCCGAGAAACCGGAAATCGTCGCGCTTTCAAAGATCGACGCGGTCGACGCGGATCATCTCAAGAAGCAGCGGGAGCGGCTGAAGCGGGCGATCGCCGCCGCCGGGCCCGAGACGCGCGAGCGCCAACCGGCGCCCTTGCTCCTTTCGTCGGCGAGCGGCGCCGGCGTCAGGGAAGCGCTCCGCGCTGTGTTCGACGCCATCGAGGCGCAAAAGGCGTACGAGCGCGCGTCGGAAGCCGAGGGGCCCTGGACCCCCTGACTTCGGACGCGAAACCCTTAATCGCCGCCTGCGCGCGGCGTCGCCATTGACCTTAACAAGATCAGTGAATAGCTTCGACGGGCTATGAGCGCGCGCAGCGAAGTCAAAACATCGCAGTTCAGTTCGACGGCAGTCACGCTGCTCGTCGCCTATCTGTTTGTTTTGCAAGGCCTCGCTGTCGGCGTTTCGTTCAGCGGACGCGGTTCGGGCCTCTTCGCCAACACGATCTGCTTTAGCAAGGCTTCCGGACCGCTTTCCGGAGATCCCGCGACGCCCGCGCGTCCGGCGCGGCACGGCGACGTCTGTTGCGTCGTGCATTGCGCATCGCTCGGAGGCGCGACCGCCGCCTCGCCATTCATCGGCGAGACGCCCCCGGCCGCGTCCTATTCGACGATCGGACTGGCCTTTGACGAGACATCTCGTCTTCCAGAGGCGTCGACCCCGCCGCTCGGCTCCCGCGCTCCTCCCGTCCTGATCTGACGCTTGCCGCAGAAATGCGGCGTCACGCCCCGACATGTCGGCATGCCGCCGGCGGGGGAGAGTCAGACCAGCGTATCCGTCGTTTGTCAGCGTGCATCGCACAGAGCACGCGCCGCTCAGTTCTCAGACTGGCGGTTGCGACGAGCCATCGGACCGCGCAGCGATTTTGGATCATGGAACAGAAAACTCAATTGGCGCCGCGCCTCGTTAAGCGGGCGCGCAGCGCCGCCTCGGGAGAACGGCGCTGCTCTCAGAGCGGAAAGCTGACCGCCGCGAGCGACGGCGACATCCGCGTCGCGCCTGAAGCCATTGCGGCCCCCGCGCCGACGCGCGGACGGGTGGAGGTCGTCGAGACCTATTTCGACCCCGACGGGCGGCCAATGAAGCGCAAAAGCCTGGGCGCAGCCAGGGTGGCGCGCTTCTATGACGCCAAGGGCAATCAGGTCGAGGAGGCCTATTTCAACGCCGAAGGTAAGCCGACGATCCGCAAGGATCTTGGCGCGGCGCGTATCTCCTGGCGCTATGACGACAGCGGCAACCAGGTCGAAGCAGCCTTGTTCGGAGCCGACGGCGCGCCCTTGCCCCGCAAGCGGCGCGGCAAGCGGGCGTTCGACAGAGCGTCTGAAGGCGGCTGACGAGGCGTCCTATTTGACGCGCGCGATCAGAAATCCATCCCAACCCTTGGCGCCGACGGTTTGCACCGCCGTCGCTTCAACCCGCCCTTCCGCGGCGACGGCGTCAAACAGCGCGCGCGCCCCGAGCGCGCCGCCATCGGTTTTCGAAGGGTCGGCGACGGCGCCCTCGCGCACGACATTGTCGACGATGATCAGCGCTCCGGGGCGCGACAGCTTCAGCGCATAATCGAAATAGGCGGCGTTGTTGGGCTTGTCGGCGTCGATGAAGGCAAGATCGAAAGGCTGCGCCCGCTCTGATTCAAGCCGCGGCAACATTTCGAGCGCGGGGCCGACGCGCAGATCGACGCGCGCGCTCATGCCTTCACGGGCAATATTGGCGCGAGCGACCTCGGCATGTCGCGCATCGACTTCGATGGTGACGACCTTGCCGCCCTCGCCCACCGCCCGCGCCAGCCAGGTTGTCGAGTAGCCTCCCAGCGTCCCGATTTCGAGAACGCGTCTTGCGCCGATCGCGCAGGCGAGCAGATGCAGCAATTTGCCCTGCGGCGGCGAAACATCGATCGCGGGCAGGCCAGCGCGCGCATTTGCCGCAAGCGTTTCCTCCTGCGCTTCTTCTTTGGAAATCAGCGCCGCGCCGATATAGTCGTCCACGCGACGCCAGGCTTTTTCTTCGAACATTTGACGTCCCTTACATCGAACGCTTAACGTTAGCTAAGGCGAAAATAAATTGACATCTCGCGTGATATCACGCGATGTTCCGCCGTCGTTCGCGCGCCAAAGCGCACGGACGCAAAAAGGCTTGATAGCCGCATTTCACGAGCCCCAGTTGGACTGCGGCCGATATGCTGCTCATCACAACACTTTATGGGAGCACAACCAATGATCAAGCTTGCTTTGACGACGGCCCTTGCCGCCGCCGCCTTTAGCGCATCGGCCTATGCCGCGCAGTGGAATGTGACCGAAGCGAATAAGGCGGGCATCAAGCGCGCGCAGGGCACCTGGACTGTCGCGACGGAAGGCGACAAGGTTTCGGGCAAGAGCGAAATGCAGCTCGATAACGGCTCCATGCTGACCTACAAGCTTGAAGGTGAACTCACGGGCGGCGTTTACACGCTCAAACTCGTGGACCGCTCCGATTCCAAGAAGAATTGCGTATGGACCGGCAAGCCCGTCGAGGGCGCTCATAACGTGTACTTGGGCGAAGCCGTCTGCGACGGCGAAAAAATCGTGATCAGAGGCGGCCAGAACTAAGCGCCTGACAACAGCTTCTTCCAATAACAAACGCCGGCTCAACGCCGGCGTTTTCGTTTGGCGTTGGACGCGCCGATTAGGCGTCCTCCATCGCTTCGAGTTCCGCGATCAGGCCTTCGATCATTTCAAGGCCGATGTTCCAGAACGCCGGATCCCGCGCGTCCAATCCGAAAGGCTTGAGAAGCTCGGCGTAAGGCTTGGCGCCACCCGCTTCGAGCAAAGCGAAATAGCGCTCGGCGAATCCTTCATGCGCCTTTTGATAAACGCCGTAGAGCGAATTCACCAGGCAATCGCCGAACGCATAGGCGTAGACGTAGAAGGGCGAATGGATGAAATGCGGGATATAGGCCCAGAAGGTCTCATAGCCGGGGCCCAGGCGGATTGAAGGGCCAAAGCTTTCGGCCTGCACGCTCATCCATAGTTCGCAGATCTGATCTGCGGTCAATTCGCCTTCGCGTCGCGCGTTATGCACCTTTCGCTCGAAAGCGTAAAACGCCATCTGCCGCACCACGGTATTGAGCATGTCCTCCACCTTGGAGGCGAGCAGCGCCCGCTTTTGCGCCTTATCCGACGCTTGCGCGATGAGCGCGCGGAAAGTGAGCATTTCGCCGAAGACGGACGCCGTCTCCGCGAGCGTCAGCGGGGTCGGCGCCATCAAGGCGCCCTGTCGGGCCGCAAGCACCTGATGCACGCCATGGCCGAGTTCATGCGCGAGCGTCATCACGTCCCGCGTCTTTCCTTGAAAATTCAGCAGCACATAGGGATGCGCGGAGGGCACGGTCGGATGTGAGAAGGCGCCCGGCGCCTTGCCCGGCCGCACCGGCGCGTCGATCCAGTTCTTCTCAAAGAAGCGCCCGGCGATCTCCGCCATGCGCGGCGCAAATCCGTCGTAAGCCTCGAGCACGATGTCGCGCGCCTCCGGCCAGGAATAGCGCTTGGCCGGCGTCGACGGCAGCGGCGCGCTGCGATCCCAATAGTCGAGCGCGTCCTTGCCGAACCATTTCGCCTTGAGCTTGTAATAGCGATGCGACAAGCGGGGATGCGCGGCCTCCACCGCTTGCGCGAGCGCCTCGACGACCTCGCGCTCGACGCGGTTGGAGAGATGGCGCGAATCGGCGACGTCCTGGAAGCCGCGCCAGCGATCCGAGATTTCCTTGTCCTTCGCCAACGTATTGGTGATGAGCGAGAAGGTGCGCAGATTGTTTTTGAGCGTCACGCCGATGGCCTGCGCCGCTTCGCGGCGCGTCTCTTCGCGCGAATCCTGCATCAAATTGAGCACGGGCTCGATCGCGAGCTCCTCGCCCGCGACCTTGAAGCGCAACCCGGCGATGGTCTCGTCGAAAAGACGATTCCAGGCGGCCGCGCCGGAGATATATTTCTCGTGGAACAGCTCTTCGAGCTTGTCCTCGAGTTCGTACGGCTTCTCCTTGCGGATGTCTTCGAGCCACGGCTTCCAGCGCGAGAGCGGCTCCTTGCCGGCCGCGGCCATCAGCGCGGCGTCGTCCATCCGATTGAGCTCAAGCTGAAAAAACAGCAGCTGCGCCGAAGCGTTGGTGACCTTCTCCTGCACGTCGCCATAGAATTTCGCGCGCGCGGGATCGGTGGTGTCGCCGCTATAGAGCAGGCCGGCGAAGGACATCAGCCGCCCGAGCACGTCCTGCAGCGCTTCATATCGCGCGAGCGCCTCGCCGAGCTTGACGCTGGCGTCGGCGCCTTTAGCCAGCGACTCCAGCCGGCCGCGATAATCCTTGCCGAATTGCGCAACCTCCTGCGCGGCCTTGGCGAGATCGGCGGCGACCTGGGGAGAATCGGCGCCCGGATAAAGATCGGCGAGATTCCATTCCGGCAGTCGTTCCGCAGTTTTCGCGGCGGGAGCTTCGGCGATCGAATGGGCGAAAGAACGGGCGCTGAACATGGCGGGGACCAAAATGGGCGGCTCCGACAAGCGAAGGCGCGAGGATCGGGATAAGCTTAAATATGGCAAGAGGCCGGACGGGATCAACATGTGGTCAGGGTCGGCGCCCGCGCCAGTTGCGTCTATAACAATATGGGGGCGAAAGAATCAGCTTAGGTGCGCGCAATGGCGGGAGAGCCCGATTTTCTCAGTTCGGTCACGTCGCGTTACGCCATGGCGCGAGATATTTTCGCGCGTATCTCAACTTTCCTCAACAGAGCGACCTTCAAGATCAAGCGCGGGCCGCCGCTCGAAACGATTGGCGAGATCGCGAAGCGGTTCAAGACCGACGACTATGATCGGCTGACCCTCAAGGAACGCGCCGAGACCAAGGCGGGCGCGACTTTCATCGACGAGAAGGTTCAAGACATCAACCGCGCGAGCTTTCATCGCTCCGCCTTCGTGCTGAACGCATTCACCCATTTGTTTTTCGTCGACCTCGCCGCGCAACTGTCGTTCTCGTTCCTGCAGCTCAAATTCGCGTTCGTGATCGCCAACATCGTTCTCGCGCTGCTTGCGCATTCCTCGGTGCGTCAAAGCTATCGCGCGCTGCTCGCGGGGCCGAATGCGCTTCCGCCCAAACGGCGCCTTTGGGGCATGTTTCCCAATCCCGCCTATAACCGCACGGTGAAGAAGAATTCGCGCAGCTATGCGCAAAGCGCCTGGGAAGAAAAATCGCTGTTCCGGCCGGCCTATTTCGTCAACGCAGCGCTCATCTTTCTTGGCGCGCAATTCATTCTTCCGCCCGACCGTCTCATTTTTCCCTTCAGCTTCATCGTCGGGAAAATTTCCGGACTGTTCACGACGCTGGTCATGGCCTTCGACGTCTGGCGCGGCTTTCGCGCCGGCGATGCGGCGCGGATCGCGCGCGAAAGGGAAGTCTCCGTCTACCGCGATCTCGACGTCTGAACCGCAGCGACTCTAGATCACGCTGCATTTTGGCGGATTCGCCAAAATGCAAATAGCGTGATCGATTCCAATAGCTTAGAGCGCGCTCTACGCGAAAAACCGGATTCCACTTTTTCGCAGCGCGCTCTAGCGCCCGCGCAGCCGCGCCAGAACGTCCTTCGTCGCAAAGCCGTCGGCGGGCTGTATGCCCGCGCTCAATTGAAAGGCGTGGATGGCGTTGCGGCTCGCGCGGCCGAGCTTGCCGTCGAACGTGCCGCGATAGAATCCGCGCTCCGTCAACAGCTGCTGCATCGCCTTGACGTCGGCGGTCGACAGCGGCGCGACCTTCGGCCAGGGCGCGATCGGGATCTCGCGGCCGGCGATGCGATCGGCGAGCAGCGCGACCGACATCGCATAGGCGTCGGACGTATTGTATTGGCGGATGACTTCGAAATTGTCGGTGATCAGAAAGGCCGGGCCGTTCGCGCCGGCCGGCAGATAAAGGCTTGCAGCGCCGCCGCCGGGGAGCGCGCCGCCGTCGGCGCGCGTCACGCCGAGCTGCCGCCAGCGAGCGAAGTCGAGATCGAAGGCGCCGTAGTCGAACCCCTCGGGCAGTCGCACTTCGACGACGGCGGGCAATCCGGCGACCCATCCGGATTTCGCCAGGAAATTGGCGATGGAGGCCACGGCGTCGCCGCGCGAGCGCCAGATGTCCGGCGCGCCGCCGCCCTCGTCGCTTTCGGCATATTTGAGATAGGCGGAGGGCATGAACTGTGGTTGGCCCATGGCGCCGGCCCAGGAGCCGCGCAGCTGCGCGCGCGTCGCGTAGCCCTTCTCCAGCATCACGAGCGCGGCGACAAATTCCTCAATGAAGGTTTCGGCGCGATGCCCCTTCCACGCCAGCGACGCCAGGACGCGCAGCGCGTCAGAGCCGCCGGCCGCCGTTCCGAAATTGCTCTCGACGCCCAGAATGGCGACGACGATCTCGCTTGGAACGCCGTGACGCGACTGGGCGCGACCGAGCGGGCCCGCGAGTTCGGCGGCGACCGCACGACCGCGCGCCACGCGACCATTCGTCACAGCGCCGGCGAGATAGGCTGGAATCGAGATGGTGAACTCGGACTGCGCGCGCGGCTTCGCCGAGACCGACGGGTCCGGCGCAAGTCCCGCGATCGCCGCGTCGAAGGTTTCGCGCGAGACGCCGGCGGCCTGCGCCGACGGCCACAGGCCCTGCAAAAACGCCTCGAACGTGTCGGCTTTGGCGCTGCCTCCGGCAAGCCAGAGAGCGGCGACCGCACGAACCGACGCGCCGAGCATCTGACGTCGATCAATCCCTGCACAGAGTATTGGCTCAAGGCGCCGCATCATTAGCCAGTCCTTTGCTGCTTCTTTGGAAATATTACACCTTCCGCCATTTCGTTTGACAGGGGGCGGGCGCTGCCCTCTACTGAAAAAAGCTTAATGTATGAATAGGGAGCGAGTGATGCTCGCCTGTCGCGAAGAATGACTCATCAACCTTCGACTACGAGTTTCGACCGTTCGATCAAACTGCGCGATCAATCCCCCGAGAGCGCAACGAAGGTCTCGGAAATCAAAGCCCGGCTGCGCGGCGCAGGTCTGCGTCCAACCGTTCAGCGGCTCGCTCTGAGCCGGCTGCTTTTCGGCAATGGCGATCGACATGTGAGCGCGGAGGCTTTGCACGCCGAAGCGCGCGAAGCCGGTCTAACAATGTCTCTCTCCACGGTCTACAACACGCTCAACCAGTTCGCCGGAGCCGGGCTGTTGCGCGAGATCGCCGTGCAGGGTCCCCGCACCTATTTCCACACCCGCACCTCGCCGCACCACCATTTCATGGATGAAGCGACGGGCCGCATGTTCGACGCCGCCGATGGCTCTGTCGAATTTACGCGACTGCCGGCGCCGCCGGAAGGGATGGAAATCGTCGGCTGCGACGTGATCATCCGCATTCGCCCGAAGAGGGGGTGAGCGACAGCCCGCCGCGGGATGCGCGCTGCTTTAGCGCGTCGGGCGGCTGGCCTTTGCATACGGACGATCGCCCCTTGCTCGCAGCTTATTTCCGCTGCGCGTCGCGCCACTGCCGCACGACGGCGAGCGCATTCTCAATATGCTTCGTTGCGCCCGAATCCTCGACCGCTGACAGAATCTTCCCGCCGGGCGCGATGACATAAGAGATGCGGTTCGCGAACATCGCTCCCGCGACCGGAACCTTGAAGCCGGCGTCATAGGCGTTGATCACCTTGAAGCCCGGATCGGCCCCGACGGGGAATTTGTCCCGGCACTCTTTCATCGAGAATTCCCGCTGCGTGGCGATCTTGTCGCTCGACACGCCGATGACGCTGGCGCCCATGGCGGCGAACTGCTCGATGGCTTCGGCGAATTCATGCGCCTCGAGCGTGCAGACGCTCGTGAACGACTTCGGATAGAAATACAGCACGACCGGTCCCTTCTCGAGCGCCTGACGCAGCGAGAAGGAGAACTCCTTGCCGCCCTGCGCGGCCTCCAGACTGAAGTCGGGCGCGGCGTCTCCGGGCTTGAGAGCGGCAAGCGCCGCGCTGGAGACGAGAGTTAATAGGGCGGCTACGGCGATGGCTCTCATGAAGGTCTCCTAAGCGGTCGGCATTCCTTCACAGGGACATGGTAGCGCTCGCCTCCCGGCCAAGTCCGGGAAACACAATGTTGCGGCGCAGCATTGCCCGAAATAAGATCAGAATCCAGTCGAGCGCCCGCCGCTTAAAGGACCTTGATGACAAAGCACCCCCATGCCGCGCAGCCGAACCCTGCGCACGCAGAGCAGACAACTTCCAGCCTTCCCCACTCCTCCCGTGTTCATGACTTTCCTAGCCTTGCGTCGAAAGCCTTCGTCGAAGCGTGGCCCAGCGCCTTTCTGGCGGCGGAACGCGCCACCGACAGTGATTCATACGGCTACGCGGCGCTGAGCAATGTCATCGACCGTTCGCTTCATGCGAGCGTCGCCCATCTGACCGGCGGCCTTTCGCCCGCCTCGATGGCGAGCGCCTATTGGGACTGGGCGGCGCATCTCGCGTCAGCGCCAGGAAAGCAGATGCAGCTTGCCGAAAAGGCGATGCGCAAAACTTGGCGATTCGCCAATTACGCCGGGCGTTGCGCGCTGCAGCCCAACGCCGCGCCCTGCATCGAACCGCTGCCGCAGGATAAGAGATTTGCCGGCGAAGCCTGGCGAAGCTGGCCCTATGCGTTGCTCTACCAGGGTTTTCTGCTCAATCAGCAGTGGTGGCACAACGCCACCACGGGCATCCGCGGCGTCACCAGGCAGCATGAAAACGTCGTCGAATTCGCCTCGCGGCAATTGCTCGACATGTTCTCGCCGTCGAATTTCCTGCTGACGAATCCCGAGGCGCTGCAACGCACGTTCGAGACCGGCGGCGTCAATCTCGTCTATGGCCTGCAGAATTTTCTCGAAGACATGGAGCGGCGCGCCGGCGGCAAGCGGCCTGTCGGCGCCGAAGCCTTCGTCCCTGGACAGAACGTCGCGATCACGCCCGGCAAGGTGATCTACCGCAACCGGCTGATCGAGCTCATCCAATATGCGCCGGCAACCGAGACAGTACGGCCCGAGCCCGTGCTCATCACACCCGCCTGGATCATGAAATATTACATCCTCGATTTATCGCCGCATAATTCGCTCGTGCGGTTTTTGACCGAGCAAGGCTTCACGGTCTTCATGATCTCCTGGCGCAATCCGAGCGCCGAAGATCGCGATCTCGACATGGAAGCCTATCGCAGGCTCGGCGTGATGGCCGCGCTCGACGTCATCTCGCGGCTCATGCCGGACCGAAAGATACATGCGGCCGGCTATTGCCTCGGCGGAACGCTGCTCACGATCGCCGCGGCGGCCATGGCGCGCGACAATGACGATCGGCTCAAGAGCGTGACGCTCCTCGCCGCGCAAACCGATTTCACCGAAGCCGGAGAACTGACGCTCTTCGTCAATGAAAGCCAGCTCGACTTTCTCGAAGATCTGATGTGGGAGCACGGTTTTCTCGATTCCAAGGAGATGGCCGGCGCGTTCCAGCTCCTGCGCTCCAATGATCTTGTCTGGTCCTACGCGCTCAAATCCTATCTGATGGGCGAGCGCGAGCCGATGACCGACATGATGGCCTGGAACGCCGACGCCACGCGCATGCCCTACAAGATGCATTCGGAATATCTTCGGCGGCTCTTCCTCAACAACGATCTCGCCGAGGGCCGGCTGCGCGTCAACGGCGGCGCCGTCGCGCTCAGCGACATTCGCGCGCCGATTTTCGCCGTCGGCACGGAGCGCGATCACGTCGCGCCCTGGCGTTCGGTTTATAAGATCCACCTGCTCGTCGACGCCCAGATCACCTTCCTGCTGACGAGCGGCGGGCATAACGCCGGCATCGTCTCGGCGCCCGAGAAGAAGCGCGGCGAATACCGCTTCACGAACCGCGTGGACGGCGAGCATTACGCCGACCCCGCAGAGTGGGTGAAGATCGCGGCTGTCAGGGAAGGATCGTGGTGGCCGGAATGGAGCGCCTGGCTCGCCGCCCGTTCCGGCCCGCCAGTCGCGCCGCCTGCGATGGCCGAAGCGCTCTGCGACGCGCCGGGAACCTATGTGCTGCAGAGCTGACGCGCGGGGACGGCGGCGTGCAGAAGTTTCGTTGGGGACGACCCGCGCCTGGCGCCCTCGGCGCGCGCCACGCCTCGCAACATTCCGTTGAATTCCCCGGATGTCATTCCCGACGCGCTTTGCGCGATCGGGAATCCAGAGCAGAGCGAGCATTGTTGTATCGGCTCTGGATTCCCGGTCAGGCCTTCGGCCTGCCGGGAATGACAGCCCAGACGAACTGCTCAACCGAACGTCGCCTCAAACGTGAATCGCGCGGCCGAAGGCGGCGAGCACGCTTTCATGCATCGTTTCCGACAGCGTCGGATGCGGAAAGATCGTGCGGATCAAGTCTTCTTCGGTGGTCTCGAGATTCATCGCGATAACGAAGCCTTGAATCAGTTCCGTCGCTTCGACCCCAAAAATATGCGCGCCGAGCAGCCTCCCGCTCTTGGCGTCGAAGATCGTCTTCACGACGCCTTCGAGTTCGCCGAGCGCGATCGCCTTGCCATTGGCGAGATAGGGGAAGCGGCCGATCTTGACGTCAATCCCCTGCTCTTTCGCCTTCGCTTCGGTCAGACCGACGGACGCGACCTGCGGATGGCAATAGGTGCAGCCTGGAATGCGCGATCGGTCGAGCGCGTGCGCGTCCAATCCGGCGATCGCCTCGACGCAAGTGACGCCCTCATGCTCCGCCTTATGCGCAAGCATCGGGCCGCCGGCGACATCGCCGATCGCGTAAACGCCTTCGACATTGGTGCGCCCGAAGCCGTCGATCTTGATGACGCCCCGCTCGAGGGCGACGCCGAGCGCCTCCAGCCCGAGATTTTCGACATTGGCGACGACGCCGATCGCCGACAGCGCGCGCTCGACTTCGAGCGTCTCCATCTCGCCGTCTGCGGGCTTCAGCGTCACGGCGAGGCTGTCGGCCTTCTTCTCGACGCCCGTCACCGTCGTCGCGACGCGGATATCGATCCCCTGCTTCTTGAATGATCGATGCGCCAAAGCGGCGATCTCTTCGTCTTCGCTCGGAAGAATATGCGGCAGCGCTTCGACAAGAATGACCTCGACGCCGAACGTCCGATAGAAAGAGGCGAATTCGACGCCGATGGCGCCGGCGCCGACGATGAGCAGCGATTTTGGAAAGCGCTCCGGCTTCATCGCCTCGAAATAAGTCCAGATGAGTCGTCCATCGGGCTCGAGGCCCGGCAGAACGCGCGGGCGCGCGCCGGTCGCGATGATGATGTGTTTCGCCTGATAAACGCCATGGTCGAGCCTCGTTTTCGGCGAGGGCAATTGCGGCTGCGTGGGCGATTTGGTCGGCGCGGCGACGCGCACCTCGCCCTTTGCCGCGATCGTCGCCTCGCCCCATATGACGTCGATCTTGTTCTTCCTGAGCAGAAACGCCACGCCGCCATTGAGCCGCGTCGCCGCCTCGCGCGAATGCGCCACGATGCGCGCGACGTCGGCGCTCAGGGCGCCTGACGAAACGCCGAACCGCTCGCCCTCGCTGGCGAGGCGATAGACCTCGGCCGAGCGCAGCAGCGCTTTCGTGGGGATGCATCCCCAGTTCAGGCAAATGCCGCCAAGATGTTCGCGCTCGACGACCGCCGTCTTCAGCCCCAATTGCGCGGCGCGAATCGCGGCGACATAGCCGCCGGGTCCGCCGCCGATGACGATGAGATCATATGTGTCGGCCATGCTTCGTCCTAGCTTCCAAGTGACCCAGTCTTCAGCGTTGTCGGCAAACCTAAAAAATTCACGAAAATTTACGGCCTGGAGAAAAGCATATATTGTTTAGGCGTTTGCAGTCACGTGACCATAAGGGGGCTTTGAATGAGCGCCCGTCTTGCATCTACGACCGGCTCGCTGCGTTCACTTTCTTTCAAGATCCTCACTGGTCTGCGTCGCGCAGCTCGTTTCATCTGGCGCGCCGCAATAACTGTCGTGCGTCTTTTGCTTTTGGCCTTTCTGATGGTTCTCGTGACCGCTTGGGCCATTTCCACGCCGAAGGACCACCCCTATCGCGTTCTTGATCCCGACTCGCGCGATTGCAACATGCGGATCGGCGAAAACGGGAACTACGCGTCGCCGGCATGGAATATTCTCGCTGCTTATGGCAACGCCGAAAACGAAGCGGCGCTCAAGGACGAGGCAGGTCATTGGGACACGAGATTTCAATGCGCGATACAGCGTCACGAAGTTCCTGTTCCCAGCGCTGATGCCAACAATCGATCGAATCCGCTTGGCTACACGCTGGCCTTTCTGGAATTCAAGGAGGAGGGCGAGCCGTTCGAGCTGATCAAGGACCCTCATCAGCTGTTTACCCTGAACGAATTGACCGATCGCGTGAGCTATATCGAGCGCAGCGAATGGAAGCCGATCACACAACTTGAGGCGCTCAACGCGCATCTTCGATCAGTTGAAAAGCGGACCCACAGCGACGAATTCGGGAATGTCGTCAAGCATAGCAATTATGTAATCGTCTTCGTTCATGGCTGGCGGCATGATGCATCGATCGGAGACGGCAATGTCACCGATCTTCGCGCTTACGCGGCGCATGTCGCGCGATACCTTCGCGACCGGTGCAACGCTGGCGAAAGCGAGCATTGCGGGCGCGAGGTGACGGCGGCGTACGTCGGCTGGCGAGGCGCACGCCTGAACGAGACGCGACTGCATCTTCCCTTTATCGCCCTGGGCAATAGCGTGGGCGCGCTCTTAGATGGCGACGCCTCACATTGCTCGAACGGCGTTTTACCCAGCGAAAAGCCTTTGTGCTGGAAGAACTGGATCAATTCCTGGGGCGATTCGCTCGCTTCCGGCGTCGCGACGCTGACCTTGTTCGACCGCAAACCGGTCAGCGAATATATTGCGCCGCACGCCCTCATGGCGCTGAGAAAAATCGAGCAGGTTCTCAACAAACAGCCCGGGACGAAGGCAAAGCAACGAGACAATCCAAACAAGATGATCGTGATCGGTCATAGCCTCGGCGGCAACATGTTGGCCACGGCTTTGAAAGACCATTTGATCAAGGCTGTGCGTAATCATCCGGGCGCCAACGCCTATTTTTATCCCCCGCTCGGCGATCTCGTGGTTCTCATTAACCCAGCGGCTGAAGCCTCCAAATGGACTGATGTTCAGCGCGCCGTCTGGGAGAAAGTCGCTTTCTTCGAGGGCGAAGGCGACCTCATGGCGGGTCACCGCTTTTTTCCCGCTCATCAAAGTCCTGTCGTGATTTCAGTCACCTCGGCCTATTCCTGGCCTCCCGGCGGGATTCGGCCGGCAGACTGCGCCATAGCCATGCACGACAAACTGAGTTTGCTCGGTCCGGATCTGAATTCGCCGAGCGAAATGTGCGCGAGATACAAGCGGTTCCTAGAGGCAAAAAAACCCGGGGAATTCATCTTCCATGACGAGACGCCGAACCCCGACGAGCGCGCCTGCGGGGCGCTAAGAACGCCGTTTGCGCTCGATCAAGCGGTGGAGGATATCGATCGAAAAAAGAAAATCGGCATCAAGTCTGACCTCGCGACCTATCTCGCTTTCCCGCTTTTTCGCGGCGACCTCCGTCCCCTTGGCGCGATGATCGCCGGCGCCGCGCGCGATTGGCGCGCCGCCTGCGAAAGCTTCGAGCTGCCTGCAAACCGGCGAGAACAGCGGGCGCTGAGCTTTTGGCAGAGGGTCGGAGAATTCGTGAGCGATCTTCCCTTCCAGAATACGGATATCGAATCTTCGCGCACAATCGGCCATCTCGATCCGCCGCGGTCGTCGGTAAGTCTCGTCGACACTTATCGCATGCCGGCGCGCCAGCTCGGCACGACGCATGAAATCCGCAGCATTGGTTGGGCGGCGCCCAACCAGGCGCCCTACGAGCAGATCGCATCCGATCCTTCGTTAGACTGCCAGATCAGCCATGATTGGCTCACGCGCGCGCGACGAGCGACGCCGCCGTTTGGCACTCAGTGGGAGAGCGCATCGCTGGCGCCGCCGCTCGATCTTGATCCTGCTAATCCTCGCGGCAGCGGCGGTCATCCAGCGGTCGAGATGACTCACGGCTTCCGGCTCGCGGGAATGCTCCCGATCACGCGCGCGAACGACCCGTTCTGGAACATGCGCGCCTATGACGATGTGCTCATGAGCCATGGCGGCTTCATGTTCAGTTCGTTCATTTGCGCGATCAATCAGTTCGTCATGGATCGGCCAACACGCTGGCCCGTGCCGTCAACGCCAGCCGAATTACAGAGCGCGCCTACGGCTCAAGAGCCAAATCGGCCGGCGGCGGACGCTCCCAAAATTCGTGGGCGGGCGAGATGAAATCGCCGGCAATAGGCAGTCCAAGAATAGAAAACATTCCAAAACGAAAAGCCTCCCGCAGCCGGCTGCGGGAGGCTCGAATGTGTTCGCGATATAAGTCTTAGGCGGCCTGCGGCAACGCCGATTTGGCCTGCGCCACGATCGCCGCGAAGGCTTCCGGCTGGTGGATGGCGAGATCCGACAAAACCTTGCGGTCGACTTCGATCCCGCCTTTGGCGAGCCCGTCGATGAACCGCGAATAGGTCAGCCCGTGCTCGCGCACGGCGGCGTTGAGCCGCTGGATCCACAGCGCGCGGAACACGCGCTTCTTCGCCTTGCGGTCGCGCGTCGCATATTGCATCGAGCGGTCGACCGCGGCCTTGGCGGCGCGAATCGTATTCTTGCGGCGGCCATAGAAACCTTTGGCGGCCTTGAGGGTCTTCTTGTGCTTGGCGTGCGATGTGACGCCGCGTTTGACGCGAGCCATGACGAAACTCCTTTGCGGAAATAGTGCGCTCTTTGCGATCAGCCGTTCGGCAGGAAGTATTTCTTGACGTTGTCGCCGTCAGTCTTGAACAAGACGTTCGTGCCGCGCAGATTTCTGATCTGCTTGTTCGTCCGCTTGATCATCCCGTGGCGCTTGCCCTGCTGGGCGTAGACCACTTTCCCGGTGCCGGTGATCTTGAAGCGCTTTTTCGCGCCGGATTTCGTCTTCAGTTTGGGCATTTTGCTCTCCCGGGCTCTGGGCCCTGTTGTTTGCGCCGCAGGAAATTGGTCCGAACGACGCGTGTTCGCGCGAGCGAAAGAACCGCCACGGCAGCCCATCACTGGCCGGGCGGTTCTGTAGAGCGCGGTTTATTGCCCAATGCCGGGGGAAACGCAAGTCCGCGCAAGCCTTGGGAGCGCCAGGACAAGCCTTGGGAGCGGCTGGAGTAGACGGCCCCGCCTCTTGGCGACATAGTCCGACCGCCAAGAAGGCTTGAGTCGGCAACAGAGCGAGGAAGACCAAGCAGCGCGACGTTGAACCAAGAATTAACGCCGTTTTTTCGTAAGATTGAAGAACAATCGGAAAGCGCTAGATGTCACTCGCTGGAAACGATCCGGGGCGCATTATGAATATGCATGCATCTATGGGGGCCGCGATTGCCGCGGACTGTCCAGTCAATTCCCACAATGAGTGGGATCCACTGGAGGAGATCATCGTCGGCCGCCTCGAAGGCTCGACAATTCCTTCCGACCATCCGGTCGTCACCTGCAACATCCCCGGCATGGCCGCGCGCGCCCAGTCGCTCGCTGCGGGCTTCCGCTTTCCGAAATTCATGATCGAGCCGGCGCAGCAGGAGCTCGACAATTTCATCAAGGTGCTCGAATCGCTCGGCGTCACGGTGACGCGGCCCGAGCCCTTCAATCACAAGGCGAAATTTTCGACGCCCTATTGGTCGTCGCGCGGCTTCTGCAATTCCTGCCCGCGCGATTCCATGCTCGTCTTCGGCGACGAGATTCTGGAAACGCCCATGGCCTGGCCGTGCCGTTATTTCGAAACGCACTCCTATCGGCCGATCCTGAAGGACTATTTTAAGCGCGGCGCGCGTTGGACCTCGGCGCCCAAGCCGCAACTCACCGACGAACTCTTCGACCCCGATTTCACGCTGCCCGAGAAGGGCGAGCCGCTCCGCTATATTCTCACCGAGTTCGAGCCGGTGTTCGACGCCGCCGATTTCTTCCGCTGCGGCCGCGATATTTTCGTCACGCGCTCCAATGTGACGAACGCCATGGGCATCGACTGGCTGCGCCGCCATCTTGGCGAGGGCTATCGCATCCATGAGATCAAGAGCCGCTGCCCCAATCCGATGCATATCGACACCACGATCCTGCCGCTGGGGCCGGGTCGCGTGCTCATCAATCCCGAATATATCGATCCCGACGAACTGCCCGACATTTTGAAGAAATGGGACATTCTCGTCGCGCCGGAGCCCGATCCGATCAACGACCGCATTCTCGCGATCACCTCGATGTGCGGCAAATGGCTCAGCATGAACATTCTGATGATCGACGAGAAACGCGTCATCGTCGATCCGCATCATACCAACATGATGCGGCAGATGGAGAAATGGGGCTACGAGCCGATCCCGGCGCCCTTCCTGCACTATGCGGCGTTCGGCGGCGCGTTCCACTGCGCGACGCTCGACGTGCGGCGGCGCGGAACGCTCGAAAGCTATTTTTGATTCAATCGCGCTTCTTTCGCCCGACGCTTCTGGCAAGGAGCGCCGGGCGATCTCTATTTCAGGTCGACGCCGCCGAGCCGCAGGCCGATGATGCCCAGAACGATAAGGCCGATCGAGCCTAAACGCAGAAAGGTCGTCGGTTCGTTAAAGAGGTAGACGCCGACAAGCGTCGCCGCGGCGATGCTTGTGCCCGTCCACGCGGCGTACGCCGTGCCGGCGGGAATCGTTTTCACCGCTAGGCCCAGGCATCCGACGCTCGCCGCCATAAAAAAAACCATGATGAGCGAAGGCCAGAGCCGCGTGAATCCTTGGGCATATTTCATCCCGATGAGCCAGCCGACCTCGCAGATGCTGCCGATAAAGAGGATGATCCAATCCATCTAACCGTCCTTGCCAATGCGACGTCGTCGCCGCGTCCGGCGACTTGTGGGTTTTGCGGTCCGATCCGTCAAGAACCGCCAATTTGCATTTCGCCCAATGCCGCCCACATAGGCCGCAAGGAGCTTCCTCATGAGAAAAATTGTCGGCGTTTACCCCGCCCCGGACTCCATGCACTGGGTCGGCGACGGCTTTCCCGTGCGTTCGCTGTTTTCGCATCACGAACATGGCGCGGGGGTGAGCCCCTTTTTGCTGTTCGACTACGCGGGACCGTTTGACTTTCCACCGACCGCCAAGCGGCGCGGCGTCGGCGCCCATCCGCATCGCGGCTTCGAGACGGTGACGATCGTCCTGGACGGCGAGCTCGCGCATCGCGACTCGACCGGCGCCGGCGGACTTATCGGTCCCGGCGACGTGCAGTGGATGCGCGCGGCCTCGGGCGTCGTCCACGAGGAGTATCATTCCGAAAGCTTCGGCAAGTCGGGCGGACGCTTCGAGGTCGTGCAGCTTTGGGTCAATCTGCCGGCGCGCGAGAAGATGAGCCCGCCGCGCTACCAGACCCTCCTCGACAAGGACATTCCGCGCGTCGATCTGCCAGATGACGCCGGAATCGTCCGCGTCATCGCCGGGGAATTCGATGGCCATCGCGGACCGGCGCAAACGGCGACGCCGATCGATCTTTGGGACGTGCGGATCGACGCAGGAAAAAGCGCCCGATTCGCGCTTCCAGAAGGCCATACGGCGCTTGCGGCGATTCTCGAAGGAACGGTCGAAGTCAATGGCGAGCAGATCGCGCGCGCGACGGACGTTGTCGTATTCGACGAGGAAGGCGGCGACATCGCCTTCGAAGCCAACAATGACGTGAAGCTGATCCTCATGAGCGGCGAGCCGATTGACGAGCCCGTGGAGCAACACGGCCCATTCGTGATGAATACGCAGGATGAATTGCGGCAGGCCTTCGCCGACTATCAGTCGGGACGGTTCGGCGTCATCGCGCCCCAGGGCGGCTAGAGCGCTTTCCGAGCACATCGAATGATGTAAGGAATCGCTCAACATCAAAATGTTGGAGCAGGTTCCTATCGAAAAAGTCTGTCAGCTTTTTCGGAACCTGCTCTAAGAGGAAGCGCTGCTGCGACGCGGCGCCAATCTCAGCTCTTCGATCGTCGCCGCGAGCGATGCGAACTCCACCGGCTTGGTGAGAAAAGCATCGACTCCGGCGGCGCGGGCGGCGCGCTCGTCTTCTTCGCGCGCGCTGGCCGTGAGCACCAATATGGGCGTGCGCGGCGCGCCTGCCCGCGCCTCCGCCTCACGAATGCGGAGGCTCGCCTCGCGTCCGTCGAAATCCGGCATGAAAAGATCCATGACGATCACGTCATAGGGCGCGCCCACGCCCTCGATCGCTTCGCGGGCGCGCGCGAGCGCAAGCGCGCCGCTTTCCGCCCGAGTCACTGTCGCGCCAAGCTTCGCGAGGTGACGCGTGAGGATGAGCGCGTTGATCTCATTGTCTTCGGCGATAAGCGCGTTCACCCCGGCGAGCGCCTGCGGCGGCGCGTCGTCGTCAGGCGCCGGCGCCTTGGCGCGCTCTGGCGACAGACGGGCGATCAGCGAGGCGATCCGCACCGGCTTCACCAGCCAGCCGTCGAAGTCGCACAGAGCGTCTTCGCCGAAGGCGCGCCGTTCGATTGGCGAGAAGAGCAGAAACAGTCGTCCCGCCTGCGCGTCGCGAGCGACTTTCGCCAACTGCGCGGTCATTTGCGGGCCCAGCGCGCAGTCGACGATGACGGCGTCGAAGGGTTTCTCGCGCCGCCTTTGCAGCGCGGAGGGCGCATCCTCGGCCGCGACGATCTCCGCTTCGGCTCCGGCGAACCGCAAGCTCTCGGCGAGATAGGGCGCTTCAAAGATGCTTTGCGCAACGATCAGCGCCTTAAGCCCGGAAAGAGGCGCCGGCGCCCTGTCTTCGCTGAACGGCGGCGCAGGAAGCGTGAAGGCGAAAACGGCGCCCATGTCCGATGAATTGACCAGCGCCAGCGCGCCGCCCATCCTGGCGACGAGACGGCGAGAGATGGCGAGGCCGAGCCCTGTGCCCGCCTGCGGGTGGTTCTCGGAAGGATCGGCCTGCTCGAATTCCTCGAAGATCGCCTCGCGCGCCGCCTCTGGAACGCCCGGCCCGGAGTCGCGCACCTCGAAGCGCAGCCGCGCGCCGTCTCGCGCGACGCGCACGCCCACGCCGCCGCGCTCGGTGAATTTCACCGCGTTGCCGATGAGGTTGACGAGCACCTGCCGAAGTCGCGCCGGATCGCCCACGATCTCGCGCGGCGTGTCGGGCAGGATGACGCTGGCAAGCTCCAGCCCTTTGGCCATCGCACGCGGCGCCAGCAATTCGACCACGCTTTCGACGAACGGCGCGAGCGCAAAGGCTTCGTGACGCAGCTCGAACTTGCCGGCTTCGATTTTGGAGAAATCCAGAATGTCGTCGATCAGCTGCGAGAGCGAACGGCTGGAATCGCCGATCGCTTCGACATAGCTCGCCTGTTCGGCGGTGAGCCTGGTCATCGCGAGAAGCTGCGCCAGCCCCATGACGCCGTTGAGCGGCGTGCGGAATTCGTGGCTGACCGCTGCGAGAAAGCGCGACTTGGCAAGACTGGCGGCTTCCGCTCTGTCGCGAGCCGCGGCGGCGGCGCGCAGCTCCCAGATTTCATCGCGCAGCGATTCGAACTCGGCCTCGACCTGTTCGCGGCCGCGCCTGCGCAAAGCAATGAAAATGGACGCCGCCAGCAGCAGAATGGCGAGCTGCGCCGCGAACAAAACCACAATATGGTTTAAGGACATGCGCCCATATCAGGCCGCAAGGCGCCCCGACGCAAGTCCTGCGCGATAGGAAAGCGCTTCAGCAAGATGCGGTCGGCCGACGGATTCAGCGCCGTCGAGATCGGCGATGGTGCGCGCGAGCTTCAAGACCCTGTGAAACCCTCTGGCCGTGAGGCCGAAGCGCTCGGAGGCGTCCCGAATCAGCGCTGTGCCGGCGGCGTCAAGATACGCCACGCGCTCGATGACCGCCGCCGGCGCGGCGGCGTTGGCGGCGACCCTTGGCAGCGAGAGAGCGTCGTAGCGTGCGCGCTGAATCTCTCTAGCCCGCGCGACGCGCGCCGCGACCTGCCGCGAACCCTCGCTCGGCGGCGGCAACACGAGATCGGCGGCGGTCACCGCCGGCACCTCGATCTGCACATCGAAACGGTCGAGCAGCGGCCCCGAAAGCCGCGCCTGATATTGCGCGACGCAGCGTTCATTGGGTTGGCGCTTGCAGGCGTAGCCCGGATCCATCGCGTGACCGCAACGGCAAGGATTCATCGCCGCGACAAGCTGAAAGCGGGCTGGGTAGACGGCGCGATGATTGGCGCGCGACACCGCCACCTCGCCCGTCTCCAGCGGCTGACGCAGGCTGTCCAGCGCTTGCGGTTGAAACTCCGGCAATTCGTCGAGAAAAAGCACCCCGTTGTGGGCGAGCGAAATCTCGCCAGGCTTTGCATGGGAGCCGCCGCCGACCAGCGCCGGCATCGAGGCGGAATGGTGGGGCGCGCGAAAGGGCCGCCGGTCGGTCAGTTCGCCTCCGGCAATCTGCCCCGCCACCGAATGAACCATTGAGACTTCGAGCAATTCCCGCGGGGTCAGCGGCGGCAGGATCGACGGCAGCCGCGCGGCGAGCATCGATTTTCCCGCCCCCGGAGGGCCGCTCATCAGAAGGTTGTGGCCGCCGGCGGCGGCGATCTCGAGCGCGCGCTTGGCGCTCTCCTGTCCCTTGATGTCGGAAAGGTCGGGCTGATCGGCGGCGAGCCTGCGCACCGCCGGCTGAGGCCGGGCCAGAACCTGCACGCCCTTAACGTGATTGACGAGTTGGATGAGCGAGCGCGGCGCGATCACCTCCATATCGCTCGACGCCCAGGCCGCTTCCGGCCCGCATTGGCTCGGACAGATCAATCCCAAGCCCCGCGCGTTGGCGGCCACCGCCGCCGGCAGGACCCCCGCCGTCGGCGTCAGCGTTCCGTCGAGCGCAAGTTCGCCAAGCACGACGAATCCTTCGAGCGCGTCGGAGGGAATGGCTCCAATGGCCGCCATGACGCCAAGCGCGATCGGCACGTCATAGTGGCTTCCCTCTTTGGGCATGTCGGCAGGGGCGAGATTGACGGTGATTCTTTTCGCCGGCAGCGCCAGACCGGACGCGATCAGCGCCGCGCGGACCCGCTCGCGCGACTCGGCGACGGCCTTGTCGGCCAGGCCGACGACGTTGAAGACGACCGCGCCGCTCGAAATCTGCACTTGGACGTCGACGGGACGGGCCTCGACGCCTTCGAACGCGACCGTCGCCACCCTCACCGCCATCGCGCGCTCCCGAGAAATTCTTTTCTGCAATTATCTTCGACAGCTTAACGGGCGCGCGATCCCAGCGCAAGAACATTATATGAACATAGCCGCGCCAGAACTAACCTAGATCGCAAATTGCAATTGCCAAGTTTCGGTTCGCGCGCTGATATTCTGCGGGCGCGGCGCGCAAGCCGTGCGATTGGACAGGTTTAAGGAGGAGATTGGAGATGAAATGGACGACGGGTCTCGCGCTTGTTTTTGCGGCGGCTCTGGCCGCGCCGGCCGCCGCCATGCCGCTCGCGCCGAGTGAGACGGCCGGCGCGCCGATCGTGCAAGTTTATGGCGGTTGCGGGCCTTACGGCCATCGCGGTCCCTATGGCGGCTGCCGTTGGGGCGGACAATGGGGAGGATACGGCGTCGGTCGCGCCTGCCCGCGCGGCTTCCATCTCGGCCCCTACGGCCGCCGCTGCTGGCCAAACTAAGCTCAGCGAAAAGCCGGGATGGCGAACCGTCCCGGCGCTTTGGCGGCGCCCTCCCGTCGCCGTCAGGGCTGCTTTGGCCCGGACGGGCGAAGTCCCGTCCCGCCTCTTGGCTGTTCCGCGGCGCTCGGGGCTGGCGCGTCGCTCGGCGCCACCGGCGCCGAAGATCCCAGCGAAACCGAGAGGCCGAACAGCTTCCACTGGCCTTGAACCGGCGCATAGAGCAGCTCGAAGCGAATCTGCGTCGGCACGGAGGGGAAAAACCCTGAC
This sequence comes from Methylocystis sp. H4A, assembly GCF_015709545.1. NCBI lineage: Bacteria > Pseudomonadati > Pseudomonadota > Alphaproteobacteria > Hyphomicrobiales > Methylocystaceae > Methylocystis > Methylocystis sp. H4A. The sequence goes on along the minus strand of NZ_JADNQY010000025.1, from coordinate 199,007 downwards.
ATGTGCATCATACCCGTCGACTCGATTTGCGGCAGCATGCTGAGCTGCGGCTCCAAGACGGCGACGCCTGACAGGTCGAGATGTTGGTTGCGCTGATAGGCGAAAATTTCCGCTAGCCGCGCGGCCGTGTTCGTCTGGAAGCCCGGGGCTCCAAGGTCGCGCAGCACCGTATAATTGCCGGTTTTGTTGGCCTGGTCGAGCGCAAGCAGAGTCGAGCGGACGAGAATCAGAACCCCGTTCTTGTCGATATCAGCGGGCCTTGGCGCCTGCGCCGGCCTCGACGGCGCAGGCTTAGGCGCCGGCTTAGGCGACTGCGCCGAAGCCATCATCGGAGAGAAACTCGCGGCCACAAGGGCCGCGAGCAGTATTGTCTTGACCTTCACGATCATGGATCACCAAGCCAGCGTCACGCCGGCGCGGCCAGCGACGCCGCCGTATTTGAGGCCCGCGCCGATGCCGGCATTGACCACCGCCCATTCGTTCAAGCGAAGTTGCGCCTGAGCGGCAAGGCCGTACTGACCACGGAAGGTGCCGAAGTTGCCGGTGACCGAGAAAAACTTGTTGTCCGGCAGGTAGCTGGCGCCGCCGAGCGCGACGGCGACCGCCGTGCCCTCGTAACCACGTTGCACCGATCTTCCGAGGCTATACACGCTTTGCGACAGGCCCAGAACGCCGGCCTGGAGAGCTTGGATGTCCTGCGGACCGAAAGCCGAAGTCGCAAGATTTCCGTTAGCGTCAGTGGTGGTGAACTTCGTCACGCCAACCTGCGAGGCCAGGCTCTGGGCCGAGGTGATGCCCGGCGCTTGGTAGACGTTGTTCGCCGTGCCGAGCACGATCTGGTTGGGAGCGGTGGCGACTGCGCCGACGCCGATCGCCGTCGAGCCGACGCCCGTCGCGGAGGAGCCGGCGCCGATCGCCGTCGAGCCTAAGCCCGTCGCGGAGGAGCCGACGCCCATGGCCGTGGAAGCCACGCCGCTCGCGTTGGAGAACGCGCCGTTCGCCGTGGAGCCGATGCCACTCGCGTTTGAGAACGCGCCAGAGGCCGTGGCGCCAGCGGCGCTGGCGTTCGAAAAGGCGCCGGTCGCGGAGGAGCCCAAGCCGGTCGACGTGGAGCCGAACCCATAGGCGTTCGAGGCCTTGCCCGTCGCCTTCGAGAAGTCGCCGACGGCCGTGCCGTTGTTCGACGCGGTCGAATTGAGACCGATCGCGACCGAGTCGGTGGCTTTCGCGTTCGTGCCGATCGCGATCGCGTTGGCGCCCTTGGCGCCCGCCTGCGCGTTGTTGCCGATCGCGACCGCGTTCGTTCCAATCGCCTTCGAACCTGAGCCGGCGGCGAAGGAATTGTCGCCCAACGCAGCGTTGCCCGTGCCGACGGCGGTGCCGCTGTCGCCGGTGACCAGATTGCCAGAGCCAAAGGCCTGGGCAGTATCGGCGACGACGAGGTTGGTGTTGCCGATCGCGGTGGATTTGTCGCCAATGACGCCGTTGATGGTGCCGACCGCGTTCGAGCCATCGCCAATCACGCCGTTGATCGTGCCGACCGCGTTCGAACCGTCGCCGATCACGCCGTTGATCGTGCCGACCGCGTTCGAACCGTCGCCGATCACGCCGTTAAGCGTGCCGACGGCGTGCGAACCGTCGCCGATCACGCCGTTGAAGGCGCCCATGGCTGCGGAGTTGTCGCCAATGACGCCGTTGACCGTGCCGAAGGCGCTGGAATTGTCGCCGATGACGGCGTTGGTCGTGCCGACGATGGTGGACTTGTCTCCAACCACAAGGTTCTTGGCGCCGACAGAAGTGGAGTTCTTCCCCAGGATGCCGTTGAGCGTGCCGACAGCGGTCGAGTTTTCGCCGGCGATCGCGTTGAACGAGCCGACCGAGGTCGCCTTGGTCGACGCGGCGGTGATGATATTCAGATTGCCGACCGCGGTGGAGCCGTCCGCATTGGCGAAATTCGCCACGCCCACCGCAGTGGAGCCCGTTCCCGCGGAAGTGTTGGCGACGCCCTGCGCGACAGACAGCGGCCCCGACGCGGTGTTGCCGACGCCCTGCGCGACAGAACCCAATCCGGTCGATTTGTTGCCGACGCCGATCGCCGCCGAGGCAACTCCATCCGAGGTGTTGCCTACGCCGATTGCCGCAGACCCAGCTCCGTTGGAGGTGTTTTTTGTGCCAACCGCCGACGAGCCAAGTCCGTTCGAGGTGTTGCCGACGCCAACCGCCGAGGAGCCGACGCCGTTGGACGTATTGCCGATGCCGATCGCCGCGGAGCCAGCGCCATTCGACTCATTGAGATTGCCGATCGCCGTCGACAGATCGCCCTTCGAAAGGTTGCCGACGCCAACGGCCGAGGAACCGAGGCCCGACGAGGTGTTCAGAACGCCAAACGCCGCAGAGCCAGCTCCGATGGCGTTGTTGCCGTTGCCAAATGCAGCGGCGCCGAGCCCAGAGGCGGTATTGCCGATGCCAAAGGCCGACGAAAGGTTCCCAGACGCGGTGTTGGTGTTGCCGAACGCCGCCGAACCTGCCCCAGAGGAAGTATTGCCAATGCCGAAAGCCGAGGACACGGCTCCCGACGCATTGTCGAGAAATCCGCAGGCAAAGGAAGTAAACGCAGCGGCGGAGCCGAATGAATTGCCGCAGACTGCGGCGCTCGCCGAAGTCGGAGCAAACGCCGCGCCCATCGCTACAGCGGCCGAGCCGCCCATGAGCGCGCGACGAATCGCGATGGCGCCATTTTTCGACGTGCTGAGTTTCCGAGAAAGTTTGGTCACGAACAGTTCCCCCAGTTCCTAGTCTGCGATGAGCACCGAGCCGCGAATTTGCCAAGCCGCGGGAAGAGCGATCGTGATGTTTACAATTTATACGGGCATGCACAGTCAACGACGAACGACGCCTTTTGCGCTCGGTTTGGCCACATTTCCGGCCGCTGTGATAAATAGGAAACAGTGCGGAAGTGACTGAAAACACGTCAAATACTTGAAGTAACTCATCTATTTGGATTCTGATCATGCGCGCCTCAATTGAGCGCCGGGCGCGCCTCAAACCGCCGCATCCACCACTTGGGAAATATCGGCCTACAACGAGAGATAGGTGCGTGATTCTCTTGCAGTTTTGCGAGAATCGCCGCGCGTCATTTGCAAATCCGCCGGCCGAAAGGGAGAATGAAACTCCCTTTACGCTCCGGAAACTTGCTTATGACGACTCACTTCGGGACGGCCGTGCAGGCGGCGATTGCGCGTAACGCCGCCTCCTATGACGATCTTCCTTATGTCTCGCATCCCTTTCCGCAGACGCATCCGGCGCGGCTTGGCGCGGTCGCCCGCATCTTCAAGCTGACGGCCCCCGATCTCTCCCGCGCCCGCGTTTTGGAGCTTGGATGCGCGGCCGGGGGCAATCTCATCCCGCTCGCGGCCCGTCACCCCGACGCCTATTTTCTCGGCGTCGACCTTTCCCAGCGACAAATCGATGAGGGTCAGCAGCGAATCGCCGCGCTCGGACTGTCCAACGTCAATCTGCGCCGCCAGAGCCTGACCGACCTTCGGTCCAAGGACGGGGGGTTCGACTATATTATCTGTCACGGCGTCTACAGCTGGGTGCCCGAGCAGGTGCGCGACGCGATTCTGCGCATCGCCCGCGAGAATTTGGCGCCGCACGGCGTCGCCTTCATCAGCTACAATGTTCAGCCCGGATGGCGGCTGCGGCAGACCTTGCGCGACGCGCTGGGGCTGCACGTCGGGCCGCACGGCTCGCTGCGCGAGCGCGTCGCCCGCGCCCGCGAAATGCTGTCCTTTCTGGAGCAGAACACGCCGGCGGAGACAACCTGGGGCAGTATTTTCCGCGCCGAAGCCGCCAATTTGCGTATGGCGGACGACTCCTACATCGGCCACGAATTTCTCGAAGACTGCAACGAGCCGTGCAGTTTCTCCGAGTTCATGGCGAGCGCCGGGGGCCGCGGACTGGCCTATCTCGGCGAGGCGGGGCTTTCGACGATGATGCCCGAAAATATGAATCCGGCGGCGGCGCCCTTGCTGCGCGCGCTGGCGGGCGACAATCAGGTGTCGCTCGAGCAGCATATGGACATTTTCACCGGCCGGACGTTCCGCCAGACCCTGCTCATCCATAAAGAGCGGGAAGGCAAGTGCGTCCGCACAGTGACGCCCGATGCGCTCCAAGATCTACATTTTCTGGCGCGGCCGGACTTTGGTTTTTCGCGTGAAGCGGACGGCATCGCCTTTTTCGCCGACGGTTCCGGCGCCTGGTTTTCCACACGGGATCCTGGCGTGCGGAAGGCCATGGACGCGCTTGTCGCGCGCCTGCCGGATTCGAGTTCGATCGACGAGCTCGTCGCAGCGATGGAGGTGCGCGGCGCCTCCGTCGACGAGGCGATGCGATCCAGAATCGCCGACGCGCTTATGCGCATGACGCTTGTCGGGCTCTTGACGGGCTCGACGGAACCCCTGCGGATCGCTCGCGCGCTTTCGGCGCAGCCTATCGCCTGCCCCATGCTGCGGGCTGACGCGGCCGCCGGCGTCTTGCACTCGGCCAATCTGCGCCACGAGCCGATTCGGCTCGATATCGTCGCTCAAGTGGTGACGCCGCTGCTCGACGGCAGTAACGACCGCGACGGCCTGATCGCCGCGACGATCGCCGCGGCGGATGCCGGCCGCGTCACTTTCCAGCGCGCCGGTCAGACAGTGGTCGAGCCGGCCGATGTCGCCGTCTGCGCCGCCGAGCACGTCGACCGCGTGCTCGGCCACCTTCAGAGCAACGCCTGCCTCATCGCCTGAGGACGCCTCCAAGGTCGAGGGCGGATCAGCCGCGCCTCGATTCATCAGGCGGAGCGGGCTCTGGCGAAGCGGCGCTCTCCGCCTGATCATCTGCATTCGGCACGCCTCGCGTCGGCGCATTTATGGAGAGGATCCGCCGGCGCAGCTGACTCGGCTACGAACTCTCACCTTCCTTGCCGCGCGAATTTTCATCGGCGAGAACAGTGTTCTCGATCGGCGTGATCACCTTGAGCGTTAGAAAGGTGAAAACCGCGATCGCCACCGCGACGTCATAGCTTTCTAGACCGACTGCGGCTCCAATAGCGCCTGTCGCCCACAGGCTCGCCGCGGTCGCCGTTCCTTTGACCGACGCGCCTTGCTTGAGAATGGCGCCGCCGCCGATGAAACCAATTCCGGTGATGACGCCTTGGATGATTCTCGCCATGCCGTCAGGCGAATTCGCCATGTATTGCTCAGCCGCCTGGACAAATCCGCAGGAGGCAAGAGCGACGAGTGGAAAGGTGCGAAGCCCTGCGCTGCGGTCCTGTCGCTCTCGATCCCAGCCGATCGGCAAAGCGAGCGCATAGGCGCCAGCAAGCGCCGCGAGATGCGGAAGAATCTGAAATTTGTCCACGTCGAAGCCGCTTGCCGCCCCAAGTTTACAGTAGGCGACGAAGCAGACGTTTCAATACGCCGCAAGCTCTGGATTGACCGGAGCGCTGGCCAATATGCTCCCTATCCGCAACTCGCACCAATGAAGCGATGAGCAGAGCGAAATTGGCGATTGCATCGACGGCGAACGGCGCGCTCCGCGCCCGAGCCGCCTGGGAGCCGCGAGCGAAGATCGCACTCGCGGGGGTCGTCGTCTGCGCGGTCGGTCTTGTCGCTTACGCGGGTCCAGGCCTCGGACCTCGCGCGTCGCACATGGCGACGCACATAATACTCATGAGCGCGCTCGCGCCTTTTTTGGCTGTGCTGTCGATAAGGTTTGCGTCGGCAGCAGTCCTTACGACCGGTCGCGCCTTGGCGATTGTCACCGCAGCGCAGCTTGCCCTGCTCTATGCGTGGCATGCGCCGGGCGCTGCCGCTTACACGGAGTCGCATCCGGCTGCGCATCTTTCGATGCACGCCTCATTGCTCGCGGCGGCGTTGCTTTTTTGGCTCGCGATTCTTGGCGATACAGGAATCGCGCGTTGGCGCAGCGTCGCCGCTCTGGCGATCACCGGAAAGCTCGCCTGCCTCCTCGGCGTGCTTCTTGTGTTCGCGCCGCGGGTTCTCGACACAAGCGCTGCGAGTTGGGGAGCGACCACAGAGATGATGCTGGCGGATCAGCGCCTTGCCGGCCTGCTGATGCTGGCGGCCTGCCCTGCAAGCTATGTCCTCTCCGGCGTTTGGATCGCATCCCAGTGGCTGCTTGCATTGGAGGACGATCGCTTGCACGCGGTTTCCGATCGTCCGGACGGCGCCTAGAGCGCGCCTCGATGCCTGACCGCCAGAGCGACCCGAAGCGCCTTCCAAACGAAACGCCGCGGCCGCCAGGCGAACTTGAAGAGCTTGAGCGCGTCTGGGCCTATCCGCCAGGGTGGCGAAAAATCAGCGAGATCAACAACAGCCTCGTCGGCGTCATCTATATCGGCGCGGCCTTTCTGTTCTTTCTGCTCGCGGGCGTGCTGGCGCTGATCATGCGCGTCCAGCTTTCGCACGGCGACAATCGTTTCATCGGACAGGATCTCTACAACCAGATCTTTACCGTGCATGGCACGACGATGATGTTCCTTTTCGCCGTGCCTGTGATGGAGGCGCTCGGCGTCATTTTGCTGCCGCAGATGCTGGCCGCGCGCGACCTTCCCTTTCCAAGGCTCAGCGCCTTCGCCGTCTGGGCCTATGTGATTGGCGGCCTCGTGTTTTTCTCGACGATTTTCTACGGCCTTTCGCCGAGCGGTGGCTGGTTCATGTATCCGCCGCTGACGCTGACAAGATTTTCGCCTGGAGATAACGCCGATTTCTGGCTGCTCGGCATCGGCTTCATCGAAATATCGGCGATCGCTGGCGCGATTGAAATCATCGTCGGGATGCTGCGCACGCGGCCGCCGGGAATGACGCTCGACAAGATGCCGCTCTTTGGCTGGTCGATGCTGGTCTTTGCGGCGATGATCGTCTTCGCCTTCCCCGCCGTGATCCTCGCGACGATGATGCTCGAGATCGAGCGGTCCTTCGGCTGGCCCTTCTTCAATGCGGCCCAGAGCGGCGATCCGTTGCTGTGGCAGCACCTCTTCTGGTTTTTCGGGCATCCCGAGGTCTACATCATCTTCCTACCGGCGGCCGGTCTCGTCTCGATGATCGTGCCGACGATGGCGCAACGGCCGCTGATCGGATACCGGCTGATCGTCGTCGCGCTGATCGCGACAGGCTTCTTCAGCTTCGGCCTGTGGGTGCATCACATGTTCAGCACCGGCTTACCGGCGCTGAGCCTCGGTTTCTTTTCGGCCGCGAGCATGGCGGTCGCCGTGCCTTCCGGCATTCAGGTCTTCTCATGGATCGCGACGATCGCCGCGGCGCGCGATCGATTCAGACTCTCCACGCCGTCGCTGTTCATTCTCGGATTTCTTTTCATCTTCGCCATCGGCGGCCTGACCGGCGTGATGGTCGCGGTCGTGCCTTTCGATCTCCAGGCGCATGACAGTTACTTCGTCGTCGCGCATTTCCATTACGTGCTCGTCGGCGGCATGGTGTTTCCGCTCTTTGCGACCTTCTATTACTGGGATCCGATGATCAGCCGGAACCGGCTTTCGGAGCGCCTTGGGCGCTACGTGTTCTGGCTGATGTTCATCGGCTTCAACGTCGCCTTTTTCCCCATGCACATCTCTGGTCTCCTCGGCATGCCGCGGCGCGTTTGGACTTACCCCCGCGCCATGGGCTGGGACACGCTGAACATGATATCGACGATCGGCGCGTTCATTCTCGCGCTCGGCGTGCTGGTGTTCGTCGTGGATCTTTTTGTGCGTTTCCGACGCGATTGGGAGACGCAGAGAACGCAGACCAATCCCTGGGACGCCGGAACGCTGGAGTGGCTGCCGAGCGATCTCTATTCGATGCGCAGCGTTCCGATCGTGACGAGTCGCTACCCTCTATGGGATCAGCCCAATCTCGCCGAAGACGTCGCGGCGGGGGCCTATTATCTGCCGAACGCCGCAACCGGACGGCGCGAGACGATCGTCACCTCGCCCATCGAGGCCCGACCGGAATATCTCCTTGAAATGCCGGGACCCGGCTGGGCGCATATGTTCTCCGCGGTCTTCACGGCCGCCTTCTTTCTGCTGCTGACGGTAAAGGCCGTTGCGATCGCGCTCGTCTGCGGCGCTTTGGCCGTCTTCGCCACGCTCGTCTGGTGCTGGCAGCTCGACCCGCCGCCGCGCGGACGGGTGGAGATCGGCGGCGGGATCAGTCTGCCCACCTATATGTCCGGACCCTCGTCGCACGCCTGGTGGGCGATGATCGTGCTTATCCTCGTCGCCGGCTCGCTCTACATCACCTTCGTCTTCTCCTACCTCTATCTTTGGACCGTCAGCCCGCAAGTCTGGCCCGTCGTTGGCGCGTCGCCGCTTCCGGACCTGCGCTGGGCCGCGAGCGGCGCGTCGCTGATGCTTCTCAGCATTCTTGCTTACGGGATGGCCGACCGTGCGCTTCCCAAACCCGGTTCGATCGGCCTTTCGGCGGCGCTCCTGATGATCGCCGGCGCCTTGTGCCTCATCGCCGGGGTCGGGATAGAAGGCTACGCGCAATGGCGATCCGGCCTGCGGCCGGGGGAAAACTCCTACGGCGCCATGGTGTATTTGGAGATCGTCTTGACAGGTCAGCTTGTGGCGACTGTCGCGGTGATGACCGGATTCGCCTTGGCGCGTCTCGTCACGGGGAAACTCGATGCGCAGCGACGCGTATCATTCGAAAGCGCGGCGCTGCTGGCTTACTACACAGCCGCGCAAGGGCTCCTCGGATTTCTGCTCATTTATGGCTTTCCGCGAATGCTGGAGTAGACGATGTCGCGCGCAAGCAAGGCTGAGCATCCTCGCTGGTCTCTGACGACGATTATCGCCTTTCTACTCGCCGGTCCCATCGTCTGGGGCCTGCATTTTCTTTTTGTCTATGGCGGGCACACGCTGATGTGCGTGCTCGGCTGGTCCAGCGAGCCTCAAATCATACGGGCGAGTGTGATCGTGGCGGGCGGCGCAGCCCTTGCGCTTCTTGTTTTCATCGCGCGCGCGGCGCGCCGCTGGCGTCGCTATGTGGTCGAGAGCGACGGCGACGCCGCTCTGTCAGCGGAATTTCAAATGTATGCGACGTTGCTGCTCATCTTGCTGTCGAGCGCCGGCGTGGTGTGGGCGAGCCTCGCGGCTTTCTTTATCGCTCCCTGCCAGACGCTGCGATGAAGTCGCCGAGATCGTAAAAAGTGCGGGAGGATGGCGCCGCGGGCGCTGCGCCTGAGCAGCCGGCGCTGACGCGCTGCCGGCTGCGCCAAAGCGTGGAGCATCTGGCGCCGGTTTGCGCGCGCACTAGTCAATTCTCAGGCTGGGCCGGATCAGCCTACGCCGCTCGCGACCCTCTGGCGTCCAAGCTCTGGACTCTAGGCCGCAGGCTTCGCTTGTTCGGCAACCTTGACCGGAAGCTGCGTGCGTATCGCGTCGACGATCCTCTGAACGGAGGCGTCGGCCTCACTGGCGCGCTTCTCCGCCGCGACCGCCCGCTGCTCCATCGCCGCCAGTTCGGCCTGCCTCGCCGCGAGCTGCGACTGCACCCCGTCGAGATCTTTCCGCGTCTGAATGAGGGCCGCGGAGAGTTCGGCGGCTTCCGACTCCGATTTGCGCAACGCAGCTTCGGCGCGATCGCCACGGTCTTCCGCGCGCTCCAGCTTCTCTCTCACCACATTGGCGGCGCTATGCGCGCGCGCCACCGCCTGAGCGGACTGCTTTTCGAGCTCCTTGATCGCCGCGGCGGCCTGGGACACGAGGTCCAGCGCCGCCGTAGCGTCGTCAGTGGCGCGCGGCCGCTGACGGACAGGAAAGTTCGGCGCCGGCGGCGCCAGCGGCCTGTTGTCCCCTCTCGGGATGATTTCGTCCATCACCTGATCCAGATCCAGCGAATCCATTTGCGCCTCCCGCCATCGCACGAACTGAGTTGGGCCAGCCGTCCAATCAGATTCCTATTATGGTCAAGAATCCGGCCAAATCTCGACCATTAGGTCAAGTTTTAACCATAACCAGCGGGGTAAGCGTTTTTCCTAGGACAGATCGGCCTCCAGGAACCAATGCTTAAGCTAATAAGAGCGCCGATGCGACTGAAAACGTGCCTTGTTCACACAAATTCTGTGTAAGCGCTCAATATCACCGCGCAGCTGTAATAATTTTGGCGCAATAGCCAAGGTCCTCCACTCGCTCCCTTACCAAAAGAGCTCGTTATGAATAAAATGGCCGACTCCACCAACGCCAAAGAGACAAAGCCGGCGCATTCGGCATCCGGGAAATTTATTCGTTTTTTCAACGAGGTGGACATCTCCGACGTGCCGCTGGTGGGCGGCAAGAACGCCTCGCTTGGCGAAATGTACCGGGAGCTGACGGCCAAGGGCATCCTGGTGCCCAATGGCTTCGCCGTCACCGCCGAAGCCTATCGCTATACGCTCGATGCAGCGGGCGTCTGGACCGCGCTTAAAGAGGCGCTCGACGGATTGAACCCGTCTGACGTCGATGATCTCGCCAAGCGCGCCGCGCGCGCCCGCGACATCGTTTATGGCGCGCCGACGCCTCCGGATGTCGAAGCCGAAATTCGCAGCGCCCTAGCCCGCCTCACCGACGAATACGGACCCGATTTGACGGTCGCCGTGCGCTCGTCGGCGACGGCGGAAGATTTGCCGAGCGCAAGTTTCGCCGGACAACATGACACCTATCTCAATGTGCGCGGCCCCGCCGCCGTTCTCGACGCGATCCGTCATTGCGTTGCGAGCCTCTTCACCGACCGCGCCATCCGCTATCGCATCGACAACGGATTCGATCACTTCAAAGTGTTCAACTCCGTCGGCGTGATGAAAATGGTGCGCTCGGATTTGGCGGCGTCTGGCGTCATCTTCACGATCGACACCGAAAGCGGATTCGAGGACGTTGTCTTCCTCACCGGTGCCTATGGCCTTGGCGAAAACGTCGTGCAGGGCGCCGTCGACCCGGACGAATTCTACGTCTTCAAGCCCACCTATCGGCAGGGCAAGCGCGCCATTTTGAAGCGCGCGCTGGGAGCGAAAAAAATCAGGATGGTCTTTTCGGACCGGGGCCGGACGACGACGCGCAACATCCCCACCGACGCCAAGGAAAGAGAGAAATTCTGCATCTCCGACGAAGAGGCGCTGACGCTCGCCGGCCAGGCGATCGAGATCGAGGACCACTATAGCGCCAGAGCCGGCGCGCGCCGCCCCATGGACATCGAATGGGCTAAGGATGGTCTCGACGGCCAGCTCTACATCGTTCAGGCCCGCCCCGAAACCGTCGCGTCCCGACGCGACCGGAACATCGCTGAAATCTACAAGGTGACGAAGCACGGCGCGGTGAAAGTCGAAGGACGCGCGGTCGGCGCAAAGATCGCTAGCGGCAAGGCGCGCGTGATCGAGCGCGCCAGCGAGCTTTCAACATTCGTTCCGGGCGAGATCCTCGTCGCCGATACGACGTCGCCCGACTGGGGCACGGTGATGAAATCGGCCGCCGCCATCGTGACGAACCGCGGCGGTCGCACGTGCCATGCGGCCATCGTCGCGCGCGAACTTGGCATTCCGGCAATCGTCGGCACGGATGCGGCGACGCGCCTCATTCGCACCGGCGACATGATCTCGGTGAGCTGCGCCGAGGGCGACGTCGGAAAGGTCTACGACGGACCCATCGCCTTCGAGGTGGAGCGCGTCGATCTTTCAACTCTGACGACACCCGCCACGCATGTGATGATGAACGTCGGCAATCCCGATATCGCCTTCGGCCTTGCGGCGTTGCCGAACGACGGCGTCGGCCTCGCGCGCATGGAGTTCATCATTGCGGACTCGATCAAGGCGCATCCCATGGCGCTCGTTCACCCGGAGCGGCTCGGAGCGCGGGAGCGCGCCGAAATTGCGCGGCTGACCGCAAATTATGCGAGCCCCAGCGAATTCTTTGTGAAGCGCCTGTCGGAAGGCGTCGGCACGATCGCAGCGGCGTTTTATCCAAAGCCTGTCGTCGTGCGCATGTCCGACTTCAAGAGCAATGAATATGCCTCATTGCTCGGCGGCGGGGTTTTCGAAATGCAGGAAGCCAATCCGATGATTGGCTTTCGCGGCGCGTCGCGCTATGCGCACCCTGCTTACCGGGAAGGTTTTGCGCTCGAATGCGCCGCGATGACCCGCGTGCGCGACGAGATGGGTCTGACCAACATCAAGCTGATGATTCCCTTCTGCCGCCGCATCGAAGAAGCGGAGAAGGTCATCTCGCTGATGCGCGAGCTCGGTCTCGAACGCGGCAAGGACGGGCTCGAAATCTACGTGATGTGCGAAATTCCAAACAACGTCATGCTTATCGATCAATTCTCCAAACATTTCGACGGTTTTTCGATCGGCTCGAACGATCTGACGCAACTGACGCTTGGCGTCGACCGCGACTCCGAAATCGTCGCTTTCGACTTCGATGAACGCGATGAAGGCGTGAAGGAAATCATTCGATTGGCGGTCGAGGGCGCGAAGCGAAACGGACGTCACTGCGGCATTTGCGGCCAGGCGCCCTCGGATTATCCGGAGATCGCTGAGTTCCTCGTGCGCTTGGGAATCGATTCGATCAGCCTCAATCCCGACACGGTTTTGCAGACCACAAGACGCATCGTCGACCTGGAGAAGCGTCTCGGTCGAGAGCCGCGAAAGGTGGATTGACCGCCGAGCGCATCTTTTAGAAATGTCTAGATCGCCGTTCACGCTTGGCGCCCGCGCAAGGCGTCGAGCGACTGTGGCGCGCGTCGCCGAATAAAGGAAAAGCAAATGAGCGCAGCCGCCAACCGGAAAGTCCTCGCGACGATGGCTCCAGCGGCCGGACTTGTGGGAGTCGCCGCGGCGCTGCATTTCACCGACGCCGGACCCATCGTAAACTTCATCGCCTCGGCTTTGGCCCTGGCGAGCGTCGCGCATGTGATTGGCGAAGCCACCGATCAGCTTGGCAATCACCTCTCGCCAGCGGCGACCGGCATTGTTCAGTCGGCGGTCGGCAATCTCCCCGAGCTGTTCGTCTGCATCTTTGCGCTCCGGGCCGGGCTGCTGACCGTCGTGCAGGCGTCGCTGATCGGCTCTATTCTGTCGAACGCGCTTCTTGTCCTGGGCCTCGCTTTTATCAGCGGCGGGTGGAGGGTCGGCGTCCTTCACTTCGAAAGTCAGACCCCGCGAATGATCGCGACGCTGCTTCTGCTGGCGGTGTCGGCGCTGGTGCTGCCGACGCTCGCTCAGGAGCTGCATCTGCCGAGCGGCGCGCATGAGCAGGAACTCGCCGTCGTCTGTGCGGTCGTGCTTCTTTTAGTTTTTGTTGTGCTTACCCATGCGATGCTCAGTCAGGGGCAGCGCGCGCTGCCGGCCGAGACGCATGCGCGCGTGCATGCATGGTCGCTCGGCGCCGGGATCGGCGTTCTCGCGGCTTGCGGCGGCGGCGCCGCCTTCGTCTCGGACTGGTTCGTCGACGCGCTCGGTCCGGCGATCGAAACGCTGGGCGTCAGCGAAGCCTTCTCGGGCCTCGTGATCGTCGCCATCGCCGGCAACGCCGTCGAAAACGTCGTTGGAATTCGGCTCGCGGCTCAGGGCAAGGCCGATCTCGCGGTCAGCGTCATTCTGAACTCGGCGCTTCAGGTCGCCGTCGCGCTTATTCCGATTCTGGTGCTCGTCAGTTTTGCAATGGGCGGCGCGGCGACGTTCACGCTCGCCATTCCGCCCATTCTTGCGGCGGCCCTGTTTCTTTCAGTTTTGGTGGTCACGGTGGTCACCGTCGACGGCCGCGCGGACATGGTCGACGGGGCCGCGCTTGTTGGTCTTTACGTCATTATCGCGGCGATCTTCTGGTGGGGTTAGCCCCTCCCGACAACGTGACGTCTTCTCAATTCTACGCTTTTTCCGGCCGTGAAGGGATGAGCGCAGTCGCTCTCGCCCTATATCTCTCGCCCTGAAGGCGCCGCGGAGCAGTTGGCTTGGCGTCGTGCGGGAAAACAGATCGCGGCGGTGGGAGAGACTCATGAAAACAAGAATAGCGATCGTCGTCGCTGGCGTCCTCGCCTGCGGCGGAGTGGCCCAGGGCGGCGCAGTCGAAGCGCATCGCGTATTTCTTCCGCAGAACATGAAATGGGAGGCGGCGCCGAGTTCGCTGCCGGGCGGCGCCGAAATGGCGGTGCTGTACGGAGATCCAAGCCGAGAAGGCGACTTCGTCGTCAGGATCAAAGCGCCGAAAGGCTATCGGGTGCCGCCACACACGCATTCCAAGGCCGAACTCGTCACGATCATCTCCGGCGCATTCAGTTTCGGGCGAGGGCAGGCGGCCGACCGCGCCACGGTCGAAAAGCTACCGGCAGGAAGCTTCATTTCAATGCCAGCCGGCGTGCTGCATTATGTTTTCGTCGACGAGGACTCAGTGCTCCAGATCAACGCCACCGGTCCTTGGCAGATCGACTATTACGATCCGAAAGACGACCCACGGCTGAATATTGCGCCTGCGGGAGCGCCTGTGCACTAAGCGGAAAACGCTTCAAAGAAAACGGCTCGCGCCTTTACATCCGAGGTCGCGAGCCGTTCCGTGTAGGGCTACCGCTGGTGGCGGCCGCCTCTCGGTGAAAACCTAGGCCCAGCGCAACTGAAAGCAAGCCGGGCCGTTACGCCCTCTTCCGCGTCCAGAGCTCGCGAGGAACATTATTCGAGCGTCAGAGTTGCGCTTTGAAACTGTCGCGCAAGTGGCGCGCGCGGACAAGCGGAGTTCAGCCATGCTCTCGACCGTCCTCATCGTCGTTCTGCTGTTGTTGTTGATCGGCGCCCTGCCGACATGGCCTTATAGCTCTCAATGGGGATATGGCCCCGGCGGCATTGTCGGCGCCCTGCTCGCCATCATCGTCGTGATGGCGCTTATCGGCAGGCTGTAGCAATTCGGAGCCGGCGCGGCGTAGCGATGGCTTGCCGCGGCGCAAGCGACCGCGAAGACTCTCGAGGCGCAAATCGCTGCGCAGCGCGCGCAGATCAGCGCTTCGAGAGGCGTTGCGGCGCGCCACTGAACATTTTCTATCGCTCGGCGGGACGGCGTCGGAGGCGCGGCGGCAGGCTATCATCTAGATTGGCCGGCAGATGCAAACGCAGGCGTCCCATCTTGCCTATATCGACGTTTTCTACGCCCTGACGTTCGTCGCAGCGACGATCATCCCGCTCGCCTGGTTCTTGCGCCGCGTCCAGCTCGGCGCGTCGAACTCCGCGCCCGCGCATTGATCCGCGTACGAAATTCGGCGCTGGCGTTTCGGCGTCGGATCGCTCCGGCGCGAACCCACGCCCGCTCGGCTTGGGCGCGATCCGCTGTGCGCAAATATTCATGTGACTGCCCAAGGGATTCCCTGCGGGGTTACTTTTTGTATTTTTCGCCATTAAAGTCCCGCCGCGCGGCTAAGTTCCGCACCCATCGATTGGAGTTCGATAATGTCTCATTTCTCGCTCGGCCGCGCGATGTGCGCGATGTCTTTCATCGCGCTGTCGTCCAGCGCCGCCATGGCTCAGTCGGTGCAAGTCGGCACCCTTCTCTGCCATGTCTCCGGCGGCGTCGGCATGATCATCATGGAGAATCAGGCGCTCGACTGCGTGTATACGGACGCTAAAGGCAGCCCGCCCCAGCATTACATCGGCAGACTGACCAACGTCGGCGCCAATATCGGCATCAGCGGTCCGGGGCAGATGATTTGGACGGTTCTCGCGGCCACCAACAGCGTGGCGCCTGGCGCGCTGGCCGGAGACTATGTCGGCGCGGAAGGGTCGGTCGCAGTCGGCGCCGGCGCCGGCGGCGCGGTCCTTGTCGGCGGCTCCAACAAGACAATCTCGCTGCAGCCCGTGTCCGTTTCCCTTGGCACCGGCCTCAATGTTTCCGCAGGCCTCGGCAATGTCAGCCTGCAATATATGCCGGTGACCCCGCCGCCGCCGCCCCCCGCGCCCGCCGCCAAGCCGAAGAAAACCCGCGCACACCGGTAATCTCCGACGACGCAACGGACAGAAAAACGGGCGCGCCGCTAGCGCGCCCGTTTTTCTACGCCGCCGATTACTTCGAGTGCGGCGTTCCGAGATAGGGGAACTCTTTCAAAGTGTCGGTATGCGGTTCCAGCCCATCCGGCGGGATGTCGCCCTTCGAGAGAAAGGACAACCGGAAATTGATGACATCGTCGGCGAAGGTGCGGCCATTGGGATAGCCCGCGGGCTTGGTTGGATCGAAGCTCAGCATATCGGGTAGAATGCCGTGCTCGTCGATCGCCGTAATCGCGTCTTCCCTCGTGTAGTCGCCCGTATGGCCCATCAGATGGATGAACAGCTCGAGCCAGCGCTCGCGGTCGTTGACGGGTTCGCTGGCGTTATATTCTTCCTTAGTTTCGTCGGTATTGAAGAAGCTGCTGACCGACGGATGTCCGGCGCGATCGGCATGAATCAGCTTGCCGTCCTCGCGCACGCTGCACCGTCCCCAGATTCTGACCCCCGGATTGCCCCCAAGAGCGCTCGTCGGCATTTCGACGACCGTCGAAAGCACATTGGCCTCGGTGTTTGAATCCTTTCCAGTCCAGGGAGACTTGCCGCCAAGATGCGGCGCAGTGAAATTTCTGCCGCCGGACGTGTCGTACAAGGCCAGAATGCCGTCGTAGTCGAAAAAGAACGCGTCGCTGCGAACGCCTGTGAAGAAGGTGAAATCGCCTGCCCGCACGATGTTCGGCTTGGGCCCGAAGGAGACTTCCGCGCCAGAGACGATCTTCTCGCCTACGGGTTCGGGAGAATGCGACTCTGCCCCGCGCGCCAGGAAAACGTCGAAGGTCTGCTTGCCGTTTTGCTTGGGCGAGAACACATAGCTGATTGCAATATCCGTCAGGCAATCGCCGTCATTGTCGATATTGAGCCGGTAGATCGCCTCAGGATGGAACTCATCGCAAGAGGGATTGGCGTTGAGGATGATCGCCGTCCGAGATGGATCGCTTGGAGACTGAAAGGCGTAAAGATCGCATAGGTCCAACCTTTGATCGCCGAGCGGCGGACCGAGACTAAGGCCCGTAAAATGATTCGACACGTGTCGCCTCCGTTAAAAAGGTGGAGAGAATGTGCGGCTGATCTGTTTTGAGCGCCTGCCGGCGCAAGCTATGTCGTGTTTGTTTCAACATCAAGATTGTTTGAAATTGCTTATTCGCCGCGAATGAGTCTGATGATGCTCGAAAAATCGGCGCCGCCCTGGCCCGCGGCCTGATGCAGCGCATAGAGCTGCGTCGCCGCGGCCCCTAGCGGCGAGGCCGCGCCAGCCTGGGCGGCGGCTTCCTGCGCGAGTCGCAAATCTTTCAGCATCAGGGCGCTCATGAAGCCCGGCCTGTAATCATTGTTCGCGGGCGAAGCAGGCGTCATCTCCGCCACGGGGCAATAGGTGGTGAGCGACCACGATTGGCCCGAGGAGATCGACGCCGCGTCGAACAGCGCCCTGTGCGAGAGGCCGAGCCTTTCCGCGAGCACGAACGCCTCGGCCGTCGCGATCATCGTGACGCCGAGCATGAGATTGTTGCAAATTTTCGCCGCCTGCCCCATGCCGGCGCCGCCGCAATGAAGCACATGCGCGCCCATATGTTCGAGGATCGGCTTTGCCGCCGCGAACGCCTCCGCCTCGCCGCCACACATGAGAGTCAGCGTCGCCGCTTTCGCGCCGGCGACGCCGCCGGACACCGGCGCGTCGACCGAGAGCGCGCCGCTCTCCTGCGCCAGCCGATGCGCGGCGCGCGCGCTTTCGACGTCAATCGTGGAGCAGTCGATGAGGAGTTTGCCACGCGCCTGAGGCGCGATTTCGCGCCAGACGGCAAGCGTCTGATCGCCGCTCTGCAGCATGGTGATCGCAACGTCAGCGCCCTCAATCGCCTCCCGCAACGAACCTGCGGCGGCGACGCCCTCCTGGGCGGCGGCTTCGACGAGCGAGGCGTTAAGGTCGAATCCTCGCGTCTCGACGCCGGCGCGCGCCAGCGCCGCCGCCATCGGACGGCCCATGTTGCCCAGACCGATGAAAGCCGCGCGCATCATGGCTACGACAAGGTCGGCATGACGAAACTCGCGCCCGTCCTGACGCCGCCCGGCCAGCGCGATGCGACCGTCTTCGTCTTTGTGTAGAAGCGAATCGCGTCCGGCCCATGCTGATTGAGATCGCCGAACATCGAACGCTTCCAACCGCCGAAGGTGTAATAGGCCAGCGGCGTCGGAATCGGCACATTGACTCCGACCATGCCCACTTCGACGCGGGAGGCGAATTCGCGCGCGGCGTCGCCGTCGCGGGTATAGATCGCGACGCCATTGCCATATTCGTGATCATTGGCCAGCGATAGCGCCTCGTCGAAGCCGCGCGCGCGCACGACGCAGAGCACCGGGCCGAAGATTTCCTCCTTGTAGATCCGCATCTCCGGGCGCACCTCGTCGAACAGACATCCGCCCATGTAGAAGCCGTTCTCATAGCCTTGCATTTTGAAGCCGCGTCCGTCGACCCGGAGTTTGGCGCCCTCCCCGACGCCAAGCGCGACGTAATCCTTGACCCGCTCCAGATGCGCGCGGGTGATCAGCGGGCCGAAATCGGCTGAAGGATCGGTCGAAGGGCCGACGCGCAGATTTTCGACCCGCGGTTCAAGCCGCGCGACCAGCGCGTCGGCGGTTTCTTCCCCGACCGGCACGGCGACCGAGATCGCCATGCACCGCTCGCCGCCCGACCCATAGGCGGCGCCGACCAGGGCGTCGACCGCCTGATCCAGGTCGGCGTCAGGCATAATCACCATGTGGTTTTTTGCGCCGCCGAAACACTGCATGCGTTTTCCGTGGGCGGCGCCATGCGCATAGACATATTCGGCGACCGGCGTCGAACCGACGAAGCCAATGGCCTTGACTTCAGGGTCTTCGAGCAGCGCGTCGACCGCTTCCTTGTCGCCGTTGACGACATTGAGCACACCCGGCGGCAGGCCGGCTTCGAGCATCAGTTCGGCAAGAAACAAAGGCGCGCCAGGATCGCGTTCGGAAGGCTTCAGAATGAAGGAGTTGCCGCAGGCGATCGCCGGGGCGAATTTCCACATCGGAATCATCACCGGAAAATTGAAAGGCGTAATGCCGGCGACGACGCCGAGCGGCTGGCGCATCGAATAGACGTCGAGACCGGCCGCCGCAGAATCGGTAAATTCGCCCTTCATGAGATGCGGAACGCCGATGCAAAATTCGGCGACCTCGACCCCGCGCTGGATCTCGCCTTGCGCATCGGCGAGCGTCTTGCCGTGCTCGCGCGCGAGAATCGTAGCAAGCCTCTCCTTCTCGCGCCCGACGATATCGACGAATTTCATCAGCACGCGGGCTCTGCGCTGCGGATTGACAGCCGCCCATTCTCGCTGCGCCGCGGCGGCGTCGGCGATCGCCTCACGCACCTCGTCGCGGCTGGCGAGCGGCACGCGCGAGATCGCCGCGCCCGTCATCGGCTCATAGGCCTCACTGAAACGGCCGGACTTTCCCTTAACCCGGCGTCCGCCGATAAAATGCGAAAGCTCTTCCATGTTCGCTCATCTAAGGCGCGTCCGGCCGATGTCATCTCGCAAGACGGGATCGCGCGCCTATATGTTGGAGAGAGACGCCTTCCACGACGGACACCCGCGATGGGACTGCAGCTCACGAGCGAAAGCAAGAATCGATACGCGCAGGCGCCGCGACAGGCGGACTGGACGATTGATCAGAACTGGGCCTCCTACAGCGACGAGGAGCACGATCGCTGGAACAGGCTGTTCGCCCGCCAGGCGAAGCTCTTGCCCGGACGGGCCTGCGACGAATTCCTGGAGGCGAAGCAACAGCTCGAACTGTCGCGCTCCGGCATTCCGGATTTCGCCGATCTGAGCCGCCGATTGGGGGCGATGACCGGCTGGAGCGTCGTTCCGGTGGCCGGGCTGATTCCTGATGACGCCTTCTTCGATCATCTCGCCAATCGGCGATTTCCGGCCGGCGCCTTCATTCGCCCGGAGTCGGAGCTTGAATATCTGCAGGAGCCCGACGTCTTCCATGACGTCTTCGGCCATGTGCCGCTCCTCGCCAATCCGACGTATGCGCGCTTTCTCGAATCTTATGGCAAGGGCGGCCGACGCGCGCTCGCGCGCGGGCAGCTCCACAATCTCGCGCGGCTCTACTGGTACACGATCGAGTTCGGACTGATCGAGACGCCGAAAGGGCTGCGCATTTTTGGGGCTGGGATCATGTCCTCGCCTTCCGAGACGATCTTTTCGCTGGAAAACTCGTCGCCAAACCGCGTCGCCTTCGACCTCGAACGCGTCATGCGGACGAATTACATCATCAGCGATTTTCAGCAGACATATTTCGTCATCGAAAGCTTCGAGAAGCTTCTCGCCGACGGCTATCAGGATTTTGCGCCGATCTATGATCGCCTGCGCAACGCTTCTGACTTTGCGGCGCATGAACTCGCGCCAGGAGACCGCATCATCTCGCGCGGCGATTTCCATTACTTCCGCGCCAAGCGCAGCGCTTAAGGCCTAGGCCCTGAGTTGACGACCTGTTGCTCTATGGCGCCGAAAATCGAGCGCCCATCGGCGGCGCGCATCTCGATGCGCACCACATCGCCAGCCGTTAGAAATCGCGTGTGCGGCGCGCCCTCAATGAGCTTCTCGACCACGCGCTGCTCGGCGATGCAGGAGTAGCCGTCTCCGCCTTGCGCGATCGGTCTGCCAGGACCGCCGTCGGCGTCCCGGTTGGAAATGGTGCCGGAACCGATGATCGTTCCGGCGCTAAGCGCGCGCGTGCGCGCCGCATGCGCGATGAGACGCGGAAAGTCGAAGGTCATATCCTTTCCGGCGTCCGGCCGGCCGAGCGGCGCGCCATTGACGAAGGACAGAAGCGGCAGCGACAGCCGTCCGCCGTCCCAGGCGTCGCCAAGCTCGTCAGGCGTTACGGCGACCGGAGAAAAGGCTGACGCTGGCTTTGACTGGAAAAAGCCAAAGCCTTTTGAAAGCTCCGGAGGGACCAGCCCGCGCAAGGTCACGTCATTGACCAGCATGACGAGCTTGATGTGATCGCGCGCGTCCTCCGGCGTCACGCCCATCGGCACATCATCCGTGACAATGGCGACTTCGGCTTCGAGATCGAGATCGTGCTTTTCGTCGAGCAATGGAATGGCGTCACGCGGGCCAAGGAAGACGTCGGAGCCTCCCTGATACATCAGGGGGTCGCTCCAAAAACTCTCCGGCATTTCCGCGCCACGGGACTTGCGAACAAGCGCGACGTGATTGACATATGCCGAGCCGTCCGCCCACTGATAGGCGCGCGGCAGCGGCGAGGCGCAATCCTGCTCGCGAAAGGGAAAGCTCTCGCGAAGTCCGCATTCGAGCCGCGCCGCCAGCGCCCGCAGCTCCGGCGCCACGGCGTCCCAATCTTCGATCGCCGATTGCATGGTGGGCGCGACGAAGCCCGCCGCGACAGCCCGCGTGAGATCGCGCGAGACGAGGATGAGGGCGCCGTCCCGCCGGCTCTTCAGGGATGCGAGCTTCACGGTCCATTGCCGGTGAAATAACGGCGCAGGCCCGCCCAGCATTCCGCGTAATCTTGCTGCAGGGTTTCAAGCGACATGGCGAAAGAGGTCGGATAGAGCGGCAGTCGAGACTCGAACATGAAGGCGAGAGCGTCGTCGATCTTCGCCGGGCCAAGATCCGCCTCAGAGGCCTGTTCGAAGGCCTCCGTGTCCGGGCCATGCGGCAGCATCGCGTTGTGCAGCGACATGCCGCCAGGCTCGAAGCCGGATGGCTTTGCGTCGTAGCGTCCGTAAATCAGGCCCATGAATTCGCTCATAATGTTCAAATGATACCAGGGAGGCCGGAACGTATGTTCCGCGACTTGCCAACGCGGCGGAAAAATCGCGAAGTCGACATTGCCCACGCCGCTTTCGTCTGAAGGAGAGGTCAGGACCGTAAATATTGATGGATCGGGATGATCGAACAGCAAGGCGCCGACCGGACAGAATTTTCGCAAATCATATTTATAGGGCGCGTAATTCCCATGCCAGGCGACGACGTCGAGCGGCGAATGATCGAGGTCACAGCGATAGAAGCGGCCGCCCCATTTGACACGGAGGCGGCAGGGCTTTTCCGTGTCTTCGAACGCGGCGGTCGGCGAAAAGAATTCGCGCGGATTGGCGAGTCCGTTCGCGCCGATGACGCCGCGATAGGGCAATGTGAACGGCGCGCCGTAATTCTCACAGACATAGCCGCGAGACGGGCCGGCCGAGAGCTCAACTCGAAATTTCACGCCGCACGGAATGACGCATATCTCACCGGGAGAGCACTCGATGAGGCCGAACTCCGTTAAGATGCGTAGGTCGCCAAACTGCGGGACAATCAACAACTCGCCGTCGGCGTTGTAGAAATAATCGTCGTGCATCGACTGCCCGGCGAGATAGAGATGCGCCGCCATGCCGACTCTCAGGCCGCTGTCGCCGCCCGTTACGATGGTGCGCATTCCATCAATGAAAGAGCCCGCATTGTCAGGGATCTCGCTTGCGCCCCAGCGCAGCTGCCCGAGCGGCGCGTCAACATCGCGGCAGGGCGCGGTTTTCCAGTGGCTCGGCTCGATATCCTGGGGGTTGCGGACGTGAAGGACTGAAGGTCGTATCCTGTAGAGCCAGGAGCGTTTGTTAAGATGGTTGGGCGCGGTGAATGCAGAGCCGGACAATTGTTCGGCGTAAAGCCCATAAGGGCACCGCTGCGGCGAGTTCTGCCCCATCGGCAACGCGCCGGGCAGAGCTTCGCTCTCGAACTCATTGCCGAAGCCGTGCAAATAGCGCGTGGGGGACATTGCCTAACCTGCCGCCCGGTTCAAAACGCCGCGGCGGATCTGATCCTCTTCGATGGATTCAAATAGCGCCCGGAAATTTCCTTCGCCGAAACCTTCATCGCCCTTGCGCTGAATGAATTCGAAGAAGATCGGGCCGATCACGGTTTTGGAGAAAATCTGCAGCAACAGACGTCGAGCGCCCGTCGTGAGTCCGTCGATCAGAATGCCGAGCTCCTTGAGCCGCTGCGTCGGCTCTCCGTGCCCCGGCAGCCTATGCTCAAGGGCTTCGTAATAGGCGTCCGGCGGTGCCGGCATGAAATCGAGCCCGTTGTTGCGCATCGCGACAACGGTCTCATAGATATCCCGGCACGCGCAGGCAATGTGCTGAATCCCTTCACCCCTGTACGCGTCCAAGAATTCCTCAATCTGGCTTTTTTCGTCGGCGCTTTCGTTGATCGGGATGCGAATCTTGCCGCAAGGGCTCGTCATGGCGCGAGAGCGCAAGCCCGTCATCTTGCCTTCGATGTCGAAGTAGCGAATTTCACGGAAATTGAAGATGCGCTCATACCATGCCGCGAGCGCGTCCATGCGGCCGCGCCGAACATTGTGAGTCAGATGGTCGATATTGGTCAGCCCCACGCCTGGGGGATTCGGATCGCGCTCGCCGATCCACCGGAAGTCGATGTCCCAGATCGAACCCTGATCGCCATATCGGTCGACAAGATAGATGAGCGAACCTCCGACGCCTTCAATGGCGGGAATGTTCAGCTCCATCGGGCCAACCCCGAAGGCGACAGGCTTGGCGCCCAGAGAAATAGCGCGGCGCACCGCTTTTGCGGCGTCGACGACGCGGAAGCCGATGCAGCAAACCGACGGCCCGTGCGCTTTCTGGAATTCGGCGGCGAAGCTGTGAGGCTCCGCGTTGAGCACATAATTCACTTCCCCCTGCCGATACAGCGTCACGTCCTTGGAGCGATGGCGCGCGACGGCGACAAAGCCCATCTTCTCGAACAGCGAGGCGAGTTGCGCGGGATCGGGGTGAGCGAATTCGACAAATTCGAATCCGTCTGTTCCCATCGGGTTTTCGGCGGGCGTTCCAGCGCCGCCAAGCGTCGAGTCCATGAGCAGGCCCTATATACAGCTTTGGCTGACCTGCTATTTAAATATTGCGTTCCCGATCCGGTTAAAGGCCCATGATCCTTTACGACTATTATCGCTCGTCGGCCGCCTATCGCGTGCGGATCGCCATCGCGCTCAAAGGGCTCGTCGTGGAACGCCGCCGCGTCCATCTCTTGCACGGCGAACAGCGTGATCCCGGCTATCGCGCCAAAAGCCCGCTGGGCATCGTGCCGACGCTCCAACTTGATGACGGTCGACTCATTACCCAGTCGCTGGCGATCATCGATTATCTTGACGCGCTGAAGCCTGAGCCGCCGCTTTTGCCGAGAGACGCCGTCCTGGCGGCGCAGGCGCGGGCGACGGCGTTGACGATCGCCTGCGAGATTCATCCGCTCGCCAATTTGCGGGTGATCGAGGCGCTGCAGCGGCAGTTCGGGGCGAAGGACGATCAGATCGCCGTATGGCGCAGGCGCTGGATTTTGGACGGCCTCACCGCGGTCGAGGCGCTTATCGCGCCGCCTGCCCCTTTCGCCTTTGGCGCCGAGCCGTCGCTTGCCGACATATGCCTCATTCCGCAGGTCTATAACGCGCGACGCTTTGACGTCTCCCTCGACGCCTGCCCGCGCATCCTTGCCGTCGAGGCGGCTTGCGCCGCGCACCCTGCGTTCATGCAAGCGCGTCCAGAGGCGCAGCCGGACGCCGAATGAGACTTTAGGACGCGAGCGTCAGATCGGCGATCACAGCCCCCAGGAAGCGGCCTGCTTCGCCGCCGGTGACGACGCGGTGATCGAAGGTCAGGCTTAGCGGCAATATCCGATGGACCGCGGGCGCGCCATCGACAACGACCACCTCGTCGCGGATCCGCCCGGCCCCAAGAATCGCGACCGTGGGCGGCAACACGATCGGGGCGGCGTAGCGCCCGGCGATCATGCCGAAATTCGAAAGCGTGATGGTCGCGCCGCGCAGCTCCTCGGGCGGGATGCGGCGCGCCGCCGCGTCTTGGCGCATGCGGTCGAGGCCCTTGCGCAAGTCCTGCGCATCACGATTGCCGACGTCCCGCAAGACAGGCACGAACAAGCCCTCTTCTGACAGATCCACGGCGACGCCAAGGTCTATCTTCTTCATCACGCGACGCGCGAAGGCGTGAGGCTCGAACCAGGCGTTGAGCGCAGGCTCCGCCTTGCAGGCCCGGGCAAGAGCGCGGATCAGGCGGATGGTCGTATCGGCTCCTGACGCCCACGCGTGGATGTCCGCGTCATCAACGATCGTGGCAGCGGCCACTTCCGCCTGCGCCTGCGCCATATTGTGGGCCATGGCGCGGCGCACGCCCCGCAGCGGCTCGGCGGCTTCCGTCTCGCTGAGAATGCGCGCGACGCGCTCGATGTCCTGCGTCGTAATCAACCCGTCCGCGCCGGAGGGCGTCACCATGGCGAGATCGACGTTCAGCTTGCGCGCAAGCGCTCTTACGGCAGGCGTCGCCCGCACCGCTCCGCCGACGTGGCCGACTGAGATCGGCTGGTCGCGGACCACAGCGGCGCTTTGCTGAACCGCGCCCACCACCGAGCCCGCGTCCTCTCCGGCGCCCTCGAAACCTATCAATGGCGCTCCGATGCGAATCACGTCTCCGGCGGAGGCGAACAAGCGCTCAACCCGGCCGGCGCGAGGCGACGGGATTTCGACCACCGCCTTGGCGGTTTCAACCGCCACGAGCGGCTGATCGACTTTAACGTCCTCGCCGGCGGCGACGCGCCATTCGACGAGTTCGGCCTCCTGCAATCCCTCTCCGAGATCGGGAAGACGAAAGATGTTCATGACGCCTCCATCACTTGCCGAACGCCGTCGACAATACGATCCACGCTTGGAATATATTGCTTTTCCAACTTCGCGAGCGGCACGATCACGTCATAGCCGGTGACCCGCTTAATGGGCGCCAACAGCGAGTAAAGCGCGCGCTCAGCGATTTCGGCGGCGACCTCGGCGCCAAAGCCCGCCGTGCGCGGCGCCTCGTGAACGATGACGCAGCGTCCGGTCTTTTCGACGGAGCGCAGGATCGTTTCCACATCGAGAGGCTTCAGAGTGGCGACGTCGATCACTTCGATCATCACGCCCTCTTCTTCGAGCTTTTCGGCGGCGGCGAGCGTTTCGGGCACCATCGCGCCCCAGGTGACAACCGTCGCGTCGGCGCCTTCGCGCAGGATGAAGCAGGCGTCGAGCGGCAGCTCCACGCCGTCGTCCTCGACCTCCTGACGGAAGAGACGATAGAGGCGCGTGGGCTCGAGAAAGATCACCGGATCGGGATCGCGCACAGACGCCAGAAGCAGCCCGTAGGCTCGGGCCGGCGAAGAGGGCGCGACGACGCGAAGCCCTGGCATGTGGGCGAACATCGCCTCCGGACTTTCGGAATGATGCTCGGGCGCGTGAATGCCGGCGCCGCAAGGCGAGCGCAGCACCATGGGACAGGTCAGCCGCCCGCGCGTGCGATTGCGCATGCGAGACGCGTGATTGATGATCTGGTCGATCGCCGGATAGATGAAACCGGAAAACTGGATTTCGGCGACGGGCTTCAGCCCCATCGCCGCCATGCCGACCGCAACGCCGGCGATGCCCCCTTCCGCCAAGGGCGTGTCGATGACCCGCTCGCGGCCGAAGCGCGCCTGCAAGCCGTTCGTGGCGCGGAACACGCCGCCATTGACGCCGATGTCCTCGCCAAGCAGGAGGACGTCCTTGTCTTCGCTCATTGCGCGCGCGAGCGCGAGATTGACCGCTTCGACAAGAGTGATTTCAGACATGACCGTTTCCGTTGCCATTTGCGCTGCGCTGGGCAAATCGGCGCGCTTCTTCGCGCTGCCACTGCAGGGTATCCGGGAGCTTTGCGTAGAGATGTTCGAACATCGCGTCGCAGCTCAGCGGCGAGGCGTTCAAATAGGCTGCAACCTCGCGATCGACCTCTTCGGCACACGCCTTGTGAAGCTCCGCCTCTTGCTCTTTCGACCAGGCGCCTTCGCTCACGAGATAGGCGCGCAGCCGAGCGATCGGTTCGCGCGTCCACTGCGCGCGCACGATTTCGGGATCGCGATAGCGCGATGCGTCGTCGGCGGTGGTGTGATCGCCGAGCCGATAGGTGAGCGCTTCGATCAGCGTCGGTCCGCCGCCGGATCGCGCCTTGTCGATCGCGCGGCGCACCACTTCATGAACCGCGATGACATCATTGCCGTCGACCTGGCGCCCCTCAACGCCGGCGGCGACACCCTTTTGCGCGAGAGTCTCCGCCGCGCTCTCGAGTTCCCGCGGCGTCGATATCGCCCAGCCATTATTATTGATGATGAACACGACAGGCGTTTTCCAAACTCCCGCCATGTTCAACGCTTCGTAAAAGGCGCCATTGGAGGTGCCGCCGTCGCCGATGAACGTGACGACGACGCGATCCTCCTTCCGCGCCATCAACGCGTAAGCCGCGCCGACCGCCTGCGGGGCCTGCGTGGCGACAGGGACGCAGTTTGGAAAATCGCCACGCGCATTCTTGAAATCGCTGCCGCGCTCGTCGCCGCCCCAATAGAGCAGACATTCGGACATCGCCATGCCGCGATAGAATTGCGCCGCATGATCTCGATAGGACGGCACGAGCACGTCGCGTTCTTCCATCGCCGCGGCCGCCCCGACGCCGATCGCTTCCTGGCCGAGCGCTGACGCGAACGTGCCCAGCTGACCGGTGCGTTGAAGACTGATCGCCTTGTTGTCGAAGATTCTGGTTCGCGTCATCGCGCGATAGAATCCGACTAGTCGCTCGATGTCCTTCGCCGAATTGCTGGCCGCCTTGCTGATCTCGCCGCTCGGCGACAACAGCTGAACAAGATCCATATGGAGATCGAAGCCCATCTCAATGTTTCCCATCGCCCCGCTCCTGATGAGCGAAGTAGCGCGGCGATGCGCGAGGTCACGGCTCCGCGACATTTTTTTTGGCGATTTCCCGGCGCCGCAGCGCAGGAAAAGGGGCTCGGCTGCGGGCTTGACTGATTCCGGCTGCGCGCCCCGATGCGCTGCGCGCGGAAAATGTCGACATGCTCGACTGCCAACGTGGGCGACGTGCGCATAGAAAAAATGGCGGGGCGGCGAAGCAGCGCCTTTCGCCCCCTAAGCGTTTTTCCTGTCGACGCCACGATGGACCTTTCGACCGACCGGCTGCGCAGGATCATGCAATTGAGGCGCTGGCGCTAGCCCAGCCGCTCGATCGCCATCGCGGTCGCTTCTCCGCCGCCGATGCAGAGCGCCGCCACACCCCTTTTTAGGCCTTTAGCCTCCAGAGCGGCGAGAAGCGTGACGATGATTCGTGCGCCCGACGCGCCGATCGGATGGCCAAGCGCGCAGGCGCCGCCACGGACATTGACCTTCTCATGCGGCAAGTCCAGTTCGCGCATCGCCGCCATGGCCACGACGGCGAACGCCTCATTGATCTCAAAGAGGTCGACGTCGCGCGCCGCCCAGCCGACTCGGTCCAGGAGTTTGCGGATCGCTTCGATCGGCATGACGGAAAAGCGGCTCGGCGCGCCCGCGACGGTGACGTAATCGCGAATGATGGCGAGCGGCGTCGCGCCGGCGCGCTCGGCCTCGTCGATGCGCATCAGTGCGAGCGCCGCCGCGCCGTCCGATATCGCGCTGGCGTTGGCGGCGGTGATCGTGCCGTCCTCCCTGAAGGCGGGTTTCAGGCGGGCGATATCCTGCGCCTTGGCCTTGCCGGGCAGCTCGTCGCTGGCGATGGCGCGCGCGTTGGCGCCTTTGCCGAGCGTTATTGGCGCGATCTCCTGCGCGAAAGAGTCGTCGCTCGTGGCGTGTTGCGCGCGCGCCAGCGACGTCGACGCATATTGGTCCTGCATCTCGCGGGTAAATTGATACTCCGTCGCGCAATCCTCCGCGAAGGAGCCCATCAGCCGACCATTTTCGTAGGCGTCCTCGAGACCGTCCAGAAACATGTGATCGAGGACCTTGCGGTGTCCCATTCGATAACCGGTGCGCGCGCGATCGAGCAGATAAGGCGCGTTGCTCATGCTCTCCATACCGCCGGCGACCGCGACCCGCGCGCCTCCAACGGCGAGCTGATCGCTCGCGAGCATCACCGCCTTCATTCCAGAGCCGCACATCTTGTTGATGGTGACGGCGCCCGTCGTCTCCGGCAACCCGGCGCCGAGCGCCGCCTGCCGCGCCGGGGCCTGGCCAATGCCCGCGGAAAGGACGCAGCCCATGACCACTTCATCTATGTCGTTCGGCGCAAGTCCGGCGCGGGTCACGGCCGCCTCGATGGCGTGCGCGCCGAGCTGCGGCGCGGAAACGTCCTTCAATTCTCCCAGAAACGCGCCGATCGGGGTGCGCGCGGCGCCGACGATGGCGACCGGTGCGGCAGCGCTCATGACAATCTCCTCATCGGCTGGCGAGCTAACCCATCCAGGCAGAATATGGGGTTGAATCCCGCCTTTTGAACGCCGGGAGGGGCGTGTCGTCCCCGGCGAGAATGTCTTCGACGGTTGCGTCGCTCACAGCGTCAAGCTTATCCGGCGACCATCTCGGGCGCCGGTCCTTGTCGATGATCGCGGCGCGGATGCCTTCATAAAGATCGTGGGTCGCCAGCATGCGGCACGACGCCTTGAATTCATTCGTCAGACACGTCTCGACGTCCGGCGCTCCCGCGGCGCGCAGCAGCAATGCGCGCGTCACTTTCAGCGCCGTCGGCGATTTCGCGCTGATGTCCTCCGCCGCGCGCAAGGAGAATTCAGACCCTTCGCGCTCGAAGGCGGCGACCACGTCTGCGATGTTCTCATGCGCCGTCGCTGCAGCGAGCAACGGCCTGTGCAGCGAGAGTCGGCCGCTCCCGGGGTGGCGGGCGAGGCGCCGCAACGCAACATCGACGTCTTCGGCGGCTCCTATCGTCGCCAGTCTGCCGATCAGCGGCTCAATGTCCTCCGCGTGAATTAGAACATCCGCAAGACCGGCCTCTATCGCGTCCGCCGCCGCCACCGACGTCGCCGAAAGCGCCAGATAGGCGCCGATTTCGCGCGCTCTCGAAAGAAGCCAGGTCGCGCCCACATCAGGAAAGAATCCGATGCCGACCTCCGGCATCGCGACGCGGCTTCGCTCCGTGACCACTCGCCGATTGCCATGCGCAGATATTCCCACGCCGCCGCCCATCACGACGCCATCCATGATCGCGACATAAGGCTTGGGGAAGGAGGCGATGCGGGCGTTCAGCGCATATTCCTCGCGCCAAAAGTCGGCGAAAAGCCGCTTTTGCGAGGGCTCCAGTTCGTAGAGAATCCTCACGTCGCCGCCGGCGCACAGACCGCGATCGCCGGCGCCGGTGACGAGCACGGCGCAAATGCTCGCGTCGCTCCCGAAGTCGTCAAGCGCGCGCCGGAACTCGCGCACCATCGGCAGCGTCAGCGTGTTGAGCGCCTGTGGTCTGTTGAGGAGGATGCGTCCGAGACGGCCCTCTCGCGAAGCGATGAGATCCATCAGCTCACTTCAGTAATGAGCGCGCGATGATGACGCGCATGATTTCATTCGTTCCTTCGAGAATCTGATGAACGCGCAGATCGCGAACGATCTTTTCGACTCCATATTCGCTTAAGTATCCGTAGCCGCCATGCAATTGCAGCGCCTCATTGGCGACCGTGAAGCCGGCGTCGGTCACGACGCGCTTGGCCATCGCGCATAGCGTCGTGGCGCCGGGTGCCTTAGCGTCAAGCGCCGCCGTCGCGCGCCAAAGGAATGTGCGCGAGACTTCAAGCTGCGTGGCCATATCCGCGAGCCGGAACTGCAGCGCCTGGAATTCATCGAGCGCGCGTCCGAACGCCTTGCGGCTCGCCATGTAGCGCAGACTATGGTCGAAGGCCGATTGCGCCCCGCCAAGCGAACAGGCGGCGATGTTGAGCCGCCCGCCATCGAGCGCGGCCATGGCGATCTTGAATCCGTCGCCCTCGCGTCCGATGAGATTTTCGGCCGGCACGCGGCAGTCATCGAAGATGACTGCCCGCGTCGGCTGGGCGTTCCATCCCATTTTTCGCTCGAGCGCGCCGAAACTCAAACCCTGGGCGCCACCCTCGACGACGAAGGCCGATATGCCCTGGGGCCCCGGATCGCCGGTGCGCGCCATGACCACGTAGAGATGGTCGGCGCCGCCCGCGCCGGCGCCCGAGATAAACTGTTTCGCGCCATTCAAGACATAATGATCGCCGCTACGCTTTGCATGCGTGCGTAGCGCCGCAGCGTCGGAACCGCTGCCCGATTCGGTCAGGCAGTAGCTCGAGAGAACCTCCATTGTCGCGAGCCTTGGCAGCCATGCGTCGATCTGGCGCTCGGTTCCGAAAGCGTCGATCAGGCCCGCGCACATATTGTGAATCGAGAGATAGGCGGCGATCGTCGGACAACCCATCGCGAGCGCCTCGAAGATCAGCACGCCGTCAAAGCGCGTCAGCCCGGCGCCGCCGGACGCCTCTCGCACAAAAATCGCCGCCATGCCGAGCGCCGCCGCCTCACGCAGCGTGTCTGTCGGAAAGACATGCTCGCGATCCCAATCGAGAGCAAAGGGCGCGAGGCGATCGCGTCCGAAGTCTCGCGCCAATTCACGAATGGCTTGCTGCTCGGCGCTCAATTCGAAATAGGACGACATTCGGCCATTCACCGCAATTGTTGACGTTAATCTGTCGCGGCGAAGCTTTTTGACAAGTCAGCGTCGCGAAGCGGCTTCGGTCGGATTGCCGCATCTGGCGGCATAGGCTTGCGCCACGCGGCTCGCCGGCGCGCGCTTCAATTCGCGGCAGGCGAAGGCCCCCGCCTCCAGAAGGCGATCAAGCGACACGCCGGTTTCGACGTCCATTCGCTGAAGCATATAAACGACGTCCTCGGTCGCGACATTTCCGGCGGCGCCGGGCGCGAAAGGACATCCGCCAAGGCCGGCGACCGAACTATCGACAACGCTGACGCCGACTTCGAGGCAAGCGAAAATATTGGCGAGCGCCTGTCCGTAGGTGTCGTGAAAATGCACCGCGATCTTATCGAGCGGCGCGACGCGCGCCACGCGCTCGACCAGTCGGCGAGCTGGCAGCGGCGCGCCGACGCCGATCGTATCGCCGAGCGAGACCTCGCAGCATCCCATATCGAGGAGCGCGCCGGCGATCGACGCCACTCGGCCGCTATCGACCTCTCCTTCGTACGGACAGCCCAAGACGCATGAAATATAGCCGCGGGCCAGGACCTCGTATCGCCGGGCTTCCGCGACGACTTTGGCATATCGCGTGAGACTTTCCTCGATCGAGCAATTGATATTGCGCTTTGAAAACGCCTCCGACGCCGCAGCGAACACGGCGATCTCGTCCGCCCCGGCCGCAAGCGCCGCCGCGAGTCCGCGCAGGTTTGGAACCAGCACGCTCAGCCGCAGATTTTGCCTTGGCGCAAGCGCAAGAGTCTCATCCGTATGCGCCATCTGCGGCACGGCCGTAGGGGAGACGAAACTTCCAGCTTCGATGCGCGATAGACCCGCGGCCGCAAGACGGCTGATGAGTTCGGCCCGGATCTGCGGCGACAGCGTCACCTTCTCGTTCTGCAGGCCGTCGCGAGGGCCGACTTCAACGATGCTGACGCGCGCAGGAAGGCTCATGCCACGTCCTTTCGCAGGATCGTGACGAGTTCGGCGCCCTCGATCGCCATGTCGCCCACTTCGCAGGCGACGCTCTCGACCACGCCGTCATGCGGCGCAGCAAGAGCGATCTCCATTTTCATCGCCTCCAGAACCAAGAGGGTCTCGCCCTTGCTGACGGCGTCGCCCGACTTCACCGCGACTCGCGTGACCGTCGCCGGCATCGGCGCGAGCACACGCTCGTTCGATGGTCCCTCGCCTTGCGACGACCTCGCCGCTTCCACCCAGTTGATGACATAGTTCCTGCCGCCAAGAATCACGACGACGCCGTCGTCCAGGGCGACTGTTGAGACCTCGTGCTTAACCCCGTCCACCAGCAGCGAAACGCGACCGCCGACGCTTTGAACTTCCACCGCCGAGACCGCGTCGCCAAAGCTCAGCAGGAAGCCGCTGTCCTGCGGGCGCATGATTTGTGCAGCAAGCGTCCGGCCCGCCTGCGTAACCCTGAGCTCCTGATTGGCGCGCTCATAGAGCCGCCATGCGTCCGTTCCAGCCCAGGGCGACCAATCGTCGCCGACCGCTCGACTCGCTTCAAGCGCCGCGCGCCGCGCGTTGGCCAGGAAGACCGCGCTCGCCGCCGCAAGAAGGACGCGGTCCGAATCCATGCTCGGAGCCGCGGCGCACGTCAGCATAGCGATATTGTTCCCGACGTATTCCGTGTCGTAATCGCCGGCCGCCATCCGGTCGCTCTTGGAGATCGCCCGCAGCAGATCGAGGTTTGTGGCGACGCCAACGATCTCGATCTCTTCCAGCCCCGCCTGCAAGCAGCGCAACGCCTGCTCGCGGCTTTCGCCGTAGACGATGAGTTTCGCCAGGAGCGAATCATAGTAAGGCGTGACGCGATCGCCGGCGCGAACGCCTGAGTCGATGCGCAAAAAAGGCGCTTCCCGCGGCCCGCGAAAATGGACGATCTCGCCGACCGACGGCATAAACCCGCGAGCAGGATCTTCCGCGCAGATCCGCGCTTCAATTGCGCAGCCGCTCATCCTCAGATCGTTCTGCGTCAAGGGAAGCGGCGCGCCACAGGCGACGCGCAGCTGCCATTCGACGAGGTCCTGTTTCGAGACCATCTCGGTGATGGGATGTTCGACCTGAAGCCGCGTGTTCATCTCGAGAAAATAGAAGTGGTCTTCTCCGACGAGAAATTCGACCGTGCCTGCGCCGATGTAGCCAGCGGCTCGGGCGGCGCGGATCGCCGCGTCGCTCATCTGCGCGCGTAACGAGGGCGTCAAACCGGGAGCAGGCGTCTCTTCAATGATCTTTTGGTGGCGGCGCTGCATCGAACAGTCGCGCTCAAGGAAAGAAACGACATTGCCGTGAGAGTCCGCGAAAATCTGGATTTCGACGTGCTTATAGCCGGAGAAATATTTCTCGATGAACAGCGTGTCATCCCCGAACGCGGCACCCGCTTCACGCCGGGCGCTTTCGATCGCCGATGGCAATTCCTCGGGCGCGCGCACGATGCGCATACCCCTGCCGCCGCCGCCGGCGGACGCCTTCACGAGCAATGGAAGGCCGATGGCGCGCGCCGCTTCGAGCAGTTCAGCGTCTTCGCCCCCGGATGACCCCGGCGCCACAGGCACCCCCGCCCGCATCATCGCGGCCTTTGCCTCGCTCTTGGAGCCAAGAAGCCGCATCGCGTGGGGCGGCGGCCCGACGAAGATCAGTCCGTTCGCCGCACAGGCTTCAGCAAAGTCCGCATTCTCGGCCAGGAATCCGTAGCCCGGATGTATGGCGTCCGACCCGGAACGATGCGCAATTTCGATGATCTTCCCGATCGACAAATAGCTGTCGCGCGCCGGCGCGGGTCCGAGAAGATAGGCTTCATCCGCCAGTTCGACATGCAGCGCCTGAGCGTCGACGTCGGAATAGACGGCGACCGACGTGACGCCCAATCTTTTCGCGGTTCGCATGATTCGGCAAGCGATCTCGCCGCGGTTCGCGATGAGGAGCTTGCGCATCATCTCAATCGGCCGCGATCCAGAGCGGCGCTCGTTTTTCAAGAAAGGCGGACAGACCTTCCTGCGCCTCCGCGCTCGATCGCCTTGCGGCGAGTCGATGCGCGGCCTCGCGCAAGAGTTCAGCGTCCACACCGTGGCCGTGGCATTCCGCAAAGAAGCTCTTCACATCCGCCTGCGCGCCAGGCGCGCCGCGCAACACGTCCGCGACGATCGCCGCATGCGCCAAATTGACCTCCAGCCTTGGCGTCACACGGTGGACGAGACCCAACTTCTGCGCCTCGACGGCGGAAAATCGTTCCGCGGTCAAAGCATATCGGCGCAGCTGCCGCAGGCCTATGGCCCGGATGAGAAAGGGCGCGACGATCGCCGGAAGCAAGCCCAGCCGCACCTCATTGAGCGAAAATGACGCGTCGTCGGCGGCAATGACGATATCGCAACACGCAAGCAGGCCGACGCCTCCGCCAACGACGACGCCCTTGGCCAAGGCGATCGTCGGCTTTGACACGGTGTCCAGAGCTTGCAGCATTCGGGCGAGCGCCAAAGCGTCCTGTTCATTGGCGCTCGATGAACGCTGCGTGACGCGGATCATCGAGCCGATGTCGCCCCCGGCGCAAAAATAGTCTCCCGCGCCCTCTAGCGTAATGATGCGGACGTCGGCTCGCGCATCCAATCCTACAAGCGCTTCCTTCAGAGAGCCAATAAGCTCATAGTCGAGCGCATTGCGCTTGTCTGGACGGTTCAGCGTCAAAGTCGCGACGCCGTTCGCGTCAACCGATTGCAGCAACGTCGTCATAGAACATGACTCACATGCGAAACAGGCCAAAGCGAGTTTCTTCGATCGGCGCCTTCAGCGCAAATGATAGCGCCAAAGCGACAATCCGTCTCGTGTCGAGCGGGTCGATGACGCCGTCGTCCCAGAGTCGGGCGCTGGAATAGAGCGGCAGGCTTTGGCGCTCATATTGCTCACGAATCGGGCGCGCGAAGTCCTCTTCCTCTTCTTCCGAGAAAGCCTTCTGCTGCTTGTCCATGGCCTCGCGCTTGACGCGCGTCAGCACGCTCGCGGCCTGTTCCCCGCCCATGACGCCGATCCGCGCGCCCGGCCACATCCATAAAAATCGCGGCGCGTAGGCGCGTCCGCACATGGCGTAGTTGCCGGCGCCAAAACTGCCGCCGACGATGATCGAGAGCTTCGGCACCGCGGCCGTCGCGACGGCCGTCACCATTTTGGCTCCCTCCTTGGCGACGCCGGCGCTTTCGTACTTCGCCCCAACCATGAAGCCCGTCGTATTGTGCAAAAAGAGCAGCGGTATTTTTCGTCGCGCGCAAAGCTCGATGAAATGCGCGCCCTTTTGCGCGCTTTCGGGAAACAAGACGCCATTGTTGGCCACGATCCCGACAGGATATCCGTAGATGTGCGCGAAACCTGTCACCAGCGTCGGACCATACAGCTTGCGGAATTCCTCGAATTCGCTTGCGTCGACGAGGCGCGCAATCACCTCGCGGATGTCGAACTGCTTTCGCGGGTCCTGCGGCAGCAGACCGTAGATCTCGGCGGGATCATAGCAAGGCTCCGCAGGCTTTCTCACCGGAACTGTGACGGCGCCCGAAGGCCCGAGATTGCCGATGATATCCCGCGCGATTTGGAGGGCATGCGCGTCATTCTCAGCGCAGTGATCGGCGACGCCAGACCGGCGGCAGTGAACGTCGGCGCCGCCGAGCTCCTCGGTGGTCACAACCTCGCCCGTCGCCGCTTTGACGAGAGGCGGGCCGGCCAGGAATATCGCGCCTTCGTTGCGCACGATAATCGTTTCATCGCTCATCGCCGGAACATAGGCGCCTCCAGCGGTACACGAACCCATGACGACGGCGATCTGCGCGATGCCGCGCGAAGACATCGTGGCCTGATTGTAAAAGATCCGGCCGAAATGATCCCGGTCGGGAAAAACATCCTCCTGGCTGGTCAGATTGGCGCCGCCTGAGTCGACGAGATAGAGACAGGGCAAGTCGTTCTGAGCGGCGATCTCTTGCGCGCGAAGATGCTTCTTCACGGTCAGCGGAAAATAGACGCCGCCTTTGACCGTAGCGTCATTGGCCACAATCATGCATTCGCGGCCGCGCACCCGCCCTATGCCGGCGACGACTCCGGCCGCTGCGACACGCCCGTCGTACATGCCGTAAGCGGCAAATGGCGCGATTTCGAGAAAGGGCGAGAAAGGATCGACAAGCGCATCAATGCGCTGACGCGCGAGCATTTTACCGCGCGCGAGATGCCGCTTACACGCTTGCTCGCCGCCACCTGCTCGAATATCCGCCGCGATCCGCTTCAACTCGGCGACGCGATCGGCCATGACTTGGTGATTATTCCTGTAATCGGCGTCTTTCGGATTAACAAGGCTATCGAGGCGGGGCATATCTTTAATCCAAAGTCAGGCTGTCTCCTGAAAGAGTTCGCGCCCAATCAACATGCGGCGAATTTCGCTTGTTCCCGCGCCGATCTCGTAAAGCTTGGCGTCGCGCAATAATCTTCCCGTCGGATATTCGTTCATATAGCCGTTGCCGCCGAGACACTGAATGGATTCAAGCGCCATCCATGTCGCGCGTTCAGCGGCGAAAAGTATCGCGCTCGCGGCATCCTTCCTCGTCACGCGGCCGCGATCGCACGCCTTCGCGACCGCATAGACATAGGCGCGCGTGGCCGTGACCGCCGTGTACATGTCGGCGAGCTTGCCCTGCATAAGCTCGAACTCGCCGATCGGCTGACCGAACTGTTTGCGCTCGTGCACATAGGGGAGCACGACATCCATGCAGGCCTGCATGATTCCAAGCGGACCGCCCGCAAGCACCGCGCGCTCGTAATCCAGGCCGCTCATCAGCACATTGACTCCGCGCTCGGGGAGGCCGAGCACGTTTTCTTCGGGAACCTCGCAGTCCTCGAATACGAGTTCGCATGTGTTGGAGCCGCGCATGCCAAGCTTGTCGAGCTTCGCGCTTGATGAAAATCCGGCAAAGACGCGCTCGACGATGAAGGCGGTTATGCCATGCGGGCCGGCGCCCGGATCGGTTTTGGCATAGACGATCACGACGTCGGCGTCGGGACCGTTCGTCACCCACATCTTGCTTCCGTTCAGGACATAACGATCGCCGCGCTTCACTGCGCTAAGCCTCATGTCCGTGACGTCTGATCCGGCGCCGGGCTCCGACATCGCCAGCGCGCCGACGTGGCGCCCAGACACGAGGTTCGGCAGATATCGCCGCTTCTGTTCGTCCGAGCCGTTACGATGGATCTGATTGACGCAAAGGTTGGAATGGGCGCCATAGGACAATCCGACCGACGCCGAGGCGCGGCTGATTTCCTCCATCGCCAGCACATGTTCCAGATAACCCATGCCCGCGCCGCCATATTGCTCATGCACGGTCAGACCGAGCGCGCCGAGCGCGCCGAGCTTGGGCCAAAGATCCGGGGGAAAAGCGTTTTGCGCATCGATCTGCTGCGCCTGCGGAGCGATTTCCGCCGTCGCGAAGGCTTCGGTCGCGCTGCGCACGCGGTCGGCCACATCGCCGAGATCGAAGTCAAGAGTAGGCGTCCAATGGCGCATGCGCATCCTCCGGCGGCGCACCAAGATAGAGCCTATATTTCTCGAATCGGCGAAGTTTCAAGTTGGCGCGCGCTTGCGCGGCCCTGTTTGGCGCGAGGCGCTCGCTGGCTATCCGACGACGCCCGGCTGGGCGTCGAGCACCTGCTGGTCGACGAAGGGGGCAAACCGGCTGAAATTCGCCTCGAACATGCCGATCAGCCTTTTCGCCATCTGGTTAAAATCTTCGCGCGAGGACCACGTCTGAACAGGATCCAGCATTTTCGAGTCGACGCCCAGCGCAGACGTCGGCACGCACAGACCAAAGGATGGATCCATCCGGAAGTCGGCTTGCGCGAGGGAGCCGCCGAGAGCGCCCTGAAGCAAGGCGCGCGTCGCCGCGATCGGCATTCGACGTCCGGTCCCATAGGGTCCGCCCGACCAACCGGTGTTCACCAGCCAGCAGTTCGCTTGGCTGGAACAGATAAACTCGCGCAGCAGGTCGGCGTATTCCGTTGGCCGGCGCGGCATGAAGGGCGCGCCAAAGCAGGCGGAAAACGTCGCCTGGGGCTCTTTGACGCCACGCTCGGTCCCCGCGACTTTCGCGGTGTAGCCGGACAGAAAATGGTACATCGCCTGTGCGGGTGTGAGACGCGCGATCGGCGGCAGCACGCCAAAGGCGTCACACGTCAGCATCACGATGTTCCGGGGATGACTCGCGCGACGCGTCTTCGAAGCATTGGAGATGAAGTCGAGCGGATAAGCGATCCGCGTGTTTTCGGTTTTCGAATCGTCGTCGAAGTCGAACCGACC
Source organism: Methylocystis sp. H4A (assembly GCF_015709545.1). NCBI lineage: Bacteria > Pseudomonadati > Pseudomonadota > Alphaproteobacteria > Hyphomicrobiales > Methylocystaceae > Methylocystis > Methylocystis sp. H4A. The sequence goes on along the minus strand of NZ_JADNQY010000025.1, from coordinate 160,020 downwards.
GGCGCGGTGATCATACGACACATTCTCGAGGATCGCGCCTCGGCGATGAGAGGCGGCGTAGATATCGGGCTCGGAGTGTTGCGCGAGCCGGATCGCCTTGGCGTAGCAGCCGCCTTCAAAGTTAAAGAGACCGTTCTCGTCCCACCCATGCTCGTCGTCGCCAATCAGGCTGCGCGTCTGATCGGCGGAAAGCGTCGTCTTGCCTGTCCCAGAAAGCCCGAAGAACACCGCCGATCCACCCTCGCCGTCATTGACGGCGCAATGCATCGGCAGCACGCCTTTCGCGGGCAGAACATAGTTGAGATAGGTGAAGATCGACTTCTTGATCTCTCCCGCATATTGGGTGCCGCCGATGAGCACGACGCCTCTCGACAAGTCCATAGCGATCACCGTGCTGGAGCGGCAACCGTGGCGTGAGGGGTCAGCCTGGAATGAAGGCAAGTCCAGAACCGTTAGTTGCGGCTCGAAATCGCTCGCGCTCTCAGCCGGAGTGAAAAGATGCCGCGCAAAGAGCGAATGCCAAGCGTATTCGGTTAGAACGCGAATATTGAGCCGATGCGCTGGCGCTGCGCAGGCATAAAGATCCTGAGCGAAGAGCGTCATTCGACGCGCGTGCGTCAACATGTCTTGACGCAGCCGGTCAAATTGCTCTGGCGTCGTCGAGAGATTGTTGTCCCACCAGATCGTCGGTTCAGTCAAAGCGTTGCAGACGATAAACTTATCATTCGGCGATCGCCCCGTGTGGGCGCCGGTTTCCACGACCAGTCCGCCCGTCGAGGATGCGACTCCCTCCCCGCGTCGGATCGCTTCGCCGTAGAGGTCGCTCGTCCCGCAATTCCGGCGAGCCTGTGTAGAGAGCTCTAAGTCTTCGATCGCACAATCCCCGACGTCGTCTACTCGCCACATCGTCGTGTTCGCCATCCCGAGATCTTCCTCACCGGCTCGCTAACATGCGACGCGAAATGCGTATGACGCGCCAGCTAAACGCAAGCACTTTTTTGGAAATAAAGCGTAAATCATTCAAATCAAGCCGCCGTAGACGTTCCGCTGAACGGCATGCCACTGAACGGCATGCGAACAGCAACGCTTCAGGCGCGCCAAAAAGAGCTGCCGAACGCATCAGCCCCATTGCGACCTGCGAAGTTCAGGCTTTTCCGCGATTGGAACAACGACGACGTCAGCGGGTTGAGCCGAGGCTCGAACAATTTCGAGGATGGAGGCAAGAATGGCGACGCCAGAACTGGAGCGCATCCGACAATCGGATCGCCCGATCAGCGAAACTGCTGCGGTCATGGGCGACAAAGCAATGGCGGCGGCCGACAGAGTCGGACAACGCATCAATCAGACAATGGAGCAAGCCGGATCGGCGATATCGACGGTGCAGGAGAAAGGCAGCGAAGTTGCCGGACGCGCCGGCGATGTGATCGGCAACTTCCGGCAAGCCATTGAGACGTCGGCGCGTAATCAGCCAACGACGACTGTGCTCATGGCGGTGGCTGCGGGATTCATGCTGGGCGCGATGTGGAATTCGGGCAGCAGCTATCCGCGCGACTGACGTTTGGCGGATGAAGGATGGCCGGCGCATGAGCGTCGGCCATGTTCAGTTTCGATCCAGCGCGCCGGGGTTCGTTCGCTGCCCCTCAGATGGTAAGGCGCTGGGCCAATCGCCAGCTCGAAGCACCGGTAGGGCGTCGAACTCCTTCCCAGACATTTTACTGTGCGCATAGCCGCCTGTGAACTCTATGCGCGCCGGATCGACGGCGCGCAGCGTCTCGCCGACGCCGCCCAGTCCATATTGGGCGATGACCACATAGGCGAGACCGCGCTGATCGCGTTTCAGCATCAGATCGATGACGACGCCGAGTTTTTCGCCGCTCACGTCTATGACATTGGCGCCAACGGCCGCCGACGCGGAAAAAAGCGTCGGCACGTCGCCCGCCTGGCTGCTCTTGCGCACGGCCTTGTTGCTTCCGTCCTCATGCCTTGCCTGCCTGCCCAACCACCGCCACACCCCAATCAAGTTGATCCCTGTAAGAAAAAGGTTGGTGAGCAGGAGATTGCTCTGGTGGGTGTAGGTCGCCGTCAAGCTCCAGGCGACGGAGCCGATTGCAAACACGACGAAGCCCCAGCCCGTGACGCGCGCGCCGGCGTTGGCGGCCGTCATCATCGCGGCGATCATTGTTGCGGCTGGCGCGATCCAGCCTAACGCCCATTCCCACATAAATGACTGCCAATGCCCCCGACCCAACCGCCGTTCGCCAGCGCCGTTCGTACGGTCCGCCTAAAACGCGCCGGCAGAGACGCTGTTCCGACAGACGCCAGGCGCGGGGGCGCACTCGCCTCGCCCTCGCCGTTCCCCGCCCATCCTGTCCAATTGTTCATAATGCCGGAACAAAGGTGCTCAACCGGAGTTTGGTTCCGGGAGACCGAAAAGCAAGGAAATCGGCAAGGCTTGAGGTGGGGCATGATGTCAGTTCCAAGTCATCTGTTTTGCTTCTCTCATCTTCGTTGGAATTTCGTTTATCAGCGACCACAACATCTTCTCAGTCGAGCAGCTAGAAATCTCGGCGTCTTCTACGTCGAAGAGCCCATCTTTTCTCATGATGAAGCAGGCGTAAAATTCCAAAGGGACGAAGCCTGCGGCGTTGTTGTCGTGACGCCAGTTCTTCCAGAAGGCCTCTCAACAGACGAAATCACGAACGCGCAACACCGCGTCGTGGACAACTTGCTGGCGGAGGTGCAGCCTTCGCGATGGGTCGGTTGGTACTATACGCCCATGGCGCTTCAATTTACCCGGCATCTTTCTCCCAACCTGCGCGTCTATGACAATATGGATGAGCTTTCCGCGTTCGCTGGAGCGCCGCAAGGGATTCTCGATCTCGAACGAGAGCTGATGGCCAACTGCGATCTCATGTTCGTCGGCGGACAGAGCCTGTACGAATCCAAACGCAAACGGCACGACAACATTCACGTTTTCCCGAGCAGCGTCGACGCCGCTCACTTCAAGAGCGCGCGGCAGCCTGTCGTGGATCCCGACGATCAAAGGGAGATTCCGCATCCCCGCATCGGGTTTTTTGGCGTGATCGATGAACGCATGAATATGGATATCGTCGCCGGCATCTCGGCGCTGCGGCCGCAGTGGCGATTGGTGATGATCGGCCCCACCGCGAAGATCAGCCCGCAATCTCTGCCGCGCGCCGAAAACATCCATTGGCTGGGTTGCAAGCAGTACCAGGAGCTTCCGAACTATCTCTCGGGATGGGACGTCGGAATCATGCCATTCGCGATGAATGAAGCGACGCGCTTTATCAGCCCGACGAAAACGCCCGAGTTTCTTGCTGCAGGCGTGCCAGTCGTTTCAACGCCCATCACCGATGTCGTTAACCCCTACGGCGCGGCCGGGCATGTGGAAATCGCATCGAACGCGGAAGAGTTCGTCGCCAAGATCGATCTGTTGCTTTCGCGGCCGAAGGCGCACTGGCTCAATTCGATCGATGCGCATCTTGCGGAAATGTCGTGGGACAAGACCTGGGCAAGGATGATGCTGCACATCGCGAGCGTCGGCGCCGAGTCCAAATCGCGGGAGGGGCAACTTGTTTGACTGGCTTATCGTCGGGGCAGGCTTCGCGGGAAGCGTGCTGGCCGAACGGCTCGCGTCGCAGCGCGACGAGCGTGTCCTTCTTATCGATCGCCGGCCGCACATTGGCGGGAACGCCTATGACCGCTACGACGACGCCGGCGTCCTTATGCATCAATACGGCCCGCATATCTTTCATACCAACTCCGAAGCGGTCTTCGAGCATCTTTCTCAGTTCACGCGTTGGCGCCCGTACGAGCACCGCGTACTGGCGAACGTGGACGGCATGCTCGTGCCGATCCCGATCAACTTGGACACGGTGAATCGCCTCTACGGTCTCTCCTTAGATTCCAACCAGCTTGCGGAGTGGTTCGCGAGCCGCGCGGAACATTGTGACCAGATCAAGACATCCGAGGATGTCGTCGTCAGCACGGTGGGGCGAGAACTCTACGAGAAATTCTTTCGCGGCTACACCAAAAAGCAGTGGGGCGTCGAGCCGTCGCAGCTGGACAAGTCCGTCACGGCGCGGGTGCCTACGCGCCTCAATCGCGACGACCGCTATTTTGGCGACGAATACCAGTTCATGCCGCTTCACGGCTATACGCGTATGTTCGAACGAATGTTGGACCACCCCAACATCAACGTCATGCTGCAAACCGACTTTGAGGAGCTGCGCAACGAAGTCTTCTATCGACGACTGATCTTCACCGGGCCGATCGACGAATATTTCAACTTCCGCTTCGGCAAGCTGCCCTATCGGTCGTTGCGCTTCGAACATGTCACGCTCGATAAGCGGCAGCATCAACCCGTGGCCGTCGTCAATTATCCGCAGACTGAAGCCTATACGCGGGTGACGGAATATAAGCATCTCACGGGTCAGGAACATCCTAAGACAAGCTTGACTTATGAGTTTCCCAGCGATGAAGGCGATCCCTATTATCCCGTGCCGCGCGCGGAAAATGCGGAAATCTACAAGCGCTACGAAAGGCTCGCGATCGCGCAGCAAAATGTTTGGTTTGTCGGGCGGCTGGCGACCTATCGGTACTACAATATGGATCAGGTGGTCGGACAGGCGCTCGCGACGTTCCGACGGATCAATAAGGAGATCCCGGCTCGTAACAGCGCGGCCTTCGCTACGGCCTCAGTCGCCGCGGAATAGGCGAGTCGCAAATGCGATGAGCTAACTCTGCGGCGCAGCTTGATCGGCTCAGCTTGAGTCGTGAATAAAAATACTGAGCGTTTTGGCGTTCGCAATGTAGAAAATCGTCTGTGGATCGCTCATTGTTATAGTCGACCATCGCGTCGATGCTCCGGCGCTGGCGCTATTGGTCGAGGTGAGGTTTGGTGAGCGCAGCGCGCATATCCCTGGACGGGTTGTGGGACTTTAAATATCTCGGCTATGGCGCCAAGCCGGCCGAGAGCCGGACGATTCTTGTCCCGAGCCCTTGGCAAGCCCAGTTCGCTGATCTGCGCATGCGCGGCGGCGTCGCTGTCTATCGCCGAGACGTCGAGCTTCCGGAAGAATGGCTGGAGCAGCGCGTCTTTCTGCATTTCGGCGCGGTTTTCCATATCACCCATGTGTTTGTTAACGGCGCATTCGTCGGCAGCCATGTGGGCGGCTTCCTGCCGTTTCATTTCGACATTACGGATCGGATCGTCAACGGAAAGGCCGAGATAAAGGTGAAGGTGGAAAGCCCCACCGACGATCCGTTCGAATTCCCCACGACGCCATTCGCCGAAATGCCGTTCGGCAAGCAGAGCTGGTACGGCCCGCTCTCTGGGATATGGCAGTCCGTGTATCTCGAAAGGCGGATCGCGGACCACGTGACGACGATGCGTGTGCGTTCATCGCTGGCAAGCGGAGAGATTTCGGCGCATGTGCGCTTCGAGAGCCCGCTCACCGACGCGGCCGACGTGACGATTACGATCGTCGACGCAGAGGAAAACGTCGTGGCGCGGTCATGCGCCAAGCTGGCGGCCGGCGTCGAAAACGCCATCGTTTATTCGTTCGTGCCGGCGCCTCGCTGCTGGTCGCCTGACAGCCCCTATCTCTACCGTCTGCAAGTCTCGATGATGCGCCAAGACGTCATCGTCGATCAAACCGAGACGACATTCGGCTTTCGCAGCATCGAAACCCGCGACGGGAAATTGTATCTCAACGGCAAGCCCTTCTATTTGCGCGCCGCTCTCGATCAGGACTATTATCCCGACACGATCTGCACTCTGCCCTCCGTAGAATTTCTTGAGGACAGATTTTGCAAGGCGAAGCAACTCGGGCTGAACGCCCTGCGCTGCCACATTAAAGTGCCGGATCCGCGCTATTATGAGGTTGCCGATCGCCTTGGTCTGCTGATTTGGGCGGAGCTGCCAAATGCTGGTGATTCGACCGAACTCTCGCGAGAGCGCAAGGAGCTCACGCTGAAGGGCCTTATCGATCGCGACGGAAACCATCCCTCGATCTTTTGCTGGACGCTGATCAACGAGAACTGGGGCGTCGACCTTGTCCATGACGCCTATCACCGCGCATGGCTGAAGAAGCTGTATCTGTGGCTCAAATCCTACGATCCGTCCCGGCTTGTCGTCGACAACTCCCCTTTGGCGCCAAGCTTTCACGTACAGACTGATCTCGCGGATTTCCATTTCTATGCCGCCATTCCCGATAGTCGTGAGGACTGGGATCAGTTCGTCGAGGAACTCGCCGGAAGGGCCGAATGGCTCTTCAGCCCAGAGGGCGACGCCGTCACTACGGGACAAGAGCCGCTGCTATGCTCGGAATTTGGCAATTGGGGGCTGCCCGACCCCGAGAAATTGAGAGACGCGGCCGGCGCCGAAGCCTGGTGGTTCGAGACCGGCCACGACTGGAGCGAAGGCGTCATGTATGCACATGGCGTTCGCAACCGATTTCAAGACTGGAGTCTCGATCGCGTATTCGGAACGTTCGAAAGCTTCGTCGAAGCGACGCAGTGGCAACAGTTTCGGGCGCTGAAATACCAGATCGAGGCCATGCGCCGGAAGCCGCAGATCGCCGGCTACGTCATCACCGAGCTGACCGATTGTCACTGGGAGGCGAACGGCCTTCTCGACATGCGCTCGAATCCGCGCGTTTTTCACAATCTGTTTCACTCGATCAATGCCGATACGGTTGTTCTGCCCAGACTCGATCGACCCGCCTACTGGTCGGGCGACGCCGTTCACCTCTCGCTCTGCGTCGCACATGGCGGGCCAAATCCGCTGGAGCCGGCGGCTCTCGACATATCGCTCGCCGAGCCGATGACGTTGGAAATCCCCTCCATCGCGCCCGGCGCTGTGGTTGATCTGGGCATGATTTCGGTGAAACTCCCGGTCGTCGAGCACTCCTGCCTGCGCCGTCTCACCCTGCGCTTGCGTTCTCTTGAGGGACGACTCCTCGCGAGCAATGACGTCGAGATTGCCGTGCATGCGAAGCTTCGACCGCCGGAGCTTTCGCTGTGGTCGTCACAGAATGACATTCGGGACCGGTTGCAGGCGCTTGGCTATGGATTGGCGGAAGGGGCTGAGACCGCGGACGTCGTCGTCGAAACGCAAGCTTCCGCCGCGCTCGCGGCCTATGTGCGCGCCGGCGGCCGAGCGGTTCTCTTGACCGAAACGCCGGGCTCGCTGACGCCGTTCTTTCCGCACTGGCAGAACGTCAAGGTGGTGGCGCGCGACGGCACGCTCTGGCGAGGCGACTGGGCGTCCTCCTTCGCCTGGCTTCGACGGCAGGGTCCCTTCGCCGCGATTCCCGGCGGGCCTTTGCTTGACCACGCGTTTGACCGTGTGATCCCGACGCATGTCATCTCCGGCTGCAATCTGCTCGATTTTCAGGCGCGCGTTCACGCCGCGCTGGTTGTCGGATGGATCCATCGTCCGGCTGCAATCGCGGTCGGACGCAATTACGGCACAGGCCGCATCGTGATCACGACCTTCAAACTGTTCCGCGATCCTCCAGGAGAAGATCCAACCGCCGCGGCTTTGCTTGGCGGTCTGATCGAGGCTGCGGCGCGAAGCGCCGGTCCGGCGCCTGCGATCTCCAAGCTCGAACCCGTGGGTTGGGAAGACCTTTAGGCGAGCTGGCGCGTTATAGCGCCATGCATTCTGCGCAAGACATGACAGACGTCGCGGTTTATCGCCGGGCGCTGACATACTTCCTGCAAGACCGAGTGCGGATCGCCGCGCTTGTCGCGATGATAGCGGTCTCCGTCAGCGTGGGCCTCCTCGAGGCGTGGCCGCTGGCGGTGCTTGTCGACTCCGTGCTTTCCAGCGAGCCGAAAGGCAACTGGATACACAGCTACTTCCTCGCCGTATTGCCGACCGACAAGTCGGGGCAGATCGCAGGTCTGGTCGCGATCGGACTTGGCCTGCAACTCGTCGGATATACGGCCTGGATGGGCCGCATGATGATCAATTATTACCTCAATTATCGCGGCACGACGCGGGTGCGGTTTGATCTCTTCACCAAGCTTCAAATTCTTGGCCTGACGTATCACCGCAGCCGACCGCAGGGCGATTCGATCTATCGTCTGACGACAGACGCCTTCGGCCCGTGGGGCATCGTCGACGTTGTGATTGGAACCTCGGTTGCGGCCGTAACGCTCACCGTGATGACCATTATTCTTTTCTCTCGAAACGTCAGTTTAACGCTCGCGGCATTTACCGTCGCCCCCTTCATGATATGGAGCAACTGGCGATTTGGCGTCAGAATCCACAAACGCGCGCTTGACTCGAAGCAGATCGACGCCGACCTGACCGCGCATATTCAGCAGGCGATGGCGCGTATACCTTTGGCGCAGGCGTTTCGTCGCGAGGCTTTCGAATTCAGACGCTTCTCCGGCGCGGTCGGCAGAAGCGTCGAGGCGCTGCTGAGCTTGAATTGGCAGGAACAGCTCTATCCTCTCGCGCGCGACGGCATCCTATCCGTGGGCGGAGCGATCATCCTCGGCTATGGAGGCTGGCTCGTTTACCGAGACCAGTTTCTCGTGCCCGTCGCCGATGGGATGACCGTCGGGACGACGCTCATTTTCATCGACTATTTGCGCAAGCTTTGGGACCCGCTGAAATGGCTCAGCGAGTTCTTCGCCAAAGTGCGCATCTTCGAGGCCGCTTCGCGACGGGTTTTTCGTGTGCTCGACGAACCGGAAGTCGTTGTCGATACGCCGACGGCGCGTTGGATTTCCAGTAAGCCGCGAACTCTGACGCTCGAGCGCGTGAGTTTTGACTACGGGAGCGGCAAGCAAATTCTCACCGACGTTTCGGCGACGATACGGCCGCGCCAGATGGTGGCCTTCGTCGGAGCGAGCGGCGCCGGCAAGAGCACGCTCTTAAGTCTCATGCTTCGGTTCTACGATCCAACGAGCGGGGCGCTACGCTTGGATGGCGTCGACTTCAGGGACGTACGGCTCGAGTCGCTAAGAGCGCATTTCGCGCTCGTCGCGCAAGACAGCCTCGTGCTGCCGGCGACCATCGCAGAAAATCTCGCCTATGGGCGGCAGAACGCAACGCGAGCGGAAATCGAACGAGCGGCCGAAGACGCGGGCGCCGCCGAATTCATTCATCCTCTGCCTCATGGCTATGAAACCGTGCTCGCCGAAGGCGGCGCGAATCTCTCCGGCGGTCAGCGGCAGCGGATCGCCATCGCGCGCGCACTGCTATCCGACGCGCCGTTCCTCGTCCTTGACGAACCAACGAGCGCGCTCGATCCCGAGCAGGAACGGAGGCTGATAGGAACGCTGCACCGACTAAAGGGATCACGCACAATCATTCTCGTGACGCATCGGCTGGAGTCGGTTGTCGATTGCGATTGCATCTTCGTCATGAGCAAAGGACAAATCGTCGAACGCGGCGCGCACGACGCGCTCATCTCTTCAGGCGGCGCTTTCTCAAAAGCGCGGAGACGCGCTGAAGCGGCGGAGTGACGACTCGCGGGATAGCCGTCAAAGCGCGGCGTAGCGCTTGCGCCTCGCAAGATTGAACTGTGAGTCGCGGCGACCTTCAGCTTCCTGCTGCGCCTGATGAAGCGCTTCGAGCGGCGCTGCGCCTAAAAGCGCCTCAGCCATCGATTCGCACAGAAGCCGGCCGGCGCCAGGATCGCGGTGACAGAGCGGATCCCACAGGCCCATGGGCGTCCAGAGATCGCGATCATGCCACTCTGGCATTCCCAAGATCGGATAAAGGCACGCGCCGCGTAACGGCACGTTTTGCAGCAAGAGCGCGTGGCACGCGCTGACGACTTCGCACAGCCACGGTCCACGATTGTCCCCGACGTGGCTGGTCTCCGTGACCATGACCTCGCGGCCGTATCGCTGCCAGACAGAGAGAATGAGATCCGAGAGCGGCGCTCGGCGCGGATCATCGTCGTCAAGCGGCGGCACGTTTCCGTCATCGTTCGGCGTGTCGTTCAACTCCCACTGATTGGTCCAGTAATAATTGATTCCCACCACGTCCAAATGTTCAGGACTGCCGCCGAGTTCGGGCAGGAGCCTGCCGCACAACATGTCCCAGCTTTGAAACACAAGCCTGTTATTGAAATCATGGGCATGAGGAACAAGATCGGGCCTGTCCTTGGGACAGACGACGCGGCACAAGGGATCGACATTCACAAAGCGCGCGTCGGGACAGGCGGCCCGTATCGCATTGATGCCGGCGATTGCGCCGCGCGCGAGCGCGACCTTCAGCTCCCAGCCTTGTCCCGACCCGTACGGCGCGAACAGCGCCTTCTCGCCGCCGGCATAGGCCATGAACGAAGGCTCATTGATTGGCGTGAAGACGCAGGGACCATCCATGCGCGCGGCCACGAAGCGCGCCACCGCATAGCAGTAGTCTGCGAATCTCCGGACGAATGCCTCGGACCAAAGGTCGACGTCCTGAGGGAAACCATAGTGAAAGAGGTCCCATATGACGCCCACGTCATGGCGCTTTGCGGCCTCAATGAATGGTTCGAGCGAGGTGAAGTCGTATCGACCGCGACAATCGACAAGCGGCCAACGAACGGTCTCACGCGCGGCGTGCAGGCCCAGTCGCGCGATGTCGGCATAGTCTTCGTGGACATTGGCGTCGTGACCTGTCGCGACGACCTGATCGAACCACTCGCCGTGCCGGTTGAAGCCTGTCGATCCTTCAAAACCAGCCAGAAAGAAACTCTGAAACATGCCCTTACTCCCCGATTGCTCGTGGAGGCTGCGCTACGGCAGCCTTGGCGTTGGCGCGAGCGGACCCACCGCAGCCGCGCCACCGGACGTCAGTCGACGATAGGCGTCGACAAGGGGCGTCTCGACACGATCCAGCCGCCCCAATGGATCAGGATCGAGATCCCAAAGCCCCATTTGCAAAAGATGATCGTGGAGGGGCCGCAGCCCCTGACGATAGGCCCATGTCACGAGCGCGAACATCGGCCACCATGTATAGCCCACCATCGGAACGCCCTTCGCGCGCAGCGTCTTCACCGCCTCGACCGAGTCGGTGAGCCAGGCCTGCCGCTGTCTCACCGAGCCTTTGGTCGCGGTTTCCGAGATCATGATCGGCGCGCCGTAACGTTCAAAATACATCTCTCCGATCTTCGTCAGGAGCGCGCCGGAGGCGTAAGGCATTCGAATGCGCAGCCGCCCGAAACGGTCGCGCGACATCCGCTTGAGCGTGAAGATCGGGTAAAGGTTCACGCCAATGACAGAGAGTTCAAGCGGGCGTTCACGAAAGGCGTTCAGCGCGGGTTCCGCGGCGCCCTGCTTGAGAAGCCAGGTCCACAGCGGATGACGCGGATCGACGCGCCCGCTGATGAGATCGAGCGCAAGGAACACAATCGTTTGACGCCGCTCGGCCTCCTCGGCCAACGCCGGGTCGCTCGACTCGAAAACATCGGTGGCGTCGACATGAAACGCGACGATTTCGGGGTCGACGTCATGTAGCGCGCGGGTCGTTTCGACGATTCCGCGACAGATCGACAGCATCACCGCAACGAAAGTTGGCCAGCTGCGTCCGTAGGGCGGCCACCAGCCCAAACGTCCGCAGTACCATGCGGTGATCCGAGGCTCGTTCAGCGGCGTGTACCATCGGATCCTTCCCCGGAACCGTTCGGCGAGTCGCGCCGCGAATTCCGCGACGCGGCTTGGATAGCCCTCGTTGAGAAAGGCGTGCTCCATCCACTGCGGCAAACCGTAATGTACGAGATCGACGATCGGATCGATGTTAAGTTCGAGCATGCGCTCGAGCGCGGCGTCGACGAAGCTGAAATCCCAGGTCTTCGGCGACGGTTGGACGCGATGCCAGGGCACGCCATAACGCGCGCAGGGAACGCCCAAGCGCGCCATCAACGCGATGTCCGCTTCCCACCGCCGGTAATGATCCGTCAGCTCATATTCGTCGAGCATGCGCCCGGTTCTCGGATGCGGAGCGGTAATGAACGTGTCTTCAATACCCGTCGCCCAAAAAAAGGCGCCGGGCGCAGTGAGCCGATCGAGTTCCGTCGCGCTCGGAAGCATCAGGCGCAGTTCATCGACGCGGCGGCGGCGAATGGCTCGCCGGCCCGAGGGTTGCCGCGGTGTGGAACAACAGGCGGCGCTGGCGCGAACCCGATGACGCAGCAGCGTCGTTCATCGCAGGCGTCCTCCGTCTCTTCGCCGTGTATCGTTCGTGAGCTGCCGCATTCGCGCGCTCACGCTCGAGCCTGCAGCGGCGGGCCGGCCCCTACCTTAACCCTAAAGATCGGCGTCGGTTCCGCCGCGCGGACGCATCACGTTCTGGCTGCAAAGAGAGCCGGACGACGGCAGACTGCCGCGTTGGAGCTGTAAACTATGAAATTCAAAAAGAAATGGCAAAAGCGCACGGCCGACTCCTGGCCGTGCGCTCCATTCGGGTCAGCGGGCGTTCTTCTGGATCGCATCCATGAGGGAAGAATTCGGCTTCTTCTTGCAATAATGCGTGATTTTATCCGTATTGCGTCTCACGTAACGCGAATCGATTACAGTGATGTTGTTCTTGGAGCTGAAATAGCCCCTCATCCAGTTGGCGACAAAGTCCTGGGTGTCTGCGTCATATTCGGCGAACTGCTTGCAGGTGATTTCCGACATCTCGATCGTGACCTGCGCGTTGGCGGGAACGGCGAGGGCGACCGCGGCGAGAGCGCCGGCGAAAATAAGTTTGCGATTCATGTGGTTCCCCGTTCTTTACTTCTGCTCAAAAGCGCGCTGCAGACCCGCCATGACCGACTCATTCGGATTGGAAGCGCACCAGCTCTTCACGCTGGCGGAGTTTTTCCGAAACAAGTTCAGGTCGATAAAGGTTCGGCCGCTTTTCTGCGCGAACCAGCCGCCCATGAATGCCCCGAAGTCTGCTTGATCGTCGGCCGGCATCGCCAACAATTCCCCGCAGGTGATGCGGGTCATGTCGATCTTGACCTGCGCGTTGGACAGCGAAGGCGCGAGCGCTCCCGCCGCGGCAAGCGCAAACATCAGCTTCCTCATAAGATTTCCTCCGATAAAACCAGATTTCCGAAGAGCCGCCTGACCCTGCGGCTTTCGCCGGGCAAAGGGCGCGTCAAGGCAGGCGGTTCCGACTATCGCCCCGCGCCTAACGCCCCAGCCCGGCGCGCTTGAACTAAACATTAAAAAAATGAAAGTCCATCGGCGTGCTTTGACCATCCTTAGCCGCGCCGGAGCCTTTCCGTTTTGCTGGCCCAGGCATTTAAGCTTTTCGAGGCGTCATCAGCCAGCTCGCCCTCGTGGGCAGTTTCACCTTTAAAAACAGCGTTTAGGCGAAGCGTTCCTTCAATTCAGCCGAACACAGAGCCTAGCTAATTTCCCTAGCCCAGCTCGGCGACGCGCACAAAAAACCAATAAGCGCCAAAGCAGGCGATAATCGCTGAGCAGACCTGCACGAGGAGCGGACTACGCTGACCGCGCGTGAAAATCTTATCTGTCATAAGAAGTAAGGGGAGAACGATGAGCACGACGCCGATCTGCCCGACTTCGACGCCAATGTTGAAGCTCGCCAGCGCCGGCACGATGGCGCGTTGAGGAACGCTGAGCTCGATCAGACCGCTCGCGAAACCAAAGCCATGGATGAAACCAAACGCGAAGGTGTCGCGCCAGCGACCGTCGACCTTGCGCGTAAAGAAGTTCTCAACTGCGACATAGATGATCGACAGCGCGATTGCGATCTCCACCCAACGGCTCGGGAGATTGACGAGTTCAAGCGCCGCGAGCGACAGCGTCACCGAATGCGACACTGTGAAAGCCGTCACGATCTTGACGACGGGCCAGATGCGCGTCGCCCACAGCATCACGGCAATCAGGAAGCACAGATGATCATAGCCCGTCACGATGTGCTCGACCCCGGCGGACAAAAATTTCGGCGCAAGCTCCCAAGGCGTCAGCAGCGGCTTGGAGAGATCGATCATCGGGTCGCCGGGATAGATCATGACTTGTCCGGGCGCCGGCTCCCGGCCCAGGCGCTGCGCCTCGGTCAGATTGGCTTCATCGCTTTTCTCCCCGATGCTGACGAGTTGTTTGGCGCGCGGTCCCTGCGCATCAAGAAGTCTGAACGGATTGTAAAAAATCTGCCCTTGAACCGCGCTGCAGTCCATCCGCAGCACGACTTTTGAGTCATTAGGATTGGTCGGATCATCGCCGACCGAAACGACGGTGCTCGCGCAGGTCTGACCTTCCGCATTCTGCAGATCGACGCGCGTCTGAATGAACTTGCCGATCATGCCCTCGATCACGCCGGGCTCGGTGAGATCGACCTCGTCGCTCTTCGGTTTGTTCTCGGCGAACATGCGCTCGATGTCAGTTCCCAGAAAGCCGACCTCGACGCGATAAAGACCGTGCCCTGCCGGCACGATTCGGCTGCTGGAAATATTCGCCGTATGGGCGCGCGCCGCCGGCGCACTCGCGAAAAACGCCACAACGACAGCGACCGCGCCGTTCAGCAACCATACCATCGGGCGGACTCCCTTGACGCGCCGCGCGCCTGCGGCGTATGCACTTTGATAAAAAGATGCATATCGAGGGAGAAGGGCAAGCTCAAGTCCATCAGCGCGGCAGCCTACGCGAGGCGCGCTGGACGTAATCGATACGGCTTTTTTGGCGCCGCGGCGGAATGGCGTCGCTGGTCAAGTCTGTGACAAGATGAGCAATCGGCGTCTCGCGGCCCGACGCATTCTTTGCGCGCGAGCGAGCTCGGAAATGATTATTGAATCGGACTTCGCCCCATGACGAAGAGCGGACAGGCAAGAGTCTCCCGTCGAAAAAGCCCGTCCTGGATGTCGGTCAACCGGCATGCGCGCCTGCTATCGTTTGCTGGGGCGCTCCTGTCAGTCGGCGCGACGCCTGAACCCGCCACGGCGTACGGAACTGCCTCTGACTCCCCAAGTCGCGATCAACAGCTTGGCCCTACCCCGGCGATGAAACTCACCGGCCCGTCGCGCCCGCCGCGAGAGCCGCAACGCCCGGCGATCATTCTGGCGCATGCGATCGTTGTCCGCACCTCCCCCGCGGAAGGCGGCGTCGGCGCCGAAGACATCGGAAAAGTGGAAGTGTGGTACGACGCCGGCATTCGCGACGCCTTTGCCGCATTGGCGGTTGTGAGCGCGTCGGGCGAAAGGGTCGACAAGCGCGACGCCGCGATTGATAGCGCGGATCCGAGCCATGTGTCGGTGAGCGTGAACCGGTTGACTCCCGGTAAATATACCGCTCGCTACCGGGCGCTTTCGGCTGACGGCCATCTCGTCAGCGGCGCCTGGGAGTTCGAGGTGCGCCCGTGATGCGCGTCCTTGAGGCGCGCCGGCAAGAGCGGCGCGCGTATCGAAGGCGCGAAGGCGCGCAACTGGCGGTTATGATCAGAGGATTCATGCGAAAACCGCTCTTCGGCGTAAGGGAAGGAAACAAAAAGCGATGAGTCCTGGCCGTCTGAACGCACTGGTTTTCGTAGGCATCGTGCTGCTGATTGGCGTCAACGGCGCGGCGTTTTCCTATCGCCTATGGGCTCCGGCCCTCAATCAATATGTGGACGACTTTTGGAAGGCGCATACGCTAAGACCAGCCGTGAAGGCGGGCGATCGCACAATTTCGGAATGTCTTGGGGTCAGCGATTTCTACTCCGTGCACCTCACGACATATTTCCTGCCGGACTCCGAAGAAAGCGCCGGAGGGACGACGGACGATTTGAGCAAATATGCCGAATATTGCGATCGCGTGCCGGGAACGGGAAAGTTGATTTTTTCCGTCACCCTCATGGAAAAAGACGCGAGAAACGAATCCGTCGCGCTTTCCTTCTATCAAGTCGATACGGATGGCGGTCTCAAACAGATCAATGCTCTGCCGTCTCGGCCCCGCTCAAGCGGCTTTGTGACTTTGGACGCGAACGTCGCTCACAAGGGGAAATACCTGCTCAAGCTCGCCTTTGGCGAGGCGAAGAACGCCGAGGACACCATCGAGATGCCGATTTTCGTCGGAAAATGATCAGAGCTTTGCAAAGTGAACTGGCGGATTGTTCAATAACTCGCACGCCTTCGCGCGCGGCGCTTTTGTCGCCACCGCAAAAAGCCCGTGACGTAAAGCGCAAGCGGCGTCAGCCCGATTAATAGAACGATCGAACGTCCGACAGCGCCGAAAGCTTCGCCCGAATGCAGCGGGAATAGCCATTCCAGAAATTTCTCGCCGGCGGTGAAACCATTGCGATCTTGCACTTGGAGGACTCTGCCGCTGTACTGGTCGACGCCGACATTTCGGCTTGTTTTGGTTCGGTTGGGTTCATCGTCCGATTGCTTGCCGACGACATAGACGCCGCTTGGCGCGCTTGGCAGAAGAATCCAGTGGAGCCTTCCATCGGGAAAGATTTTATCGGCGGCCGCAACCGCCGCGCCGACGCCGATCGGCGATTGGCCTGGAAGCGGCTTTGATTTCCCAAAATCAACTTTAGGACGCACCGGAGAAAACAAGGTCGTCACCGACCGCGTCGCCGGCTTAAAGATCATGGCTATTCCAGTGGATAACATGACCAACAAAATAGCGGCGCAATAAATGCCGACGTTCCGATGTATGTCGAAGGCAAGTCTTTCGGCGCTGGCGCCCCATTTGATTTTCAATCCCAGTCGCCAATCGCCATTGAGCGGGAACCACAGATAAAGTCCGACGAGGATGGAAAAGAAAACAAGTATGGCGAGCGAGCCGAGAACATAGGCGTTGTTGACTCCAAGCAGCAACGTCCAATGGAAAGTCATGAGAATCGGGATGAGAGGCTGCGAAAACAGCCTGCCGCGATGCTGATAAAGGCGCTGCCCTTTGACCTTCGCCGTGTAGGGATCGACGAACAACTGATATACGTCGGTCTCAAGATCGTCCGTCTCAACCATATAGGTTATCGCCGCAGCCGAGCCCGGATGGCGCGGCATCGTCAGTCTTTCCGCCTTGCCGTCGGCCGGCATCGCCGCGAAAGCGGCGCCGAGAATTTCGTCCGGCGAGCGGTAAGAAGCCTGCGCGGGCGTATCAACGCGCATGATTGAAGCGTTCAGCAGTTCGTCGATATCCTCGCGAAAAGCCAGAACCGCGCCGCTGAGCCCGACCAAAACGAACACGGCCCCGACGAAGAGGCCGATGGTTCGATGAAGCTGCAGAAAGACCTTGCGTGCGACTTCGCGCCGACGCGCGATACGCGACGGCGACGCCGCCCCTCTGTTGGGGCGGGCTTCGATCGTTCTCTCAACCATCGTGTTAACTTGGGTCCGCCAGCGCTTTCGCGCCTCCATCGCATCTAATCCCACCCGTTTCGGGCGACCCTGTCAACTGAAGCTGCGGCGCTCAGGCGACGCCATGTCTGACGTCACGCGCCATCAAATGCACAAGCCAATGATGCGGTCGGCTTTTGCAGGCGACCGGAGCTTCGGCCTCTTGGCGCTGGCCTCATGGCGCTGAATGCGGTCAGCGCGGCGCATCCTTTACGATGACATCACTTCTTCTCGCGCCGCCGCTCGACGAGCAAATAAACCATGCCCCCAATCGCGACGATTGCCCATGTCGCAACGGCCAGGAGCCATGTTTGTCCGCTCCACATTTCGCCTTCCCGCGAATTGCGCCCTCATCTCGCTCTCGTGCTTGGCTGAAGTTTGCGACGCCTTGCAGCGCCGCCGCCTGCGAGCGCTGAGGCGACTTTAATGATCACGCCGGCTTAGTATGAATAATTTCATACAGCATCATACTCAAAGCGTCAAGCAATTCAGCTCCGAACACGGGTTTGCGGGATGCGTCGCGGACGACGGCGCATGTCTCCGACTTCCGCGAAGTTCTCCTTTGGTCGCCATTATCTTCAGGTCATACTTGCTTTCCACGAGAGGGCGAAGCATGCCGATTACCTTCGAGAAGAGTCAGAAAACGAAGAGGCGGAAAAATGAAAAATGATGTGTGCAAGGGTGCGACGCTGGCCGTTGCCGCTGTTTCAATCGTTCTCGCTGGCGCTGCGCCGCCCGCAAAGGCGGCGTCGACCGGCAAAGTGCATTGCCTCGGCGTCAATAGCTGTAAGGGCAAGGCCGACTGTCACTCGCCCAAAAACGCGTGCAAGGGCATGAACTCATGCAAGGGCCAGGGCTGGGTCTTTAAGGAGACGGCCGCGGCCTGCGAAGAGGCAGGCGGTAAGGCTCTCGACTGACCCTCGCCTCATAGGACGGCGCGACTTCGGGTCGGCGCGAGTGGCTGAGTCTTCGACGAAATTGCCGCGCACGCCGGCGCGCTCGCCTCTTGACCTGGGGCGGACGTGGCGCGCCGCCGCGTCATTGCTTTGCAGCGCGCGTCACTGATCGCCCGAGCGGCACGGAGACGGACATCGAGCCCCGCGAGGGCGTGTGGCGGCGATCGCCCGTATCGGGTGGAGATCCGCGTGATCGAGCGTCAAGCTTGATCGCGACGGCGCGCGTTCCAAAACATTAGCTCAACCTTGACGCGGAAGCCTCGCGGTTTGCGCACCCTCGGGACTTTTTTTTGCGCTTCCAAACTCCGGCGTCGGCCAGGTGGAGCGCGCGGCCAGGCCTAGAGCAAAGTTTGGGCGCTCGGCGGGGATCTTTGCCGACGCCAAATGGCCGCTAATTAAATCTTATCTTTGGGGGCATTGAACTTGGGAGACGAACATGTCGATAACGGTCGGCGAATCGACTTTTCCCGAGCGCGCCAGGCAGGGCGGCTTGATCGATGATGTTGGCGGCGTTGCAACCGTCATCCTCGCCATTTTCGGACTCATCGGCCTCCAGGCGCCGATTTTGGCCGTGATCGCGACAATTGTGTTCGGCATGACGCTGTTGATCCAGGGCAACGGCATGATGTCTGAGTATGCCAGATTTTCTGTGCTGCTCGGCGGCACGTCTTCGATCAACGGTTTCACCGCCAGCAGCCGTTCGGCGGTTGTTCTGCTTGGAGCCGGCGGCATCGCTCTAGGCGTGCTTTCGCTGCTGGACTTCGACTCGGCCGTGCTGACGCCAATCGCGTCAATCCTGTTCGGAAGCGCGCTGGTCTTGAGCAGCGTCTCCGTGTGGCATCTTAATGTCGTCAGACGCGCCTCCAAGGGCGAGGAGTCTTCGAGAGACATTCTCGCAAACCAAATGGCTTTTGATTCCGCCGGCATTCAGATCTTTGGCGGCTTCGCCGCAGTCGTACTCGGCATTCTTGCCGCGTCCGGGACTAGGAATGACCTTACGTTCAACCTCGTAGCGCTGCTCATTCTCGGCTCCGCGCTCGTGCTGAAGGGAGGCAGCCTGAACGCCATCCTCCTCAGCTTTATGCGCTCCACTTCGCGACGGCCGCCGACTCCGCGCGTGTGACGCGCAAATTGAACAGACCTTGCACGGGCTGCGACTTGGCTTGCAGTCTCAAGAGGAGCCGCATCTAAGCTTGAGCGGCATACCGGCTGTAGATCTTGACTGGGTGAATCCCGCGCTATGTGGAATCACGCGCTCTTGCTCGTGTGGAGATATCGCAAGTCTGGAGACACTGTCATGTCCATTACATCTCGAGAATCGACATTTCGTGAAACAGCGGCGTATGGGGGACTGATCGACGCAATCGGCGGTCTAGCCACCGTTGTTATCGCCATTGTTGGATTATCGGGCGTGAATGCGCCGATGATGGCTTCGGTCGCGACGATCGTCTTCGGCGCCGCCTTGTTGATTCAAGGCGGAACCATGCTGTCGGAATACGCCCAGATTATCTTTCCAGCAGGCTCAAGAGCCACGAACATCGAGGGATTTGGCGGCAGCAGCCTGTCCGTCGTCTTCCTCGCCGGCGCGGCCGGCATCGTTCTTGGCGTGCTTTCGCTGCTCGGCATTGAGCCTGCAACGCTAACGCCGATCGCCGCGATCGCGTTCGGGTCTGCCCTAATTCTGAGTAGCAATGCCGTGTGGCAACTGCATGTGCTCAGCCAAGAGTCGCTGAGGAGCAGAAATCAAGCTGGCGCTGGCGGCAGTGAAATTCTCGCGAGCGAGATGGCCTTTGGCTCAGCAGGCATTCAGGCGCTCTCGGGTTTGGCCGTGATCGTGCTCGGGATTCTCGCGATAGCGGGCGCGGCGAATGATCTGACCCTCAACCTTGTCGCGTTGCTCGCGCTTGGCGCGACGATCGTGTTCACGGGCGGTAGCCTGAGCGCCACCCTGCTGAACTTTATGCGCGCGCCTTAACAGGTCGCGCGCGCCTCCTGACGGTGCGAGGATCGCAAACTCGCGCCGTCGTCTTGCCCACTGCATGCGATTGGCGTCGTCGTGCATAAGAGACTCGCGGACAGAAAGACGCCGCCCAATGATCTTGCGTCCGCCGATAACAGCATTGCTTCTCGCATTACTCGTGGCCGGGACTGCGCGCGCCGCCGATCCTCTCCGCGATCAGGTGAAGGGTATGTTCGAGCCGATACCGGAAACGCCGCGCGCGCTGCCGGACAATCCGGCGACGCCGGAAAAGCTCGCACTCGGGAAGATGCCGTATTTCGATCCGCGACTCTCCGAAAGCCACAACATCAGTTGTGGCACCTGCCATATGATCGGAATGGGCGGAGCCGACGGTCGCTCGACGTCCATAGGCCACAACTGGCAGCGAGGCGGTCGCAATGCGCCGACGGTGCTGAACGCCGTGTTCAACACGGCGCAATTCTGGGATGGCCGCGCCGCTGACCTCAAGGAGCAAGCCGGCGGACCGATCGTGAATCCGGTCGAAATGGGAAGGACCAAGCAGCACGCCATCGAACAGCTTAAAGGCATTCCGGGCTACGTCGAAGCATTCAAGAAGGCGTTTCCTCGCGAGTCAGATCCGATCGTGTACGACAACATTGGAAGGGCGATCGCCGTCTTCGAGGCGACTTTGATCACGCCCGGCGCACCTTTCGATCGCTGGCTCAAGGGCGACGACAACGCACTGACCGCCAACCAAAAGCAGGGATTGAAGATATTCGTCGAGAAGGGCTGCTCCACCTGCCACAACGGCATCAACGTCGGGGGAGGCATGTATGCGCCTTTTGGCGTCGTCGAGAAACCTGGTTGGGAGTTCTTGCCGCCGGATGACCGGGGCCGGTTCGTCGTCACCAAGAGCGTCAGCGACGATTATGTTTTCAAGGTTCCAACCCTGCGCAATATCGAACTGACCGCCCCCTATTTTCATAGCGGGCATGCCTGGGATTTGAAACAGGCCGTGGCGGTGATGGGCGAATCTCAACTCGGCGAAAAACTGAGCGAGAACGACATCGACAAGGTCACAGACTTCCTCAAAACACTGACTGGCCGGCCACCACAGTTCACTCTCCCCGTTCTGCCGCCGAGCGTCGCGACGACGCCCCGCCCGCAGCCGTGAAGGAGCGGATGCCGCGCGCTCACCCAGCACTGCCGTCTTAAGTCCTTGTCTCTATTTTCAGCGTTCGAGTTCTCGTTGAGGTCTGAGACTATGGTCTCCGCCTGAGTGTTGTGCGCTTCCGATATTTTTTTACTCATTTGCGGGCTGTGAACGGAGCTGCAGTTCTCCATGTTGACCTGGTCGTAGGTGCGGACCCGCGCCCGCCTTGTATTCCGATGATCGGATCCCCAAATATTGAAGGCGGTTTTTGCGAGCTTCACGGCGTCATCTCGAAATATTGTCAGCCGATCGTCTCCGCCGTGCTAATACTCCGTAGCCACTGAACTGGCAGAGAGACGCTTGGCGCCGAGTCGTCCCCAGGGGCGATAACAATACACCCTGCCGCGCCCGCAGTCCGAACTTCGAAGGGATAGACTCAATGGCCAAAGCTGAACTCGGCGTGAAGCGCCGATGCCTGACGTGCGCAACTGCTTTTTACGATCTCAATCGCTTGCCGATCGTCTGCCCGAAGTGCGCCGCGGCCTTTCAAGTCGTGGAGGTTTTGCGTTCGGCGGCAAGGCGACCGGCGTACCATTCGGCGACTTTCGCCAGGTCCGCGCCAGTCGCGCCGGTCATCGAACCGATCGTTGATGACGTTCTCTTGTCAACGGCTGATGAGGAGGAAGACTCAACGGCCGATGAGGAAGAAGACAGAATCGAAGCGGTGCTGGAAGAAGTAGAAGCGGACGTCGTCGTAACCGCCACCGAATAAGCTGTTGACGTTCTGACGCCGCTTAGTCGAGGCTTGGATCGATCCCTGCCAGGGACAAAGCGAAGACGACGACGCACAAGGCGAGCGCAACCGTGACGCCGACAAGCGGCGCGGCAAAGCTTGGGAGTTTTTTAAGAAAGCGCATGAACCCTGTTCGCCTGAGAAGGATCGCGATCTAAATGGCGAGCTGTTAAGAGTAGGTTTATTGATCGCTGTCAAGTGGGAAAGCCAAGCTCGGCGACCGCCCATCGACAATTTGCGCTATCAACCGTTTATTTGCGCCGTGTTCGACGCCAGGCGTTGAAGATCCAGGCCCCAACGAGCATCACTAAAAGATAGACGATCGCCGCCAGAGCCAGTTCCGGGAGCTGATCCGCCACCGCTGGCCAAAAGAGGAAGGCGAGGAGAGTGACGACTCCTGCGACAAGGGCTGCCAAGAGCGCATCGTAATGCATCGTCCGCGAAGCCTCCGACCTGAACGCCAGTCCGATGAACTCGGTTCTGGCCCGACGTGGAGTGGATCAATCCCCTTCAGGAAACATCGCGGCTGAAACCATGCTTGGCGGCGCCAAAGACATAGCGGCAAGCCGCCTGCGCGCCGTCAGAAGAAGCTGATTATATACTTTTCTCTCCATCAATTGCTTGCGCAAAAAGTGCAGGCAAAAACTTTCCATCGCGACATGCGCGCGTGGGAAGTCGTGTTGGGCAAAAGCGCAGCTCGTTGCATCGCGAATAATAGCCGGCCAAGATGAGGCGCGCCGCAACAAGGCGCTCAATCCGGACGCCACTTCGCCAAGATAGTCGATGTGCTCGACGCTCCCAAAGCCTTCGTCGTCTCACTAATGCGGCGCAGTTATACTCCCGCGACCGCCTGAAGGCGGAATTCGGCGCCGAATTTTGGAAATTCTTGGCTGGGGGACCTGGATTCGAACCAAGATTAACGGAGTCAGAGTCCGCTGTTCTACCGTTGAACTATCCCCCAACGGCGCCGCGCCAACACAACGCGACGACCTGGTCGATGGCGCTTTACTTCGTCGCCGCCGACTTCAGTTTGGAGAGCGGCCGGATTTTGACGCGCACGCTTGCGGGCTTGGCGGCGGCCTTGACCATCTCGCCCGTCGCAGGATTGCGAACCAAAGTCCCCGCCTTCCGCGCCGGCACCTTGCGAAGGGTCGCTTTCAGAAGGCCCGGCAGGGTGAATTCGCCCACGCCGCGCGGGTGAACTGACCCGAGAAAAACACTCTCCAACGTCGCGTAGACGCCCACCGCGGTCTTGCGAGGAATGTCGTTTTCCTCGGCAATCCGGTTGATGAGAGCCGATTTTGTAAATGTCTCTTTGATCGGCCGAATGGCGGCAGGCTCAGCCTTGCTGACCTTCCTGCTCGCCGCCTTCACCGGTTTTCCTCTAGCCATAAGATGTCCTTTACTAGATAAGCGCCTGCATTATTGCTCATCCGCACAGATGCGATTGCTAACGATTTCATTGGTGATTCGCAAATTTCTGCGCACCAACCGCTTGCGGCGGAAGATGTCGGGCTTCAACGCAATACTGAAGCCGTCGCCAAGGAGGAGATAGGCGACGGTCTCGGACAGAGGCCCAGGCGTCATCGAAGGCAACAACTCTCATTGCCGCTCCGGGGACGAACAGCGGCAGCGCCTGACGGCGAGGCACTGCCCATTCGCACGTAGCGAGGTTGAATTTGGCGTTATTAACGGTCAGCGCACATGTTGCGTCCACGGCGCGCGACTCGCCCAATGAGACGATCCCGAGACTGAAAAATCAGCTTCCTGTCGGAAATGCTTGAAGCGATTGGCTGAGGACGCAGTCTCCCGCGAACCGGTCTCCCCTATCCCCTCCCTGGCTCAAGAATAAAAACAGGGAAAATTCAGGCTTCACCCCATCGTCTGCGACGAAACCCACGTGATTTCAGTGTCCTGACGCCTATTCCCTGCTGCAAAAAAGGGAAGCATGTAGCCAGGAACGCGGGATGCGGGCCTTTTTATCAGGCGAATTTCTTGTGGATAACCGGGATCGGATTGTCGTTAGCCGGGATTCGATTGCCATTATCTGGATTTCGGTTGCCGTTGAGCGGGATGAGCGCGCCGTTAGGCGGATATGCGAGTCGCTATCTGGAACGGCGTTGCCGTAAGGCGGATGGATGTTGTCGGACTGCGACAACGCCTTGCGTATTGCGAATCGAACGGGATGATTCGGGATTTCGAGCCCGTCCCCCAGGGTCTGAATTGGCCCTCGACCGACCTCTTGAGCGGGGTGCTTGCTATGCGGGGCGTCCCAACCCGATCGAGGCGGCATCGCGCTCGAAGCAACGCCAGTATTTTGCAAGCATTCGGACGAGTAAAAAGCGCCCTCTGAAACGCGCCGGTTGTTAAATGGCCTTTAAAGGGGCTTTGAAGGGCCCTTGAAAGCCCCTCCTCCGCCGTGAAAATTTTTTTGCTACAGCAATAGCCTCTAAAGGGTAGATCTATACATATACTACCATTGAATCGGTGTTTAAAGGCGCTTTCCCCAAGCTTATCCCCGTTCCGAATATTGACGACTGGAATCTCTTTGTGAAAGCCTTTGCGCAACTTCGATCGGCGCTCGTTGCGCGAAGCGCGCAAGCCGGTCGCGCCAAAATTGCTGTCGAGGCAGACCATGAACGCCACTCCCCCCGCCATCGAATTGCGACCCGTAGCCTCCCTCAAGGCTTATGCAAACAACGCGCGGCGTCATTCGAAGAAACAGATCCGGCAAATTGCGGAGAGCATTCGCCGCTTCGGCTTCACTAATCCGGTCCTGATCAGGGACGACGGCGGCATTATCGCCGGCCATGGCAGGGTTATGGCGGCGAAGGAGCTGGGTCTCGAAACGGTCCCGACGCTGAAATTGTCGCATCTCACGCCGGAGGAAGTGCGCGCCTATGTCATTGCGGACAATAAGCTCGCCCTTAACGCCGGCTGGGACATCGACATGCTGGCGATCGAGTTCCAGGCGCTGATCGACTCGGAGTTCGACCTCTCGTTCACCGGCTTCTCTTTGGCGGAGATCGATCTCACCTTCGATCAGGCGCGGGAGGCTTCGGTCGAGGCGCCGGATGGGCTCGACGTCATCCCAGATTTACCCGAAGCAGCTGTAACACGCTTGGGCGATCTCTGGATCCTGGGAAAACACCGGCTGCTGTGCGGCGACGCGAGGGAAAAGCGTGATTACTCCCGTCTGCTTGGCGCAGAGAAAGCCGATCTGATCTTCACGGATCCGCCCTACAACGTCGAGATCGACGGCAATGTCACCGGCCTCGGACGCCACAGCCACCGGGAATTCGCCATGGCCTCGGGCGAGATGTCTCGCGAGGCTTTCACCGAGTTCCTGACCATAACCCTCTCCAACGCGGCTTCAGTAAGCAAGGATGGGACGATCGCCTTCGCCTGCATGGACTGGCGGCACATCCGTGAAATGACGGAAGCAGGCGAAGCCGCCTTCACCGAATTCAAGAACCTCTGCGTCTGGAACAAAACCAATGGCGGCATGGGCAGCTTCTACCGCTCCAAACATGAATTGATCTTCGTCTACAAAGTCGGGACCGCTCCCCATACGAACAACTTCGGGCTCGGCGAAACGGGACGCTATCGCACGAATGTGTGGGACTACCCCGGCGTGAGCAGTCTTGGATCGGATCGTTCCGAGGCTTTGTCGATGCACCCGACCGTCAAGCCCGTGGCGCTCGTGGCCGACGCCATCAAGGATTGCTCTCGACGCGGAGAGATGGTCCTAGACATGTTCGGGGGCTCCGGCTCGACCCTCATTGCGGCGGAGACATGCGGACGACGGGCGAAGCTTATCGAATTTGACCCTCTCTATTGCGACGTCATCGTCTCTCGCTGGGAGAGACTGACGGGCAAGTCGGCCGTCCACGCCGAAACGACCCGACGCTTCGAAGACATTGCAGCCGAGCGATTGACCGTTCGATCGGCAGGAAAGGCGCGCATGACGTCTCGAACGAGGCGAGATCGACAGGGCCGGAAGCGTGGAGCGCTCGTCGACTGAGACCGATCGCGTCCCGACGTCCCCCAAATGATAAACCGCTCCTTGCCGGAGAATGATGACTTATGACAAAGCGTCGCGCGGACAAATCTTCGACCGAAGATCCCTCTGAGCAGTCGGAACGCTTGTTTTCCGACGAAATGGTGGATCGTTTGAAGAGCGCAATTACATTTGGTGAGCCGATTCCAGCCCTGCCAAAAACAACGCGTTTCCAAAAAGGACAATCAGGCAATCCAAAAGGAAGGCCTAAGAAAACGTCAAGCTTTCCATTTCATCCGCGGGTTGAGCCGCTTCCCATACAGGAATTGATCCTGAAAGAAGCCGAGCGCGGCGTCACGATTCGTGAAGGCGATAGCGTCTCTGTCATTCCAGCGAAACAGGCTGTTATTCGCGCATTGCAGAATACGGCTCTCAAAGGCAACCCTCATGCGCAGAGAACCTGGACCCTGCTTTATGCGCCGATCGAACGAGAGAAGGCGATCGAGATCAAAGCTGAGAATGAATTTTGGGAGAGCTATCAGCGGCAATGTCGGGAAGAAATCAAAGAAGCTGAATCGAAGGGCGAGGCTCCGCCGCTGCATCTTCCACACCCAGACGACATCATCATCCGATATGGGAAGCCGCCTCTCTTCACAGGGCCGACGAACGAAGCAGAGCTCAAGGATCTAGAGGAGCGTATCAAACTGATGGACGCCTTCATCATGCAAATTGCCGTCAATGAGCGATGCGCTTTGCCAGAAAATATAGAGGCAGGACTCCGATGCGCCGACGCTGCGACAATATTCGTGGCGCTCCTGAACGGGACGCTGCCAAAGCGGCTCCAACTGAGCGATACCGACTTTATAACGAAGCTTATGTATTTTCAGAATATCCCGAAGCGCACCCTCCTTAAATCGACCCGCGCAGCATGGAGCGCCGCCGGCCTTCATGTCCCGCGCGGCAAAATATTCCCCAGGCTCGAAATCGCTCGTGCGATCGTCGAAGGGTTCAAGGGCGCCAATGAGGCTGAAGAAAATTGAAGAGATTCGTTTCTCTGGAGATCGGATAGAGTCGCGCCGTCCTGATATTAGTTGGCATGATCACACTCGCGCATCTTATTGAAGGTAAGCGGCGCTACAGTGCGACGAATTTTTTCAAAGAGCGGCGACATTCTTTTGGCGCTCTCCGAGGCAAAACTTTTCTTAGTCGCAAGATTCGTCGTCGAGCAGAATTTCGTATTCAAAGGTGCTCCGTAGCCGGCGCTTCCTGTCCAAGGGAACGACGCACGCCCTGGCCTCATCGAAGTAGAACACCGTCCAGCCGGGTAATTCGGCCTTGACGGCGCGAGCAATGGCGAGGCCTTCGGCGGAAAAATTCGTCCAGTCGCTTTCTCGGTAGGGCCGTTCTTCTTCGACCGCATCCTCGATCGCTTCATAGTGCGCCTGCCAGCGGCGAAGGCGCTCGACGAGCGCAGGAGAGATCGGCAATTCCTCGGTCCCACAGGAATTTCCCTCGATGTCCCACACCCCATCGCAAGAATAGTCGGCCATGACGCGAACCCAGCGATGGCGATTAAGCAGGTCTTCGTGGCTTTCGCTCATGTGCGGCTTTTGTCTTTTCCTCTGACCCGTCAGCCTTATACCGTTCTGGACAGTCCTGCTTTAGCGTACAACACACAGGAATCCAGGTTATCGATTTAACCCCTCGTGTGCGGGGAATGCGTCTTGACGTTTTGACCTGCCCCTGAGAAACACCTCCATGATCGATTAGAGTCCGGCCTATTGCAGGACGGACGAGATGAAGAAGAAACGGTTCACGGAAGAGCAGATCATTGGCATTTTGCGGGAGCAGGAAGCGGGCGCGAAGGTCGCCGATCTGGCGCGCAAATATGCGGTTTCAGAAGCGACGCTCTACAATTGGCAAGCCAAGTTTGGCGGGATGGACGTCTCCGAAGCCAAGCGTCTGAAGGCGCTCGAGGAGGAGAACGCGCGGCTGAAGAAGCTTCTGGCGGACCAGATGCTCGACGTAGCCGGGCTCCGGGAGCTTCTGGCAAAAAATGTATGGTCCGCCCCGTCCGTGCAAGGGTCGCGTTCGTTCTGACGTTCCAGTCTGCATAAATGTATCCGGCCTCTCGCGAGCGAGCTGCTGTTGCAGCCAGGCCATGATGAGATGCGCACACGCCGTTCTCGAATAATGGTGCGGGCACGAAG
This sequence comes from Methylocystis sp. H4A, assembly GCF_015709545.1. Classification (NCBI taxonomy): domain Bacteria; kingdom Pseudomonadati; phylum Pseudomonadota; class Alphaproteobacteria; order Hyphomicrobiales; family Methylocystaceae; genus Methylocystis; species Methylocystis sp. H4A. The sequence continues at coordinate 131,639 of NZ_JADNQY010000025.1, read as the reverse complement.
CCCGGTTTTTTGCCCAGAGCTTACGGCGTGCCGATCAACTGTTTCGTCATCACTCTCCCGAACCTCGCAGTCTGTCGAAAAGGGCAATCAGGCTGCTGCCGGACCGCGCTTCTCATAGGTTGCGCCGGGCGTCGTCATGATCACCCAGGCGATGCGTGCGACCTTGGCGGCAAGCGCCACGACCGCTTTGTTGTTGTGCATTCGGCTCTGAAGCCGCTCGAGCCAGCCACCAAGCCGATCGCGCGATCGGTCCAGGTGTAGCAGGCATGACCGTGATCCGTGGATCAGAAGCCGGCGCAGATAGGCGTTTCCTCGCTTGCTGATCCCGAGCAATGTCGTCTTGCCCCCGGTTGAGTGTTCGCGCGGCGTGAGCCCGAGCCAAGCCGCCATATCTCGAGCTTTTTTAAACTGCGCGCCTTTGCCCGCCGCTGCGAGCAGCGCCGTCGCCGCGAGCGGTCCAATGCCCGGGATCGTCATTAGACGCCGGGCGGTGTCGTCAGCCGCCGCTGTAGCTTCAATCTCGCGCGATATCTCAGAGATTCGCGCTTCGAGCTGTCGCACATCTTCGAATAAGCTCGCGAGCAGTCTGCGCATCGCTGGCGTGAGATCGTTCTCTTCATTCGCCAGGACCTTTGGCAGGTCTGCCTTGAATCTGCCGACGCCCTGATGCATCGCAATGCCGTATTCCAGGCAAAAGGCGCGCATTTGGCAGACGAGTCGTGTCCGCTGGGCCACCATCCGGTCACGAACGCGATGCAGCGCCTGGAGATCAATCTGTTCCGGTGACCGCACTTCGACGAAACGCATTGTTGGCCGCGAGACTGCCTCGGCAATTGCTTCTGCGTCGATGATGTCGTTCTTGTTTGACTTGACGTAAGGTTTGACGAACCTCGCGGGGACGATCCGGACCCTGTGTCCGAAGGCCATAATCTTTCGCGCCAGCCATTGGGAGCCAGGACAGGCTTCCATGCCAACGACTGTCGGCTTTGCGCGCTCGAAAAATTGCAGCAGCGTATCCCGCCGAAAGCTCGCTCGCTGGATCGGCGCACCGGATGCGTCGATCCCGACTACGTGAAAAACATTCTTGCCGATATCGACGCCGAACACGGCAGCTTCCTTTGGTTTGTTACGTTCCGCCATTAGGCAATCCTCCTGTCCAAATGCCGCATTCTGCGGCAGGAGGACGAGGCGGACCATCCCATTAATGGTAGGGCCCGGCGCCAAGCGCGAAGCCGTCGCACACTTTCGGGCCGTCATGGGCCTTTCGGAACGTCGGGCCTGCAGCATCGTCGCCATCGACCGCGCGACGGTCCGCTACACGCCAAAGCGGCCGGCGGACACGCAATTGCGCGAGAGACTTCGGGAGCTAGGCAACGCGCGCCGCCGCTTTGGCTATCGGAGGCTGTTCGTCTTGCTGCGTCAGGAAGGCGAGCGTTCCGGCAAGAACCGCATCTACCGGCTCTATCGCGAGGAAGGGCTCATGGTGCGCAAGCGCCGCGCCCGCCGCCGCGCGGTCGGAACAAGGGCGCCGATCCTTATAGAGCCAAGGCCGAACGCACGCTGGTCGCTGGACTTCGTGCATGGCCAGTTCGCTTGTGGCCGGCGGTTCCGCATCCTCAACATCGTCGACGACGTGACGCGCGAATGCCTGGCGGCGATCTCTGACACATCAGGGGCAGGTCACCCGCTCGCTGGCGACCCCACGCAAAGAGACTTGGGATCCGCTTACCGAACCCGACGCAAGCTCTCCACTACTGTCTTGAACTTTGTGCGGGCTTAGACCCGTTGCTTCCCGTTTGGCGTTCTCTGATCCTCGGGGGCGAATGTCGGCCGGGCGTTCTTGGCCTCTGCGCGACGCGCGATCGCCAGCGCCGTCATCTCGCGATGGTCCTCGATACAAGGAGCCCGGCCAAGGATGGCCTGACGAGGCGATAATAAGAGACAGGATCGTGCTCCTCGCAGCCAGCGTCGCGTCGAGGGGAGGTGTCGAACGCCGTGCCACTTCTCCTCATGCGCGCCTGTTCAACTTGTCTTTTCCTAAGCTAAAATCGTCCATCTCTTTGATGCGCCATGCGCCCCTATTGGTATCAGTGATGTTCAAGCACTTTTATTGGCTCGTCGTCTTCTGGTTCCGAAAGGCGCTCTGGGTTCTGAGTGGGCGACCGCGGCTTTCTCGACAGGACGTCGACGTGATGGACGACCGGACCATTCGTCTGTTCGTCTCGTCGACTTTCGTGGACATGCAGGAAGAGCGACTCCTCTTGCAGGAAGACGTCTTTCCTATCGTCCGGCGTCACTTATGGGAGCGCGGCGTCAATTTTGTTTACATCGATCTTCGCTGGGGCGTCACGCGCGAGGAAGCGCAGGCGGGCGAGGTTCTTAGAATCTGCCTGCGCGAGATCGACCGGTGCCGGCCGTGGATCCTAGGCATGTTGAGCAATCGCTACGGATGGGTCGATCCAAAGACACATGAGCGTCTTTCCGCCGAGCCGCGCTTCGGCCGTCTGCTCGATCACTCCCGCGCCAGCGTGACGGAGCTCGAGCTGCGGCACGCGATCACGAATCGGCCGGTCGACAGCCCGGCTCCGGCGGCGCTGCTCTATTGGAGGGTCGCGCCGGCCCCGGACACGCCCTTCGCCAGCCTCGTGTCGGACCTCGAAAACTCAGGCGCGCCGGTGAAATCCGCCCCGGCGGATCTGCGCGCATTTGCCGACATTTTGCGGGATGAGCTGATCGCGCTCGTCGACGCGCGCCTCCCGCGCCGACCCGCCCTGCCGCTCGCGCAGTTTCTGGCGCGCGCCCGTACCGAGGAAAGGCGAAACGGCTTTGTGATGCGTCGAGAGGTCAAGACGCTCGTCCGGCTGGCCGCCGGTTCGGCGGGCCGTTATGCGCTCGTCGGCCCGGACGGCTGCGGAAAGAGCGCCGTCATGGCCGCGGCTGTGCGCGCGCTTGAGGCGGAGGGCCGGGTCAAATGCGTCGCGGCCTTCGCGCCTGGCGGCTTCCGCAACTGGACCGGCGCGTTCAAATCCGTGCTAGAGCAATTGGGCGATTCCGGCCATGGCAAGGCCGGCGGGCCCGCGAGCCTCACCCGCCGCTTCCACGACGCCGTGAAGGCGGCGTCGGCCCTCTCGCCTCTTTGTATATTTATCGACGACGTCGCGGCCGCCGCCGGCGACGATCTCGCTTGGCTGCCGGAGTTCATCCCGAACACCGTCATCGTCGTCGCCCTAAGGGGCGGCACGCGTGAAGCGGCCCTCGCCGGTTCGCACGGTTACGCATCCGTCGACATCGGACCGCCGGACGCGAGGCTCGCGCAGGAGATGATCGAGCGCTATTTGCTCGCTTACGCCCGCCGCCTCGACGAACCTCAGCTCGCGCAGCTACTATCGAAACGCCGCAGCGCCCGCGGCTATTTGATTGCGGGAGAGGAACTCCGCCAGACCCAGCGCTTCGAGGATCTCGACGCCTCGGTCTCTGAATTGGGAACGCTGGGAGACGATGAGGCGCTGGCGCGACGCGCGCTGGCGCGCATCCTAGACGGCCGTCCCTGGGCGAAGGAGGTCATACTCGCAGTCGCGGTCTCGGAAATGGGCATCCCCGACGAGACGCTATGTCAGCTCGCCCAGACGAGCGGGGGCACCGGGCGACAGATCGACATCAGCCTCCTGCGCGAAGCGGTCGGCGAATATGCGACGAATAACGCCGGACGTTTGCTGTTCGTCAATGACGTGTTCCGCCGCATCATTCTCGATGCTGGCAGCGACGATGACCGTGTCCGCATGCGCCTCGCGATCATCGACGTGAGCCTGTCGCAGGTCGAGGTGCCGGGCGCGGCGTTGGAAATCCTCTCCCAGGCCGAGGCGATCGGCGACTGGCCGCGGCTGGCGGTGTTCCTCGCGCGCTCCGACCTCGCCGCCGCCCTGATGCGGTCGAACCCCGAGGCTTTTGCGGCCGCGTGGAGCAATCTAAGCGCGCATCATCACAGTTCCCCAGAACAGGTCTACGGCGCCTGGATCGGCGTCGAGCCACCGGATCGCGTAGCGCTCGCAGCTGAATACCTCTCTCTACGCAGTGCCGCGCAGGTCGTCGAACGATTGGCGCAGGACGCCCTGGCGAGGAGGGACGCGGGCGACGCGGCGACCCGGGTTCGTGCGCTTCTGGTGCTGGCCCGTTTCGCCGAGACGGCAGGACGACTGGACGACGCCACGGATCATTGCCGGGAAATCGAGCGCATGGCAAACGCAGCCGGGAACGACGCCCTTCGCGCGCTCGTCGCGGCGAACACGCTGCGCCTCGACTTCCTGAAAGGCGGCGCGGCCGCCGTGACGCGCCGTGTCGACGAAACGCGCGAGCGGGCGCGCAACTCTCCCGACGGTCGGGCCCTGGCGACCGTGCTGCTCGTGGAAGGTCTGGCGGCGCTAGATGTCGGAGACCTGCGCAAGGCGCGCGCGCATTTCGCCAGGGTGAAGCAGATCTCGCTGCGCGACGACGATTTCGCCGGCGGCGCGGCGGCCGAGGCCGGCCTGGCGCGTGCCGACCTGCTGCGCGGCTACAGGAAGTCCGCCGAAGAAAAGGCGCAGTCGGTTGTCGCGGTGGGCGAGTTGCTAGGAGACAACCGGTTAATACTGGAGGGCCTGGCCATTCGCACCGCCGTCGCGACGGATGACGCGGCGCGCTTCGCAGACGCGCGCGAAATCATTGCGTCGCGCCGGCGGATCGCCGAAGAGATGAACGACCAGATCGCCCTCATCGAAGCGGATATGGATGAGGCCATTCTGTTCGCCGGAAAGAGCGCTCTCGCCGACGCTGCGTTTCGGCTGGCCGAGAGCGCGCTTCGGCGGTCGCGGGCGCTCGGCCTGACGCGGCTGGAGAGAAAGATCGTCGGCGTTCTCAAAGCTTAGTTGACTCAAAGCTTAGCTAACGATCCGAGCGGCGCGTCAAAGCGGCGCGCAGGCCTTGATCTCGCTGCGGTCGGCGGCGTCGACCCCGAGCGACTGGCGCAGACTGCGCGTCGCTGGAAAGGCCTGACTGAATGCCACCAGTTTGAGCACGTCGTCGTCGACGCCGGCCTGCTCGCGCGGCGCGAGCGAGTCTGGAAAGACGCAGGCGTTCTTCCACACTTCCGCATCGACGGCAGGGCGGCGCTTCCAGGCCTCCACGAAAGTGCCTCGCATGATCTTGCCCGGCGCAGAAGGCGCCTTTAGACCGTTCGCGGTCAGACACGCCGCGGCTTTCGCCTTCAGCTCCTTGGGCATTTTGGGCATCGACGAAGCGATTTCATAGAGGAAACCGGCCTCGAGGAGCCTTGAGTTCCAGCGCGGCGTCTCCTGTCGCTTGACGTCGCCGCGCGTGTCGCTCGCGAGTGCCGTCAATTTCTCCATCGGAAAGCGGGCGCCCAGCTTGCCCGCAAAGGCCAGGCGGAAGAAGCGCTGCAGCGCCGTAAACTCGACGATCCCGTCGTAAATATCCTTCTTCTCCGCATTGGCGGCGACGTGGGCGCGGACCTTGTCCGCGATTTTGAGATCGGAGAACTCGTAGGGCTCCGACTGTTCGTCTCCTTCCTCAACGGACCTCCTGCCCAACTGGACGAGCTTTTGATAGGGCGGAGAGGTGAAAGCCACCTGCACCATGAACTGCAGCGCGTCCGGCTTGGGCTCTCTCAGGAAGGAGAGCGTCGCGTCGGGCTGATAGGCCGCTTCCCGCACACCGGACCAGATCTGGAACGTGGGAACCGGCAGCGTCGCCGCGCCGAGTTTGTCCCCGTCCCGCGTCGACGCAACAAAATTCTTGCCCTTGTCAATCACGCAGCCGGTGAAATCCTCGAGGTCTTTTTCCGGCCCCTTGCAACTCTCAACAATCTCGACGAAGTCGCGGTTGAAGTGATCGTAGCGGCGCAAACCCGGCGCGGTCTTGTTACGAACTCCAAGGGCGAGCAACTCATAGAGTTCACGGTCGTCTCTTCCGGGCGAGGCGGTCGCCAGCGACATCAACTCATGTCCTCTCCTCGTTGTTCGCTTGCGGAAATCCGCGTCTTCGCTGTCCGTCGTCGCCGGCAGCGCGTCGACGATGGCCGCCCGCGCCATTTCGTAGAGCATGACGTCGGCCTTGAACGACAGTTCCGCCTGCGTCCGCGCCGGATACTGGAGCGGACCCGTCGATTCGTCGGCGAAACGGTCGATGTTGATGGCGCGGCAGCCCAGCGCCGTGTCGCGCAGCGCCGGATGCAACAGGATCTTGAGCTCGGAAAGCGGCTCCGCCGAGATCATGGTCGCCGTCAGGGCGCGTCCGTCCGCGGCGTAGGAGAGCGCGCCATGGACCGTGGAAGCGTGAAACGGACCGGCGTCGACCGTCGCGCCGTCCGCCGCGACGAGATGAAAGCGCAGAGCGCCGTTCTCCCGCGACCAGTCGAACGACCGGAAGTCGAGCGCCGGCGCGCCGCCTTCCGGATCGCGGCCGATGAGGACGCCGCCGACGCGTGCAAAGCCGCGCAACATGCCGAAGCTGCGGGCGCGAGTCACGGCGGTTGCCGACGCGGCGCGGACGGGGGCCCTCGGCTCCGCGACCGGGCGCGACCGCCCACCGCCGCCACCACCGCCACCGCCCCCGCCCCCGACTGAGGGTGGCGCGACTTCCTCGAAGGACATTGTCGCGCCAGCCGCGTCCGTCGCCTCATTAATCGCCCGAGCCGCGCCGGCCACTTCGCTCGACTCCACTCGCGCGGCGTAAACAGCCTTGGTCAATTCGCGGCGCTTGGCCGCGACGTCGGCGTTCACACCCTCCCGAAGGCCGGGCGTCGCTCGGGCCATTTCGCCCAGCGCCGGGTCACTGGGCAATGTCGCGGCGACGGACGCGCGCAGCGCGCTGAATTCACCCATCGCCAGCGACCGGCGCGCGACATTATCGAGCGCGGCGTTCGCCGCCGCGAGGTCCCGCGTCTCCATCAGCGTCGCGCGGAAGGAGGACGACATCGCCGCATTGACGCGCGCCCCCACCGCCGGATCGACGGCGCCGTTCATCCACTGCAGCGTTTCCGGCGTTAGGATGTCGCCGGCGGCGGCGTGCGACGCGCCGGCGAAGATTTCCGTGAACAGAATATTCGCGACCTGCGCCGGCCGCGCCACCTGCTGATAGCTCGCGCTGACGCGCATGAGGGCGTCGCGGAGCTCCGCCGACGCCGTCATCATCTCCTCGACCTGACGCGCCACGGCGCGTCCGGCGGTCGTGACGGGACGTCCGTCCTCCCGCGCCAGCGCCGCCGCGACATTCTCGGCCGATCTGGTCAGGCCGGGGATTTCCCGTTCGCGGTCGCCGATCCCTCCCGGCAGACGCCTCGGATGAACCTGGCCCTCGTCAACGTAAATGTCGCCGTTCGGATGATCCGCGGCGACGAACTCCAGCACCTCGCGCCGCGCCTTGTCGGCGCGCAGTTCTGCCTGGGCGCGCTCAATCTGCGCGTCGGACGGCGTTTCGAGCGGGATCGCCTCCCGCGTCCGAATGGCGCGGGCAATGCTGTCCCCGAGACTGCGTTCGAACGCCTGCGCGATGAGGTTCGCGCTCCTCGCGATCTGGACGGGGCTCGGTTGCGACGCCTCCGCCGTCTCCGGCTGCGGCTTCGACTGCGCCGTCGCCAGCTCCCGCTCGAGACGCTGCGCCTGCTCGCGTCCGGCGAGATTGACATATATGTCCGCGAGTTTCGCCTCGCGCGCCGCCAGCTGGCCGGCAATGGCGCCGTCGGCCACGACCAGCATCGTCGGAATGGCCAGCAGCAGATTGAGCAGCAACAGCCCGCGCTGCCCCCAGCTCAGCTGCTGCAGCAGGCCCCGGCTGATGAAGACCCGGCCCAGCTTCTCGCGCCAGCCGAGCGCTTTCCTCGGAATGTCGCCCTCGACCACTTCGAGCGGCGACACGACGATGCGGCGATCGAGGTCGGCGATAAGTAGGAAGCTGCGCACTTCGTCCGATTGTTTCTCGAGCTCGTCGAGCTCCTTCGCGAACTTGCCGCGCTCCGCGTCGTCCTGCGCGTCGACGAGCTTCTGGACGAGTTCGCCCTGCTGCGCCTGCAGGCCCTCCAGCACGCCGGCGATCTTCTGCATCGACTCGGTCGGCGGCAGTTCGGGCAGGTTTCCCTCCCGCGCCTGTTCGAGCAACACCTCGGCCTGCGCCTGCCGGATCTGCTGGATCGCGCCCGTCACCTTCTGGGTACGGTAACGCCAGATCCAGAACGAAAGGGCCGCCGCCGCCAGCGCCAGCAGCAGCATGCTGCCGCCCTGCTCCACCGTCATGATGGCGGCGCGGACCTGTTGCAATCGCTCGATTGCGCCTTCGACCGCCGCCGTCGTGTCGCCGCCGATCGAGCCGGCGAGAGCGATGGCTGCCCATGTCAGAAGCGAACTGACCGCCAGCACCATCCAGATCAGCCGCGACGCCTCGGCGATCGTCGAGAGCGTCGCCCAGAACCCGACCGAGCGGAGGCCGGTCCTGCGCAAGCTGTTGACCAGCGCCGGACAAAGGATGAAGGCGTGAAAGAGAAAAATTGCGGTGGTGGCCAGCGCGACGCCGGGAAGCGTGAAATCCATGGCATGCTCTCAAAAAAGGCCGTCGCCAAAAAGATGACCGAACCGGAAATTGGCGGGCGAAGAATATTAGCTGAGATCTGCGCAACAATCGAGCGCAATTTATTCAGCATACAAGCGTTCGCGAAGATCTTGGCTCGACATTGCGCACACGTTACGCGCGCTGCAACGCCAATAGGCGATCGTCCATCGGCGCGTTTTTGACCCTTTGGGGGCACCATCAATGCAATCCGCCGCTCGGCCTGACGATTGAGCGGCAGGTGCTGTCCGAACTTCTCGAACACGATCATCGCCAGCAGGCTCGGGCCCGCCCACGCGCGTGGTATCGGATGGAATGGCGCCGGCGCTTGCGTGATCTTCTCGCAGTCCCGGCAGGTGAACTTCTCCCGCACAGTCTCGATTGCTTTCCATTGACGCGGCATCGTCTCCAGCGTTTGCGTCACATCCTCGCCGAGCTTGCGCAGGCGCGAACCGCCGCAGCAGGCGCAGGTCCTGGGCGTCTCGATCACGACGCGTTCGCGCGGCAGATGCTCCGGTAATGCGTTGCGCTCCGGCCGCTTGCGCTCGAAGCCGGCGACTTTCGTCATTTTGGCGACAGCGCGCTCCGCGGCGAGTTCGTCTTCCGTCGCGCTCGCTTTCAGTTCTTCGAGTTCGAGCGACAATTGATCGAGCAGCCGCGCCGAACGCTCCGACTTCTGCCCGTGAATCTGACGCTGCCACTTTGCGATCTGAAGCTTCTACGCGGCGATCAGCGCCATGTCTTCCGACGCCTTCGCCCGCGCGACGGCCAGCTCCGCTTTCAGCACAGCGTTTCCGTCGAAAAGGGCTTTGGCCGCAGCGTCCATGAGCCGAAGTGAACCACAAACCGCGTGATTTGTGGCGCCCCAAAATGCACGCATCGCGACATTTTTTCGCCCCACCCCGCCCAGATTTCTGGCGCAGATTAGCCAGCGCTCTTGGGTCGCCACGTCAGCTGTGGGTTTCTCCAATCTATCCCTTCAAGCATATAGGCCATCTGACCGGCCGAAATCGACACCGCGCCCTCCGTCGCCGAGGGCCAGATGAACTTTCCGCGGTCGAGCCGCTTGGCATAGAGCGACAGACCGATCCCGTCGTGCCAGAGGATTTTGGCGAGATCGCCGCGGTGTCCGCGGAAAATGTAGAGATCGCCCGTATGAGGGTCGCGTTTCAATTGCTCTTGAACCTGAAGCGCGAGGCCCTGCATGCCGCGCCGCATGTCGGTGTGGCCCGTTGCAATCCATACCCGAACGCCGCTCGGAATCGGGATCATCGCCGCGACAGCGCCTTCAGCACACGCGTCAACGCCGCCGTCTCGACGTCCGACCACACAAGGATCCGTTCGCCCTCGGCGAGCACGATCTCAATCTGCCCGCTTGATCCCAGCCCGAATTCTTCCGCCGCTGCCGCAGGAGTAATCGTCACCGGTAGGATCGGCGCGAGTTTCTTCGGCTCCGCGGACGCCAAGCCGCACTGCCGACGCCAGGTGAAGAGCTGGTTGGCGTTAAGACCGTGCCGTCGCGCGACCTCGGCGATCGAGGCGCCATCTTCCAGGCTCTCGTCGATGATCCGGCGCTTCTCATCAAGGGTCCAGAATCGACGCCTGCGCCCGGGCGCCGCTCCACCATCGTCCTCGCCGTCCGACATCCGCAATAGTGTCCGCTTGTATTAGAAATGGACACGATCACCGCGCCATTCATGCGCAATCTATCCAAGCGCAGCGCGCTCAGCGCCAGGCGGTTCTCGCCGGAGGCTTACTGTGCTGAAAACCTCATTCACTTTGATACGGCTCCGAAATCGGCTAGGCTCGCTATATAATGGTTGTGAAAGGCCGCCGAGACCGTCGACGCCCTCTGGGACAGGATCGGCGCCTTGCTCCATGGAGCGCACCCCATTTGACCGGACATCGGGCGGGCTGCTTAAGCACTGAGGCGGATGAACTCCCGGGGGATCGGAACTTCAGGCCTCGGTGCGGGTGAACCTCTCAATAATCCTCGATCCAGCCGGGCAGTTGGCAAGGATCGTTTCGGCGTCCGGCAAGACTGCGAGCCTCGCGTAATCGTGTTTGAGCGTCTTCACAAAGCTTTCCGACATGCCGTTGCTCTCGGGGCTGCGCACCGGCGTGAACAGCAGCGTCAGGCCAAGCGCACGGGCCGTATCCGCGGTGTCCGCGGCGATATAGGCGCTGCCATCGTCGGAGAGCCACTCGACCCGGTGTGGGAGCTTCAAGTCGCCGAAACGGCGCTCGACGGCGGCGATCATCAGATCGCGCACCATCTCGCCGGAGACGCCGCCATTGGCGATCGCCGACCAGGCGATGATCTCGCGGTTGCAGGCGTCGATGACGAACAGCACGCGCACGACTTCGCCGTTGCGGGCCCGGATTTTGAGATGATCGGAACACCAACGGCAATTCGAGCGCAGCACAATGACGACGCCGTCATGGGTGCGGCCCGGCCGGCGCGCCGTATGTTGTTCGAGCGTCAGCCCATTGTTTCTGCATGATCCGCAACACGCGCTTGGCGTTCACGGGCGGCTTGCCCTCGGCCCGCAGCTGGCGGTTCGCCAGCGCACAGACGCGCCGATAGCCATAGGTCGGACGCGCGTCGACGATGGCGCGGATGAGCGGCGCAAGGTCCGCGTCCTCCGCCTTGTGATAGCGGCCACGGGGCTTTGTCGCGCCCTTCTTGCGCTCGGCAAGGTTGGAGCGGGCAACGCTGAGCGTTTCGGCGACGGCGCTCATCGGGAAGCGTCCGCCTTCCACGACACGAGCGGCAAGGTCGGTTTTTTTACCCGCGCCGTGTCGAGCGCTTCCCGGAGGATCTCGACCTCCATCGTCTTCTTGCCGAGCAGGCGCTCCAGTTCACGGACCTTCCTCTCGAGATCACGAACTTGCGAGGCGCTGACCACATCCTCGTCCGCCGCCACGGCGGCCTGACCGCCCTCGGCCATGCGCCGCTTCCAGGCGAAGAGTTGAGACGGCGCGACTCCGGCGCGGCGGGAGACGAAGGACACGCTCATCCGGGGCTGCGAGGCTTCCTCCACGAGGCGGACTTTCTCGGCCGCACTCCAACGCCGGCGGCGTTGCACAGAGGTGATGACTTCGACGCGCGAAACCGGCGTCTCGGGGACATTGGTCATAGTCGTATTCATAGGCTTACGCCTATGCCTTGTTGCTATGCCCGATGTCCGGTCAAAACAGGGTGCACTCTAGAGCGTCTACATCGGCGGGGGTCCGGACGCCGATCGGCCCGTAAACGCTCGTCGTGGTCATAGCGTGGTGCCGATTCACACCGTAGCGATTGCGTGAGCGCGGCGAGGATGGCACTGGGGTTCTTATTCCGAATCTGGAAATGATGGGGTCACATCCTGAGCCATCAACTGCGTGTCAAGTTCGCTTGCTCATTTGTTCATGTTCGTTTCGAGCTCACTTTCGATATCCTTCATCCACGGTCTCGCCTCGCCTCGTTCTTCGAAAGCCACGTAAATCAATCGCAGATTCCGCAAAGTCGTTTCGGGCTCCCAGCCCTCACGGATGATCGGCAACGCTTGCGCGAGCGCGTCAATGGCGCCGTTTTCGTCCTTGGCCAGAACGGCTAGTTCGAGCAGCGTCGCATAGTCCCAGTAGTCTGGTTTGCCGGAGGCGATATTGCGTTCCACAGCATAGCGCACGACGGGCAGGATATGGTTCACGCGGTTATCCGGCGAAGTCCGAAGCGTCATTAGCGTCACGGCGTTGACGCCGGGATAGGCGTCACGCCAATCGGTCTCGAAACCTTTCACGTAGGCATCGATCGCCTTGTCGAGCAGTCCGCGAGCGAGAATTGTCTCCCCCTTCTTTAAGGCGGCTTCCCAACGGTCCTTATAGACGCGTCCGAGAAGGCCATACGTCTCACTACTCGGGCCGCGTGTCTCGATCAATTCGAGCAGCACGCGTTCAGCCTCATCTCCGCGCCCAGCGCGGTTGAGGCCGAATGCAAGCTGCTCCTGCACGAGCGGCGTTCGCCGCAGCGGATGGGGCATGGCCCCCGCCACGCGGATCATTTCGTCCCACGCGCTCTTTGCGCGGTAGGAAAGCAGCAGATCGACCAGCACGCCGGCCTCGGCGCGCTCGAGCGACCCGAGGCTTCGCTCGATCGCTTCGATCGCTTCGACACTCTGCTTGCGAGCCGCCAGGAGCCGCTCCTTGATCGTGGCCGAATATTCCACGCGCTCGCGGAACACATCGGTCTTGATGTGCTGGATGTCCGGAAACCCCTCGACGAGTTGATACAGCGGGCTGTCCACGGTGCCGGACGTGGCTGCGGCGAGCAATTGCGCGAGCTTGGCCCTGTCTTCTTCCGCTGCGCTGGGTTTCCCGTCGGGTCCGAGTCGGTACGGCAGCGTCCTCATCGGCGCGACGTCGAAGGGAAGGCGCGCGCCTTCGGCTGCGAACAGCAGCATCGTCGTCGCGGGCTTTACCGCGTGACGCACGCCGAGTTCATAGAATACGTTGGCGTTTGCGGTGGTCAAATCGGCCACGGCGAATTCGCACAGTATGAGCCGCTCGAACATCGGCTTGTGGATAATCCCGCCTGCTTGCTCTTCATCGGCGCGCAAGGGCAGGAGTTCCGCCCTTTCAATCGCGGGCTTTATTAATCCATCGTAGACCGCGTCGAAATCGATCGTCGCGCCGCCGGATCCCGGTTTTCGGCCGAAGGGCATGAGGACAAAGCAAAGGGGCTTATGCATCGTTTGTCTCGCGTTTGGGATGGTGAGTCGCCGTCGTTCGCCTCACCGATTCGGGTCGCCAAAGATTTCGCCCAGTTTGCGCACAAGATTGCGATACGCGACCTCGGCCGCGATATTACGGGCGTTCAGATAGGTGGAACACAGCTTCCAAGGGTTCTTGCTACGTGATCTTCGTCGAACCTCCAACGGCCGCTTCGCAAACGCCTTCCATGAATTTGCACACACAGCCTTCGAAAAAGCTTCAGGCCTTCTTCATCGTCTCGCCTGTGAGATTTTTTCAATCGCCATGCTTAGTGTGTGCTCAGAGCCAAGAGAAAGCGTTATGGCGTCATAGGCTTGACCCCGGGACTCTAATCGCCACTCGATGAAAGTTCAGGGGCAGGCCACCTGGCAAAAAACGTGGGACCGACAAATTTACTGGGTTGTCCAGAGGCGATCACGGCCGTTTTCCCGCAGACGACCTGCATCGTTCATCTCATTCGAAACTGGAATGATTTTGCTTCCTGAAGGATCGCACGAGCATCGCCGCCAAGCTGAAGGTCTATCGCGGCAAAGACGCCGATGCCGGCTAGAAGGCGGGAGCGGACCACTCTACGAGCTACACACCCATGGCCTTATACCACTCAGGCCTGTCATAGTAGCGCCAACCTTTAGCCTTTTCCTCTAGGCTCCACGCATGAAATGCTTTGCAAAAATTTTCAAGCGCATACTTAATTGCGTCTTTTTTGAAGGGAACGTGAATGGCGCAGGCTTCCCGAAGGATCGTCGGGCATCGATCCGGATCCATCTGTGTTTTGTTGTTCAAATTCGCGACTACGATCGGAAGTCCGAGTTCCAACGCTAACTCAATTTCCCAGCGTACAAACTTGTGTAGGTACTTTGTGCTTTCCCCTACGATTACGACAAGCGCGTCGGATTTTTTCATGCGCTCTTTCAAGACGGATTTGACATAATATTCATCTTGAGCGCGCCCGGTCATCGAATCCAAGTCGTGTGCGTCCTCGAAATCGAAGTCAATGCGTTCGTTCGTTTTCCAACCCTTCATATAGGCATACGCCCACTTGTCCTTGTCGCCGTCGAAGGCGACGTATATTGGCCCCATCTCAACGCTCCTCCAAAAGCAGTGGACTCCTCACGTCACCGAGCTAAAATCTGCAAGCTGCGCCTAAGCGGGCTGATTTCTTGGCTTACTACAATCAACAAATTTCCTACAATCACAAATTTCGCAAGGAGCCAATCATGGTTCTGACCAAAACTCAGCACTTGTCATCAAGTAACATGCCAAAACGCATTTTGTCGCTCGATGGGGGCGGCATTCGCGGTATTCTGACGCTCGAATTTTTGAGCCTCATTGAAAGCAAGCTGAAAACGCGTTTCAATCGGCCAGATTTTGTGCTGAGCGACTATTTTGATCTGATTGGCGGCACCTCAACGGGATCGATCATCGCTGCTGGACTGGCTTGCGGGATGTCCGTTGAGGAGTTGAAGGATCTATATCGTGAAATCGGCTCTCAGGTTTTTAAGCAGGGCTTCTTGCGCAACGGCATTTGGGCTCCAAAATTTCCGGCCGACCGGCTCCAACAGGCCTTAGATGAAAAGCTTGGCGCAGATACGACGCTCCAGAGCGACAAGATCCGCACTGGCCTCATGATCATGACGAAGCGATTAGACACAGGCAGTCCCTGGCCGCTACACAACTGCCCGGATGCGCCTTACGCAAAGCAGGATGGTCAACTTCGTTTAACGCAAGTCGTTCGGGCGAGCACCGCGGCGCCGACATATTTTGAACCGGAATCTATCGCTATCTCATCTCGAGACGGCTCCAGTGTGAATGGCGCATTCGTTGATGGAGGCGTGAGTCCGTTCAATGATCCTGCGCTGCAGCTTCTCATGGTCGCTGCGCTTGCCGGCCACGGGTTCAAATGGCCGAGGGGCAAAGATAAGCTCCTCCTGGTTTCCGTCGGCACGGGAACTTTCAAGGAAACGCATCAAGCAGACGCGCTTGTCGGAATGTTGACGGCGAAACAGGGCCTCATCGCGCTGCAATCGCTAATGGATGATTGTGGTCGGATGAATCAAGCTATTCTCCAATGGCTGACCCACTGCTTGACGCCCTGGACGATCGATCGAGCTATGGGCGACATGAAATTGGACAGTGAGGGCGGGCCGCAACTCGCGACCTATGCGCGCTACAACGTCCTTCTTGAGAAGAACTGGCTTAAAAGGGAATTGGGCGTTCAATTTGACGCCAGCGCTCTCTCTCAAATTGCTCAGATGGACAATCCGAATAACATGGATCAGCTCGCAGACTTGGGTAAGCGCGCGGCCGTGAAGCAGATTAGCGCGGAGCATTTCGACATCGTCTTCGACCTTTAGTCGATGAAAGTGCGATCGGGCTCGTGGATTTCAGATGATGCGAGCTTATCTAGCGACCAGGGCAATACCAATGTATGCGACCTTTTTATTCGAAGAGGACCTGCTCGATGGCCCCAACTCCAGATCGCACCCCGAGGAAGGTCGTTCTGTTCAGCGGGCACATGATCGATGCTCCGGGTCGTAAAACGTTGCGTTTTCCGGCCGATAAAGAACCAATAGCGGCTCACGCCATTGGCTCAACGTTGGATAATATTGGGCTCGCGGCGAGCGATCTTTGCATATGCGGGGGCGCGTGCGGTGGCGATCTGATCTTTGCCGAGGCGGCGCTTTCGCACAATGCCAAAACAGAGCTCTATATTCCGTTCGACGAGAAGACCTTTCTCGAAAAATCCGTCGAATTTGCCGGCGACAAGTGGCGCAAGCGCTTTTTCGCAGTGAAGTTACGCGGAGTCTTGCATGTGATGCCGTTGGAGCGAGAAATCGACCCGGAAGCAAATCCATACGAGCAGAATAATCTCTGGATGCTCGAGGCGGCTGAGCGCTTTGGGCCTGAACGCGTCGACTTCATATGCCTTTGGGATGGCAAGGAGGGAGATGGACCTGGCGGTACGGGGCACCTGATGAAGGAAGTCGCCAATCGAGGCGGACAAACCTACTGGCTTGACACCACTAAACTTTGGAACTGAAATCAATAAAACTCGCGCGGCGCCACGTCGTCCGCAAATTTATGGCCCCCGCTGCGCGCGCTTATGTGATCGACCGCGCGTTGAGAGACTTACTCGGTCGGGACGATAATGCCAGTGACGATGTGCTTCGTGCGATGCGCAAAGCAGTTTGCGCCCCTTCGCAGCACGCGGTCGACCGATTGGCCGATGGTTCGCTGCCACTCCCGAAACTGCCGCTGGCGCTGGACGCTCTGAGCGGAGTAGCGCGTGAAAATTACGAAGCGATCATACGGCTGTTCAGAGCGACGTCTGGGCCGATACTTCCTATCGCTCGGCGAAGAACGAAGCGATGCTGCCGCGGCGCGGCTTCGTCTCGCGCATTCATCGCAAGAAGCCAAAGGGCAAGCCGATGCCCGAGCGCATGCGTATCGCCAATGCACTGAAGTCGAAAGTGCGCAGCGCCGTGGAGGACGTCTTCGCCCACGAGAAGGGACCAATGGGCCTCGTCGTGCGAACGATCGGCATCGCACGGGCTAAAGTGAAAATCGGCTTGGCTAATCTCGCCTACAACATGCGCCGTTTCCTCTGGCTGATGAAGAAATGCGCTGCCGCATAAGGTCGACGGCCGAAAGGCCGGCGACGGTCGCTGTCGAAAGCGGTCGGAAATTGGTCTGGTGATCGTCGCAGATCACATCGACCGGTTGTCCGATCCGTATCAAATGCAAAATCGCGGCTTCTGGAGGTCTCCAGCTGTATACAGCGTTTCAATGCGTTTCGCGTCGATTGTGGGAATGTAGATCGCTTCCAGCCCTCGAGGCATCCTCTCCACCGATCAGAGAAAAGCGATGCAGCAACCCTGTGTCTGTGGACGGCATCATCTCAATTTTTCAGCCGAACTTGAATCGTTCGCCTTTAGCGTGCTTTGGATAATGTCAATTCGATTACGCTGACGCCAATTCATAGCTTCGAGTTCCCATTTGAATAATTCATACAGCGCTTCACAGGCGGACGGATTTTGGATTCTTTCGCGAGCATAACGAGCATGACGAGTGAACAAAAACAGGCGTATGATTTCCTTATCAATTTGGCGCGCCTTGGCTGGCTGACCCGCGCAAGTCCAACCAATCGCCATCCAACTATAAGCATTATCGATAGCGTTCCCTCTAGGGTGGTCTCGGCGAAGCGCGTCGAATGTCGTAACCGCCTTAGCCATGTCTCCGACGATGACGCTTTCGGCAAAAATTTGCTCCGCCAAGACGTCGTCGAGCAAGGGAGAACTTGGAAATTCTTTGCCAAACTCGAGATTTGCGGCGGCTACCTTTATCGGATCGAATTGGGCGAGAAGCCTGATTTGCTTATAATAGAGCCATTGTCGCAATTTTGAATAGTCGGGCGTCTTCGGCAGAAGATCGAGCGATCGCCGTGCGATGTAAATACTCTGACGCAAATCCTTGTGTTTTGGTGTTGGTCCCTGTCGCGAAGATTTTTTTTCAAAATCGGATTCGTCAGTTAAGGCGTATTTGACGACGATCTCTTTGACTTTGGCTGAAATTGCCGAGGGAGAGCGATCGCCGGGATTTTTGAGCATATCTTCGATTTGTCCAATTTCACGCGAGGAATGATAGAGATAAATGACGTCCCCAAGGGACGTCATTTCGAGGTGAAATTTTTTGAGGATCGCCTCGATCCGCTTAGGATCAGTCGTTACGGGTAGACTCTCGATCTTAATACCAAATGTATCAAGCGCTCGTTTAGCGCCGTCCATAACTGTCCGATATTGATGGGCATGATAAAACGAAGTCAATACGCTGTTCCAAACGTCGGGCTCCCCGGATAGGACCTTGCTTTTCTGCACGCGACTGAACGCATCTTCAGGTGACAGCGTTCCCAAAATGCGCGCAACCTGATGTATCGCGGGAAGGGAGTAATCGTTGTGGTCATAATTCTCGAGCTCCTCGGAAGGGATATCCTTCATGAACTTGATCGCGGGTTCAAAGCTCTCAAGTGCGGTTCCAATATTTCCCCGATGATACTCAAGCCACCCGAGCAGGTACGATGCATCGTCAAAATGTGGAGACTTCTGATCCTTTAGAACCTCCTTGAAATGCTTTAGAATATCATTTGTGTGGGAGATGAAGCTCGGATCATTACGGCAAAGAGGCTTCGAGTCGTAACGCTCAGGGAATTGATTAAAATAATTTACGCACTGAGATAGAGATAAGCCACCATCTCTATACTCATTTTGCGAGTCTGGGATGGTTAGCGCATAATTATAATAACCGTCAAAAAAACTTCTGGTAGCAAGTGTTTTGTATTTCTCTTCGATAGTGGGTTCTTTATATGGATGTTTATCCTCTGGATAATAAGAATCTTCATTTTCTATATTGATGTTATAAGTAACCTCTGCGAGATAAGAATAGTTTGAGCTGTAAATTGAAAATATCTCGTCGTCATCTGACTTGGATAAACGTTTATAAGTGTTTGTAAGCACACCTCTAAGCATTGAATGCCCTAGGGAATAGGCTAATACAGAATGGATTGGAGAGCCTGGATGAGCTTCTAGGGCTTCTCTGAAGCGTCCCAGAGAGTAGAGCAGGAACTCAGAAAAATTATCACCGGGTTCCAATTTGAGCTGACGCATGATTTGATCGCGAATTTCCGGAAACTCGGTTTTTTCTCCGAAAACGTCCACTGCTCTATAAGTTCCCATTTTCAAATGATTTATCACGCTTGTCGGAAGAACGGCCCATGCGTGGGAGTGATACTTTTTGATCGGAGCAGAACGAAAAATCTCATCAACGATCCTGTTTGCCTTATCAGGAGTAGTGTTGAGCGCGAGGCGACGGACCATGAAAGCAATTTCAGACCACTTTGATAAATCGTCACTCGGAGCCGTCCGGTCCGCCTCGAAGAACTGACGCGCCTGCGATTCAAAATTTCGTTCGGCCAAGGTGCCCGCAGCGACCATTGCTCGCTGGACCAGGATCTGTCCCCGCGATTCTTGTGAAATTATGATAATAAGTCCGTCTCCGCCTACAACGCGATAGACCGGACGCCTATCGTCGTCGGACCCTTTGAAATTGTCGTTTGGCGAAATAAGCAGTCCATATTTTTGTTCAAAACGACCTTTGATTTCGTCGTATTCTTCACTGGAGGTGGCAATTTTTTCTAATTTGGCATCTCCCCATATCAACACCTTCGCGTCTTTTAGTGTGAATTTCTTAGATGCTTCTTCTCCAAGCGAAGCAGCAGCTGTCGTTGAAATTTTTTTTAAGACTTGTTCAAAGCCGCCTTCTTCTTTATTTATTTTGTAAGCGTATAATATCTTATTATCAGAGTCTTTGATCAAGTTATCAGGCAGAGGCGCTGGTTGATGTTGGCGCTTTGCCACCGGTAGCTCACACGAAAATGTATGCGAGAATTCTATCTGGGGAGAGCATTTATACAGCGAACTCATTTCATCGTTCAACGGTTTCCTCAGGCTTATCGCCCCGATATTATATTCGCTCGCGTGACATGCTGGTCGCATTAAGAATAGGCAAGTGACGGCGTTTAGAAATGCAATTAAGGCAAGTGATTTCCTCATATTAGCCTCCAAAAAATTCGAAGCTAAGCGCATTTTGGGAATGTGGGCCCGTGTCGTCAAGCGTTAATGCTTCGCCCTACGTAGGAAGGCGACGGAGAATTCGCGCCATTCATCCATTCCGCTTTTGCGATGCGTTTTTTTTGAAGCAAAAATGCGGTAGCCTTACAGGATTATGTTGAATTTTTTTGGCGGGGGTTTAGATGGCCAAACTTTTCATCAGCCATTCGAGCTATAACGACGAGTGGGCGATTGCTCTGCGCGATTGGTTGATGGCGGAGGGCTGGAGCGGTCCGGACGATATTTTTCTGGATCTTGATCCAGAGAGGGGCATTGCGGGTGGCCAAAGATGGCAGCAAGCGTTCGCAGATGCCGCAACGCGTTGCGAGGCGGTCCTGTTTTTGGTCTCGGCGCAATGGCTTGCCTCGCACTGGTGTCACGACGAATATCAACTGGCCAATAAATATAATAAGAAACTCTTTGCGTTGCTGATCGACGATACGCCGCTCGAGACGCTCCCGGGCGGTCTTACTGCGCAGTGGCAAATTGTGAGGCTGAAGGGCGAGCCGGCCGAGCGCTTTATCGCGGTGCATCCGTATTCACAAAAGCAATGGCCCGTGCACATCTCGAAGACTGGCCTTACCCAACTCAAGAGCGGCCTTCAAAAGGCGGGCGTGGGACCTGAGAATTTCGACCTGCAGCGAGATGAGAATGGCATTTTTGGGTGGCGTTCTCCCTATCGCGGGCTTGAGGCGCTCGAGCCGGAGGACGCCGCGGTATTTTTTGGCCGAAGGGCCGACCTCGTCCGCGGCATGGACACATTACGCGGGCTCGCCACGCGCGCGCCGCCCCGGGTCGCCGTAATCCTCGGAGCGTCCGGAGCAGGTAAGTCGTCCTTCTTGCGCGCCGGGTTATGGCCGAGGCTATCGCGCGACGACGCTCAGTGGCTGCCACTGAAGGTCATTCGGGCTGCGCGCGGCGGCGCGATCGAAGGGCAAGAAGGCCTGCTTGCCGCGCTATTGGACGTCCATTTGCGATTTGCGCTCCGGTCCAGCCGCAGTCAATTGCGCGAGCGGCTACAGAGCGCCGATGGGTTCGTCAGCCTCTTACGTGAGCTGCGGCAGGTCGCGGCAAAACGCGCGCTTTTGACCGAGCCGCCGTTTCCCCTCCCGGTAATCTGCCTCGACCAGGGCGAAGAATTGTTCGCAAGCGACGAGGGAAAGGAAAGCGAGAGGCTGCTCTTGCTTGCGCGCGCGGCAAGCGAGGCGGACGAAGCGCTGATCCTGATCACCATCCGGTCGGACGCCTACAGCCGAATGCAGACTGCAAAGGCGTTTGCAGGGATCGACCAGGTCCCCATCAGCCTGGGACCGATGCCGCAAGGCGAGCTCGCGAGCATCATTCGCGAGCCGGCCGAAATCCTGCGCCGAAAGGTCGGGCCCGACGCCCCGGTGTTTGACGCGGCTGTGGTTGAGCGGCTGCAGGCTGAACTCGAGGGAGAGCCCGACGCGCTGCCTTTGCTTGCCTTTGTGCTGCAGCGCCTCATGCGCGAGCACGCTGGAGAAGGCGTCATCGGGCTTTCACAAATACATCGGTCCGGCGGGCTCGCCGAAGCGATTGAGTTGGAAGCCGAGGCGGCGTTTTCCGAGGCCGGATACGCACACAGTCGAAACGACCGTCGCGAGGCGCTGCGGAAGTTATTCATTCCGCCCCTCGTACGCATCAACCGCGAAAGTAACGCGGCGCAGCGCCATGTGGCGTCGCAGACCGAATTGTCGAGTGAGCTCCTACCGCTTGCACGCGCGCTCACCGAGCGACGGCTTCTGGTCGTCCGCGCGACGCTAGCGGTGGCCAAAGGCGCGTTCGGAGGGGCGACAGATGTCGAACGCGCAGCAAACGGCTCCGACCATACCCCAATAACCACGATCGAGGTCGCACACGAGGCATTGTTCCGCCACTGGTCGATGCTGGCCGAATTGCTCGGCGAGGACCGAGATGCGCTGCTGCTGCTCGACGGCGTGCTCCTCTCTGCCGAGGAATGGTCAAAGACTCAAGATTTGCGAAAGGCGGATTTTCTTCTCCATCGTGGTTCTCGATTGGCGAAAGCTCAAGCGCTCGGCTTTCGCGGCCCCAATTGGGCGCGCGAAATCGCTGCGGCGAAGGCGTATCTCGCAGCGTGCGCGGAGCGCGAGAGCGCCGAAAAATGGTCGAAGCGTCGTTCAAAGGCGATCGTCGGAGTTTTACTGGTGGTCATCGGAACTGGAGGATTGGCCGTATATAATTTTGATAGATTGCGACTTGCTTCTTATTGGTTCTTCAATGTCCGTCCTTACGTGAAGTCACAAGCGGACGAGAAGGCCTATTCAGAAAGGCAGGTGAAATTTAAAGAATGTCTGGACTGCCCGGAAATGATCTCTATTGCTAGCGGCGAGTTTCGCCGCGGCGGACCTCTCCTCGGAAGCCCCGCTCCAGATCGAGAAACGCCTATCAGCGACGTTAAAATAAGAAAAAGTTTTGCTGTATCGGTCACTGAGATCACGTTTTCACAATGGGATTTTTGTGCGAGCCAGGGCGTATGCAGATCAAATCTTTCGTCTAGCGAATGGGGAAGAGAAAACCAAGATGCTCCCGTGATGAAGGTTTCGTGGGAAGACGCGCAAACTTACATCAAATGGATTTCTGCTTTGACTGGAAAGCGATATCGACTACTTTCCGAGGCGGAGTGGGAATTCGCCGCGAGGGGAGGTACCACATCAGGCTATTCGTTCCCAGAGCCAAGTATCAATCAATACGCTTGGTATGAGTCAAACTCGAAAGGCAAAGGCAGCCCTCATCCAGTTGGCAAATTAAAACCAAATCCCAGTGGGCTCAAAGATATGCATGGAAATGTAGCTGAGTGGGTGGAGGACTGTTTTCATGATAATTACAACGGCGCGCCGCTTACTGAAGCAGCATGGACAACTGGCAGATTTTGCAATCACCGCGTGGTGCGCGGCGGACATTGGCAATCCGACGCCAAAGCATTACGGTCGGCCAGTCGCGATTGGCAACCAATAAATGACGACAGCAGTGATCAGATAGGTTTCCGTATAGCGCGGGAGCTCGACGGGTCTGCAAGCTCGGATTAGCGCTTCCAGGCGACGGTTTTCGCGCCTCGTCCAAATTACGAGCGCCCTTGATCACACGACTGATCCGCCTGCCGGCGTTCCAAAACCGGGAATTTTATGCGGCGCAGGCGATGCGTCGCTCCAATCACGACAAGCCCCGCATCATCTCGTGCGCGGAACTGACGAGCCGTCATATCGCGCTTCCCCGAGGGTGCTTTGACGCCGCGTTGGCCTACTCGAGTCGTTGGGGATTTTGGTCACGATCGAAGAGACAACGGCTTTCGGCAAGACCGTCGTGGCGATAAAAATGATCGCTGAGCGCAGCGTAAGCAATCTGATTCTCGTGAAGCGGCGTCAACTTCTGGACCAGTGGATCGTGCGAGTTATCGCCTTCTCCGATCTGCCTCGCGAAGCCGTCGGAGTAATCGGGGCGGACAAACGAAAGCCCAAGGGCGCGGTCGATGTGGCGCTGATCCAGAGCTTTGTTCGGAAGGGCGAGGTCGACGATCTTGTCGGCGACTACGGACGACGCGCACGGACGGCCACCATCCGATTATAGCGATGCAATGTGGTCCCATTAGCCACAAAATGGACCTGCGTTCGGAAGCGGCAAAACGTCCCTTCGACCATTTGATATGCGTCCGGGAAACCGGCTTTGCTGTCGATAGCGCGGCGCTCTCCGCAGCCGTTTCTATTCAAAAAATTTCAGGGCGCTTGTATCAGATGAGCAGCGGAACGCGCTCATCTTTGATGATATTTTGAATTCTCTTGACGCGGGACGATCGCCCGTTGTGCTTACGGAACGCACGGATCATCTTGAATCTATTGCGTCCAGACTGGAGCATTTTGCGAAGCATGTCGTCGCGCTTCTTTGGCCTGCGAGGCGCCGAAGAATCTGAGCGGCTACCAGACGCAGAAACGACAACCCAATCACGTGCTCTGCCAACAAGATCTTCAATTCGGCCCGGCAGGAATACGCCCGAGCCAACCCTTCCCGCACAACGCTCAGGCGGCGGCTCGCCAGCCGCCGCCTCTCCCCTTGTTAGTCGGGGGACGCAGCGCATGAAAACAGCAGTCGCCAAGCCTCAGCGCTGCGCGTAAGTCCACCGAGCATAATCTCGACCTCGCCTTCAACTCGCTCGACGCGCAGCGAGAAGCATGTGAGGCCTATATCAAGAGTCAGGCGCATGAAGGCTGGCGCCTCGTCGCCGATCGCTTCGACGACGGCGGATTGTCCGGAGCCTCGCTAGAGCGCCCGGCGTTACAAGGCCTTTTGGAGCAGGTCCAATCCCGTAAGATCGACATCATCGTGGTCTACAAAGTCGATCGCCTGACGCGGTCTCTCGCCGATTTCGCTAAGCTGGTCGAGCTCTTCGATGAGTTCGACGTCTCCTTCGTCTCGGTCACTCAATCCTTCAACACCACCTCAAGCATGGGAAGGTTGACCCAGAACGTGCTGCTGTCCTTGGCTCAATTTGAACGCGAGGTCATCGGTGAATGCGTCCGCAACAAGATCGCCGCCTCCAAGCGCAAGGGAATCTGGGTCGGCGGGCCGGTTCCTCTAGGTTATCGAAGCGTCGGCAAGAAGCTCGAAGTCGTTCCTGACGAGGCGGGACTGGTAAGAAAAATCTTCGCCGACTACCTGCGCCTTGAATCGATCGGCGAACTGGCGGCGGCGCTCGACCGGGAAGGCGTCAGACCAAGACCCCGGAAGCTCGCGAGCGGCAAAATTGTCGCCGCCGCGCGCTTCATGGTCGGTCCGCTCGCGCATATGCTTAAAAATCGCTTTTATGTCGGTGAGATCGCCTATCGCGGCGACATCCACAAGGGCGAGCACGAGCCGATCCTCGATCGCGATCTCTTCGACGCGGTGCAGGTGAGACTGGCCGAAGGTGCCGTCAAGCGAAAGCTCACGAGATCACGCTTCCTCGTCCATGCTCGTCGGTCTTCTCTTCGACGATCGCGGCAATCCGATGAGCCCGAGCCACGCTAACTAGAAGGGCGTGCGTTACCGCTATTACGTGTCTCACGCCTTATTGCAGAACCGAAAGAGCGAAGCGGGAACCGTCTCCCGCGTGTCGGCGCCCGACATCGAACAACTCGTTTGCGACGCTCTGAGGGGGAGGCTGCACGCAGATGACGACGCCTGCGATCGTGATCTGATTCGGGCCCGGATCGAGCGGATCGTCATCCAAGCCGATCGGATCGTGGTTACGTTTCACCGGCCGGAGCTGGAAGCGGATCTATCAAACTCTGAAACCGCGCCCAACAGATTGACCGAGCTGACGATCCCCTTTGCTCCAAATCTCATGCGCCGGACGGGAATTGTGCATGCGCCAATGGACCAGGAGAGGATTGTTTCCGAAACGCGCGAGACGTTGCTGAAGGCGATTGCGCGTTCACGCGGATGGATGGAGATGATCCTCTCGGGTAAGGCCGCATCATTCGACGAGATCGCCTCGAGCGAAGGCCTCGCCGAACGTCATGTCCGGCGCTTGGCCGTCCTTGCGTTCCTGTCGCCGAAAGCGTTCAGGCGATCGCTGACGGCGCCGCTCCCTCGGGTGTGACAGTCTCCAGCCTGACACAGGCTCTGCCTCATGCTTGGGCGGATCAAGAGCGACTGCTCGGCATCGGCTAAAATCCCCAATCACCATCTTGACCGATTGCGACCGGCGCCGCGCCGTCTCATGCCGCCGTCGCGTTTGGATCCTGGAATGGATGACACAGTGAATAAACATCCGGGTTTATCGACCGAACCGCGTCGAAGCGAACCGGTCTGCGCGCGAAGCGAACCCGTCTCGGGCGGCGTCCGTCAAAAATCCCGACATTGGAAAATCGCCGACTGAGACCGTGCCTGGATTCACGCCATTGAAACCGGGATTTCAGACTCTGGAAAGTCTCTGAGCCGCCGCTCCCAGTGCGAATGCCCCGAATTCCCGGCCCTTTCCCCAAAGTCTGCGTCCTGTGTGAACTTCCGGGAATGCATGGCTGGGGCGAGAGGATTCGAACCGAGAGACGCTGCTCGGAGCGCCGTTCTTAACCACCGGATTTCGTTTATTTTATTGCCCCCAACTGACTGGACTTCTCCCGCACAGTACGCACTGTGGTGGTCACTCGGTGACCGCTGATAAGCCGCCGACAGCAGGGCGCGCCCCGCGATTTGCGGGGCTTTGGGCAGTGCAAGCGTCATTCCGACGCCCGCCCAAGGAGCCCAGGTCATGTCAGCCCGCCCGAGACAAAAATCTCCAGTCGAGAGGGTCACTCCGTCTAAGAACGGAAATGCAAAAGCCCCTTCAGCGCCCACAACTCCCGGGGCGTCGAAGCGCCAGAAGGTAGCGGCGACTGCTGCAACCGCGCCGAAGCCTGTCGATCAACCGCAGGTCGGTCCCAGCACGAAGCAGGAGCGCATGCTTACCCTGCTCAGCCGCCCAGAGGGCGCCAGTATCGAAGAGATGATGCAGGCGACGAACTGGCAGCAGCACAGTGTTCGCGGCTTCCTCGCAGGGACAGTAAAGAAGAAGCTCGGCTTTGTTCTGTCAAGCGCCAAGACCGCCGATGGCGTCCGTCGCTATCACATCAAGGCGCGCCGAGGCCGCTGATATGAGCAAGGTTTCGATTGACATCGCCGCCGAGCTCGCCCGGCTTGCCGATTTGACGATCTTCGAGCTTCGCGCCGAATGGCGGCGCCTGCATCGGGCTCAGCCGCCGATGCGCTTGTCGCGCGATCTCCTCATGCGCGGCATCACTTACAAGCTTCAGGAGAGGCCGCTCGGCGGCCTCTCCAAGGCGACGTTACGCAAACTGGCAAGCTTGAAAGCTAACACCGACGTCAACAAACCGCCGCCCGTGCCGGTTTCCGTGAAGCCAGGCACGCGGCTGGTGCGCGAATGGCGTGGCGTCACCCACTGCGTACTGGTCCATGCGGATGGATTTGAATGGAGCGGCGAACGTTATGGCTCTCTGACCCTCATCGCCGAAAAGATCACCGGCGCCCATTGGTCGGGGCCGCGGTTCTTCGGGCTGAGAAGGCTGACTGGCGCTTCATCAAAGGGCGCGGAGAGCGGCCGTGCGGAAATCTGATCGCGCGCAGTCAGCTTGCATTGTCCGCTGCGCCATCTATACGCGCAAATCCTCCGAAGACGGGCTGGAGCAGGAGTTTAACTCCCTCGACGCCCAGCGCGAAGCCTGTGAATCCTACATCATCAGCCAGCGCCACGCCGGCTGGATCGCCCTTCCCGACATGTATGATGACGGCGGCCTTTCCGGCGGCACCATGGAGCGCCCTGCCCTGCAGCGGCTGCTAGCCGAGGTCGCGGCGAAGAAGATCCAGATCATCGTCGTCTACAAGGTCGACCGTCTGACCCGATCGCTGGCCGACTTCGCCAAGATCGTCGATGTGCTCGACGCCCATGGCGCCTCCTTCGTCTCCGTCACCCAGCAGTTCAATACCACAACCTCCATGGGGCGTCTGACCCTGAACATGCTGCTCTCCTTCGCCCAGTTCGAACGGGAGATCGCGGGGGAGCGGATCCGAGACAAGATCGCCGCGTCAAAAGCGAAGGGCATGTGGATGGGCGGCAATGTGCCGCTCGGCTATGACGTCAAGGACAGGAAGCTTGTCGTCAACGAGGCTGAGGCGGCGACTGTCCGAATGATCTTCCGGCGTTACGCCGAGCTCGGCTCAGTCTCGCTCCTTAAAGCCGAACTCGATGCGCGCGGCGTCGTCAGCAAACGACGGGAGGGCGCGCAGGGCAAACTCTCCGGCGGCAAGCCCTTCTCGCGAGGCAACCTTTACCTGATGCTGCAGAACCGGCTGTACGTCGGAGAGATCGCCCACAAAGGTAACATCCATCCGGGACAGCAGGAGGGGATCATCGACGCAGCGCTTTGGCAAGCTGTGCAAGATTGTCTGTCAACAAATCGGGTGGAACGATCGTTGGGCACTGGCGCGGAAGAGTCGAGCCTGTTGGCGAGCCTGATCTTCGATACGGATGGCGAACGCTTGTCGCCGACCCATTCCGTGAAGAAAGGCAAACGCTACCGCTATTACGTCTCCGCCGCGCTTATCGCCGGCAAACGGAATGACCAATCCAAAGGCCGACGGATCCCTGCGGGCGACATTGAAGGGCTGGTTCTGGATCGGCTGCGCGCGCTGTTCGCGTCAGAAGCGGAGATCACGAGCGCGGTTGCGCCGCTCGGTCTCGACGCGCCGACCCAACGGGCTCTGCTTGGTCGATCCAAAGACCTCGCTGAGCGCTGGACCAGACTGACCTCGCTTCAGCGGCGCGAGATCGTCCTGGCGCTCATCCCACGGATCGAGGTCGACGAAGAGCAGATCTTCATGCACCTGGATCGAGCATCGATTCCTTCAGTGGCGTTGCCGGACTGGTCGCCGGGGTCGATGAAGCCCGCGTTGCCCTTCGAGCCTTTGGTGCTGTCCATTACCGCTAGTCTCCAACGCGCCGGAAAGGGCATACGGCTTGTGATCGGCGGAGGCGCCGCCAACGCCATCGACAGCGGCCTCGCCTCGCTCGTCGCCAAAGCAATCTCCTCGCGCGCGATGCTCTTCTCGGGCCAAGATGACAGCGTTGAGGCGATGGCCGCGCGGCTGGGTGTGCGGCGGGATTATCTGGCTGTGCTGCTGCGCCTATCGTACCTCTCGCCCGACATTGTTCGGGCCATCCTCGCCGGCCAGCACCCGGTCGAGTTGACGCCGACGCGGCTTATCGCCCTGTCGAGAGGTCTCCCGCACGATTGGCAAGAACAAAAGCGCGTCCTTGGCTTCCCCACACCCTGACCGGGGCCTGAAAACCACCAGCAAAGCTGCGCAACTGACGGTTCGAAAACCGGCCCGAGAGACATTCGCGCCGTTTAGGCACCGAAAGCCCCGGTTTTCGTCTCTGAAAAGCGACCGCTGCAAAACCCCTCTCGTAACCCACGGAAATGTCTGGCCCTCCCCTTCTCAACCGGGAACCTTCGGAGACACAGGAAATCAGGGAGTTAGCTGGCTGGGGGACCTGGATTCGAACCAAGATTAACGGAGTCAGAGTCCGCTGTTCTACCGTTGAACTATCCCCCAAACGGCGCCGCGCAGAGCGCGCGCGAACGGCTGGTGACTTAGAGAGCGCCGCCGACAGTGTCAACCTTCCGGCCGCCAACGCCGCCGCTCGCGCCCTTATGGCTGCAGGAAACGCCCTTGCGGGCGGCGCGCCGATCCTGCATGTAAGAAATTTACGCCAGCCGTCTGGCGTTACGATGATCGCCGCTCCGCTTCCGTCGATGCGGCGCAAGGCGAGACGGAGCGGCTTCGCGGAAGGGATCGAGTGAGGGAAACCGGTCTACCGTCTACGGCGTCGGCCTCGGCGCAGGCCGCGCCCGAGCTTCATATCACCCCCGGCGTCGCTTCCGGCGCGCTCGACTCGCGCCATGTCTATGCTGCGCTCGACCTCGGCACCAACAACTGCCGGCTGCTGATCGCCCGGCCCGAGCACAGGCCGCGGCGGCGCAACAATGATTTTTTGCGCATCATCGACGCCTTCTCGCGCATCGTGCGGCTGGGGGAAGGCCTCGGCAAGGCTGGCCGGATCAGCGAGGAAGCGATCGAGCGCACCATCGCCGCGCTCCAAATCTGCCGCGAAAAAATGGATGCGCGCGGCGTCACCCGCGCCCGGCTCGTCGCGACCCAGGCATGCCGCAGCGCGGCGAACGGCGACGAATTCGTCGAGCGCGTCCGCGAACGCACCGGGCTGCAGCTCGAGATCATTGACCGCGAAACCGAGGCGCGCTTCGCCGCCCGCGGCTGCGGATCGCTCGCCGATCCGGCCGCCGAAAGCGTGCTGCTGTTCGACATCGGCGGCGGGTCCACCGAGCTCGTGTGGCTGACGCGCGAACGGCGCAGCGAAAATGGCGCTTACGCCTTTCGCGCCTGGACTTCGCTCGAACTTGGCGTCGTGACCCTCGCGGAGCATTTCGGCGGCCGCTGCGTTTCGGCCGAGACCTTCGCGGCCATGGCCCAGCAGGTGCGCGAGACTCTCGCCCCCTTCGCGCGGCGCATGGCCTCGGAGCGCCGCTGTCCGCGCTTCCATCTTCTGGGCACGTCGGGGACGGTCACCACCCTGGCCGGCGTTCATCTTGGGCTCGAGCGTTACGACCGCTGGCGCGTCGACGGCCTGTGGATGAGCGATGATGACGCAACGCGGGCGATCCTGCGGCTGCGAGACATGGATTTCGATGAGCGTGTCGCCAACGGCTGCATCGGACCGCAACGCGCCGATCTCGTCCTTGCCGGCTGCGCAATTTTCGAGGCGATTCGCACGCTTTTTCCGGCGCAGCGGACGCGCATCGCCGACCGGGGGTTGCGCGAAGGCATGCTGCTGGAGCTGATGGAGGCCGACGGCGCGCTGACGCGGCGCGTCTAGAGCGCTTCCCGATCACATGAAATCATGTGATCGGGAAGCGCTCAAAATCAAAATGTTGGAACAGGTTCTCATCGAAAAAGTCTGTCAACTTTTCCGGAACCTGCTCTAGCGGCTCGACGGCGGGCGCGCGGACGGGCAGAAACGTCCGCGAAAAAAATGCGAACGCTTGGGGGGAGCGGATGACAGATGCAATCGATGGAGCGCGCCAGCGCGGGCCGCGCCACGAGACGGGGCGATGAGCGGCCGCGGATTGTATCGGCCCTGCGTCGGCGTCTTATTGCTCAATGCGCAAGGCCTCGCCTTTATCGGGCGGCGGCGCGCCAAAGGCGCCCATGACCAGACCCGCCCACCCTATCTCTGGCAGATGCCTCAGGGGGGCATCGACGAGGGCGAGACGCCCTATGAGGCGGCGCTGCGCGAGCTTCACGAAGAGACCAATGTGTCGAGCGTCGCCCTTCTCGCCGAGGCTCCAGACTGGCTTTGCTACGATCTGCCCAGAAACAACAACAACCGCTGGAGCGGCAAATATGTCGGCCAAACCCAGCGCTGGTTCGCGCTGCGCTTCACCGGCGACGAAAGCGAGATCGATATTCACGCGCCGGGCCACGGCGCGCATAAGCCCGAATTCGACGCCTGGCGCTGGGAGACGCTTTCGGCGCTGCCGGAACTCATCGTGCCGTTCAAGCGGATCGTCTATGAGCAGGTGGTGAAGGAATTCGCGCCTCTCGTCGCGGCGCGGGCCTAAAGCTAGGCCGACCGCAGCAGCCGCGCGGCGAAAAATCCGTCGATGCCGGCAAGGCGCGGATCTTCGTTCGGCCAGTAATGCGGCAATGTGCGCAGATCGCCGTCTCGGTTGATGAACTCCTCCGGGACGCCCTCGCCAGGATCAATCGGCATTCGGCGGAAATCGGGATTGCGGCGCAAAAACGCGGCGATCTGCTGTTCGCCTTCCTCAGGCTCCAGCGAGCAGGAGCAATAAATGATTCGTCCGCCGGCCCGCGTCAGGAGCGCCGCGCGATTGAGCAGCTTTGTCTGCAAGCTCGCGAGCGCTTCGATGTCGCCCGGCTTCTTGGTCCAGGGCACGTCGGGGTGGCGGCGGATCGTTCCCGTCGCCGAACAGGGCGCATCAATCAAAATCGCGTCGAAAGGCTGCGCCTGATAGGCGGCGGCGTCGCCGACCGCAACTTCCGCGTGCAACTGTAGCCGAGCGAGATTGGCGGCGAGCAGCTTTAGGCGCTCCGCCGAACGGTCCAGAGCGACCACCTGCGCGCGGGCAAGCGCCATCTGCGCCGTCTTGCCGCCAGGCGCGGCGCACATATCGAGCACACGTTCGTCGGGCCGCGGCGCCAGCAGGCGGGCCGGCAGAGCGGCGGCGGCGTCCTGCACCCACCACTCGCCGTCCCCATAGCCGGGAAGTTCGCTGATCGGCGCGTGGGTGCGCAGCCGCACCGAGCCTGTCGGCAGCACGACGCCGTCGAGCCGCTCCGCCCAGCCCTTGGGATCGTCCTTGACTGACACGTCGAGGGGCGGCTCGAGCATGTGCATCGCCGCGATGGCGCGCCCAGCGTCTTCGCCGTAATGCTTGCGCCAACGCTGCGCCAGCCATGGCGGCGCGTCGTACTCGCCGCTTGCGGCGATCTCGAGGAATTCCTCGCGACGGCGCGCGAGATTGCGCAGCACGCCATTCACCAGTCCGCTAAAGCCGGCGGTTTTCGGTTCGAGGCGCGCCGCGCGCACCGCGAGATCGACGGCGGCGTGATCGGCGGCGTCGAGAAACAGGATTTGCGCGGCGGCGGCGATCAGCGAGAACTCAAGCCGAGCGGCCTGACGCGGCAGCCCCTTTTCGAGGAGTTCGGCGAGAATGTAGCGGATGAGGCCAAGCCGGCGCACCGCGACCGTGACGATCGAGCGCGTGAGCGACACGTCGCGGGCGTCGAGCCCGGACAGGCGCGAAGGAACGGCGTTCGGGGCGAAACACTCATCGAGACGATGGCCGCCCTGCACGATGTCGCCGATGATGTTGGCGGCGGCGAGGCGCGCCGGCAACCCGGGAATCTTCGCGGCTTCGGCCTCCCGCACCGCTTCGGCGGGCACGAAGCCTTGCCGGGACCCTTGACGCGCCGATTTGGTCCGGGCGGAAATTGATCTACTGTCGCTGTTCGCCAAACGGCTTCTCCCTCCGCGACCGAACCGAATCATAGCACAATAGCGCGGCGGCGGGCGATGAATGCACACAGGAACGGACCGTGTCGAAGGCAGAAGACACAGCGAATTTGACAGAGCGGCGCGCGCAGCCGCCGCCGGCCGCGCAGCGCGCATTGGCCGAAGCGCAGGCGCGTCGCCGCGAGGCCGCGCAAGCTCCGGCCCCGCCGCAAGAACTTGGCGGCCGCGACGGACCCGACCCGGCGCGCTACGGCGACTGGGAAGTCAAAGGAATTGCTAGCGATTTTTGATCCGCTGCGCGCGAGCGCGTTTCTGGAGAGCGTTCCGATATGAAAAAACGAACAGCGTTAGGCGGTCTGTTGCTGTGTCTGACGTTCTCCGCCGCCCAACTCGAATTGGCGCAAGCTCAGAGCCTCGATCTCGCGTCGAGCAAGGTCGTCGACCTCAGCCACGCCTTCAGCGCCGAAACCATCTACTGGCCGACTTCGCCGTCGGGCTTCGAGCTCAGAGTGCTGCACAAGGGACCGACCAAGGCTGGGTTCTTCTATTTCGCCAACGCCTTTTGTTCGCCCGAGCATGGCGGCACGCATCTCGACGCGCCGATGCATTTCGCCGAGGGCCGCTGGACAAACGCCGAAATTCCCGTCGAGCGCTTCGTCGGCCCGGCGATCGTCATTGACGTCGCCGCCAAGGCCGCGGCGAACCCGGACTATCTGCTGACGATCGAAGACATCGCCGCCTGGGAGGCGGCGCATGGCCGCATACCCGACAAAGCGATCGTGCTGCTGCGCACCGGATGGAGCGCGCGCTGGCCCGACAAGAAGGCCTATCTCGGCGACGACACGCCGGGCGACGCCACACATCTCCATTTCCCGTCTTTTGGGCCTGAAGCGGCGGCCTGGCTCGCGAAAGAGCGCCGCCCCAACCTCATCGGCGTCGACACGGCGAGCGTGGACAACGGACCGTCGCAGGATTTTTTGGTGCACCGGATCATTGGCGCCGCCAATATTGGCGGGCTTGAGAACCTCACCGACCTCGATCAGCTGCCGCCAACGGGCGCGATTCTCGTCGCCTTGCCGATGAAGATCGAAAAAGGCTCGGGCGGCCCCGCCCGCATCATCGCGCTCGTCCCGCGATAGACGCGGTTACCCGACGCCCTTCGCG
Organism: Methylocystis sp. H4A; assembly: GCF_015709545.1. Taxonomy (NCBI): domain Bacteria; kingdom Pseudomonadati; phylum Pseudomonadota; class Alphaproteobacteria; order Hyphomicrobiales; family Methylocystaceae; genus Methylocystis; species Methylocystis sp. H4A. The sequence goes on along the minus strand of NZ_JADNQY010000025.1, from coordinate 97,841 downwards.
CGCAGGAAGGCCAACGCCTTTTCCCAGGCGTCGCTGGCGGCGTCTCGCCGATAGCTGTCGCGATAGTCGGCGAAGAACGCATGCGGCGCGTCGGCATCGACGATGATCTCAGCGGGCGCCTGCGCCTTCTTCAGACGCTCGCGCATGGTCTCGATGAGTTCGGCGGGAATGCTCGGGTCGGCGCCGCCGTACAGCCCCAGCGTCGGCGTTTTCAGCTCCCCCGCGATGTCGATCGGCCAGCGTGGCTGCGCCGGCGTATGCGGCCCATCGAGCCTTCCATACCAGGGGATGCAGGCGAGGAGTTGCGGATTGTGCGCCGCATAGAGCCAGGCGACGCGCCCGCCCCAGCAAAACCCGGTGATCGCCGCGCGTTTGGCGTCGCCGCCTTTCGTCGCGGCGTAAGCGAGCGCCTGATCGAATATCTCCATCGTCTCGGCGTCGGGAACCTTGGCGACGATGGCGCGAATCGCCTCTATGTCTGGCGCTTCCTGCGGGTCCCCGTAGCGAATGAGGAAGTCGGGCGCGATGACGAGAAACCCGAGCTTCGCGAACCGCCGCACGATGTCGCGAATATGTTCGTGCAGGCCAAAGATTTCCTGCGCCACAAGAATAATCGGGAAATCGCCGCCGGTCCGCGGGCGGGCGATATAGGCCGGCGCGCCGCCCGGCAGCGTCGTCATGTCCGCCTCAAGCCCCTCCACGTCCGTGGCGATGGCGCTTGGCGCGGGCGCGCCCGCCGCTTGGGCGAACCGGGCGTGGTTGTTCGAAGGCAAGGTCACGAGGCCTCCTACAAAGCTGACGTCGGGGATTAGCTATGCAAAGGACGGGCTGTGTCCAGCCGGCCGACCACGACGCCGTCGGCTCTATTTTAAAGTTCCGACCGCCGCGAACCCCCTCCCCGGGGCGTAGAAAGTCCGGCGCGCCTATATGGCGTCGCAACCGCGGCTTCTCTTTGTGCGCGAAACCGCGTATATCGCCGCACCGTATCGGCGGCCCCACGCCGAAGGAGAGGAAGCCTTGGCGCCCTCGTTCTCGCTCCCGGCGAGCGCCCTCTTCCGAGACCGTCGACAAGAGGCGCGGCGCGCTCCTCTCAAAGGAAACCTCCCATGATGCAGCGATCCGACGCCGGTCCCGCCTCCGGCGGCGATGGGACGCAAACGCATGCGCACCAGGGAGAGGAACGCGAGAAGGGCGGTGTCGTCGGCCTCATCATCGGTTCGATGGGCGTCGTCTATGGCGACATTGGCACGAGCCCGCTCTACGCCCTGCGCGAGTCGCTCGCCCACAGCGTGAAGGCCGATGTCCTTACTGAAGAAGCGGTGATAGGCCCAATCTCGCTATTGATCTTCGCCCTGATATTCACCGTAACGATCAAATACGTGGTTTTTCTCATGCGGGCCGACAATCGCGGCGAAGGCGGCATCCTATCATTGATGGCGCTGGCGCAATCCGCACTTGGCGGGGGGTCGGCGCCGGTCTTTCTGCTCGGCGTCGCGGGCGCTGCGTTATTCTCCGGCGACGCCATCATCACGCCTGCAATTTCGGTCATGTCGGCGATCGAGGGACTGGAGCTCGTCACTCACCGCTTCAGCGAATTCGTTCTGCCGATCACCATTTTCATCCTGGTCACGCTGTTCTGGGTGCAGAGCCATGGAACGGCGCGAGTCGCGGCATTTTTCGGCCCGATCATGATTGCGTTTTTCCTCTGCATCGCAGTGCTGGGCGCCGCGCACATTCCCGATGCGCCGCAAGTGTTGACCGCCTTCGACCCCCGCGCTGGCATAAGCTTTCTACTCCAACATGGATGGTTGGGGTTTGCGGTGCTGGGATCGGTCTTCCTGGGCGTGACCGGCGCCGAAGCGCTTTACGCCGATATGGGCCATTTCGGCCGCTTTCCTATTCGGTTTGCTTGGCTCGCCTTCGTGCTTCCGGCGCTCTTGCTGAATTATCTGGGCCAGGGAGCTTTGATTCTTTCCCGTCCGGAAACGATCGACAATCCCTTCTTTCTTTTAGCCCCAGAGTGGGGCCTATTGCCGCTCGTCATTTTGTCGACGCTTGCCACAGTCATTGCGAGTCAGGCGGTGATCACGGGCGCTTTTTCGATCGTGAGACAAGCGATTCAACTGGGGCTGGTCCCTCGTTTGGAGGTCACGCATACCTCCGCCTCGCAGGAAGGCCAAATCTATATCGGCCGCATCAACCGGTTGTTGCTCATTGGCGTGTTGCTGCTCGTCATCGCCTTCAAAAGCTCGTCGGCTCTGGCGTCTGCATATGGCATCGCCGTGACGGGCACCATGGTGGTCACGACCGGGCTCGCCTTCGTCGTGGTATGGAAAAAATGGGGCTGGCCGCTCTGGGCGGCGCTGCTGCTGATTTCGGCGTTTCTCGTCGTGGACCTGGCGTTCCTTGCGGCGAACCTTATGAAAGTCAAAGATGGCGGCTGGGTGCCTCTCGCGCTTGGCGGTTGCGCAATGATCGTCATGTGGACCTGGATGCGCGGCACGCGGCTTCTCGCCGAAAAAACCCATCGCGACTCAATACCGCTCAGGGAGCTGATTGCGATGTTGGAGAAGTCAAAACCGACGCGCGTACCTGGCACAGCGGTCTTTCTGACCAGCGATCCTTCCGTCGCGCCGGCGGCGTTGTTGCACAATCTTAAGCACAACAAGGTTCTGCACGAGCGCGTGCTTGTGATTTGTGTGAGGACCGAGGATCGGCCGCGCGTCGCGCCGGACAAGCGCTTCGAAATCGAGAAGCTCAGCGCCGACTTCTACCGCGCGACGCTGCACTATGGCTTCATGGAAAGTCCACGCGTTCCGGCCGCGCTCGCCGCCATGCGCAAAGCCGGGTTCAAATACGACATCATGACCACGAGCTTCTTCCTCGGCCGGCGCTCGATCAAGGAAAGCCCCTCCTCCGAAATGCCGGTGTGGCAGGACAAGCTCTATGTCGCGCTCACTCGACAAGCCGCCAACGCCACGGACTTCTTCTCGATCCCCTCCGACCGAGTCGTCGAACTGGGCGCGCAAGTGACGATTTAGCGCGCGCGAAAACAGTGGACGGGACGGGGCCCAGGCCCTAAGCAACGGCGGCCTGCGGGGCTCGCGTAAGAGCCGAAAGGGCCCGGCGGCGCCCGGTCGAAAGGGCTTTTTGAAGATTTCACCGCCTTACGAAGGACGTCTGTCGCTTATGCCCACCCGCATCGATGATCGCTTCGCCGCCCTCAAGAAGGAAGGGCGCGCCGCCCTCGTGACCTTTGTGATGGCCGGCGACCCGGATCTCGCGACGTCGCTCGACATTTTGCGTGGCCTGCCCGGCGCCGGCGCGGACGTCATCGAGGTCGGCATGCCTTTCACCGATCCGATGGCGGATGGGCCAGCGATCCAGGCGGCGGGCCTGCGAGCGCTCAAGGCGGGGACCACGCTCAAGAAGACCTTGAAGCTCGTCGCCGACTTCCGCGCCGGAGACGACGCCACCCCCATCGTGCTGATGGGCTACTACAATCCAATCTATGTTTACGGCGTCGACGCCTTTCTGCGCGACGCCCGGAACGCCGGCGTCGATGGCCTGATCGTCGTGGACCTGCCGCCGGAGGAAGACTCGGAACTCTGCGTTCCCGCCCGCAGCGCTGGGCTGAACTTCATTCGCCTGGCCACGCCGACGACCGATGACAAGCGGCTTCCTAAGGTGCTCGAAAATACAAGCGGCTTCGTCTACTATGTGTCGCTTACCGGCATCACCGGCGCGGCGCTTGCCGACTACGCCGGCGTCAGTCAGGCGGTTGCGCGCATCAAGCGGCACACGGCGCTGCCGATCGCCGTCGGATTTGGCGTCAAAAATGCGGAGAACGCCGCCGAACTCGCCCGTAACGCCGATGGCGTCGTGGTCGGCACGGCGCTGGTCCAAGCGCTTAAGGCCTCGCTCGACGCGGAAGGCCGCGCCGGACCTTCGAGCGTTGGCGCTGTGACCGGGCTCGTCGCGTCCATCGCCGAAGGCGTGCGCGACGCTCGCCCTAAGGGCGGCTTTATGAGTTGGCTGACGAGGCTCGTGTCATGAATTGGTATTCGAACGTCGTCCCGCCGAAGATCAAGGCGCTGATCAAGCGTGAAGCGCCGGAAAATCTCTGGGTGAAATGTCCCGAGAGCGGCCAACTCGTCTTCCACAAGGACATCGAGGCCAATCTCTATGTCGTGCCCGGCTCGGGCTACCACATGCGCTGTCCGGTCGAGACTCGGCTCGCCAGTCTTTTCGACGGCGCCGAATGCGAGCTGATTCCGACGCCGGAAGCGCCCTTGGATCCGCTCAAGTTTCGCGACATCAAGCGTTACGTCGACAAGCTGAAGGAATATCGAGTCAAAACCGGCATGGCGGACGCCGTGACGATCGCCTTCGGCAATCTCGAAGGCTCGCCGGTCACCGTCGCGGTTCAGGATTTCGAATTCCTGGGCGGCTCGCTCGGCATGGCCGCCGGCGAGGCGATCATCGCCGGCTGCGAACATGCGCTCGCCAAGCGCACGCCTTTTGTGATCTTCACGGCGTCGGGCGGCGCGCGCATGCAGGAGGGCATGTTCTCGCTCATGCAGATGCCGCGCACGACCATCGCCGTGCAGCGCCTGCGCGAGGCGCGCCTGCCCTATATCGTCGTGCTGACCAATCCGACGACGGGCGGCGTCACCGCGTCCTACGCCATGCTCGGCGACGTGCAGATCGCCGAGCCCGGCGCGATCATCGGCTTCGCCGGCGCACGCGTCATTGAGCAGACGATCCGGGAGAAGCTTCCCGAAGGCTTCCAGCGCGCCGAATATCTACGCGATCACGGCATGGTCGATATGGTGGTGCCGCGTCAGGAGCTGCGCCAGACGCTGGCGCGCCTGTGCGGTCTCTTGACCAAGTCGCCGCCGCGCCGCGCCGCCGCCTGATATCGCGAGGCGCAGCCGCAATGGATCAGCATGACGCGATCCTGTCGCGACTGCTCACGCTTCATCCAAAGAAGATCGATCTGTCGCTGGGGCGCACGGAGCGGCTGCTCGCCGCGCTCGGACGACCGGAGCTCAGACTGCCGCCCGTCATCCACGTCGCCGGAACCAACGGCAAAGGCTCGACGATCGCCTTTCTGCGCGCCATGCTCGAAGCCGCCGGCAAGCGCGTGCATGTCTATACGTCCCCTCACCTCCTGCGCTTCAATGAGCGGATTCGTCTCGGCGGCGACGGCGGCGGAACGCTTGTCGACGACGAGCGTCTGAAGGCGGCGCTCGAACGTTGCGAACAGGCGAACGCGGGGCAGCCGATCACCTTCTTCGAGATCACGACGGCGGCGGCCTTTTTGCTCTTCGCCGAAGCGCCGGCCGACTGGCTGCTGCTCGAGACGGGGCTCGGCGGGCGCTATGACGCGACCAATGTCATCTCGCAGCCCAAATGCGCCGTCATCACCTCGATCTCCCTCGACCATCTCGAGTTCCTTGGCGATACGGTCGAAAAGATCGCCTATGAGAAGGCCGGAATATTGAAGAAGGGCGCCCCGGCCGTGATCGGCTTCCAGTCGGAACCCGTGGCGAGGGCGCTGGAGCGCGAGGCGCGACGCGTCGGCGCGACGCCGATCGTCGCCGGCCGGGACTTTCACATCTCCAATGAGAACGGGCGCCTCGTTTATGAGGACGAGCGCGGTTTGCTCGATCTGCCGCTGCCGCGTCTCGCCGGACGCCACCAGCATGAAAACGCCGCCGGCGCGATCGCCGCCCTGCGCGCCGTCGCCCCGGAGATTCCGGCTGCGGCGATCGAAGCGGGGCTGACGCGCGCCGAATGGCCGGCGCGGCTGCAGCGGCTCACACGCGGGCGCATCGTCGATCTCGCGCCGCCCGGCGCCGAGGTGTGGCTCGACGGCGGCCATAATGAGGATGGCGGCCGCGTTCTGGCCGAGGCGATGGCCGAGTTCCACGACAAGGCGCCACGCCCGCTGGCGCTGATCTGCGGCGCGCAGACGACCAAGGACATTCGCGCGCTGCTCAAGCATTTCGTCGGACTGGCGCGCGAGGTCGTCGCGGTGCCGGTCGAGGGCGAGCATAAGAGCTGGCCGCCCGAGGACGTCGCGAGACTTGCCAGGGCTGAGGGCATGCCCGGCGCCGCAGCGGGAGGCGTCGAGGAAGCGCTCGCGCTCCTTTCGACGCGCAGCTTCGACGCGCCGCCGCGCGTGCTCATCGCAGGTTCGCTCTATCTTGCCGCCTCGGTGCTGGCGGCCAACGGCTCGCTGGTGGAATGAGCCGCGCCGCCCCGTTTCGCCCGCGCCGCGACATCGCCGAGAGAGCCGGGTCTCACGCTTTTGTAAGCTCCTCCACAAGCTTGCGAGCCGCCGGACCGGAGGAAGCCGGGTTCTGGCCCGTGATCAACTGGCCGTCGCGGACGACATACGGGGCCCAGTCCGCCGCCTTTGAGAAGCGCCCGCCCTTCGCCTGAAGCTCGTCCTCGACAAGGAACGGAACGACGTGGGTGAGGCCTACCGCCTCCTCCTCGACATTGGTGAAGCCGGTGACTGTCTTGCCCGCGACCAGCGGCCGGCCGTCGGGACCTTCAACATGGCGCAGCACGCCCGGCGCGTGGCACACGAGCGCGATGGGTTTGCCGGCGCGGATGAAGGATTCGATCAGCCTGATCGAATCCGGGTCCTCGGCGAGGTCCCACATCGGCCCATGGCCGCCGGGATAGAAGACCGAGTCGAAATCGTCCTGACGGACGCTATCGAGCCGCGCCGTGTCGGCGAGGCGCGCCTTGGCGGCCTCGTCCGCTTGGAACCGGCGGGTGAGATCGGTCTGAAATTCGGGTTCGTTGCTCTTTGGGTCCAACGGCGGCTGACCGCCCTTGGGCGAGGCAAGCGTGATCTCGGCTCCGGCGTCGAGAAAGACGTAATAGGGCGCAGCGAGCTCTTCCAGCCAGAAGCCCGTCTTTCGGCCTGTGTCGCCGAGCCTGTCATGCGAGGTGAGGACGATGAGGATTTTCACGGATTTCTCCTGTTTCGGGGAGCATGTTCGCATGGCTGGGGTTGCGAAAAAATGACGCAGTGGTCCGGCGGCGCCCAGCGCGAGCAGGAGGGTAGGCGCGCGAGCCACTTGGATTCGGTAAAAATTTGCTCCACAAGCGCGCAGATGCGCGTTGCGCAATGACTGGAGCCAAGAACTCATGACCCTGATGTTGGCGAGCGTTCTCTCCCGCGAAGAGGCGGAGATCGCCCTCTCGCGCGGCGCCGACATCATCGACTGCAAGGCGCCCTCGCGCGGCGCGCTGGGCGCCCTACCCCTGGACACCGTCGCTGAGATCGTCGCCTTCGTCGACGGGCGCCGCCCCGTCAGCGCCGTCGTCGAGCTGCCGCACGACGTCGCGCATGCGCTGCGCGACTTTGAAGAGGTCGTCGCGGCAGGCGTCGATTATGTCAAATTCGCCCTGCCGGCGACGCCCGACGCCGTCGAGATCATCGAGGCGCTGGCGCCGCTGACCGCAAAAACAAAGCTCGTCGCCGTCCTCTTCGCCGATCTCGGCCCCGAATTCGACACTCTCGAGCCGCTGGCCGGCGCCGGCTTTCATGGCGCGATGCTGGATACCGCGCATAAAGGCAAAGGCCGACTGGTCGACTTTATGAGCGTCGGCGCGCTGTCCGAATTCGTGGCGCGCTGCCGCGCGCTCGGGCTCGCCTCAGGACTCGCTGGGGCATTGGAGCCTCCCGATGTGCCGCGCCTGCTCGTCACCGGAGCGGACGTGCTCGGCTTTCGCGGCGCGCTCTGCGCGCATGGCGAGCGGCGCGCCGCCATCGACGCCCGCGCCACGACGCTGATCCGCGATCTGATCCCTTCGACACGAGGCGCGCACGCCGATTTTCACGCCCACTGGTCGTTCCTCGGCCGCGGCTATATCGAGCCCGCCGGCGCGAACGACACCGATTGCGTGTTTCTCAAGGATTATGTCGCGCCTGTCGAGATCGGCGCCTACGCCCACGAACACGGGCATACGCAGCGTGTGCGGTTCAACGTGGAAGCGGACGTGACCCGCATCAACGGCTCCGACGACATGCGCTCGATCTTCTCCTACGACGTGATCATGGACGCGATCAAAATGATCCTCGCCGGCGGCCATATCGAGCTTGTCGAAACGATCGCCGAGCGCCTCGCCGAAAGCGTGCTGCTGCATGAACGCGTGCGCGCCGTCACCGTCCAGGTCGAAAAGCTGGATGTCGCGCCCGGCGCCGTCGGCGTGAAAATCCGTCGCGCGCGCGCCCATGAGGATGTGCGTCGCCTGCAGCCGGCGCCGATGCGCATCGATGCCGTCAAGTAGCGCGCCCCTCGTCGTTAAACTCGGCGGCAGCCTGCACGCTTCCCCGGAGCTCGCCGATTGGGTTGCGGCGCTGAAGCGCTATTCGCGGCCGCTGACCATCGTTCCCGGCGGCGGACCCTTCGCCGACGCCGTGCGCGCCGCGCAACCCGCATTAGGCTATGACGATGAGACCGCACACGCCATGGCGGTTCTGGCGATGGAGCAATATGCACTGGCGCTCGCGAACCGTGACAACTCGCTGGAGCTCGCGGGCTCTCGTGACGCAATCGCAGCGGCGCAGGCGCGAGGTCGAATCGCCCTTTGGCGGCCGAGCGCAATGGTCGCCGCCGCCGATGACATTGCGCCCTCCTGGGAGGTCACCTCCGACAGTCTCGCGGCCTGGCTTGCCAAAAAAATAGACGCTTGCGCGCTGATGCTTATCAAGAGCGTCGATGTCGGCGATGGCGCCTTATTGAGCGAGATTGTGCGCAAGGGCGTTGTCGATTCGGCGCTTCCGGATTATCTCGATGGGACGCCGCTCTTCCTCGCCGGCCCCTCGTCTCTCCCGCGCGCCGCCGCGCTTCTTGCCGACGGCGTCCCGCCGGGCGCAGCCATCACAAATTTTCCAACGCGGAAGTTCGCCTGATGACCAAAAAGAAAGTAGTCACGCCGCGCTGGGGTTGGGCGCTCACCGGATCTGGGCATTTCTTCACCGAATGTCTCGAGATGATCCGCTCGCTCGATCACGTCGATCTCTTCGTCAGCAAGGCGGCGGCGGAAGTCGTGCGCATGTATAAGCACGATCTTGATCTGCCGGAAACGGTTCGCATCTTTAAGGACACCACCGCGAGCGCCGCGCCGGTCGGGAATTTCTACTACAACTTTTATCACACGCTGGTTCTCGCGCCCGCGACGTCGAACACCGTCGCGAAATGCGTCGCCGGCATTTCCGACAACCTTGCGACAAATGTCTTCGCGCAGGCCGGCAAATGCCGCGTGCCGACGATCGTCTTCGCCTGCGACACCGCGCCCGAACTCGAGACGCGCGCGCCCAAGGGCATGGTGATGGTCTATCCGCGCCGCATCGATTTGCAGAACACCGACGCGCTCAAATCCTTCGAAGCGACGCAGGTCGTCGAAAGCCTCGCGGCGCTACAGGAGGCGGTGGAGCGTCGCCGTCGCGAAGTCGAGCCGCAACCCTAACGAAAGCTCCGCATGAGCGAGCGCCTGCTGTTCCTCACCGGCCATCTTGCACTGCCGCGGTTGGAGCGCATGGTCGCGAGCTTCGGCGAAGCGGCGCAGGGGTGGCGCATCCACGACATTGGCGTGAAGGTCGCGGCGCTCATGACCCAGGAGATCATTCATCGTCGCCTGCCGCGACCCGTGCAAGCGGACCGCGTCATATTGCCGGGGCGCTGTCGCGCCAATCTCGCCGTGCTGACCGAGGATTTCGGCGTCGCCTTTGAACGCGGGCCGGAAGAGATCGCCGATCTTCCCGCCTATCTCGGGCGCGGCGGCGCGGCGCCGGATCTCTCACGCTACGACATGCAGATTTTTGCCGAGATCGTCGACGCATCGAAGATGAGCGTCGCAGATATTTCGGTCAAGGCGCGCGAACTCGCCGCGGGCGGCGCCGACGTCATCGATCTCGGCTGTCTACCGGATACGCCTTTCGATCATCTTGAGGAAACGATCGCGGCGCTCAAGGCCCACGGCCTGAAGGTGAGCGTCGACTCGGCCAATGTCGCCGAGCTTGAACGCGCGGCGAAGGCCGGCGTCGATCACCTCTTGAGTTTGGACGAAGCAACGCTGTCGATCCTTCCCGACAATTCGCCCGTCATTCCGATTCTGACGCCGCGGCCGCACGGCGATCTCGACTCGCTGCAGCGCGCCGCGCGCCGTGCGCGCGCGCGCGGAATCAGCGCCATTCTCGATCCGATCCTCGATCCGATTCATTTCGGCCTTGCCGCCTCGATCGCCCGCTACGTCGAACTGCGCGCGCGCGAGCCTGAGGCCGAGATCATGATGGGAACGGGCAATCTCACGGAGCTGACCGACGCCGATTCCGCCGGCGTCACCGCGGCGATGCTCGGCATATGTTCGGAGCTCGACATCCGGCATCTCCTCACGGTGCAGGTGTCCCCTCATACGCGGCGGACGCTGCAGGAGCACGATGCGGCGAGGCGGTTGATGTTTGCGGCGCGCGCCGACCGCGCGCTGCCAAAGGGCTATAGCGACGCCCTGCTGCAGATCCACGACCGCAAACCTTATGCTGCGACGCCGGAAGAGATTGCCGCGCTTGCGCGCGAACTGCGCGATGCTAATTTCCGCATAGATGTGACGCAGGACGGCGTGCACATCTACGCCAAAGGATTCCACCATGTCGCGGCAGACGCGATGGCGCTCTTCCCGCATCTTGCCGTCGAACATGACGGCGCCCACGCTTTTTACCTTGGCGCGGAATTGATGAAAGCCGAGATCGCCTACAAGCTCGGCAAGCGCTATCGTCAAGACGAGCCGCTCGACTTCGGGGTCGCGTCGGACGTCAACGAAGAGGACGCGACCCGCTTCAAGGAAATGGGTCACACCATGCGCAAAGCGGGCGAAGGACCTGCGAAAGATGCCTCTGATACATGAATGCGTCGTCACGACGCTGTCGCCGGAAGGTCGACCGCATATCGCGCCGCTCGGATTGATCGAGGAACACGGTTTCTGGATCGCGGCGCCGTTTCGTCCATCGTCGACCCTGTTCAATCTCACACATAATCCCAAAGCGACGGCGAGCTTCACCGACGACGCGCGCATTTTTGCCGGACTCGTCGCCGGCCAACGCAACTGGCCGCTCACCGACATTGAAGACTGGCCGGCGCCGCGCCTTTCCGCCGCGCTGGCGCACGCCGAACTCATCGTCGCGCGCGTCGAGGAGCATGAATCGCGGCCGCGCTTCTTCTGCAGAGTGAGGCGAATTGAGTCGCATCGCGCTTTTCTCGGCATGAACCGGGCGCGCGCCGCCGTGCTGGAAGCGGCGATTCTCGCAACTCGGCTCGACATGCTTCCGCGTGAAAAAATCGAGAGCGAACTCGCCTATCTGCAGATCGCCATCGACAAAACCGCCGGCGAGGCCGAGCGCGAAGCCTGGAACATGGTGATGGAAAAAATTGACGCGCATAAGGAGCGAGCGGAAAAGCGCGCGTCGCGTTAGCGAACTTTGGTCGCGCGATTCGCAAGCATGCCCCATGAAAGAAGCGTGCGATGAACCGAAACGTCTGCGCGATGGCGGCGATCGTTCTCCTTTCAACGTCGCAGGCAATTTGTGGCGACGCGTCGACGAAGCCATCGGCGTCGACGTCACGCTGGCTCGATAGCCTGTCGATCGACGGCTTCCTGTCGGGAGGCGTGGCCATCAACTTCGCGCGTCCTTTCAACAAGATAAACTTCGGTCATCTCGAGACGGATCGCGCCAACTGGCCGCAATTCAATCAAGCGATACTGAATGTGGAGCGTCCGCTCGACCAGAAGGCGACCGGCCTGGACTTCGGACTTGGCTTCATCGGAATGATCGGCACAGACGCTCGTTACACGCAGTTCCTAGGCCAGACCGAATACCTCATTCACGATCGCACGCAGCTCTCGATCGTCGAGGCGAATCTCCAGGTCCACCTGCCAATTCTGACCAAGGGCGGCGTCGACGTCACGATCGGACAATTCATGAGCTATAATGGCTTCGAAAAGCTCACGTCGAAGGACAATGTTTTTTATACGCGCTCCTACAGCTCGAATTTCGGACCCTTCGTCGACACCGGCGTCATGTCGATCGTCCATGCAACGGACTGGCTCGATCTATACGCCGGCATTGTCTCCGGCGTGGACACCTCAATCGGCTGGCCCGGCGACAATAATAATTCGCCCTCAATTCATGCCGGCTTTGGTCTCAACCTGCTCGACGGCGAGCTTTCGATCCTCGCGATTACACATTCCGGACCAGAAAATCCGAATGTGAAAGACCCTTTGTTGGTGGGTTGGCCGGATGGCGTCATCGGCGGCGTACCTGCGGCGTGCGCCTGCAATCCCAACAACGCCTGGCGTCTGTTCAATAATTTGACGGCGACCTGGAATGTCACGGAAAACCTGAGCTTCACGTCGGACATCAGCTATTTTCGGGAGAGCGGCTGGTACCCAGTATCGGTTTTCGGATCCTCTTTTGACACGCTTAACGCCCTGCCTAACGGCTTCGGCTTCAATGCGTCTCTCTTCCCGCAACATCCTCGCGGCGCCAACGCATATGGGATTGCCCAATATGCGACGTACAAGGTCGACGACTCGATCAAACTCGGCGCGCGCGTCGAATTTTGGCGCGACGCCAAAAATTTCTTCGCCGCCGCCTATCCGGGCTACTTCGACAGCGTCAACTCCGAACACGGCTTTCCCGCTCCATCGGTAATTGTGCAGCCGCAGGGACAAGGGACGAGCTATCTTGCAATTACGGCCGGCGTTACCTTTTCGCAAAAGCTGACAGCGATTCCGTATTTTTCAGGATTGATCCTGAGACCCGAATTTCGATGGGAGGCCGCGGTGAATGATGCGGCGCCCTTCTTCGGGCCGAACGGTCCAAAGCGCACGCAGGGCCTTTTCTCGATGGACGTAATCGCGCCATTCACAATCCAATGATCGTTGTGCGCTACCGGACCTCCAGCAGCGCGAGCGCCGAGGCCGGCGCACAATTCGCCGCCCTCTCGGCCAAATCCGGCGGCGCCGCGATCAGATCGGCGAAATCAATGAATGTTCGGCCTTGCGCATGCGCCAGACGCGCAGCGAGTTTGCGACCAACGCCGGCGCCGACGATGGGCGCGTCGTATGCAATCGCCTCACGCGATGCGAGCAGCGCCATCTGATCTTCGATGGCGCGCGATTGCGCGCGCGCAAGATACTGCGCGAAGGCGCGCCATCGCGCATCGCTCAGTTCGGCGGCGTCACACCCGGCAAGACGCGCCAGCCGCGCGCGCGACGCTGCAGCCGTCTTCGGCCGCCCGTCCGCCGTCGGTGAAAGATCCGCATCGGTTTCGCCCTCGGGAAGATCGCCGAGCACGCGCCGCACGTCGGCCATCGACGCAAAGGCCTCGTTGACGAGCGGCGTCCACCGTCCGGCGATCGGCGCGCGCGTCGCATAGGCCTGAGGCGCGCCGCGTGAAAATCCGGCATAGGCGAGTTCGCCATAAGCGAGGCGCTCGGCGTCGCCCGCCCCGCGCGCCGCGACACGTCCGGCGCAAATCGGCGCAATGTCCGTCGTCGTCGATCCAATGTCGATGAAAAGCGCCTCGGCGCAATGGCGCGCGACGAATTCAGCCGAGGCGCGCCAATTCGCCGAAGCGACGGCGTCGACATTGGCGCCGATCTCGTCGCGGCTGATGAAGCCGCGTTCGCCGGCGTAAAAAAGAATGTCAGGAACGCCGATTTCACGCGCGGCGATGGTGGCGACCGTAACGACGCCGCGCGCCCTGCTTTCGAAGGCGTCGGAGAGCTCCGCCGTCATGGTGATGCGATGACGCTCTGCCTCGCCGAGCGCCGAGCGCGCGGCGCGTAGCGCCTGCTCCAGGCTTGCGACGCTTTCGTGGGGGGCGCAGGCGATCTGCACGACCGCCGTGAGGCGCCCGTCGTCCGCGCGCGCCGCCTTGACATGGGCGCCGCCAATATCCCAGCCGATGACCGTCGCCACGCGCCTATTCCAAAAACAAAAGGGGAGCCGCGCGGCTCCCCTTCGATATTGAAGACGTTCGCGCGACTCAGTTCGGCGCGAAGGGGTGCTTGGCTTCGTTGCGCTTGGCGACGACTTCCGAAGCCTTCGGCTCGCCCTTGACGGCGCGGGCGATCGCTTCCTTCGTCGCGGTATAATTGTAGTCCTGGATCTTCTTGTCGTCCGAAGCGTCCCAGTGAATGAACACGCCGACCGCAATGAAGATGTCGTCGGCCTCATCCATCGGGATCACGCCCTCGGCGACCGAATCCGCAACGGCCTTGGCGACGCCATGCTGCGCCGGGCCGAACATCTGCACCGCCTGCTTGGCGCCCTTGATCGTCACCTTGTTGAAGAGGATCGTGTTGGGCTTGCACAGCAGGTTCGGCGCGACGACGGCGAGCAGCGTCGTGAAGCCGTCCTTGTTGTTGACGAGCGCATTGGCGAAGGCGAGTTCGGCCGCCGAGCCGCGCGGACCCATGATCAGGTCGATATGCGCCACTTCATTGCCGTCGCCGACCAGCGACTCGCCGACCAGCATCTTGTTGATCAAAGCCATGTTTTTCTCCCAGAATTCTGGCGCCGGATTCACAGGCGCCTAAGCGAGCCGCACGCGGGGCGCGCGGCGATAAGAGCCCGCGCTCGCGGCGCGGACTCAACCATTTTCGCGCGGTCTTGCCAAGGCGCGAGACCTGGCAAGCGCGCGAGACGTCACACGAGTTCGCGGGCCAGCGCGAAAGCGTGACGGAAGTCGAGGCAGAGGGGCTCGTCGGACGTCGCCATCTTCTTGAAGAGACCAGCTTCCGTGCCGTATTTGACGTTGCCGATCGCCAGCGCGCCGATGCCCAGCGCGCCATGAGGCGAAACCACGACGCCATTGTCGTGCAAACCGCAGCCTTCAACGCCAAGCGGCGGCACGGCGTTGACGTCGGCGGCGATCAGGAGATCCTTGGCGGCGGCGAGATCGTCCTTCGATAGCACCTGGACGCCGGCGCGCGCCGCGCACAGCGCGATTTCATGCTGGCGCAGCAATTCCCGCACTTGTTCTGGAGTGGAGCCGTCGGCAGGCGCCACCTTGATGTTAAAACGCTTGCACATTTCGTCGGCGAGCTTGGCGACGCGCTCGAGGCCGCTATAGCCGACGACGGTGACCTCTGCGCCTTCAAGCGCCGAGATGACGGCGGCGGAATAGCCAACAACGCCCGTCGCCCCGTAGATGACGACTTTTGCGCCCTTGAGCTCGCGCTGTTTCTTCTCCCGCAGAATCTTTTCGACGCAGGCGACCATGGCGCCGGCGGTGGTGAAGGAGCCGTAGGGATCGGCGAAGAGCGACACTTCGAAGGGCTTGAGCAGCGCCTTCTTTGCCGTGTCCATCATGTCGAGCGCGAGCACGGCGTCGCGGCCGGCGAAGAAGATGCCGGTGCGCAGCGCCGCCGAAGGCGCGCGCGAAAACATCGCGTCCTGCACGAGCGCGGTGACTTCGTCGAGCGTGACATTGGTGTAGGGAATCGCCGCGTCATAGCCGGCGTCGAGGGCCATGTTCACATCGAAGGGGCTCATATGCTTCAACGTGCTGAGCATGTGCAGAATCGCTTTGGCCATTGAATCTCCCCAACCTTTCCCTCGATTTTCGCGTCTTACGCGGCCAATAGGCGACGCGCGGCGGGAGACAGTCTCCAGCCCCTCGATCTCTCAAAGATACCCGGCTAAAGGAACGGCGCGCGGGCGCGCGCCTCGGCCTCGCCCGGAGCGATGGGAGGCTTAGAACCCAGAACGAAGCCGATGTCTAGAGGCGCGTGCGCCGCAGCGTGCGGCCGCATGGCGGGGGCTGTCGGTTGACGCCGGCCGCGCTTTGCCTCTATAAGCCCCGCAATCGAGGCTCGGCGCAATCGGCGTCGCGCCTCGCTGTCTTTTTCACCCTCTGCTGGCGATCGCGGGCGACTGACGCAGCGGCCGACGCATGGAAGAATAGAGCGAAAGGAACCATTATGTCCCGCCGTTGCGAGCTGACCGGAAAGGGCGTGCAGTCCGGCAATCTCGTCAGCCATTCCAATCGGAAGACGAAGACCCGCTTTCTGCCCAATCTCGTCAATGTGACGCTCGCCTCAGAGGCGCTGGCGCGTTCGGTGCGACTGCGCATCTCCGCTGCCGCGCTGCGGTCGGTCGAGCATCGCGGCGGGCTTGACGCCTTCCTCGCGAAGGCGAAGACCGAAGAGCTGTCGCAGAACGCCCGGACGCTCAAGCGCGAAATCGAGAAGAAGCAGGCGGCCGCGAGCGCTTAAAGCTTCGCCTTCTGTTTTGACATTTGGCCCCGTCGCTTGCGGCGGGGCTTTTGTTTTGCGGCGCCCCGAGTTCGTCGGGCATCCCTTCTCCCATGGGGAGAAGGTGGCGCGCGAAGCGCGACGGATGAGGGGAAAGCGCCTGACGTGTATGTGGGGATAAACCCCTCACCCGACCCGGCTCCGCCGGGCCACCCTCTCCCAATGGGAAAAGGATTGCGCTCCCAGCGTCAGCCCTTGCGATAAAACTAACCCCGCAGATCCGGCGGCGTCGCTTCTTCCGCCAGCCGCTTCAACGCCTCCTCGAGCGAAAGCTGCGTCTGCGCCTGCGAGCCCAACCGGCGCATCGAGATCGTGCGCTCGGCCGCCTCTTTCTTGCCGGCGACGAGCAGCACGGGGACCTTCGCCAGCGAATGTTCGCGCACCTTGTAGGTGATCTTCTCGTTGCGCGCGTCGACCTCGACGACAAGCCCGAGCTTCCGCGCCGCGGCGGCGACCTCATAGGCGTAGTCGTCGGCGTCCTGCGTGATCGTGCAGACGACGATCTGCAGCGGCGACAGCCACAGCGGCAGATGTCCGGCGAAATGCTCAATCAGAATGCCGGTGAAGCGTTCGAGCGAGCCGAAGATCGCGCGATGGATCATCACCGGCGTCTTCTTCTCGCTGTCCGGGCCGATGTAATAGGCGCCGAAGCGCGACGGCAGGTTGAAGTCGACCTGCGTCGTGCCGCATTGCCACTCGCGGCCGATCGCATCGCGCAGCGTATATTCGAACTTGGGGCCGTAGAACGCGCCTTCGCCCGGATTGATGCCGGTCTTGATGCGTCCGCCCGAGCCCGCTTCGATGTCGCTCAAGACCCGCGTCATGATCGCCTCGGCCTCGTCCCAGGCCTCGTCGGAGCCAACGCGCTTTTCGGGACGCGTCGAGAGCTTCACGACGACTTCCTCGAAGCCGAAATCGGCGTAGGTCGAGAGAATGAGATCGTTGATCTTGAGGCACTCTTCGGCCATCTGCGCTTCGGTGCAGAAGACATGCGCGTCATCCTGCGTGAAGGCGCGCACGCGCAGCAGGCCATGCAGCGCACCGGACGGCTCGTAACGATGCACGACGCCGAACTCGGCCATGCGCAGCGGCAGATCGCGGTACGACTTCAGGCCGTGTTTGAAGATCTGGATATGGCCGGGACAATTCATCGGCTTGATGGCGTACAGCCGATCTTCGTCCGTCTGTTCGCGCGCGGGCGCTGAGACGAACATGTTCTCGCGAAACCACTCCCAATGGCCGGACGTCTCCCACAGCGACTTGTCGAGAAGCAGCGGCGCGTTGACTTCCTGGTAGTCGGCCTTCAGGCGACGGCGCATGTAGGAGATGACGTTCTGGAACAGCGCCCAGCCCTTCGGGTGCCAGAAGATCGCGCCGGGGCCTTCCTCCTGAAAATGGAAGAGGTCCATCTCGCGTCCCAAGCGGCGGTGATCGCGCCGCTCGGCTTCCTCCAGCCGGTGCAGATAGGCGTCGAGCTCCTCCTGCGTCGTCCAGGCCGTGCCGTAGATGCGAGATAGCATCGGCTTCGTCGAATCGCCGCGCCAATAAGCGCCTGCGACCTTCATCAGCTTGAAGGCCGTGCCGACCTTGCCGACGGAGGGCAGGTGCGGACCGCGACAGAGATCGAGCCACTGGCCCTGCTTATAGATCGAGAGCGGCTCATCGGACTTGATCGCGTCGATGAGTTCGCCCTTGAAAATCTCGCCCTTCGTCAGAAACCACTGCTTGGCGTCGTCGCGGCTCCAGACTTCGCGCGTGATCTTGGCGTCGCGCGCGACGATCTCGCGCATCTTCTTTTCGATCGCCGGCAGGTCTTCGAGCGTGAACGGCTCGGCGCGGAAGAAATCGTAATAGAAGCCGTTCTCGATGACCGGGCCGATCGTCACCTGCGTGCCGGGATAGAGTTCTTGCACCGCCTCCGCCAGCACGTGCGCGGCGTCGTGACGGATGAGCTCCAGCGCGCGCGGATCTTCGCGCGTGACGAACTCGATTCTAGCATCGCGCGCGACCGGGCTTGCGAGGTCGACGAGCGCGCCGTCGAGCGTCATGGCGACGCTGCGCTTGGCGAGAGAGGGAGAGATGCTCTTGGCGATGTCGACGCCCGAAACGCCGGGCTCGAACTGACGGGACGCCCCGTCGGGGAATGTAACCGCTACCATGTTTGCGCTCCTGTCGCGCTCAGTCGCCGATACGAGTCGACGTAAGTCGCTTTGGATGGACGGCGCTTTCATAACGCCGCCCGCGCGCGGGCGCAATCGTCCCGAAGTCGGCGGGGTTTTAACGGAAAAGACGTGGCGCCTCCGAAAGGATTCGAACCTCTCCCGAGAGACCGGATGATTGCCGGTAGCAAGTAAGGTTCAGCTCACCCTTCCGGATGACCTGGCGCGAGAAGGTTTCCAAGAAATCTGCGTGACCGGACTAGATCCCCTCAAGGCCAAGCGTTAGCGCTCGCCGCCTGATCGGACGCCAGGAGCCTTTGTTTATTCCAACATGATCCGCGTCGGGCGCCCGCCTGCCGCCTAAAACCAGCGTCCACGGCCGTACCAACCGCCGCCAAGGATGAGAAGAACAATAATAATGATGAGGAGCGTCTGGGTATCCATGATGTACATTCCCTTCAGTGCGATGGCTGCGGCTTTGGCTTGTTCACAAATGACCACGCCGAGATAGGCACAGCATATGGGGGATGCCGACAGACAAAAAAGAAGTGGGCGAATCCCTGACACCAATATGTCGCTGGATTCTTGCGGAGCAACCTAAGCCTTCAGCAACGCAAAGAATGCCGCTCATCGCGTTGCGAAGTTTTCCCGACAACAACTGCCCTGGAGACGCGCATAAACCGCGAGGCGCGTGGCGAGGAGTTCAAATTGCTGAGTAGCGCGGACAACGAAAGGTCTGCCGGGATAATTTTCAGGAGCGGTATCCACACGCGTTGAAGACTCGTCAGCAGCACCTGAGCGGTGCAGCTGCGCGGGTCCACTCACTGTAAACGGATCACTCAGGCCGGCATGACCAAGTGTATTGATTTCACTTCGCCAAACTTGGGCCATGGCACTTTAATGCCGGCTGCCTCCAGGAACATCTGCGCCACATAAAGAACGATGAACACCCCGACCAAAACGACGAGCACGTGAACAACTGTTCGAAATGGCTCTGCGAGAGGAATGACACGGAGCAAGGTCGTCGCGGCCCACCAAAAAACCCCGATGATGATGACGAGAAAGATGAGTCCTATCAATGTTTCGATCATTGTGGCGTCTCCACCAAGCCGACTTTGCCCAAACGGCAGCCGACCCTGCGGAAAATATGGACCTATCTACCGTTCAGACAAGGCCAGCGATGGCGGTGAGCCGTTGTCGAATCGATGTGGCCGGCAGCCAGACGCGCGGGAGTAATCGTTAAAATTGACTCAGACCGGCGCTCCCTTTGCCTTCAAGGCAGGCTTGGAAGGATGGCGACATGGAAGCGGAGCGTCTCGGTTTGTGTCGTGCATTGATCCAGTCAAGAGGATCCGAAGCGTAATTTTGACCCCGGTATGAGGCCTCCCGCATTTCGCTGTGACCGCGCGTTTTTGCATCCGTTCCACCGTCAAATCGTCCCACGCAGGCTGCGGCGCGCAAATGGACGTTCGGTGGTGATTTGCGCCATCGCGAGCGCTCAGGGCATCTTTCGCCGTCAACTTTTGGGCGACCCGCGCGGGGGAAGGGCTAGTAGCTCGTCAGCCTTTTTGGCTTGTGAGCTTTGATAGGATGGCGCGCCCGAAAGGATTCGAACCTCTGACCCCCAGATTCGTAGTCTGGTGCTCTATCCAGCTGAGCTACGGGCGCCTGTCTGGCCATAGCCCCTGTGCGTTAAACGGGCTATGGCGACGTGTCGGCTCGTTTACCGGCAAGCGACGCGAATGGCAATAGCGCATTTACTTTCGCCGCGCCGCGGCCTTGCGTCGACCGTGTAAGCATTTAGATAAAAGGCCCTAAGTGAGATTTCTAATGGAAACGTTCCTGTCGGATGGCGTCGAGATAGCCTATGTGGATTTCGAGCCTTTAACGGAAGATCGCGGCGAACCGATCGTCCTCGTGCATGGCTTCGCCTCGACCCATGCCGTGAACTGGCTGTTCACGCAATGGGTCAAGACGCTGACCGAAGACGGCCGCCGCGTCATTGTCTTCGACAACCGCGGCCATGGTCGCTCCGCAAAGCTGTACGATCCGGCGCAATATAGTCTCGACCTGATGGCCGCCGACATCGTGCATCTGCTCGACCATCTGTCGATCCCGCGCGCCGACGTCATGGGCTATTCGCTCGGCGGACGCATCGGCACGGTGCTGGCGCTGGCCGCGCCCGAGCGCGTGCGCTCCTTGATCCTCGGCGGCATCGGCGAAAATCTCATCGAGAACTCCGGCCTGCCGCGCGGCCTCGCCGAAGCCATGGAGATTGAGCGCATCGAGGACATTAACGATTCGACGCTGAAAATCTTCCGCGGCTTCGCCGAAGCCACCCGTAGCGACCTCGCCGCCCTCGCCGCCTGCGTGCGCGGCGCCCGCAAGTCCGTCGAGCCAGAGTTGCTCGCGCGCATCACCGCGCCGGTGCTGATCTGCGTCGGCACGCGCGATGACGTCGCCGGCGATCCGCTCCCGCTGGCCGAGTTCTTCCCCAACGCCCGCGTGGTCGATATTCCCGGCCGCGACCACAACCGGGCCGTCGGCGACAGGATCTACAAGCAGGCGGTGCTGGAGTTCCTTGACGCGCGGCCTTAACGCTCGCGGGCGGGCGCCCGTGCTATTGTCCGAGCGCTCCGCTATATTATTGCCTGACCAAGGAGGGGCGGATGGGCGCCGAAACGCGCGAATATGGCGCGAAAATCATCGACTTCGCCCAGAACGATCCGTTGTTCGCGCGGCTGCGCGCGGAGGCGGAGGACGTGCTGCGCCGCGAGCCGGAGCTCGGCGGCTTCCTGCATCCGGCGATCCTGTCGCAGAACGGCGTCTTGGGCGTCGTCGCGCATCGCGTGGCGCAGCGCCTCGACCGGCCGGAGGCCCCCTATATCGCCATCCGCCAGGCGTTCGAAGAATGCGCCGCGCGCGAGCCTGGACTGGTCGAGGCCTTCCGCGCCGACCTGCTCGCCGTGCTTGAGCGCGACCCCGCCTGCACAAGGCTGATCGAGCCGGCGCTATATTTCAAAGGTTTCCATGCGCTGCAGACCTACCGGCTGGCGCATTGGCTGTGGAAGAACGGCCGCAGCGACTTCGCCCTGATCCTGCAGAGCCTCTCGTCGCAGACCTTCCAGGTCGACATCCATCCCGCCGCGCTGATCGGCAAGAGCGTTTTCATCGATCACGCGACCGGCGTCGTCATCGGCGCGACGAGCGTCGTCGAAGATGAAGTGTCGATGCTGCATGGCGTGACGTTAGGGGGCACCGGCAAGGCGCGCGGCGATCGCCATCCCAAGGTTAGGCGCGGCGTGCTGATCGGCGCCGGCGCGAAGGTCCTCGGCAATATCGAAATCGGCCGCTGCGCCATGATTGCCGCGGGATCGGTCGTGCTCGACCCGGTGCCCGCCAACAAGACCGTCGCCGGCGTGCCGGCCAGAATCGTCGGCGACGCGCGCTGCGCCGAGCCGGCGCTTGCCATGGATCAGATGCTGGCCTATCTCGACGCCGGCATGTGAGGGGCGGGGTTGACCTTGAGCAGAATTCTACTGGGCTTTGCGCTCGTCGTTGTCGCGGCGTCGTTGCTGTCTCCACGCGCCGCGACAGCCGCCGGTTGGCATTATTACGACCCTGAGTGTCCGATTGATCTTGGCGGCAAGTCGATGAAATTCGTCGCCATGCAGCCCAAGAAGAACGTCGACCGGGAATGCATCGCGCTGCCCGACGTCGGCCCGAGCGTCATCGTGCTCGACGCCGCTGACGCTGAATTGCGCGACATGAACTGGGATATCCGCATCCTACGCGGCAAGGGGCCGAACGGCGACGCCGACCCCGAAGCCGACATCGTCGGCCGCCTGCCGGTGCAGAAATTTCGCAACGGCATGGTGAATTTCGACCAAAATTTTAAAGAGCCCGGCGCCTATGTGCTCTACGCCAAGCTGACGAGCGACGACGGCGCGAAGAGTTTTATCGGCAAGCACCCATTCTCGGTCGGCCTCGTCACCGAGGAGGAAATCTATCTCTATATCGCCTTCGCCGTTTTCGTCGCCGCCGCCGGCGGCGCCGCTTTTTATCTCTGGCGCCAGGGCAAGCTCGGATTCAAAATTCCGGATTTTTCGAAGACGGATTGAGCCCTTTCCTGGCGTGCCCCTGCCTCCCCCGCGCTTCGCGCAGGAGAGGGGGCAGATTGCGCGCGTTATGAAGATTCCTGAATCTTGCACGTAAACCGCGACGGCTTTCACCAGCTCGTCGATCTCCGCGCATGAACGGCTCATCCAACTACTCGGGACGTTTTCCCAACCGCGCCGAGAAATTATCATTTTCGCAAGTCATGGATTGATTTGCCGATAGCGTATCGGTAGAGAGCGGCATTGTGTCCACAGGAGTTGCCCCTAAAGGACAACTAGGTCACTACTTTATAAACCTACACGGCGCTGGCCAAATCATTCCGGGTCTCCACTCCGGAACGATTAGACGTCGCTTAAGCTGGCATCAAGACCGTCGCTTCAGAAATCAGGTGAACGCAGAAACGATCAACAATTTCTCGTTCGCTTTTTCAGGTTTAACCCGCATGTTTGAGGCCCGCGTGACAATTGCGCAACGTGATCACCGCAAAATTGTTGGCTATTTGCGCCGTCAGTTTGAAGCTGAAAGGCGCTATGAGTTCGAGGCTCAAAAAGCAGACACGACGTATGATGTCGATCCGTTTACGCGCGGCGCCTATCGTAGGATGCTGGAGCTGTACTGGACATTGTCACGAGTGCTTGCTCCGCCCCGCCGCAGGTCGCCCGCAGCCCAATGTATAGAGGAAGCCCCACGGCCGGCCCCGCAGCAACAGTTCCCGCTCATTACGATCGCGCCCGGGGACCAGCCATGCATATACGTCGATGTCACAGACACCAAATTTTTTGACAAAGTGACGGGCATTCAACGCGTTGTCAGCGAGACCGCTCATTACGTCACGGAACTGGGAAACGGCCAACCGGTCCAGATTCGCGGGGGACTTATACTAGCCGAAATAGACGGAGTGATGGGCAGGATCGAAGCGCGTCCTGGCGATATACTCCTGTTGCTAGACGCTGGCTGGAACAATGTGGACAATTATGCGCACGCCATCAGCTCCTTCAAAGAAAAAGGCGGCGCTGTCGTAGCTGGCGTTTATGATCTTTTTCCAGTCCTCTATCCGACGTTATACGGGCCCGAACTCGTGATCGCCTTTGAGACCTGGCTCAGCGACGTCGTCTCCCGGAGTGATGCGGTCGTTGCAATTTCTCGGTGTTCCGCGACGTGCTATGCCGAGTATGCGATGATGCGATATAAATGGTGCAGGAGCCAAAAAATCGGCTGGTGGCGGCTGGGCGCCAATCTATCGGCTGAACCCTCCAGAGAACCAGCCGCAGCCGCAATCGAAATCGCGACGCAAGGCCCATTTTTTCTCTGCGTCGGCACAGTCGAGACGCGCAAAGGCTATCCGGTCGCGATCGAGGCTTTCGAACGTCTTTGGGCCGACAACATAGACGTCAACCTTGTCATTGTTGGCAGACCCGGGTGGAACGCCCGGGCGTTTGAACAGCGCTTGCGGCAGCATGAGGAAAAGGGACGGCGTCTGTTCTGGCTAGACGACGCGAGTGATGCGGATTTGCGCCACCTTTACCGCGAGACGTGCGCGGCCGTGTTCACGACCTTCGCCGAAGGCTTTGGTTTGCCCTTGGTGGAGGCCGCACAATGCGGCGCCCCCATCATCGCCAGCGACATCCCCCAATTTCGTGAGCTTGGCGGCTCAGATGTGCGCTATTTCGATCTCCTCGATTCGGCGAGCCTCGCAGACGCCCTCATGCAAGCGCTCTCAGACGAGAAACGGCCGCCTCGCGTTGCGACTCTTACATGGCGAGAATCTACGATCGAATTGATCGGGCTGCTGCGCTCCGGCGCTTACCAGATGGACGTCTCTGAAATCTCGCGTGACGTAGCCACAGCCGGACTGGCGGCCGCCACGAAATGAGGCGCTGACTGGGACAGTCCATTATCCGCTCACATCCTCATCAGAGGAGTGGGCCAACGCAAATTGCCCTCACCCAAACCGATTGTTCCGCGGAAATCCTCTCGGCGGCAGTCGTCCCGCTTCGGCGCGATGGCCGATCCAGTCCTTGAGTTCCGCCTTGTCGATCGTGAAGACGCGGTTCGAGGCATCGGTCCATGTGAGGCCGTCCTTCAGCGCAAAGACCTTCGCGTCCGCGACGCCGCCGTCCTTGTAGCGCTGCATGCGCACGCCCTTGCCGCGCGCCATGCGCGGCGCTTCGCTCAAGGGAAACACCAGCAGCTTCCGGTTCTCGCCGATGATGGCGATATGATCGCCCTCCGCCTGCGTCACGATCTTCAATATAGAGGGCGGCTCGACATTGAGCGCCGCGCGCCCCTTGCGCGTCGACGATAAGAGATCGTCCTCGCTCACGACGAAGCCGCGTCCGTCATTGGTCACGAGCAGCAGCGCGGCGCCCGCGACATGCGGCAGAACGGCGACGACGTCGGCGCCTTCCTCGATCTCGGCGAAAAGCCGGATCGGCTCGCCATGTCCGCGCCCGCCCGGAAGTTTTGAAGCATCGAGCGTATAGGCCTTGCCGTTCGCAGCAAGCGCCAGGATTTTCGACGTCGTCTGCGCGAAGAATGACGCGCCGAGTTCATCGTCGCCCTTGAACTGCAGGCTCGAGAGATCCTGCACATGGCCCTTGAGCGCGCGGATCCAGCCCTTCTTCGACACCACGATCGTTACCGGCTCGCGTTCGATCATCGCCTCGGCGAGGTCGAGATCGATCGCCTCGGGCGCGTCCTCGAAACTCGTGCGCCGCTTGCCCTTCGGCGTCTGCGGGCCATAGGTTTTTTTGAGTTCGCGCACCTGCCAGGCGATGGTCTTCCACTGCTTGTCCTCATCGGCGAGCAGCGACTCGATCTCCTTGCGCTCAGTCGAGAGCTCGCCCAGCTCCTTCTTCAGCTCCATTTCTTCGAGCCGGCGCAGAGCGCGCAGCCGCGTGTCGAGGATGTATTCGACCTGCAGGTCGGTCAGCTTGAACGCCTTTTTCAATTCCCCCTTGGCGTCATCCTCTTCGCGGATGATGCGGATCACCTCATCGAGATTGAGGAAGACGATGACCATGCCTTCCAACTGCTCGATGCGCCGAACGATCGCGGCGAGGCGATGGCGCGAGCGGCGCTGCAGCACGGTCCGGCGATGGTCGAGCCATTGCCTTAAGGCCTCGTCGAGCGAAACGACGCGCGGCGTCACGCCGTCGACGAGCACATTCATGTTCATCGGAAAGCGCGTTTCGAGCTCGGAGAGCTTGAACAAAGTCTCCATCATCAGCGCCGGGTCGACCGTGCGCGCGCGCGGCTCGAAAACAATGCGCACGTCTTCCGCCGATTCATCGCGCACATCGGCGACAAGCGGCAGTTTGCGCTCAGAGATGAGTTCGGCGAGCCGTTCGATAAGGCGCGACTTCTGCACGCCGTAAGGGATTTCCGTGACGACGATGACCCATCCGCCGCGCGGCAGCTCCTCTTTCATCCAGCGCGCGCGCACACGAAACGAGCCGCGCCCGGTGCGATAGGTCTCGATGATCTCGTCGCGCTTGTCGACGACGATGCCGCCCGTTGGAAAATCCGGCCCCTGCACAAAGGTCAGCAGCTGTTCGGCGGTCGCCTTGCGGTGGGAGATGAGATAGAGCGCCGCGTCGCACAGCTCGGCGAGATTATGCGGCGGAATCGACGTCGCCATGCCGACGGCGATCCCCTGCGCGCCGTTGGCGAGGAGATTGGGCAGCGCCGACGGCAGCACCACCGGCTCCTTCTCCTCGCCGGAATAATTCGGGATGAAGTCGATCGCGTCTTCGTCGATGCCTTCAAGAAGAGAGCGCGCGACCGCCGTCATGCGCGCTTCGGTGTAGCGATAGGCGGCCGCCGAATCGCCGTCGACATTGCCGAAATTGCCCTGCCCGTCGACGAGCGGATAGCGCGAGGAGAAATCCTGCGCGAGGCGCACCAGCGCGTCATAGATCGCCTGATCGCCATGCGGGTGGAACGAGCCCATCACGTCGCCGACGATCTTTGCGCATTTCTTGAACGGCGCGCCGGGATCGAGGCGAAGAATATGCATCCCGTAAAGGATGCGGCGGTGCACGGGTTTGAGCCCGTCGCGGGCGTCGGGCAGCGCGCGGCCGGTGATGGTCGACAGCGCGTAACGCAGATAGCGCTCCTCGAGCGCCTCGCGCAGATCGACCGGCGCAATTACGCTAACATCGCTTGCGCTCTTGCCTTTTCCGCTTCCCCCGCCGCCTTTTTGCGCCATGTCAAAAACCCGATTCTGCCTTTGTGATCGGTACTATGGCCGCAGGAGCGTCGGCGCAAGCGAAGGATTTCGAGGCGGCTCTTTAACTCTGAAAGGGCGTCGTCGACGCATCGGCTGCGTTTTGTGCGGAATCGTAGCAAATAAGGTATTGCAGACGCCGCGTTTCGTCCTTTAGAAGGCTTGCGAAGCGATGGCGCGGATCGGCGCGGTCGAATTTTCGCCGGTTTTCCGCGGCTTTCAAAACATGGCGTCCATGAAGAAACTGTTTTCGTCGCTCATCGCCGCGCTGCTCGTAACATCCGCCTCGTTCGCCTTGGATAGATCGCAAATGACGGTCGCCGGCTCGACGGTCGCCGCGCGGGACCGCGCGGCTCAGGCGCGCGACGCTGACGAAGACATGCAGGCGCTCTGCCGCGAGGTGCTCGTCGACATCGATCAGGGCTACGGCGTCAGCAGCCATGAATCGCGTTATATTTGCGGCGACAAGCGCCGCTAGAACTGTTTTTTCCTCACGCCACGCGCAAAAGAGCGCCGACGTAAAGTTCGCGCGCCGCCGGCAGCGCGACGCCGCGCGGCTTGAGCACGTCGCGCGTCAGGAAATATCCGGTCAACCGGAACGCGGCGATGAGATCGGCCTGTTCCGCCACAATGCTCTCATGCTGAAGAAAGTCGGGATAGGGCAGGAGTTTGTCGCGCCACGGCGCGCCGGCGGCGCGGCTCACCGCGCGGCCGGATTTCGGCGACACATAGGCGAGATCGTCCCTCGCGCCGGTCAGCGCGCAGGCGTTGAGATCGAGGCCGAAGCCGAGCGCGCCGAGCAGCGCAAGCTCGAATCGCGCCAACATCGTCGCGGCGCCTTCGACGGCGCGAATGTCGCCGAACAGCGCCGCAATGGCGTCTGCCATTTCAAACAATTCCTCATGGGGGTCGCGCTCCGGCAGCAGGCGCAGCAGCGCGCAGAGCGAGACGACGCCATGGAGCGCCGCGGCGCGGTCGAGGAAATAGGCAGCGCGGGCGGCGAGCGGCTCGACCGTCAAGGCGCCGAGATGGTCCTCAAGACGCGCGCGCCACTGCGCCGCGACGAGATTGCCGGGCTGCAGAATCGGACGGAGCCGACGCGAGCGACCGCCGCGCACGAGACCAAGATGCCGGCCGTGTCCGCGCGTCATCACCTCGAGGATGACGGAAGTTTCGCCATGCCGACGCACGCCGAGAATGAGAGCGTCGTCGCGCCATTCCATATCAGGCTCACACTTCGGAAAGCTTCATATCCGGCCTGTAATCTAAGCCTTCGACATCCTTGATCAAAGCCTGGCCGCAAATCACCCGGTTTTGCGTCGGGTCGAAGGTGAGCGACGGCGATCCGTGGAGTCGCCAGCCGAGGCTCAACGCTTCCGTGACGCGATGGCAAAACGCCGCGTCGTCCGGCCCGGTGAGAAAACGATAGGCGGTCATCGCCTTGCGTTCGTTCGACATTCGATTCTCCAGCGCCGCGCGAATCACCCGACCTTGGCCGATATTATTTGCCCTTGGGAAAATCCAGGCGCATCTCGCGATAGCGCTCCGGGTCGTCGGCCCAATTTTCCCGGACCTTCACGAACAGGAAGAG
The DNA here is from genome assembly GCF_015709545.1 of Methylocystis sp. H4A. Taxonomy (NCBI): domain Bacteria; kingdom Pseudomonadati; phylum Pseudomonadota; class Alphaproteobacteria; order Hyphomicrobiales; family Methylocystaceae; genus Methylocystis; species Methylocystis sp. H4A. The sequence goes on along the minus strand of NZ_JADNQY010000025.1, from coordinate 69,397 downwards.
ATGCACCGGCTGTTCGGCGGCCTCGGCGATCTCCCGCCGCGCCGCCTGACCGATGGCCTTGATGGTGCGGCCGCCTTCGCCGATGACGATCTTCTTCTGGCTGTCGCGCGCGACAAAGATCGTCTGCTCGATGCGCGCCGAGCCGTCCTTCTGATTGGTCCAGGAGTCCGTCTCGACCGTCGACTGATAGGGCAATTCGTCGTGCAGCCGCTCGTAGATCTGCTCGCGGGTGATTTCCGCGGCGAGCAGCCGCAGCGGCGCGTCCGAAAGCTGATCCTCGGGATAGAGCCAGGGCGAGGGCCTCATGCGCTGCGCCAGCGCCTGGCGCAGATCGTAGACGCCGTCGCCTTTCAGCGCCGAGATCATGAACGTTTCGTCGAATTTCTCTCGCGCGTTCAGCGTTTGCGCCAGCGCCAGCAGCCTTTCGCGGGGGATGAGATCGATCTTGTTCAGGACGAGGAGCTTGGGCGCCTTGGCGTGCTGAAGCTGCGCCAGTATCGCGTCCACTTCTTCGTCGATCCCCTTGCGGGAGTCGATGAGCAGCGCGATCACGTCGGCGTCGGCGGCGCCCGAGAGCGCGCTCGCGACCATGGCGCGATCGAGCCGCCGCTTGGGCTTGAAGATGCCCGGCGTGTCGACAAGGATGATCTGCGCCGCGCCCTCGATGGCGATGCCGCGAACCAGCGCCCGCGTCGTCTGCGCCTTGCGCGACACGATCGAGACCTTGGCGCCGACGAGCTGATTCAGCAGCGTCGACTTGCCGGCGTTGGGCGCGCCGACCAGCGCCGCGAAGCCGCAGCGCGTGCCTTCCGGCGCCAATTCGTCGTCGCCGCTCATGTGTCGCCCTTTCCTTTGGCCGCGTCTTCGCGGGCCAGAAATGCCGCCGCAGCGGCCTGTTCCGCGACCCGTTTCGAGGCGCCCGATCCGGGCGCCGCCGCAAATCCCTGTACCTCCACGACGACCTCGAAGAAGGGCGCGTGGTCCGGTCCGCTGCGGGCGACGAGCCGGTAGCGGGGCGTGGCGAGGCCGCGCGCCTGAGCCCATTCCTGCAAGGCGGTCTTCGCGTCGCGCAAATCCTGGCCGCTCGCCGCCATACGGTCGCTGAACGCCTTGCGAACGATATGTTCGGCCGCAGCGGCGCCCCCGTCGAGAAAGGCTGCGCCGATGATCGCTTCGCAAATGTCGCCGAGCAAGGCGCGTTTGCCGCGTCCGCCGGTCTGGGCCTCGCCCTCGCCGAGCCGCATTGCTGCGCCAACGCCCCAGACTTCGGCCACCTCGGCGCAGGTCTCCTTGCGCACCAGCGCCGCGAGGCGGCGCGACAGCTCGCCTTCGCTTTCGTTCGGAAAGGCGTCATAGAGCATGTGCGCCACGGCGAGGCCGAGCACGCGGTCGCCCAAAAACTCCAGCCGTTCGTATGAATCGCGCCGGGCTGGCGAGGCGCTGACATGCGTCAGCGCTCGGCCGAGCAGCGCCGGATCGGCGAAGTCATGTCCGATACGCGCCTCGAGATCAGCGAGCCCCTTGTCGCGGCTGCGCGTCATGTCACGCCTGTGCGTCCGATCAATGAACGGGCCGGAACAGCCGGTCCCAACGCACGGACCACGGCCAGCGCCAGAAGGCGAGCGCCGATTCGTCCTTCCTGACCGAGAAGAAGATGATCTCGGCGCGGCCCACGAGATTGACGAAGGGCACAAAGCCGACGCCGCCGATCTCCGGCGCAATGCGCGAATCGGTAGAGTTGTCGCGATTATCACCCATCATGAAATAGTGGTCGGGCGGCACCACGAACAGCTCGGTGTTGTCGTTAATGCCGTGATCGCCCTCGATTTCGATGATCGTATGTTCGACCGCGGGATGATCGCCGTTGCCGGGGAGCGTTTCCTCATAGGTCGTCACGGGAACTTCGCGGCCTTCGCGGTTCTCCGTCACTTCCTTTTCGAGCGGGGTGCGGGGCACGATGACGCCGTTGATATAGAGCCGGCCATCGATGACCTGGATGCGGTCGCCGGGAAGCCCAATGACGCGCTTGATATAGTCGGTCTCATTGTCCCGCGGCAGCTTGAAGACGATGACGTCGCCGCGGTTGGGGGGCGAAGCCAGAATGCGGCCGGAGAAAATGTCGGGTCCGAACGGCATCGAGTAATTCGAATAGCCGTAGGCGTATTTCGACACGAAAACATAATCGCCGATCAGCAGCGTCGGGATCATCGAGCCCGAAGGAATATTGAACGGCTGAAAGAGCAGCGTGCGAATGACAAGCGCGATCGCCAGCGCCTGAAGGATGACCTTGATGGTTTCGAGAACCCCGCCCTCTTCGCGTTTTTCAGCCACCGGAACGTTCCTGCTCAAGCCGACTCACTCCTCATGCATTAGGGCGGCGTCGGCCCGCCCGGCCGCCCGGCTTAACACGCTAAAGCTTCCATGAGAACCTTCGCCCGAGCCAAAGAATAGTCCCGGGCCGGCGTCAAATGGATGACCGCCCGCCACCTTAGCGCGCTCAGCGAGCGCGTCTCCGCCCGATCGGGATTAAGGCTAACGCCGCGCCTGCGCTTGCGATCCGCCGCGCCGCGCCCTGGCCCTAGAAGGCCAGCGCCCGGCCCTGCTCCATCGCCTCACGCATCCGCCGGATCGCCTCCGGGAGCCCGACGAATATCGCCTCGCCGATGAGAAAATGGCCGATGTTGAGTTCGACGATCTGCGGCAAGGCGCTCACGCGGCGCGCCGTCTCATAATCGAGGCCGTGCCCGGCGTGAATTTCGAGGCCGAGGGCGGCGCCATAGGCGGCGGCTTCGGCGACCCGCGCGAATTCCGCCTCGGCCCGGCCCGTGTCGCCGACCTCGACGGCATGGCACCAGGCGCCCGTATGGAGCTCCACGACCGGCGCCTTGATGGAGACGGCCGCGTCAATCGCCTCTGCCGACGGCTCGATGAACAGCGACACGCGCACCCCTTCCCGCGTCAGCTGATCGACGTAAGGCAGCAGGTAGTCGTGCTGGCCGACGACGTCGAGACCGCCTTCCGTCGTGCGCTCGGTGCGCTTTTCCGGCACGAGACAGACGGCGTGCGGCGCCGTCGCGACGGCGATGTCGAGCATCTGCTCGGTCGCCGCCATTTCGAAATTGAGCGGCTTCGAAATCGCCGCCTTCAGCCGCGCCATGTCCGCGTCATTGATGTGACGGCGGTCTTCGCGCAGATGCGCGGTGACGCCGTCGGCGCCGGCCTCGATGGCGAGCAGCGCCGCGCGAACGGGGTCGGGCCGCGGCCCGCCGCGCGCGTTGCGGACGGTGGCGACATGATCGACGTTGACGCCGAGGCGGAGGGGTTTCGTGGTCATTGCGCTCTCATAGCGCGCGGGCGGACGGTTTGTCATTGGGCGCGCGGCCGGCGCGACGGCGCAAAGAGCAATTTCGGTCAGGAAGCCGGCCGTTGCGCTTGCTACGATGCAAACATGGAGACCAAGACAAGACGAAAGGAACCTGACTATGCGCGACGCATCAATCGCGTGCTGGATTACATCGACAAGCATCTCGACGAAGAACTTACCATCGACGTGCTGAGCGAAGTCGCGAACTTTTCAAAATTCCACTTCCATCGGCAATTTTCCCAGAACTGCGGGATTAGCCTCTCACGCTACATCCAATTCATGAGGCTTAAGAGAGCCTCTTATCGACTGGCGTTCAATCCGACCGCGCCGATCATCGACGTCGCTTTGGATTCGGGATTCGAGAATCCAGAATCTTTTTCCCGCGCCTTCAAAGCCGCGTTCGGCCAGACGCCCAGCGCGTTTCGCAAGACGCCGGACTGGGCGTCATGGAGCGCGCGATCTCGAATAAGCCTCCCACCCAGCGAAAGGACGAAAGACATGGACGTAAAGATCATCGACGTCGAACCGGTGTTGGTCGCGGCGCTCGAACATCGCGGCACGCCGGCGCGGCTCAACGAATCAGTGCAGCGTTTCATCGCCTGGCGAAAATCGTCCGGGCTTTCTCCGGTCAGCCAATGCGAGACCTACGGCGTGCCCTATAACGACCCCAACACGACGCCGCCCGAGGAGTTTCGCTTCGACATTTGCGGCTCGGTGACGGCGCCGGCGCCGGCCAACACTCAGGGCGTCGTCACAAAGACGATCCCGGGCGGCCGCTGCGCCATGACGATCCATGCCGGTTCTCGCGACCGGATCGACGAGAGCGTTTACGCGCTCTATCGTGATTGGCTGCCGGATTCAGGGGAAGAGCTGCGGGATTTCCCGGTCTATTTCCACTATCTGAACCTCGATCACGATACGCCCGAACACCGCCATCTGACCGAGATTTATCTGCCGCTGAAATAGCGGCCGGCGGCGGGCGGCGCGCTCGCCATTTGACGCGCGCGCCATAGGATGTGTTGCAGTTGTCAACACACATTGATATGATACCGAAATGACCGCTCGCTCCCGCCCATCCGCCGAAGTCAATATTCACCTGCGCGCCCGCGCTAGGGACAAGAAGTTGATTGATCAGGCGGCGGAGCTGGTGGGGTCGAACCGTTCGCAATTCATGATGGCCTCGGCGCTCAAAGAGGCCAAAAACATTCTGCTCGACCAGTCGACCATCTACGCCGACGCGAAGACTTTCAAAAAAATCATGGACTGGATGGATGCCGAAGCGACGTCCGACGAGGCGGCAGGCATGAAGCGCATCCTTCAATCCAAAGCCCCGTGGCAGAGTGACTGACGCAACGCCGTTATTCAGCCCGCCCGTTTTATTGACGCAAGCGCATGATGCGGCGTCGTTCGACTGTGGCGAACCCGTGCTCGATGATTGGCTTCGCAACCGCGCATGGGACAATATGCAATCCGCGGCCAGCCGCACCTATGTGATTTGCCCCGCTGGATCTGGCCGGATTATCGGCTATTTCGCCTTGAGCATGGGGCAAATCCTCGCGCAGGACGTCAAAGGCTCCATGCGCCGGAACATGCCGAGACAGATTCCGGCGGTGGCGCTCGGGCGTCTGGCGATCGATCGCGCGTGGCAGGGGAAGGGATTGGGGCGCGCGCTGCTAGCCGATGTGGTGCGGCGGTCGCTGCGGGCGGGGGCGGAGGTCTCGGCGCGGCTGGTGGTCGTCCATGCGATCTCGCCCGCCGCCGAAGCCTTTTACATGCATCACGGATTCACCCGCCTGCCAGGGGAGGCCCCGACTCTCGCCCTCGACCTGCTCAAGCTGCAAAAGCTGTCAAAGATGTAACGCTGCCGGCCCGTCAAGAAAGCCGCACCCCGTCTGATCGGCACGCTTTAACCGATGCAACGAAGAGCGTCGCTAGGTGCGGGCGAGGTCAGCACAGCCACATTTCACATTGTAGGCGGTGGCGCGGCGATCGACTCGCTTTCTTTCTAGGCTATAGCTCAACGTGGAGAAATGCGCTGACCGGAACAGCCCGTCGCGTCGCACTCCCAGATTTCGACACCCGGTGGGATAAGATGGCCGTAGTTGCGTAAATAATACTCAGCAAGCGACTGATTGCTCCGGACGCTCCGGAGCACCAGAAGTATTTTCCTGTACCGGTCGGGCGCGATATGAAAGTAAAGCATCGACTCATTCCAAACAGTAATTTTTGCGCTTGGAATATTGCCCCCCTGCGTCCAGTTGTGTGATTTGCACTCCACAACGACAGCTGGATCGCTCGATCCCAGATCGAACTTTCTGATTTTTTTCTTGGCAAAGCCTACTTCCACGCCAAAGTTGCTAATCAAATCGATGCCTTGGCGGGCAAAAAACAACTGCGCCGCTTGCTCGAACTCCCTTCCTGCATGCGCATTGCTGATGGAACCGACACGCTGAAAATTATTGACGTCCATTCTAATCTCCAACTACCCAATCATCCGCTCGACCTTGCTCACCAAAGCGCTCGCGCGCAGCCGCGTGACGATGCCGTTCAGATGTTTCAGATCGGCGACTTCGAGATCGAAGGTCATTTCGCGGAAATCCGGCGAATGCGCCTTGAAGCTGATGTTGTCGATATTGGCGCCGGTCTCACCGACGAGCGTCGCCAGCGCGCCGAGCGTGCCCGGCTCGTTGATCGCCGTCACGACGATGCGAACGGGAAATAGCGCCGAAGAGCCGGCTTCGATATCCCAGCGCACGTCGAGCCAGCGTTCGGGCTGGTCGTCGAAGGCGGTGAGCGAGGGCGACTGGATCGGGTAGATGGTGATGCCTTCGCCCGGCGTGAAAATGCCGACGATGCGGTCGCCCGGCACGGCGCCGCCGTCCGGCGCGAAACGCACCGGCGCGTCGCCGCGCAGCCCGCGAATCGGAATCGCGCCGCTGCCCTCTTTCGCGCCGGGCGCTTTGAAGACGACATTGGCGTTCGCCTTGACGCCGAACCAGCCCGGCTCCCCAGGACCGATGGCGGTGGGCGCGGCTTTGCGCTCTTCGCTGAAATCCGGATAGACCGCTTTGACGACGTCGCCCGAATAGATTTCGCCGCGGCCGACGGCGGCGAGCGCGTCCTCGACCGACGGCCGCGCGAGCCTGGTCAGCGCCGCCTTCAGTTTCTCTTCGCTCCAGACGCGGCCGGCCCGCTCGAAGGCGCGTTCGACGATCTGGCGGCCGAGCCCGGCATATTGCTGGCGGACGGCGTCGCGCGTCGCGCGTCGGATCGCGGCGCGCGCCTTGCCGGTCGCCACCGCCCCCTCCCAGGCGGCAGGGGGCACATGCCCTTCGGCGCGGATGATCTCGACCTCGTCGCCGTTTTTCAGCTGCGACAACACCGGGCCGACGCGTCCGTTGATCTTCGCGCCAACGGCTGAATCGCCGAGTTTCGTGTGCACGGCGTAGGCGAAATCGATCGGCGTCGCGCCGCGCGGCAGCGCGATCAATCCGCCCTTCGGCGTGAAGCAGAACACCTGATCTTGAAAGAGCTCGAGGCGCGTATGCTCGAGAAATTCCTCGGGATTGTCGCCATGCGCGAGGAGATCGAGCGTTTCCTGCAGCCAGCGGAAGGCGCGGCTTTCCTTGGCGAGCTGCTCGCGGCCATGCGCGCCGACCGCATCCTTGTAGAGCGCGTGCGCGGCGATGCCGAAGCGCGCGATCTCATGCATTTCGGCGGTGCGAATCTGAAGTTCGACGCGCTGGTGGCCAGGACCGATCACCGTCGTATGGATCGAACGATAGTCGTTCTGTTTCGGCGTCGAGATGTAATCCTTGAAGCGGCCGGGGACGTTGGGCCACTTCGTATGCACGACGCCGAGCGCGCGATAGCAATCCTCCACCGCCCCGACGATGATCCGAAAGCCGAAGATGTCGGACAACTGCTCGAAGGAGATCGACTTGCGCTCCATCTTGCGCCACACCGAAAAGGTCGTCTTCTGGCGTCCGGTGACCGCCGCGGTGATGCCGCGCGCCTCGAACTCCTTGGTGAGTTCGTCCTCGATGCGCTTGATGATGCGTCCGTTCTTCGCGCGCAGATCATGCAGTCGCTGCTCGATGGTCTGATGCGCTTCCGGCATCAAATGCCGAAAGGCGAGGCCCTCGAGCTCTTCGCGCAGCCGCTGCATGCCCATGCGGCCGGCGAGCGGCGCATAGATGTCGAGCGTCTCCTGAGCGATGCGCGCGCGCTTTTCCTGCGGGACGAAATGCAGCGTGCGCATGTTGTGCAGGCGGTCGGCGAGCTTGACGAGCAGCACGCGCACGTCTTCGGCGACGGCGAGCAGCAATTTGCGGAAATTCTCGCCCTGCCGCGCCTGTTTGGTGACCAGATCGAGCTTCTCGATCTTGGTCAGGCCCTCGACGAGTTTGCCGATCTGTTCGCCAAACAGCCGATCGATCTCTTCGCGCGTGGCGTCGGTGTCTTCGAGCGTATCGTGCAGAACGGCCGCCACGATCGTCGCGTCGTCGAGCTTCAGATCGGTGAGGATCGCCGCGACTTCGAGCGGGTGGGAAAAATAAGGGTCGCCGGAGGCGCGGGTTTGCGCCCCATGCGCCTTCATCGCGTACACATAAGCCCGGTTTAACAAATCCTCGTCGACGCGCGGGTTATACTTCCGCACGCGTTCGACAAGCTCGTACTGACGCATCATGCGCGTGGCGCCAAGGACCGGTTATGCGCCGACCCGGCCGCCGTCCATGCGCAAATTCCACGCAAAAGGCAAGCGAGCGGCGCCGGAGCGGCGAGTGTGTTGAGCGAGAATAGCGCACGCCGGCCGCCATGACCAACGGCGACGACGACCAACGGCGGCGATGCGAAGGCGCGGCTCTGGCGGAGGCGTCGCGGCGGAGACGTATCGCGGACGCCCCGCCAGCGCGGGAATCGGGTCGAACCTACTCCGCTTCGTCCTCGACCTCGGCGGGCGGAACCAGACCTTCGAGACCGCGCAGCAGGTCTTCTTCCGTCATCCGGTCGAATGGGCCCTCGACTTCGAGTTCGCCGCCGACCGCTGGGGTCAAGGCCGGCGCCGCTTCGGCCTCCGGCTCGTCGACTTCGACGTGATGCTGCAGCGAGTGGATGAAATCCTCGGAAAGGTCTTCCGGCGCAAGCGCCGATTCAGCGATCTCGCGCAGGGCGACCACAGGATTTTTGTCGCGGTCGCGATCGACGAGGATCGGCTGACCAGACGAAATGTTCCGCGCCCGATGCGCCGCGAGAAGGACGAGGTCGAAGCGATTTTCGATCTTGTCGACGCAATCTTCGACAGTAACGCGCGCCATCAGCTGTCAAGCTCCATTTGGTTCGGGAGTAGCGCTGATACGCCAATTAGGAAAATTAGGCAATAATCTCTTAGCTCTAGACGCGCGGGCGCTTTTTTTTGACGCTGCCTTGGGGATTTTTTCTAGAAAATGCCCAATCATCGTCCCGCAAAAAAACGCAGTTCCTCTTGACGCTGTGACATGGAGAGGCGATGTATTTGCGAGAGATGTGTGCGGCGCTTTTTAAGGATGGCTGTGAATAGCCGGCGAATGCAGCGAGAACGGCGCAATCGCTATTCGTTAATTTGGGCGCCGGACATTGGACGATTGAGCGAAACGCCGAACTGCGGGTTGACGGCGTTAGCCGACGACGCCCGCGTTTAACACCTTAACCCGACCGCGAGACTAAGATGGCAGATATCGAACGAACTGCGTTGTTTATTGACGGCGCGAACTTATACGCGACCGCGAAATCACTTGGATTCGATATTGATTATAAGCGGTTGCTCCGCGAATTTCAGGGCAAGGGCCGTCTGATCCGCGCGTTCTACTACACTGCGTTGATCGAGGATCAAGAGTATTCGTCAATCCGTCCTCTGATCGATTGGCTGGACTACAACGGCTATGCGGTCGTGACCAAGCCGACGAAGGAATTCGTCGATTCGCTCGGCCGTCGCAAAGTTAAAGGCAATATGGACATCGAGTTGGCGGTCGACGCCATGGAAATGGCCGGGCATATCGACCACATGGTCCTGTTCTCGGGCGACGGCGACTTCCGGTCGCTGGTCGAGTCCGTGCAGCGGCGCGGCGTTCGAGTTTCAGTCATTTCGACGATCACCACCCAGCCGCCGATGATCGCTGACGAATTGCGACGCCAGGCCGACGAATTCATCGACCTTATTCATCTTGTGGGTAAAATCGGCCGCGATCCGGGCGAACGCGCAGAGCGCATGCAGCGGTATCAGGAGCGTCCTCGTCCCGCGCCACAAGCGGCTCACGCCGAAGAAGAAGACGGCGAGTGACGGCGCGGTCCTGACGGAAAACCAAAGGGTCGGCGTCTCGACTTTCAGGGCGCCGAACCTTAGGAGGTCGACGTCAGCCGCGCGCGCGCAACAGCCGGCCTTTTTCGCGGCTCCAGTCGCGCTTCTTTTCGACTTCACGTTTGTCGTGCAGCTTCTTGCCCTTTCCTAGGGCGATTTGCAGCTTGGCCCTGCCCTTGGCGTTGAAATAGAGCTTCAGCGGCACGATCGTCATGCCCTCGCGCTCAATAGCCTGCGACAGCTTGGCGAGTTCCCGCGACTTGAGCAGCAGTTTGCGCGGCCGCTTCGGCGGATGGTTGAAGCGGTTGCCGGCGAGATATTCGGGAATGTTGGCGTTGACGAGCCATGCCTCGCCTTGCCGATCGACATGGGCGTAGCTTTCGGCGATCGTCGCCTTGCCCGTGCGCAGCGACTTCACCTCAGTGCCCGTCAGCGCCAGCCCCGCTTCGAAAATTTCGCCGATTTCATAATTGTAGCGCGCCTTGCGATTATCGGCGACGACCTTGAAATTCGGATCCGGCTTTGCGGCCACTGGTTTTCCTCAAAGCGTCTCGACAAAGGAGAGACGCGAAACTAGCGCCTTAGAGCAGGTTCCGAAAAAGTTGACAGACTTTTTCGATGAGAACCTGCTCCACCATTTTGATTTCGAGCGATTCCTTATCGATCACATCCGTGTGATCGGGAAGCGCTCTAGGCGGGGAGCACGCCGGCGTGGATCATCGCCGCGCGTATGCGATCCTTGGTCGGTTGCGTGCACGGCACCAGAGGAAGACGCACCTCTTCTTCAGCCTTGCCGAGAAGCGACAACCCGTATTTCGCGCCCGTGACGCCGGCCTCAAGAAAAGTCGCGACATGCAGCGGCGTCAGCCTGTCCTGGATCTCCAGCGCTTTGGCGTAATCGCCAGCGAGACAGGCGTTCTGCAAATCGGCGCAAAGCCGCGGCGCGATGTTGGCGACGACCGAGATGCAGCCATGCGCGCCCGCCGCCATGCAGGCGAGCGCCGTGAGATCGTCGCCCGAAAGCTGGATGAACTCCGGCCCCATCGCCTCACGCTGGAGCGAAATGCGGCCGATGTTGCCCGTGGCGTCCTTCACGCCGACGACATTGCTCAACTCGGCGCAGCGCTTCATGGTCTCGACGCTCATGTCGATGACCGAGCGCGGCGGGATATTGTAGATGATGATGGGAATAGAGACGGCGTCGTTGATCGCCTTGAAGTGCAGATAAAGCCCTTCCTGATTGGGCTTATTGTAGTAGGGCGTGACGATGAGGAGCCCGTCGGCGCCGGCCCGTTCCGCGTGGCCGGCGATGGCGATCGCCTCGCGGGTATTGTTCGAGCCTGCGCCCGCGACGACCGGCGCCCGCCCCCGCGCGGCGCGGATCGTCTCGGTGATGACCCGCCCATGCTCCTCGTGGGTCAGCGTCGGGCTCTCGCCCGTCGTGCCAACAGGAACGAGGCCGTGCGTTCCATTTTCAATCTGCCAATCAATCAGCGCGCGTAGTGCGTCATAATCGACCTCTCCATGGGAAAACGGCGTGACCAGGGCCGTCATCGACCCATGAAAAATCGGCTTTACGCTCATAGAATCAATGCTTTCCCTACGCCTCAGAGCCGCCGTAATCGCGTCGCTAAGATTGATCGCCCTTCATAGCCGTTGGGCTGCGTCGAGGAAAGCCCCACGCTGTGCTATAAAGCCCCACGCTATAATGGGAGACGCCAGAGCTCGAAGACAGCCGGCGCGCGAAGTTGATCCTTCGTAAACCAAATGAGCGCAGCTTTCTCACACCAGTAGGGAAACGCGGTGATGATGTTGCCTCGACGTGTCGCGACGCGGTTCAAACTGACGGTCGGCATCGCCGCCCTCGTGATCGCCGCGCCAGCTTTCACCGGCCTTGACCGTCTTGGCGACGGAGAGGCGAAGCGCAAGGCCTCCTGGCGCTGGACGCCATCGATTCCTTTCAGTCTCGGCGCTTGGCGCTCGCGGGTCGGCACGTTGCAGGAGACTGTGCGCGAGTTCGTCGACCGCAAACACGCTGACGACGAGGCGGCGCATCCTCTGGAAAGTTCACTCTTTGCCGCCGACGAAGGCGCGCTGCCGCCGATCGTCGCCTACGTTCCTGCACAGGGCTGGCTTAATGGCGCCGCAGCAAAGGCGAGTCTCGCCGCGCTGCTGGGCGACGACACAGACGGCTTCATACAAGCGGTCGCCTTGTATAAAGGCGGCGATTTCGCTCAAGGCGACGAGGCCGCGTCGCGGCTCCGTACGCCGCTTGCCGACGCCGCGCGATGGACCGGCCTTCGGCTTCATCCCCGCGAAGCCGGGTTCAAGCGCATCGCCGAATTCCTTGCGGCTCACCCGGACTGGCCCGCCGGCGACTGGTTGCGCCGTCGCGCCGAGCAGGCGCTCGTCGCCGAGCGCCACGCCGACAAGAGCGTGCTGGCCTGGTTCGCGGACAACAAGCCGCTCACCGGCTTTGGCAAATATGCCCAGGCGCGGGCGATCGCACGCGAAGGCGATTTCGAATCGGCGGCGGCGCTGGCGCGAGACGCTTGGCGCAATGACGATATCGGACAGGGGTTCGATACGATCTTCAACAAGGAGCTCGGCGAGTTTCTGACGCCGGCCGATCACAAGTTCCGCGCCGATCGTCTGCTCTATGCTGGAAAGAATACGCTCGCTTTGCGCAGCGCCGAATTCGCCGGCAAGGACGTCGCGCTGCTCGCCCGCGCGCGCATGTCCGGCGTCGATAAGCTGGCGGCCGCTTTGCCGGCGTCTGTGCAGAACGATCCCGGACTGCTTTACGGACGCGTGCACAAGCTGCGCAACGACAAGAAATTCGCTGAAGCGGGCGCGCTGCTGCGCAATGCGCCGCGCGACATCGAGAAGGTCGTCGACGGCGACGCCTGGTGGGAGGAGCGGCGCATCGTCGCCCGCAAGCTTCTGGACCAGGGAGATCCGCAGACCGCTTACACGCTTTGCGCGGATCACGCCGCCGCCAAGACCAGCAACAAGGTCGACGCCGAATTCAACGCTGGCTGGATTGCTCTGCGGTTCTTGAACGACCCGATCAAAGCCGAGCGCCATTTCACGCGGCTTGCGCAGGTCGCCGAGACTCCGCTGCAAAAGTCTCGCGCGTATTATTGGCTGGGACGCGCGGCGGAAACCGCGCACGCCGAGGATGACTCCAAAGCGCGCAATTTCTATCTCCAGGCGGCCACGCATTCGACGACGTTCTACGGGCAGCTCGCCAATTCCCGCGTCGGCGCCGACGAGCGCCCGCTTCGCCGGCCACCGACAGCCGCCTCCGGCGACAGCCGAGCCGAAGCGGTTCGCGTCGCGGAGTTGCTGTTCGCCGTGGGCGAGAAGGACGTCGCGGCGCCGCTTGCGCTCGATAGCGCAAAATACTTGCAGGACGAGGCGCAGGTCGCGGCGCTCGGAGAAGTCATTGCGCGCCAGGGCGACGCGAAACTCTCGCTCATTTACGGCAAGGCCGCCTCCTATAGGGGAATCGCGCTCGACGACGTCGCCTTCCCCGCCTATGGCGTTCCGGATTTCAACGCGCTTCCAGGCTCCGCGTCCCGTTCGATGGTCTTCGCCGTCGCACGCCAGGAAAGCGCCTTCGATCCCAAGGCCGTCTCCTCCGCCGGCGCCATGGGCCTGATGCAGATGATCGCCTCGACGGCGCGGCACACCGCCTATATGCGCGGCGTCAGCTTCGACATGTCGCGGATGCTGAGCGATCCGCCCTTCAACGCCCAGCTCGGCGCGGCGCATCTCGGCATTCTGCTGGGCGAATATCGGGGCGCCTATCTCCTCACCTTCGCCGCCTACAACGCTGGCGGCGGCCGGGTGAAGCAATGGATCGACGCCTATGGCGATCCACGCAAGCCCAATGTCGATCCGATCGACTGGGTCGAGCGGATTCCGATCACCGAAACGCGCAATTACGTACAGCGGGTGATGGAGAATTTCGTCGTCTATCGGGCGAAGTTCGAGGATACGGGCACGCGGTCGCCACAAGTCGAACTGGCCCGCGTCGGCGACAGCCTGTGATCTAGCAAGGAAAGCGGTTATGATAGCCGAGCAGCTCGCCAAGCGGCCAGCTGTGGCGCAACTCCGCTAACGGCGAGGCGAAATATTGGCTGCTGCCCGAATAGGGATAGCCGAAATCGCAGCCGGACGTCTGGGTGACCCTAGACGACATGAACACAAGCTCTAGGGTCGCGACGAAAAAACGCCTCTTGTCGATGGCGATGCGCGTCCAGCTTGGATCGTCGCGCAAGATTTTGACCTCCGTCCCCGCTGGCGCGGTCGTGATCGCCGCGTAATTCTCCTCTGGACCGGCGCGCAGCACCGCCGGGTAGGCGAGCGTCAGCTTTATCGCCGCCGCCTGCTGACCGCAGGAGAGCGCGCCGAAAAGAACAAAGGCAAATAGCGACCGACGCATGCCGACTTCCCTGGTTTTGATGTGCGCTCGCGCAATCCCCAGACGCAGAACCTAGCCTAAAAGATATTCCCGCCGGCTCCAAATGGCGTCGGCCAAAGAAGCGCATGGGACAGCGGCATGGACGAATCGTCGGCGCAACGAGAGGCGCGTGGCTCTCGACTCAGGCGCGGCGCGCGGCCTATGCTTGACTCCAGCGGCGGCGCGGCCTTTCCGGCAAGTCCGCCGCTGGCTTACGGTGCGCTCATGCGGCGGATCGCGTTTTCTCTTGTCGCCGCCTTTGCGGCATATTTTGCGCAGCCGTTGTGGCGCGCCACACAGAACGCAATCGCCGAGACAAGAGCCAAAACCAGCTCGATCAGCATGACGCCAGGCGAGTTGGCGGCGGATCGCGACGGCGCGAGTCTCATCGCCGTGCCGGCGCCAGGCCGCTATTCGATTCGCGCAAAAAGTCCCTCCGGCGCGCGCATCGAACTCGTCGACATGATCGCCGGCCCGCTTGACTCAAGCGGCGCGCCCGGCCTGCGCGACGGACGCATCGACGCGTTGCTCGATAAGGGCGTCTACAAGCTACGGGTTTTCGGCGTGAAAGGCGCGAGCGGCAAGGCCGCGCTCTCCGCGCAGGCGTTCGTCGAAGCCAGCCCCTCGAAGCCGACGCTCGCGCCAGGGCGCATCCAAAGCGGTGAACTCGGCGATCTGCAGCAACGCTCCTATTCCTTCGACGTCGGCGCCGAGGGTCGCGTGCGCCTTGAAGCGATCGGCCGGGCGCTCAGCGACCTGCGCGTCTGGCGTAGCGAAGGCGAACTCGTCGATCTCGCCTTCGAACAGGAGACGGTCGAAACAAAGCCGGGCCGCGCAATGAATCGGCTGCGTGTTGAAGGCGCGCTGGAGCCCGGGCGCTATGTCGTCACCGCCTATGGCGGCGAGAAGCTCGTCTGGGCGCAAGGCGATGCGGCGCAGCCCTTCTTGCTGCGGCTCGAAGAGCCGGCGCTGCTTGCGGCGGGCGTCGCCGAGGGCGTGATCGGCCCCTTCGGCGCCGCGCGCTTTGACGCGCCGGCAAGCTATGACGCCTTTCGTCTCGACCTCGCGCAGACGACGCCGGCGCGGCTTGAAGCGCGGCGCAACGACGCGAAAGAGATCGCGACGATTTCGAAGAACAGCCGCACGCCGTCCGCAAACGTAAGGCTCGCGTCCGACGGCAAGACAAACGCGCGTCTTGAAGTCTCCGGCTACGAGGGTCAGGCGTTCTCGCTGCGTGGGCTACGTCAGTCGGATCGCGAAACATTCGAAGCGTCCGGACCGCATCTTGTCAGCGTCGATCTTGCTGGCGACGGCGGCGACGAAGCCCCTGCCACGGCGCTCTTCGCGCGCCTAGAGAAGGACGGTAGGACGCGGGTGATCGCCTCGGACGCGCCGCGCATCGGCGCCGGAAAAGCGTGGCGGGGAAAGTTCAATCTGTTCGGGCCAACGTCGATTCTCTTCGAGGCGACGCGCGACGGGCTCGTCGCGATCGATGCGAAAGGCGTCAAGGTCGACGCTTCGATCGAACCGGCGCTTGGCGCGCTGGCGCCCCGCGCAGATGGAAAGAATACGGCGCGCTACGATCTCCAGGCGGGCTATTATTTTCTCAAGCTCGAGCCGAAGGGCGATTCCGGCGGCGTGATCGACGTGACGCTCGGGCCTCCTGGCCTCGCCGTATCAGCGCCTGCAACCGCGCCTTCGCGCTCCACACTTTCCTTCGGGACGCCGGCTCTCGAAAGGGACGGCTCCTATCTCATCCTGACGAATGTCGCGCCGCAACTCCTAACCGGGCCGCGCGTCGTCGCGCTTCCCGTTGAACTCGACAAGGCGCCATTGGCGCTCTGGCAGGACGCAGGCAAGGACGTCGCGCTGCCGGTACGGCTTCCCAAGACCGGCAAGGCGATTGCGCGCGATTGGCATGGCGCCGATGTCGCGCTGACCTTCGGCGATCAAAAGGAAGAGAACGCGCAGCGTCTCGCGACAATAAAGATCGCGGCGTCGGAAAAACCGCGCGCGCTGGGCCTCATCTTCGTTCCCGAACCGACGCCGGCAAAGGTGGATGAAGCAGGCAAGCCCGCGTCCACCCCGCTTTCAGCCTCAGTCGCGCGTCCGGCTTTTTTTGATCTTGGCCGCGACGAAACGAAACGCATGCGCTTCGACGTGCCCCAAGGTGGCCTTTACCGGGTCGAAACGCTGGGGCGCATGAAGACCGCGCTGCGCGTCGGCGCGACTGTTTCGCCGCGGCTTGGCGAAGGCGACGCGAATGGACCCGGCGACAATGCGCTGGTGACGGCATTTCTGCGCGCCGGCGCCTATCGCGCGGCCGTCACCGCGAAGGACTCTTCCGGCCATTTGGGCCTTGCCGTTTCGCCTGCGACTCTCGCGCCGACGGCGAAACTTGTCGATGCGGGAATCGCGCGCGCGACGCTCGATTCCGGCAAGGGCGCGATCGTGCCGATCGAGATCACCCGCGACGGCGAATATCGCATCGAGCTTCTCGGCCTGAAACAGAAATGGCGCGCAAGATTGGAGGACGCCGACGGCTGGCCGCTCGCGGCGCCAGGCGAAATGCAGCGAGTCACGCGGCGGTTCGAGAAAGGCGTCTATCGGCTGGTCGTCCTGCCGAGAGACGTCGAGGCGCGCATGGCGGCGCGACTGACGCCAATCGTCGCCGCGAAGACGCTCGAAGGCCATGGTCCGCATCCCCTGCCCTTCGGTAAGGAGCAAAAACTGCAATGGCGCGAGCCGCAGGCGCGCGATGCGCCGCGCACGCCCGATGTCTGGCGCTTCGCGCTCTATGGCGACGCAAAGATCGATCTTTCGATCGGCGAAGGCATGGTTGGCGAGATTTTTAGGGGCGAGAAGGAAAGCATCGGCAAAGTTGTCGCAGGGAGGCCATTCAAGTCGAAACTATCGGCAGGAGATTATCGGATCGAGGCGCGAAGCCTCGCCCATGACGACCGTCTCGACTACGAAGTTTCGCTCGACTCGAAAGAATTGCAGCCCGATGCGCGGCGCGTCGTCGAACCTCCGACTCGCGTCGATTTTTCGCTGGCGAAGGACAGCGTCGTCGACCTTTCGAGCTTCGGAGACATCGAAGCAATCGGCGTGCTGAAAGACGGCGGGGGCGATGTGATCGAGCGCCTGCAGCCGCGCGCCGACGATTGGAACGTTGCATTGTCGCGACGGCTGCCTGCCGGAAATTACCGGCTCGAACTCGAAAAGCTTGGCGCTGAGCCGCGCGCCCCTGCGGAGGTTGAAGAAGCGCCCAGCGAGGAAACCGAAGAAGTTTCCAATGAAGGAGAAGCCGTGGAAAGCGAGGACGCGCCTCTCAGCGGCGTCGAGCTTCGCCTGGCGCTGCCCATTGAGAAGAATGACGGCGCGCTGACGTTCTCTGGCGAGAAGACGCTGAGCGGCGCAGGCGCGCATATCCTTTCTCTGCCGCCTGCGCCCCCGGCGAGTCTCGCGCTGATTGCGGCGCGCTCCGAAGCCGATGTCGCCATCTCCATCGAGCGGCGCGACGCTGGCGGCCCATGGCGCGCCATCGGCGTCGAGCGCGGGCGCGCGCCCGTCGCGGCCTGGCCTGCGGCCGGCGAAGGCGAAATGCGCGCGGTCGTCTGGACGATCGGCGGCGAAAACGCGCCGATTTCGCTCGCCGCGCGCGCGGTCGAACGGCGCGCGCGCAGGCTTGGCGAAGTCGCCCTTGATCCGGTCGACGGCGTCGCCGGGGTCTGCGTCGCCAAGGTTGCAACACCCGACGCGGCCCTCGTGACGCTGGCGACGCAAGAGAATATCGCCGCCGGCTCTGTTGCGGGGACATTATTGCGCGCGGCGCGCTCCGGACCGCTCGCGCCGCAAGCACAGGAATTGTGGCTGATGGGGCGCGGCGACTGCGCCTCCCGGACCGGCGTCGCCGCTTTCGACTGGAAGGGCGCCGAGATTTCGCTCGACATCGGCGAAAGCGAACGCGCCCATCTCGTTCCGCTCGCGCCAGCCGCCGGCAAGTTGCGGCTGTGGCTCGCCCGGTCCGCCTTCGCGCAGCCGGCGCTCGACGGCGGACACGGCGTCGGCGTGGCAAAGGGCGCGGCGCTGGCGCTCGCTGGCGATACGCCGCTTGCGCTCTGGAACGGTGAAGGAAGCGCGGCGATGCGCGTCGCGCTGAGCGCGATCGACGTCGAGACGCGGCCGGCGGTGAAAGGCGGCGCGCTGTTTTCGGGGATCATCGCGCCGATGAGCGCGCAGCCCGTCGATATGGACGACGCCGCCGGGCCGCTCGCGCTCGACCTCGCCGGCGGGCTCGCCGCTTTTGCGCAGCCGCGCGTCGTCTTCAGCGATGGCGCTGCCACCTCGCGCATTCTGCACGGCGTCAAATCGCGCGTGCTTCTCGTCAATATGACGCAGGCGGCGCTGCCGGCGCGCATCGCGCGCGAGACTGGCGAGAACAGACGGCTCGACGCAACGCGCGCATTCACGCGGTTCTTCGCCAATGCAGGACAAATCTCGCTGCCGCTCGACGCGCAGCAAAACGACAGGCTCATTGTCAGCGGCGCGCAGGCGACGGTGATATCGAACAGCGGCCGGATCACGCGCGGCGACAATATCGCGCTCGACGGCGCGGGCGAAGCGATCATCGAGCACGGCCCCGGGCTCGTCGCCTTCTGGATCGAGCGCGCCGGTGCATCGCCCTGGCCCGCGGCCTCGGCGCGCGCGCTCAATCCGCCGCAGCGCATGGCGCTCGAGGGCGCCGCGATGCGCTTTTCGATCAAGAGCGATAGGCCCGCGCTGTTGAGAGCGACGGGCGGCGCGCCGGCGATCGTCGGTTTCACGCAAAATGGCAGGCGGGAGACGCTCGCTTTCGCGAATGGCGTCGATCTCCATCGCTACATGACGCCGGGCGAAGCGACGCTCGACATTTACGCGCCTTATGACGGCGCGCTGTCCGGCATGCTCGATATTTCGACGCAGCCCGTTACTGAGGCGCATGAAGGCGTGAACGACGCGGTGGCGATTTCGCCTGGCGCAAGCGCGCTCTTCAGCTTCGAGGTGAAGGACGCGCGCAACATCGGCCTCGGCGTGCGCGCGGAGCCCGACCGAGTCAGCGCGCGGCTCATGGATGCGCAAGGCAAGACGCTCGGCGAAGGCGTCGCGCAAACGATGACGCTTTCGCCCGGCCGCTATTTTATCGAGGCGCGCACGCCCGCCGACGCGCCGGCGACGACGATCCGCGTCGCGATCGTCGGGCTGTCGCCGCCAGTGAACGCGCCGCCGGCGGAGTTCGTCGCCGAGCTGCTCGACAAGGCCGGCATGAAGAAAAGCAAGGCGCAATGATTTCGAAAGGCGCGGCGATGAAAAAACTTCTGCTTCTCTCTCTTTGCGCATTTCTTGGCGTGTTTCTTGGCGCCGCGGCGCCGCTGCGCGCGGAAACCCCGCCTGTCTTCGACCGCGCGCAACGCGCCGACGGCGCGCGCGTCGCGCCCGATCGATTTTTGCGCGCCTATGATCCGGTGACGGTCTTCTTCTCTAGCGACACGGGGCCGAAGGCCGGCGGAGCGGAAGACACGCCGCAAAAATATGTGGCGATGACCCCGCAGCCCGCCGGCGAATGGCGCTGGCTCGGTCCGCGCGCGCTGCAATTTCGGCCTGCCGACGCCTGGAAGCCACTGTCGCGCGTCGACGTGAAGCTCGGCGCGGCGGAGACCAGACTCGTCGCGCTGCTGCCGACGCCGCGTTCCACCAATCCCGCCGAGGGCGCCGATCCGCAGCTCGAACTGACGCAGATCGCCCTCACCTTCGCCGAGCCGGTCGACGTCGCCGCGCTGACGCGGCTGCTCACGATCGAAGTGCGTCCCTCGCCTGGCGTTTCGCCGCAAGGCGGACAAATGCTCAGCGCTTCCGCCTATGAAATCCGCGCGCTGGAGCGGGGCGAGCGCGCCGAGGAGCAGACCTACGTCGTCCGCTTCCGTGAACGGATCGCCGATGGCCGCGTCGCCATCCTGCGGCTGCGGCTTTCCGACGAAGCCGGACTCGACGACCAGACCTATGAATTGCGGCTGCGCACCGCGCCGCCCTTCGCGGCGACGGAGGCGAGCTGCGGCCACGGCTGGAGCGACGACCGCGCCGAAAACGTGTTGCGCTGCGCATCCTATCTTACGACGCCCGAGAGCGGCGACGAAGAAGGCGACGCCGCCGCCATCCCCTATGCGCCGGCGAGCAAGCGGCAGCTCACGCTCTCCTTTAATGCGACGCCCGAGACGATCGACATTCTGCGCGCGCGCGAAGCGCTGCGCATCACGCCGCCCGTCGACGATCTTGCCGTCGAAACCGACGGCAGGCGACTGCGTCTTGTCGCGAAATTCCTGTCGGACCAGGTCTACGAACTCTCCATCACGGAAGGCGCGCTGAAAGACTCGCAGGGACGCGCGCTGGCGAGCGCGTTCTCGCAGCGCTTCGCCTTCACCCGCGACGCGCCGGCGCTGCAATGGGACGCGGGCTATGGCGTCGCCGAGCGCTTCGGCCCGCAACTTCTGCCGCTGCGCGGCCGCGGCTATGATCGCGCCGACATCCGCATCCACGCCATCGATCCGCTGTCGCGCGACTTCTTCCCCTTCCCGGCGCATGGCGTCGAGACGAGCGATTCCGACGCGCCGCCCCTGCCCGGCAACGAGCCGAAGTCGTGGAGCGAGACCGCCAACATCGAGGCGGAGGCGATCAAGCAGCGCATCAAGTCGCTAGGATCGCCCGCAGTGTCGCGGCTCGTCGATCTGCCGATCCGCCGCAATGGCCCGGACGCGAAGTTCGGCGTCGATCTCAAGGAGGATTTCGCCAAAGTCAGCGGCCGCGACCAACCGGGGACCTATCTCGTCGGCCTGCGCGCGGTCGATGACGATAAGCGCCGCTGGCTGCGCGTGCAGATCACCGATCTCTCGCTGTCCGCCATCGAAGAGCCGACGCGTGTGCGTTTCGCGGTCACTTCGCTGTCGACGACGCAGCCCGTGAGCGGCGTGCAAATCCGCGTCGAAGGGATCAAGGACGAAAAATTCGTCACGCTCGCGAGCGGAACCACCGACGCTTCGGGCTTCTTTTCCTGGACCCCCGACAAGCGCGGCGCCGGCGAAGCGCGCCGCATCGTAGCGAACAAGGGGCTCGATACGCTTGTCATCGATCCCAACAGCGCGCCTTCGGAATATTCGCGGGAAATCTGGTCGAAGCCGGAGTCGGAATGGCTCGCCTGGACGAGCGAGGCTGACCAGCCGCGCGCTGAAAAGCCGCGCACGCTCTGCCATCTCTTCTCGGAGCGGCCCATTTATCGGCCGGAAGAATTCGCGCACATCAAAGGCTTCGTGCGCAGCTACCGCGGCGGCGCGCTGAGCCTCACCAAGACGGGCGGAACGCTTGTCGTGACAGGGCCCGCCAATCAGGAATGGCGCATTCCGGTGAAGCTCGACGCGAGCGGCGGCTTCTATCACAAATTCGACGCGCAAACCCAGGCGACCGGCGACTATTCGGCGCGGTTCGAACCGGATGCGCGGAAAAAGGCGAAGAAGCCGGAAGCGCAGAAGAGCGAAACGGAAGAACCAGCTGAGGGAGAGAGCGAAGCGGCCGAGCCCGCTCAGGACATTTCCTGCGGCCAGTTCGCGTTCAAGAAAGAAGCCTATCGATTACCGACGTTTGAGGTCGTGCTCAATGCGCCGCAGACCGTTGCGCTCGACGGGACCTTCGACGTCGATCTCCTCGCCCGCTATTTCGCTGGCGGACTTGCGGCGGAGCGCCCCGTCAAATGGCGGGCCGCGCAATTTCCGCATGTCTTCACGCCGCCGGGGCGCGAAGGCTTTCTCTTTTCGACCGACGCGCGCTTCTCCGGCGACGGCAAGTTTAAATCGACCGCCGTGCTCGAGCGCGATCAGCGCACCGACGCCGGCGGCGCCGCGCGCATGACCTTCGACACCGCGATCGAGCCGACGGCGCAGCCGCGCCGCTACTCCATCGAAGCGACGGTGACGGGCGACGACGGCATAGAAGTGCGCAATGTGCAGAATGTCATCGCGCTGCCGCCTTTCGTGCTCGGCGTGAAAACGCCCCGCTATGTCGAGCGTCCCGGCGCCGTGACGCCGGAGCTCATCGCCATTGACGGCAAGGGCGAGCCGGTCGTCGGTCTCGAGATGACGCTGCGGCTCATCAAGCGCAACTGGATTTCAACGCTGCAGGCGTCCGACTTCGCCCAGGGCGCGGCGAAATATGTCACGCAGACGCAGGACGACGTTCTGATCGAACGCAAGGTGACGAGCGCCAAGGAGGCGCAGAAGGTCGAATTGGCGACGCGCGACGCCGGCGTCTATGTCGTGCAGCTGGAGGCCTATGACAGGCTCAAGCGCCGTCAGCAGGTGAGCGTCGACTTCTTCGTCGGCGGCGATACGCCCGTCACTTTCGCGCGGCCGCCAGCCGAATCCGCGACAATCACGACCGACAAGGACAAATATGCGCCGGGCGAAACGGCGACGCTGATTATCCAGTCGCCGTTCCAGAATGCGCGCGCGCTCGCCATCGTCGAACAGCCGAGCGGCGTCTATGATTATGAGTTCGTCGACATCGCCAATGGCTTCGGCCGCTATGCTCTGCCGGTCAGAAAAGAGCAGACGCCAAAGCTCGCCGTGCATTTTCTGATCATGCGGGGGCGGCTGAAGGATGCGCCGCCGCAGCCGACGGCGAGTTTCGACCAAGGCAAGCCCGTCACCATCGCAGCGACGAAATGGATCGACGTCACGCCGGTCAAAAACATTGTCAATGTGAAGATCGAACATCCGGCCAAGGCGCGCCCGGGCGACGCGATCGAGGTCGCGCTACGGCTTTCCGACGACGCCGGCAAGCCACTCGCCGGCGAAGCGACCTTCTGGATGGTCGATCAGGCGGTGCTGTCGCTTGCAAAGGAACGCCCGCTCGATCCGTTGCCCGACTTCATCGTCGAGCGCGAAACCAAAATGGCGGCGCGGGACACGCGCAACATGGCCTTCGGCGTCATTCCGCTCGAAGAGATCGCCGGCGGCGACGGCGACGAACTGCAGGAATGGGGCGCTGAGAACAATATTTCCGTGCGCAAGAATTTCACGCCCGTGCCGATCTATCTGCCGAGCGTGAAGATCGGCCCCGACGGCGTCGCCAAAATCAAAGTGCAGCTTCCCGATACGCTGACCGTGTTCAAGCTGCGCGCCAAGGCGGTCAGCGGGCCGGATCGCTTCGGCGCCGCGGGCGGCGAAATTCTGATCCGACAGGCGCTCGTCGCGCAGCCGGCGCTGCCGCGCTTCATTCGGCCGGGCGATTCATTCGACATCGGCCTCGTCGCGCGCATCGTCGAAGGACCGGGCGGCGCCGGCAAGGCGTCGATCTCCGCGCCCGCGCTGACGCTCTCGGGCGAGACCAGCCGCAAAATCGAATGGGCGCAGAATAGACCAGTGCGCATCGATCTGCGCGCCGCAGCGCCGGCCCAACTCGCCGGCGACGTGACGCTCGGCTTCCGCATTGAGCGCGACGCCGACCGCGCGAAAGACGCGGTCGAAATCGCTCTGCCGGTGAAGCAGGATCGCGAGGCGACGCACCGCTTCGAATTGGTCGAGATCGCGCCCGGCCAAACCAAGACGCTTGCTCCCACTGGCGAGCAGGCGCGGCCGGGGAGCTTCTCGCGCGAAGCGATCGTCGCCGCCGACCCCTCGCTCGTAAGGCTCGTCGCCGGATTGAATGCGCTCGTCGAATATCCTTACGGCTGCACCGAGCAACGGCTGTCGCTCGCGCGCGGCGGGCTGGCGCTGAAGAGCTTCGGGCCAATTCTCGCGGCGGCGGGGCTCGAGGATCGCGTCTCCGCCAATGTGAAATCGACGGCGCAAATCATCGACCAGTCGATCGACGCGGACGGTCTCGTCGCCTTCTGGCCGCGGGCGCGCGGCAATGTCTCGCTGACCGCCTGGTCTTATGACTTCCTTGCGCGGGCGGAGCGCGCCGGCGAGCCGATCGACAAGACGCTTCTGGATCGTCTCGCCAATATCCTGAAATTGTCGCTACGCTCCGATTATCCGCGACTGCTGTCGGGCGATGAATTGCGCGAGCGCGTTGAAGCCCTCGCAGCGCTCGCCGAAGGCGGCAAGCTCGACGACTCCTATGTCGCGGAATTTTCGCGGCGCGCCGACTTCCTGCCCAATACCAGCGTCGCGCAGATGGCCTCCGCCGCCGCGCTTCTCCCCAATGTCGATCAGCGCGCGCTCGCGGCGCTGATCGATACGATGTGGAGCCGCGTGAAATTCGCGAGCCGCAATGGCGTGCAGGTCTATGCGGGACAGGCGACTGAAAGCGCCTCGCCGATTATTCTGCCTTCCGAGACTCGCAGCCTCGCTGAAATGGTGCGCGCCGCGGCGCTGACGGCCTCCGGGGATCCTCGCGCCAACGCGCTGCGCGACGCGCTGTTGCGGCTTGGCGAAGGCGACGGTTGGGGAACGACCAACGCCGACGCCGCCGCGATCGAAGCGCTGGCCGAGGGGTGGCGGCGGCCGACCGCGTCGATCGGCGTGACCTTCAATGATGGCGGACAGGATCGCGCGCTGACGCTCGACGCCAATACGCCGGTCGTGCGCCATGTCTCCAGCAGCGACGCGCCGCTGAAGATCGCCAACGGCTCCAACGCGCCGCTCGTCGCGATGATCGAGACCCGTTATATGCCGGCGGAGCCGGGCGCCAAGGCTCAAGCGACGAGCGACGGCTTTACGATCACGCGTCAGGGATGGCGCATCGAAAGCGGCAAGGCCCCGGAAAAGATCGACGTCCGCGATGGCGTTCTGCAGGTGAAGCAGGGCGATCTCATCGAAGAGACGGCGGAAGTGGTCAATCCCGAGGATCGCACGCATATCGCGCTCTCGATCCCGCTCGCGGCGGGCTTCGAGCCGCTCAATCCCAATCTCGCCACGGCGCCCGCTGAAGCGCAGCCCTCGATTGCGCCGACGCTGCAGCCTAGTTGGGTCGCGTTTGGCGACGACCGGGTGTTCTACGCCTACGATTCTCTTCCCAAAGGAACCTATCGCTTCGCCTTTCGCCTCCGCGCGCAAACGGCGGGCGCCTATACGCAGCCGCCGGCGCTTGTCGAGGCGATGTACAAGAAAGGTCTTCGGGCGACGAGCGCCGGCGCGAAAGTGGAGATTGGGAAATAGGCACATGGCAAACGGCTTTGTGCGTGGCATCACTCTCGCTCTCACTGCAGCGATCATGGCAGGCGCCGCCTGGCTCTCGCACGCGGCGCTGTCGCGCGCCGAACTCGTCGCGCCCCGCGCCAGCGCCATCGTCTACGATCGCAACGGCGCCTTTCTCACGCAGATCGGCGACAAGACGCGCGATCCTACGACCAAAACCCCGCGCGTCGATTACGGCTATTGGCCGCTCGCCGCCATTCCGCAGCGCATGGCGCGCGCGACGCTCGCTCTCGAAGACCGCCGCTTTTACGATCATCCCGGCGTTGACGGCCGCGCGCTGCTGCGCGCCGCATGGCGCAATCTGACGACGCGCGGCAGACGCGAAGGCGCCTCGACGATCGCCATGCAGGTCGCACGCATGCAAGGCGAGAGGCCGCGCTCATTCGCCGAAAAGCTGATGCAGGCGGCGACGGCGCTCGCCATCGTCGCGCGCAACGGCCATGAAGCGACGCTGGCGCATTATCTGCGCCTCGCGCCTTACGGATTGAACGGCCATGGCGTCGCCCATGCCGCGCGCTTTTATTTCGACAAGCCGGTCGAAGACCTCTCCTGGGCGCAGTCGGCGCTGCTCGCCGCCATTCCACAATCGCCAGGACGGATGAACATCACACGCGAGAGCGGTCTGACACTGGCGACAGCGCGCGCGCGTCACGCTATCGCGCGGCTCGAAGAAGAAGGCGCGCTCGACGCCGCGCAGGCGGCGCTGGCGTGCGCCGAGCTCGATCATATGCGGCCGCTCGACGCCAAGCGCCGCCCCGAAACGCTGCATCTGGCGCTGCGTTACGAAGCGCTGGCGCGCGAGGGCCTGGTGCGCACCGTCGCGGACAATGACCGGCGCATCAATGCGACGATCGATTTGGCGGTCGAACAGGACGTTCTGCGGCTCGCCCGCCGCTATCTTTCAAATTTCCGCCGCCGCGGCGCGCGGCAGGTCGCGGTGATGGTCGTTGAGCGAGGAACGAACGCCGTCATCGCCGACGTCGGCTCCTCCGACTATAACGACCCGCAGGCCGGGGCATTCGATTTCACCCGCGTGCGGCGTTCTCCCGGCTCGACATTGAAGCCCTTCATCTTTGCGCTGGCGTTCGAGCGCGGCGTGCTCAAGACCACGGATCTTTTGAACGACATTCCCGAAGGCGCGTCGGGCGTGTCGAACGCCGACGGGCTCTATCTTGGACCGCTGACGCCCCGTCAGGCGCTCGCCAATTCCCGCAATGTGCCAGCGACAAATCTGCTGAGACGCGTCGGGCTTGAGCCGAATTTCAACTTTCTTCGCGACCTCGGCCTGCACGATCTCGAAACGCCGGCGGAGAGTTTCGGAATTTCGATGGCGATCGGCGCCTTGCCGGCGCGGCTTGAAGACGTGATGCGCGCCTATGCCGCGCTCGCCGACGACGGGATCATGCGCGACCTTGCGTTCACGCGCGACGAATCGCGACGTCCGGCGCGGCGCGTATTGTCGGTCGACAGCGCGCGGCTGATCGCCTCGATGCTCTCCGACCCGCAGGCGCGCCTTCCTTCCTTTCCGCGCTACGGGCCGCTCGAATATCCGTTCGCCGTCGCCGTGAAGACCGGCACGTCGCAAGCCTATCGCGACGCCTGGACGATCGCCTTTTCGCATAGATTCATCGTCGGCGTGTGGCTCGGGCGCGGCGACGCCGGCGCGATGCGCGCGATGACGGGCGTTTCATCGGCGGCGCGGATTGCCCACGCCGTGCTGGCGAAGCTGCATGACGCCAAGCCCGGAGACATCGCGCCGGAAACTTTTGCGCCGCCGCCGGGACGCGTCGCCATCGATCTCTGTCGCGCCGATGGCGGCGCCGACTGCGCGCAGACGCTGCGTGAATGGGTGAAGCCGGAAGACGCCCGTTGGAGCCAAACGCAACATCCGCGTCCTCATCCTGAGGAGCCGCGAAGCGGCGTCTCGAAGGATGTTCCAGAAACAGCGCTCTGCGCGCCGCCAACCTTCGAGACGCGCCTTTCAGGCGCTCCGCAGGGTGAGGAAGCGGATCATACGTGCAACCCTCAAGCAATGAGCGTCGCGCCGCTCGTCATCGCGACGCCGGAACACAACACACATATCTGGCGAAACCCGGAGCAGCCCGAGCGCTTCAACCGACTCGCATTGAAGCTCGCGCCAACAGGCGCAGATGCGCAGATCGTCTGGACGATCGACGGGGAACCCTTCGCCACGGCGCAGGCGGACGAAACCGTGTTCTGGCCGATGACGCCCGGCAGACATCGCATTCAGGCGCGGCTTGCGCTTGTGCCGGTCGCATCGCGCACGGTGAAGGTTGTGATCGAGTGAGTGGACGGCTGGGTTTGTCATTCCCGACAGGCCAAAGGCCTGATCGGGAATCCACGGCAACGTCATCATTGGCGGTTGCTGGATTCCCGATCGCGCTTCGCGCGTCGGGAATGACACATCCCAGTGGCCGCCTCTGCGGGGGAAGGCGGCTCGACTTTCGTCACTCAACCCATGCAGGCGCAAAATCGCCAAATGCGTGAATCGAAGTAGATGATTCTCGGTTGCAGCGCTAGATTGATCGCCAATTAGCGATTGAACATTGACCGGTGCGCCATGGACAACAAAGTCGTGAGCATTATGGCCGGGCTCATCATAGCGTTCGTTGTGCTTGCAGCGTCTTCCATGGCTCAGGTTGTGTTCGAGCCGGTGATCTTTGCGATATTCATCATCGCGCTGATATGGCCGCTGCAGAAAGCCCTCGCGTCCAGAACGCCAAAAGCTTTGGCGCTCCTGATCACGATTGTCTTGACGCTTGCCGTCGTTGTCGCGCTGACGTCGATGATCGTCTGGGGCGCCGGCGAAATCGCGGACTGGATTCGTCACAATCTCGTGAAGATTGGAACGACATTCCGCAACTCCACGAAGTGGCTGGAAGATCACGACATATTCGTGATGTCGCATGTGACGGAAAATTTCGATGCCGCCTGGTTGATCGGCTTTCTGAGAGCAGTCGCGACAAGGATCAACGTTCTTGTTGGCTTCTCTCTTCTGGTCTTCATCTTCTTGATCATGGGCCTTGTCGAAACAGAAGATTTTCAAAATCATATCGCGACGTTGAAAGACCAAGAAACAAGTCGTCGTTTGTTGATGGCGAGCCAGTCGATTGCGCGGAAATTCCGCAAATATATGATTGTGCGCACAATTGCGAGCATCGTTACGGGCGTCGCGGTCGCCGGTTTTGCTCTGCTGATGGGACTTGAGCTTGCGGCCGCCTGGGGAATCTTAGCCTTCGCGCTGAACTATCTCCCGTATATCGGGGCGTTGATCGTTACGGTTCTTCCGGCATTCTTTGCTCTTGTTCAATTCGATTCCTGGCAAAGCGCGATGTTCGTGTTCGTTACCCTCGCTGTGATTCAATTTGTCATTGGCAGCTATCTCGAGCCGCTGATTTCGGGTTCGGCTTTGGCGATTTCACCATCCGTCGTGACATTTGCCGTCGTTCTCTGGACTTTTCTGTGGGGCCTTCCCGGAGCCTTCATCGGGGTCCCGCTGGCGATCGCTTTTCTCACGCTCTGCGCGCAGTTTCCGTCAACTCAGTGGATCGCCACGATGTTCTCTGGAACATCGCGAACCCGATCGCTGCCGGACTGAGCAACCTCGATTCAAGAGAATCGATTGAGTTCGAAGGCCCCGAACGAATTGCTACGCCTCGCTCACCCCGCCGCGGTGATTCTCTCGATTTCCGCGCCGCAGCCGCGCAGCTTCTTCTCCAGGCGTTCGAAACCGCGATCGAGATGATAGACGCGATTGATCGTCGTCTCGCCGCGCGCGGCGAGCGCCGCAATGACGAGCGAGACGGAGGCGCGCAGATCTGTCGCCATCACCGGCGCGCCATCGAGGTGATCCGCCCCCGTCACGATCGCGGTGTCGCCTTCGAGCTTGATGCGGGCGCCAAGCCGCGCGAGCTCCTGCACATGCATGAAGCGGTTCTCGAAAATCGTCTCGGTGATGCGCGAAACGCCCTTGGCGCGCGTCATCAGCGCCATGAATTGCGCCTGCAGATCGGTCGGGAAGGCCGGGAACGGCGCCGTCGTGACATCGACCGGCGAAATGCCGGCGCCGTTACGCGTCACCCGCAGTCCTTCATTCGTCTCGGTGATGCTGGCGCCTGCCTGCACGAGGGAGTCGAGCCCCGCCTGCAGAAGATCGGCGCGCGCGCCGGCGAGCAGAACGTCGCCCCCCGTCATCGCCACCGCCATGGCGTAGGTGCCGGCCTCAATGCGATCAGGCATGACCGCATGTCTGGCCCCGAAAAGCGAACCCACGCCCTCGATCTCGATCGTCGACTGGCCGGCGCCCTTGATGCGCGCGCCCATTTTTATGAGGCAGTCGGCAAGATCGACGACTTCGGGTTCGCGCGCGGCGTTACGCAGCACGGTGGTTCCGCGCGCGAGCGACGCCGCCATCAGCGCCGTATGCGTGCCGCCGACCGTGACTTTGGGAAAGTCGATCTCGGCGCCGGTGAGCCCGTTCTTCGCCGAGGCGACGACGTAACCATTTTCGATGTCGAGTTTGGCGCCGAGCTTTTCCAGCGCCATGAGCAGCAGATCGACCGGCCGCGTGCCGATGGCGCAGCCGCCCGGCAGCGACACGCGCGCCTCGCCGCAACGCGCGACGAGCGGCGCGAGCACCCAGAAGCTGGCGCGCATGCGCGAGACGAGATCATAGGGCGCGGTGGTGTCGACGATTTCGCGCGCGGTGAGATGAACGGTGCGGCCGGCGTCGACGGACTCGCCGGTGCGCTTGCCGGCAATGGCGTAATCCACGCCATGATTGCCGAGGATGCGCTCGAGAAGCATCACGTCCGCGAGGAGCGGCATATTGGCGAGCGTCACGGTTTCGCGCGTCAGGAGCGATGCGATCATCAGCGGCAAGGCGGCGTTCTTCGCGCCGGAGATCGGGATCACGCCATTGAGCCTGGTCCCGCCGACGATCTTGATCTTATCCATCACCCCTCGCTGTCGGTTTTCGAGTTCCCGCCGTTTTTCGCTGACGCCTGGTCCCGCAGCGCGCGCTCGCGCGCCTTGCGACGAGCAAGATTGGCGCGCAAGGCGGCGGCAAGCGCCGCCTTCTTCTTCGGCTCGCTGTTAGACTTCGGGCTAAAATCCGCCCCTTTTGGGGCGCCGCCCCTGCCCTCCTCGTCGTTCCCTGTCATCGCGGTCGACCGCCCCTCTTGCGAAACTACTGCGATTCTAGGGCCCTACCCGATCAAGTCATCGCCCGCACGGCGAGCGTGGCGTTGATGCCGCCAAAGGCGAAAGAATTCGAGAGCGCGACGCGAATCGGCATCTCGCGCGCGACATTGGGAATGGCGTCGACCTCGCATTTGGGGTCAGGCTCAAGAAAATTGATCGTCGGCGGCGCGATCTGATCGCGCAGCGCGGAAATCGTCACGACGAGCTCCAGCCCGCCGCTTGCGCCCAGCGCATGGCCGTGCACGGGTTTCGTTGACGAAACCGGCGGCGGCGTGTCGCCGAAAACGGCGCGCATCGCCTGCGACTCGGTGATGTCATTGGCGTAGGTCGCGGTGCCATGGGCGTTAAGATAGTCGACATCGCCGGGCTCCAATCCGGCGCTGTCGAGCGCAAGCCGCATGCAGCGCGACGGGCCTTCGACATCGGCGCGCAGCGGATCGAAAGCGTCGCTCGTCGTGCCATAGCCGGCGAGTTCGCAGAGCGGCGTCGCGCCGCGCGCCAGTGCGCCTTCCAGCGTCTCCAGGATGAAGACAGCGGCGCCTTCGCCAAGCGTCATGCCGTTGCGCTTTTGCGAGAACGGGCGGCAGAGATCCGGCGTGAGAACGCGCAGCGACTCCCAGGAGCGAATCGAACCATTGATCACGCAGGCTTCGGCGCCGCCGGCGATGGCCCGGTCGGCGCGGCCGGCGCGCAGCATTTCGAAGGCTTCGCCGATGGCCTGCGCCGCCGAGGAACAGGCGGAGGCGAGCGCGAAGGTCGGTCCCTTGGCGCCGTAGCGCATGCCGAGAGTCGTCGGCGCGGCGCTCGGTATCAGGCGCGGCACGGTCAACGTATCCGGACGGCCGTCGAGCTTATATTCGAGATAGGCGTTATTATCGATGGTCGTGGCGCCGCCAATGCCGGTGCCGATGATGACCGCGGTGCGCGGCCCGCCGACTTGCTTGCGCTCGAACCCCGCCTGCGCCAGCGCCTCGTCGGCCGCGACGATGGAAAATTGCGTGAAGGGATCGCAGTAGGGAAGCAGTTCGGCTTCGATATGCGCCGCCGGAGTGAAATCCGGGACCTGCGCGGCGATCTTGATTCGCCCAACATAGGGGCGCTCCGATCTCAGCGGGCGCACGCAAGACACGCCGTCGCGCGCCGCGCGCCACAGCGGCCTCGCGCCAACGCCGGCGGCCGACACCGCGCCCATTCCGGTAATAACGATTCTGCGCGCGGCGCCTTGTTGCGGCATCAGTGTTCAATCCTTTGCTTGATTTCAACCGCGCGCGGCCTCGCGCCGATCTTAAGAATCGTTTGAAGGTTTAATGAGGCGCGCGCCGGCGTCAAACGGAGGACCGCGGCGGCACAAGAGCCGCCGTTCGCCCAAGACGCGCATAAGCCACTGTCTTTTTTGGATATACACCCTAATCGAGCATCTTCTTCAGCTCGGCGCGCAGGCCCTCCGCGACGTCCGGCCGCGCTAGGCCGAAGGCGACATTGGCCACGAGAAATCCAAGCTTTGAGCCCGTGTCATAGGTCCGCCCGTCGAAGCGTACGGCGTGGAAGGGCCGCGTCTTCGCAAGATGGATCATGGCGTCGGTGAGCTGAATTTCGCCGCCGGCGCCTTTTTCATGCTTTTCAAGCAGCGTGAAAATTTCCGGCTCCAGAATATATCGACCGGAAATGATGAAATTGCTGGGCGCCGTCCCCTGCGGCGGCTTTTCGACCATCCCTGTGATTTCGAACGTCGCCCCGTAATCCTTGCCACGCGCGACGATGCCGTATTGATGCGTCTCTTCCGGCTTCACTTCCTCGACCGCGATGATATTGCCGCCATGGGTTTCGTAAGCCGCGACCGCTTCTGCGAGACAGCGCGCGCTTTTGCCTCGCGCCGGAAGCGTGATCATGTCGGGCAGCAGCACCGCGAAGGGCTCGTCGCCGATAATGTCGCGCGCGCACCACACGGCGTGGCCGAGGCCAAGCGGCGCCTGCTGGCGGGTGAAGCTTGTCGCGCCCGCAGCTGGCAGGTCCGACATCAGCGCTTCATATTCCTTGGTCTTGTTGCGGCGGCGCAGCGTATCCTCAAGCTCATAGGCCATGTCGAAGTGATCTTCGATGGCCCCCTTGCCGCGCCCGGTGACGAAAATGAAATGCTCTATTCCGGCTTCTCGGGCTTCGTCCACGACATGCTGCACGACCGGGCGGTCGACGACGGTTAGCATCTCCTTCGGCACGGCCTTGGTGGCGGGCAGAAAGCGCGTGCCGAGGCCGGCGACGGGGAAAACAGCCTTGCGAATGCGTTTGCTCATGGAGAGGCCCATTGAGAGGTGAGACGGCGAAGGGGTGATAGCGGCGAATCGCTCCGGAGGCGACTCGCCGCAGGGTCGACGGAAGGCGGCTTGAAAACGGGCCGCTTAGCACGATTTGGCTGGATCGTAGAGTTCGCGACGCGAATGGCGCAAAACACATGAGACGTTCAGGCCATGCGGCGTTAACGTCAGCCGAAGATACGAGAGGAAGGTTGTGGCATGACGGTTCTGGTTACGGGCGGCGCCGGCTATATCGGCAGTCATACGGTTCTCGAACTGCTCGACGCCGGCGAACCTCCGCCCGTCGTGCTCGACGATCTCTCGACCGGCTTCCGCTGGTCGGTTCCCGAGGGGACGCCGCTCGTGGTCGGCGATTTTGGCGACGCGGATCTCGTCGCGGATTTGATCGAGCGCCATGCCATTAATGAGATCATCCATTTCGCCGCAAAGATCGTCGTTCCCGATTCCGTCGCCGATCCTCTCGGCTATTATCTCAACAATACGGCGAAAGCGCGCACCCTGCTCGCGACGTCGGTGGCGCGTCGCGTCAAACGCTTCATCTTTTCTTCGACCGCCGCCGTCTACGGCGATCCTCTGCATAATCCGGTGACCGAGGACGAGCCGCTAAAGCCGGTTTCGCCCTATGGGCGATCGAAGCTCATGGTCGAATGGATGCTGGAGGATACGGCGCGCGCGCACGGCCTCGCCTATGTCGCCTTGCGCTATTTCAACGTCGCCGGCGCGGATCCCAAGGGCCGTTCGGGGCAGTCGACGCCGAACGCTACGCATCTCATCAAGGTCGCCGTGCAGACGGCGCTCGGCCTGCGCCCAAAACTGCAGGTCTTCGGCGACGATTACCCGACGCCCGACGGGACATGCGTGCGCGACTATATCCAGGTCACCGATCTCGCGCGCGCCCATCTCGACGCCTTGCGCTATCTGCGCGACGGGGGCGCGAACCTGACGGCCAATTGCGGCTATGAGCGCGGCTTTTCCGTTCTCGAGGTGATCGAATCGGTGAAACGGGTTTCGGGCGTTGATTTCGACGTCGAAATTTCGCCGCGCCGTCCAGGCGACCCTGCCGCGATCGTCGCGGCGAATGAAAGAATCCGCCGGACGCTCGGTTGGACGCCGCAGCATGACGATCTCGACGAGATCGTTCGTCAGGCTCTGGAGTGGGAAAAGCGCCTCATGGCGCGCGGCGGCTGATACAGCGCAGAAATACGTCCGTCCAACACTTAAGCAGTTTGTGAAGTTTCTGTTGCCGCTGACGCCGCGCAATGATACTTAAGCACATGCCTAAGCGTTCTGAGAGCCTCGATCGCATGTTCTCGGCGCTCGCCGATCCGACGCGACGCGCCATGGTCGAGCGCCTTGCGCGCGGGCCGGCGAATGTCAGCGAATTGGCCGGGCCGCTCAACATGTCGCTTCCAGCGGTCATGCAGCATCTGCAGACTCTGGAGCGGAGCGGGCTTGTGACGAGCCGAAAGACAGGGCGCGTGCGCACCTGCCGCATCCAGCCAAAAAGATTCGACGCCGCGCAGGCGTGGCTCGCGCGGCAACGCGCGCATTGGGAGGCGCGCTTCGATCGTTTGGACGCGTTCCTGGAGAAAAGCGAGGATTAAGGATGGGCGATCAAAAACTGGATCTTGAAATTTCCCGCTTCGTGGCCGCCCCTCGCGCGCGCGTCTGGAAGGCTTGGACCGACCCGGCCCTCCTCAAGGAATGGTGGTGCCCGCGGCCCTGGAAAACCGAGGTTCGTGCCTTCGACTTTCGTCCCGGCGGCGGCTTCCACACGTTCATGAGCGGGCCAGATGGCGGAGAAAGCGACAATCCCGGCTGCTTCCTCGACGTCACGCCACAGGAGCGCATCGTCTTCACCTCCATGCTAATCGGCGGCTGGCGTCCCGCCTCGCCCTGGCTCGCATTTACGGCGATTCTGACCATGGCCGACGAGGGCCCCGGCACGCGCTACGTTGCGCGCGTCATGCACAAGGACGCCGCCGAACGCCGCCGCCATGAAGAATTGGGCTTCTACGATGGCTGGGGCGCATGCATTACGCAGCTCGAGGAAGTGGCGCGGAATACTTCCTGAGGAGGAAATGAGTCCTCTGGCGCTGGCCGGAGGGCGCATGGCGTCTTTTTTCTCCGACGCACGCTATGCTAGAGAGGGGCGACGCGGTCCCGTAGCTCAGCAGGATAGAGCAGCGGTTTCCTAAACCGAAGGTCAGGGGTTCGAATCCCTTCGGGACCGCCAGAAACGCCTCAGCGCGCCTCCGGGAAGGTCGCCAGCACCGCTTCAAGCGGCCCTGAATCGACCGTCATGCCGCCGTTAAATGGATTGTCCATCGCGGCGATCAGAAAGATCACCGAGCCGAGAAACAGCGCCATTGCGCCGCTCAGGATCAGATGGACATGGAACTCCATGTCAAAGATGCATATCAGCCCAAGCAATAAAAAACCGCCGAGACAGACCACCAGCCACAGCTCCTTTGGAATGCCATTCGCGCCGGCGGCGATGAGATAGCGGCGATGCTCGACAAGCGTGTTCAGGCGACTGAACGTCTCGGTCTGAACGATTTCCTCGCTTTTCAGTTTGGCTTGAAAACTCATCACCTGCGCGAAGAGCGCCGTCAATCCAGGCGAACGTGAATGGGGGTCCTGAGGAACATTGGGCGGCGGATGGACAGCGTCGATCGCCTCGCGCGCATAGTTGCGCAGATTGTCCTGAAGCTCGCCCCGCGTCGGCTGCGGAAAGCCGTCGAAATCTCGATGAAGGGTGGCGATCGTCAACGCCTCCTTAGAGATGATGTCCTGAACGGAAGAAAAATCCTGATAGGCTTCGACCGCGAGCAATCCCAGCAAAATTCCGTAAAGCGTCGAATAGGCGGCCAGCGTCAGGCCGATCATTTCATTAGCGTTGCGACGCCCATGTATCCACCCATGCGCGAGCCGATTGAAAAGCAAAACGCCGAGCCAAGTCACGGCGACCGAGCCGACGCAGAACAGAGCGGCCATTTGCGGGACGGACAAACTTGTAAACGACTGCGGCACCGGCGCCTCCTTCTTCGGCGGCATTAGCAGACGCCTGCGTCGAATTGTCAAAAGCTCAGCGATTGAACAGCCACAAGAGCAGACTGATGACGACGCTCAAAATGAGCGACGTGGCGAGTGGAAAATAGAATTTAAAATTGCCACGCTCGACGACGATATCGCCTGGCAGGCGCCCGAGGCCAAATCTCTCGCCGACCATCCACAGAAGGCCGAGGCCGACCATGACGAGCCCCGCAATGATGAGAAACTTGGCCACAGGGTCAGCCTTTCATCGCGTTCCTGATCGATGACTTTCCTATTGCTATTTCGCGCATTTCGACGAAATCGCCAGCAGGGCCGGCGCATTGTTCACCATTGCGTTTTCAGGTGACACATTGTCGCAAAGCTAGGAATCTCAGCGCGCTTCGCTTGACCAGGCGCGTCGTCAAAGTATAGGTGCCGACGAAGGGTTCGACGTCATTACATCGCCTGCGGCGAACCGACGCAATCGAACCGACGGCGCATGGCGCGGCTCTTGCGGGAGCCGGTTCGAGACGCGGGCCGCGCGACGCTTCGCAAAGCAACTGTCTCACTCCAATGGGTCGCTCCTGATGCGATCGCCGGCGCGCAGCGTTTGCGTGCGACTATGAGGGTTTTCATGAGGCCTGATCACATTTATCTCGCCATGACCATGGTCAAGCACAGCACGCTGGCCGCCGCTTGCATCTATGCGTTCAAGATCGTCTCGTTTTTCGTCAAGACATTATAGTTTCGCGCGCCGTTGCGTCGGCGCCGCGCTTCGCGCATAAACCTCGCCACGCATCTATGCGACGGAAGGGCGCAGGTTCATGGCGGCGATTGATGGTCCGAGAGTGCAGGCGCGTTCCGGCAAGCCAAAGCAGCTCGTCGTTTTTCTTCACGGCTACGGCGCCGACGGCGCCGATCTCATCGAGATCGGCCGCCAATGGCGCGCCTTCCTTCCCGACGCCGATTTCGTCGCGCCGCATGCGCCTGAGCGATGCGCCGCATCGCCGACCGGACGACAATGGTTTCCGCTCACCATGCGCGATCCCGAAGAGCGCTGGCGCGGCTGCGTCGCGGCGCGTCCGACGCTCGACGCCTTTCTGGACGACGAACTCGCCAAGCGCGGGTTCGACGATCGCGCGCTGGCGCTGGTCGGATTCAGCCAGGGCACGATGATGGCGCTGCATACGGGACTGCGCCGCAAGCGCGCGCCGCGCGCGATTCTCGGCTATTCAGGAGTCTATGTGCTCGGGCCGGCGCAGGCGGACGAAGCGCCGCTGGCCTATGAGAAACCGCCGGCCGTCCTTTTGGCGCACGGCGAAGAAGACGAAATGATCCCGGTCGAGGCGCTGCTCATGTCCGCCAATGCGCTTGCCGACTCCGGCGTGCCGACCCAATGGCACCTCTCGGCGCGGCTTGGCCATGGAATCGACGAAACCGGATTGATCCATGGCGCCCTGTTCCTGGCGCAGTCGTTCGGCGTCGCCGTCGAACTTCGCCGACGCTGACGCACGAAGTTATGGGGCGGGCGCCATCGGCGCGTGAAGACGATATTGCCGCCGATCGCAATTGTCGCCCATCGCATCGTCGCGCGCGATGGCTCGGCGTTTTGGTGCAACGCTCTAACTTATTCCTTCCAGCCCCGCCTCGGCGCCGGCGGGCTCCATCGCCGGCTCAAGTTCGATCGGCAGGCGACGCACGGCGCGGCGCATAACCGGGCGATAGAGCTGCTTCGTCGCCTCCACGATATGCACGCCGCCGCCGGGCAGCGAAAAGCGGCCGGCGATTCGCTCGAAGGCCGGCGCGGAGCGCAGCAGCGAAGCACGCTGGAACGGCGGCACGTAAAGCGCCTCGTCCCAATAGAGCGGCAGAAACTGCGCCGCCTGCAACAATTGCTGCAGCTGGCCGCGCGAATAGGGGTGGCCCTGTCCAAAGGGCGTCGTGTCGACGCGCGCCCAAAGCCCCGTGCGACTCGGCGCGACGATCAGCACCCGGCCGCCCGGCGCAAGAATGCGCCAGATCTCCTCAAGGAGATCATGCGGGTGTTCGTCCGTTTCGAGCGCATGCACGATCAGGATGCGATCCATACTGGCGTCGGGCAACGGCGTCATCGACGGCTCCACCAGAGCGGAGGCGGAGCGCCCGTCGGGCGGCCAATGGACGACGCCCTGGGTGGCCGGCATAAAGGCAAGAACCCGCTGCGCTTTTTCGAGAAAACCGTCGAGATAGGGGGTCGCGTAGCCAAGGCCGAGCACGCGCAGGCCGGCGTGGTCCTGCCAGCGCGCGCGCACCAGCCGCGACACAAGGCGTCGGGCGACCCCGCCCAGCGCCGTATCGTAAAACGCGCGCAATTCGACAACGTCGAGCATGGCGCGGATCATCGGCGCAATCGAGCAATGGCGCAAGACGCTGAGATCGTTCGCACGCCGCAGTCGCGTTTTTTGACGAAGCGCGTTTATGATAGGGACCGCCCGAGGAGACAAGCCCGATGGCATTGGAAGTCGCGCAGTTCATCTGCCTGAACGATAATTTCGGCCTGCTCGTTCATGAGCCGGAACTCGGCGCGACCGCGAGCGTCGATGCGCCCGACGGCGAAGCGATCGCCAATGAGGCCGAGCGACGCGGCTGGCCGCTGACGCATTTGCTTCTGACCCATCACCACGCCGATCACGTTCAGGGAACGCAGACGCTCAAGGCGCGCTTTCCGCACATGAAGGTGATCGGCGCCGCCAAGGACGCGCATCGACTGCCGCCGCTCGATCGCGCGGTTTCGGAAGGCGATATCGTGGAAGTCGGCGAGGCGCGCGCGCGCGTCATTGAAACGCCCGGCCATACGCTTGGACACATCGCCTATTATTTCGGCGACGATGAAATTTTGTTTGTTGGCGACACGCTGTTCTCGCTCGGCTGCGGCCGCGTTTTCGAGGGCACCATGGACATGATGCGCCTCACGCTCGAAACGCTCGCCAATCTGCCCGGCGAAACACAGGTGTATTGCGGACACGAATATACGCAGGCTAACGCCAAATTCGCGCTCACTGTCGATCCAGAGAACTCAGTGTTGCGCGAGCGGGCGCAGACCGTCGCGGATCTGCGCAAGGAGCGGAAATTCACCCTGCCGACGACCATCGCGCTCGAAAACGCCACCAACCCGTTTCTGCGGGTCGAGGACCCGAGCGTGAAGGCCGCGATGGGCATGAAGGGCGCCGATCCCTTCGCCGTCTTCGCGGCGATGCGCGAACGCAAGAACAGCTTCGCCGCATGACCACCGGGCTTTCGACGCAGGAGGTCGTCCGGCTTCTCGATCTCGCGCCACATCCCGAGGGCGGTTTTTATCGGCAGACCTTTCGCGATCCCTGCTCGGCCGGGCCGGGAGGCCGCGCCGCCTCGACGGCGATCTACTATCTGCTCCCTGGCGGCGGGATATCCCACTGGCATCGGGTCGACGCCGCCGAAGTCTGGCACTTCTACGCCGGCGCGGCGCTGGAGCTTAAGATCGCGTCGCCCGGCGCCCCGACCGAAGTCTTGCGCCTTGGCGCGGAACTCGCAGCGGGCGAGCAGCCGCAAGCCGTGGTCCCCGTAGGCGTTTGGCAGTCGGCGAAAAGCCTCGGCCAGGGGCCTGACGAATGGACCCTCGTCGGCTGTACGGTCGCGCCGGGCTTCGAATTCGCCGGCTTCGAGCTGGCGCCGGCGGACTTCTCCCCCGACGTTCCAGCCTGAACTCAAGGGCTTTTCAGCCCATCGGGGGCTTTGACCGACCCGGCGGATAGTGTATCGGGTCGCAGACAATAAAAATGAGGAAATGTCCGAATGTGTTGGAGTGGAGAGGCGTCAGCGGTGTTGGCGACGGCGGGGATCGCCGGCGCGGCCTATTCGGCGCTCAAAAAGGACCCCGAACCGCTCGCCCTCTGGGTCTGCCTTCTCTACTTCGCCAGCATGGAGTCGCTTCAGGCGGTCGCCTACTCGGTCTTGAATCAGTGCGACTCGCCACTCAACCAATTGATGACCATGTTTGGTTATCTCCACATCACATTCCAGCCCTTCTTCATTAACGCCGTCGCGCTCTATTTCATGCCCAAGGACAGCGCCCGCATCATCGCGCCCTGGGCCTATTTCGGCTGCTTCGTCGCGGCCATCGCCATGCTGCTGCAGCTCTATCCCTTCGACTGGGCTGGCCACTGCGCCGCTGGACGCCCGCTGTGCGGCGACATGCTCTGCACGGTCCGCGGCGAATGGCACATCGCCTGGCTGCTGCCGACGAATGGCATTGGCAATTCCATGGTCAACAATCCCTATCTCGGACGCGGCTATATCGAATAT
Source organism: Methylocystis sp. H4A (assembly GCF_015709545.1). Lineage (NCBI taxonomy): Bacteria > Pseudomonadati > Pseudomonadota > Alphaproteobacteria > Hyphomicrobiales > Methylocystaceae > Methylocystis > Methylocystis sp. H4A. The sequence goes on along the minus strand of NZ_JADNQY010000025.1, from coordinate 29,112 downwards.
CCGCTGATGGCCTTCTATATCCCGTCACTCTTCGGCAGCTGGCGCTTCATCCTGTTCTCCTGGCTTGCCGGACCGTTTCTCGCCGGCCTGACGACCAGCAACATCAATGAATGGCCGGCGGTCTGGTGCCTGTTCTCGATCGGGCTCGTGCTCGCCATCATCAAGACGCCGCTGCGTTATCACCTGCATGTCGGCGACCCGTGGTGGATGATGCTGATCAAATGGTGGAAGCGGCGGAAAGCGGCTGCAAAGGCGGCGCTCGCCGCGACGGCGCCGCAGCCGGCCGCGCCCGTCGCTCTCCTCACCGAGGTCAAAGAGCCCGCGGAGTGATCAGTCTCGCGCGTTGACGACGCCGCCGACGAGATTTTCCGCCAGCAGCGACTCGGTGGTCATCTCGGCGCCGAGAGGCTCGCGCGTCGCGCCGGCCTCGATGGCCGCAAAATAGGCGCGGCGGGCGGCGACCGCCTCGTCCCAGTCCACGGCGCGGAAGGACAGGTCTTCGCCGGGACGCAATTGCGCCAGCCGGCCGAGATCCGCCCCGATGATCGTCGCGATTTTCGGATAGCCGCCGGTCGGCTGTCGGTCCGCCATCAGCGCGAGCGGCGCGCCGTCGCCGGGGATCTGGATCGCGCCCATGGCGACGCCGTCGGAGACGATGTCATGTCCGCGCCGATGCCGGATCGCCGGCCCCTCGAGCCGATAGGCCATGCGATCGCTGCGGGCGCCGATGCGCCAGCGTGCGTTCAGAAAGGCCTCGATCTCCTGCGGCGCGAAATAATCCGCCTGAGGCCCGAGAACCAGGCGGATCGGCGCGTCGCTCGACGTCAGCCAAGGCCCCGCCAAGGCCAGCGGCTCGAGCGGCGGCGCCGCCGTCTCGGCGAGCGTCAAGGCGTCGCCGGCGGCGAGCGGCTTTGGACCGAGGCCGGACCGGGCGTGCGTGGCGCGCGAACCCAGCGTGGGCGCGAAAGCGAGCGTTCCGCCGACGGCGACATAGCACCAGGCCCCTAACGCGCCCGCGCGCAGCGCGAGCCGTGCGCCTTCGGCAAGCGGCAGCAGGCACGCCGGCGGCATTGGCCGCCCGTCGAGCCGGATGTCGAAATCTCCGCCCGCCACGGCGACGCAAAGCGTCGCGCCTTCCGCCCGAAGCGTCACGCCCCCGAGCGAAACTTCGATTGCGCTGTCGGCGCCGGCGGCGCGCGTCGCGGCGAGATAAGCGCCAAGATCCATCGGCCCCGCCGGCGTGACGCCGTAGCGCGACAGCCCGAAGCGCCCCTCGTCCTGAATGGTGACGCCGGGTCCGGCGGCGTCGACGAGGAGCCGTGCGCTCAAAGCAGCGTCTCCCGGCGCGCCACCGTCTCGCCGGCCAAGGCGCGCGCATCGAGCGATAGAAATGTCTTGGCGTCGATCGGCTCGAAGCGCACGGCGTCGCCCGGCGCGACAAGAAAAGGCGGGTCGCGGTTCAGCGCGAACATGCGCTCAGGCGTGCGCCCGATGACATACCAGCCGGTCGGCATCGGATTGGCGGCGATCAAAGAGAGCGCGCCGCCGATCAGCGCCGCGCCCTGCGGCGTCGGACCGCGCGGGCTGACGCGCCGCGGGATCGCGAGCGCCTGAGGCAGTCCGCCGAGATAGCACCACCCCGGCGCGAAACCATACATATAGGCGCGATAGTCGGCGCCGGCGTGCAGCTGCGCGATGGATTGCGCCGTCTGCCCGAGCAGCGCGGCGGCTTCGCCAATGTCCTCAGCGAATTCGGGATCATAGCAGCAGGGAATGGTCCAGCGCGCAGCTGGCTGCGACGCCTCAACGCCCCCAGTCCCGATCAGAGCTTCGATCGCCGCAATGAGCGCGGCGCGCGAAATTTCGAGCGGCTCGTAGCGCAGGAACAGCGCGCGGTAGGTGGGCGTCGTTTCGCGCAGGCCGGCCGGCGGCGCGGCGCGAAGACGTTCGTCGAGCGCCAGCACGCGCGCATTGACGGCGGGATCGACGCTGTCGCCGAATTCCACTGAAAGCGCCGCCTCGCCGCAGTCGAGAAAGCGCGGTGTCTCATCGTCCATCGCGATCACGCTCCTGCGAAGGCGCGCAGCTTCCAGCCGTCGCCTTCGAGCGCGGCGCGCAGGCTCCGGGCCATTTCAACCGCGAGCGGCGAATCGCCGTGGACGCAGACCGAGTCGATCTGCGTCGGCAAGAGTCCGCCGCTGTTGGTCTTGAGACCGCCGCTGGCGAGCATGTCGCGCACGCGGGCGCTGGCTATCTCGATATCCTCGATCACCGCGCCTTCTTGTGATCTCGGCTGCAGCCGTCCGTCGTCCATATAGGTGCGGTCGGCGAAAATTTCGTTCACCACGCGCAGCCCCGCGCGCGCGCCGGCGAGCGTTTGCTCGGAGAGCGCAATCGCGAGCAGCGCGAGCGACGAATCGACGCCGCGGACCGCGCGGGCGATGGCGTTCGCGACGTCGGCGTCGCGCTCGGCGATATTGGCGAGCGCGCCATGCGCCTTCACATGGGTGATCCGATGTCCGCTCAAAGCCGCGAGCGCCTGCGCCGCGCCGAGCTGATAGGCGACCGCGCGCTCGATTTCCCGCGCGCTCATCGGCAAACTGCGCCGCCCGAAGCCTGCGAGGTCCGGAAAGGCGACATGGGCGCCGACGGCGACTCCCTTTTCTTTAGCGCGCGAGAATGTCGTCGCCATGATGTCGGGGTCGCCGGCGTGGAAGCCGCAAGCGACATTGGCGCTCGTCACGATGTCGAGCATGGCGTCGTCGTCGCCCATGCGCCAATGGCCGAAACCTTCCCCGAGGTCGGCGTTAAGATCGATGACGCGAGCGGCGGAAGCCATGAGAATGCGAGTCGCCTTTGAAGAGGGGCCGCGAGATTGGCGCAACCGCGCCACGGCGGCAATTGCGCGACGCGCGGTCAGTCCGCGCGCCGCAACTTCTATGGGCCGATGGCTTCAGCGCCGCGATTGTCGGCCTGTGACAGGGCGATCCGATGCAGCGAAGATCGGCACAAACCCGCACAAATAGGGCAAGGTGGCGCTTGACAAAGACAGTGCCCTTTGGTGAAGCTATATCGCGGCGAAGCCGGAAAAAAGAGCCACTGGCTGGCTCAACGTGGGAGGAAAAAATATGCAGTATCTTATCCCGGGACTCATGCTCGCTATCGTCATCGGCGGCGCTCTCGTCGCGATGAAGATTGGCCGCTAAGGTCAAGAAAACTAGGGCCTTTACGTCCCATACCGGTCCGTTGGCGAGCACCAGCTTGGCCTAAGCGTCGGCGTTGTTGCGCCAACGGACTGAGCTGCTCCGGTTCAGCTCTCGTTTCCCACCGGCCCCTCTTCCATCGTTGTTCGGACTACTCCGCCGCGAGAGCTTGCGGCGGCGGAAACGCGATTTCGATTAGCGTGCCTTCATTGTGACGGCTCTTAATGCTGAATGAGGCGTGATTCGCCTCGATCAAAGCCTTTGTCAGCGGCAGCCCAAGCCCCGTCCCGCTCGCCCTGCGCGATGCGCCAACCTGCCGGAACGGCTCCAAGGCGGTCGCGACATCCGCCTCCGACATGCCGATCCCAGTGTCCTTGACCCGGATGACGACAGAGCCGGCGTCGTTCAGCGCGCTCGACACGATGACCTGACCGCCCGGCTCGTTGAACTTCACCGCATTCGACAGAAGATTGAGAAGAATCTGCTTGAGCGAGCGCGCATCAGCCCTCAGCGGCGGAAGGCCCGCCGCAAGCGCGAGACGCATGACGACGCGCCCCTGGTTGGCCTGGGCCTGCATGATCGACGCGCATTCGGCGATGGTTGCATTGGCGTCGACGCGCGAGAACGAAAGCTCCATCTTGCCAGCTTCGATCTTGGAGAGATCCAAAAGATCGTTGACGAGGGATAAGACATGCGCGCCGGAAGCGCGGATGTCTTTCAAATATTCCTTGTAGCGGGGAGAGCCGATCGGCCCGAGACGCTCCTCCATCATCACTTCCGCAAAGCCCATGATGGCGTTCAGCGGAGTGCGAATCTCATGCGATACGCGGGTCAGGAAATCGGACTTCGCCGCATTGGCGCTTTCGGCGGCAAGACGCGCCGCTTCCAGCGCGCGGTCATCCGCAGATGCGGCCTCCAAAGGCTCGGCGGAAACCAACATCATCGGCCTTCCTTCGACGAAGACCCGGCGCAGGATGAGATCGACGGGGACGCTCCCGCGCAGCGGCGCTGTGGCCAGCGATACGCGCGCGTGGGCGTGCGGCTGGACGTCGGAAAAAAGCTGACTGAGGATTTGCGCGTCGGTTGGGGTGAAAAAAGATGTCAGGTCGCGGCTCTCAAGCGCAGTCGCCTCCGTCGCCAAGCAAGCCGCAAATGGCGCGTTGGCTCTCACGATCTTCCCGTCCGCCGCCACGATCGCAAGCGGCGCGCGCGAGAGGTCGAAAGCCGCGCCAAGCAGCGCGCTCTCGGACTTCGCCCGCGCAAGCTTTTCTTCGAGCGTGCGAGCGAGCGCCAGGGCGCTTTGCTCCGGGCCCGGCGCGATGAGCTCGAGATTGCGACGCGTCGGCGGCGCTTGCTCGTCAGGCACGGGCTCCGACGGCGCGGCGGCCTCCGCCGTGGGGATGACGAGATCGCCTTCCGTGAGCGCCCGCGCGATTTCGTCAAACGCTAGGCGTTCGCTCGAACTGAGCGCCTCTCTCACATCGACGCGCGCCGAAGCCGGCGCGCGCAGCATCACGACATTGTCGAGCGACGGCTCGAAGGATTTCTCTTCAGAACTCGAACCGGAAGCGGTCGCCGCAACGGGTTCGGCGACTCGCCCGCGATCAATGTGCAACACGCCATAGCCCTGATAGCCGAGAAACCGCCCCGCGGAATCCGTCATCTGCAGAGCGCCGAGCGTCGTCGGCACACATCCGGCGTCTCCTTCCAAGGGCCACTCGACCTCGACGCCGCTCCACGCGCGGCGTGAGGCGGCGGCGCGGGCAAATGCGGCGTCGAGCGTCAGGGCCTGCGTCGCATCCTGCACTGAGCGGCCGAGGATGTCGGCGGCCTTTTCGCCCACCACGTCGGCGAGCGTGTGGGTCACGTCGGTGAACCGTCCTGCCGCGTCGGTCTTCCATAAAAAGCGCGGCGAACGAGCGCCGTGTCGCGCCGCAAGGCGGCGGCGGAGGGCCGCCGTCGCGCCGCTGACCCGCGCTTCAGCCGAAGCGTCGGCCGCGCGCCGGTCCTGAGCCGGCGAATCAGCGCGCACGCCAAGCGCCGCGATAACGAAACAGTCGCCGCCTTCCGCGGTGAGGCCGCGGCAGAGAAAGGTGACCGTTTGCGCCTGCGCGAAAGCACGAAAGCTTAGCCGCTCAAGACGAAGACCTGGGCGGCGGCGCAGTTCGCCGACAAGCTCGGCCAGACGTCGTGGCCCTGGATCGTCGCCGCGAAACAGCCGGTCGGCGAGCCCGCCGGCGTCTTCGCCAAAGACGGCGCGCGCCGGATCGTTCAGAAACGCAATGCGCAGAGGATCGCCGCTCGCCGCGATAATCGGCGCGCCGGAGGCGTCGAGCGCGGAAAAAACAGGATCCGCCGCCACGCAAGCGGCTGCTCGCGCGTCTTCCTCGAGGTCCTGCTGCGAACCGCCCATTGCCTACCGCCTCAACCGACGGTCTCGCTCGCCGCGCGCTTCCCAGGCGTCTCGTCGGCTCGACGCTAACGGATAAAAGCAAATTAGTCGCCGCCGCGCGCAAGGTCTATGATTGTCGCGCGTTTTTCTTAGTATTTCTACGCTTCCAGCACTTCCGCCCCCGATCGGCGCTTCCGCCCTCGATCTGCTGCGGCGCACAAATTTGTTGCATTGCAACATCAAATCGGGCAGTATGACTGAGCGCCGGATCGTCGTTGGGGCCGGGCGCGGCGCGGGTTACATATGGTTTGCCGCGGGGCTTGTTTGATTTTCACCGCACGGAGGTGCGCCATGGTCGAAGCTGTCTATCAAATTCCCACTGAAGTCCGCGATTTTGCGGAGAAGAGCGTCGAACAGGCGCGCAAGGCCTTTGAAGGTTTCGCCGGAGCCGCGCAGAAGGCGCTGGACACTTCGGCGGACCTGCCGTTCGGCCTGCCGAGCGCCAAGGACGTTAGCGCCAAGGCCCTGTCTTTTGCGGAGGCCAATGTCAACGCGGCCTTTGATCTGGCCCAGAAGCTCGTCCACGCCAAGGACCCGCAGGAAGTTTTCAAGCTTCAGTCGGAGTTCGTGCAGGCGCAGCTGCGAGCGATCCAGGAGCAGACCACGGAGCTTGGCGCGAGCCTTCAGCGCACGACGACGAAGTCCTAACGGGGAGAAGCTCAATGGCCAATCCGCAGAACGTTTCCCCCAAATCAAAGGCCCCCGAAACGAAACGTCCGGCCCCCAGCGTTCCGGAGACCGAGACGGCTCCGACGGTGAGCGAAGCTGTCAGCGCAGAGCCGGCGCCCGCCCCTGTTGAAACGCAGACGCCGGTGGTCGTTGCGGCTCCGTCTACAGCCCTCGCGATCTCCGAACCGCCAAAGCCCGCCGAAAGCGAGGCCGAAGGATTCGACCCTGCCCTCTGGCAGCAGAAGTCCATCGATCTCTGGGCGGAAAACGCCACAGCGTTCCTCGACTTCGCCGAGCGGCTCGCCAACGCCAAGACGATCGACGAGGCGACGACTCTTCAGTCGCGTTTCGTGAGCGAACGGATTGACGCGCTGCTGCGGCAGTCGACCGAATTGATGACGCTCGCGCAACGTCTGCTGAACTTTTCCATCGCGCCGATCTACGGCGCGCGCGCGGCGTAACGCGAAAAGTGAGTTGATGTAAGAAGAGCGCCGCGGGCGATGTCGCGGCGCTTTTTCTTTTATAGCGTTGCGACGATCTTTTACAGCGTTGCGACGATCTTGGCGCGCAGCGCCGGCGTCACGTCCGGCATCACGCCGGTCCAGTCGCGGAACGCCGGGCGCGCCTGATGCAACAGCATGCCGAGCCCATCGACGGGAGTCGCGCCATGTTTGCGGGCAGCCGCCAATAATCGCGTCTCCAGCGGCGCATAAACAATATCGGCGACGAGCGCCGATTTCGGCAATGCCGCGAGCGACAGATCCAGCGGCGGTTGGCCGACCATGCCCTGGCTCGTCGCATTGACGAGAAGTCCCGCTCCGGCGAGCCCCGCCTCGCGTTCTTCCCAGCGCAGGGCCGACACGCGCGGGCCAAAGTCGGCCGCGAGAATTTCCGCGCGCGCCAGTGTGCGGTTGAACAGACGAATCTCGCGCGCGCCCGCCTCAAGCAAGCCGTGGACGATCGCGCGCGCTCCGCCGCCGGCGCCGATGATGACGCAGGGCGCGCTCTCGGCGCGCCAAAGGGGCGCCGCCTCATAAAGCGACGCGATGAACCCATAGCCGTCGTAATTGCGGCCGGTCAAAGCGCCGTTCTTTTCGACGACAATGCAGTTGACGGCGCCGATTCGCGCCGCCGAGTCATCGACATGATCGAGAAACTGGAGCGCCGTCTCCTTATGCGGAATCGTGAGATTGCAGCCGGCGAAGCCGAGCGCCGGCATGGCGCGCAACGCCGCCTCCAGCCGGCCGGGCTCGACCGGCAGCGGCGCGTAGCAGCCCTCGATCACATATTGCGCGAACCAGTGATTATGGATTTTCGGCGAGCGCGAATGCGCGATCGGCCAGCCCATGACTCCGGCGAGAATAAAGCGATGGCCGTTCGTCATATTCTCGTCTCCAGCTCACGCGTCAGGGGCGACGGAAAATCCCGCGCCGCAAAACGCGACGAGCGCGGCTTCATCCGCCGGCTCCTCGCGCAGCGCGTCGACTCGCGCGAGCCGTGGGCCCCGGCGCGCCGCAGCGATAAGCTCCTCGAGCGCCGGGCGCGGCCCAGAGACGACCGACTCGACCGCGCCGTCGCGCCTGTTGCGCGCCCAGCCGGTGAGATCGAGCGCGAGCGCCTCACGCACGAGAAACGCGCGATAGCCGACGCCCTGCACCCGGCCTTCGACGAAAAGGCGTATGGTCTCCCGATCGCTCATGATTGAACCGCGATATTGTCGATGAGCCGCGTCGCGCCGAGCTTCGCCGCGACGAGCAGACGAATGGGACCATCCGCGAGAGAGGAGACTGGGGCGAGCGTCTCGGCATCACGCGCTTCGAGATAGTCGACCTCGAATCCGCCAGCGGTCAGCGCGTCCCGCGCCGCGCCCGTCGCGGCGCCGATGTTCTCGCCCTTCAAGATGCGCCGAGCCGCTTCGCTCAGCGCGCCGTGTAAATCTTTTGCGCGCTGGCGGTCCTCGCGGGAGAGATAGACGTTGCGCGACGACATGGCGAGGCCGTCGGCCTCGCGCAGAGTCGGCGCGCCGACAATTTCGGTGGCGATGTCGAGATCGCGCGCGAGACGCTTGATCACCAAGAGCTGCTGGTAATCCTTCTCGCCGAAGACCGCGACGTCGGCCTGCGCCTGATTGAGCAGCTTCGTCACCACCGTCGCCACGCCGGAAAAATGCGTCGGCCGAAATCGGTCTTCGAGGTCGGCGGTCGCCGGCCCCTCGAGCACGACTTTCGTCGAAAAGCCCGGGGGATAGATCTCGTCGACGGCAGGCGCGAAGACGAGATCCGCGGCGACGCTGCAAAGCTTCTCGACATCCGCCGCAAGCGTGCGCGGATAACGGGCGAAATCTTCCTTCGGGCCGAACTGCGCCGGATTGACAAAAATCGTGACGATGACGCGGTCCGCCGCCTGACACGCCGCCTCCACAAGCGACAGATGGCCGGCGTGGAGCGCGCCCATGGTCGGCACAAGGCCGATGCGCTCGCCGGCGGCGCGGCGCGCGCGCACATAGCGGCGCAGTTCGTCGACGGCGCCGACGATAGGCGTTTTTGCATTCATGATCGTCGCCCTGATTGCTGAGCGGCAAGCAGGCTCGAGAGATAGTCGACATACGGGCCGGGCAGCGCTTGCGCCCGCGCCGCGGCGATGACCCCCTCGAAATAACCGCGGGGCGCCGCGCCAAGATCTGGCCGCGCGCCGACATAGGTCAGCGCGCGGACCGAACCGACCGGTTCGCGCAGAATCGGCAAATTGTTCTTGGCGTAAAGGCCATGGGCGACGTCTTCGTAGCGATCGAGCGCGGCGACGTCGCCGACCGCGACGTCCCACAGCACGCCGTGAACGCTCATGCGGCGGTCCGTCGCGACGCTGATAAAGCCTGAAGGCATGAGAATCGTCCTGAAGCCGGCAAGCCGTCCCCGCCCGAGCAGCCGGGACCGTGGACAGCGACCCGCCATGGCGGCGGCGTCCATGTTGGAGCCATAGGCGAAGTAGAGCGGCACGCGCAAATCCGGGTCGCGAAAAACACGACGCGTGCTATATCACGACCGACGCGGAAGGGTGGCCGAGTGGTTTAAGGCACCGGTCTTGAAAACCGGCGTGGGGGCGACTCCACCGTGGGTTCGAATCCCACCCCTTCCGCCACACCTCTAATTAAATCAAACACTTAGAATCAAAATTTGGACGTGTCATAGGGCTTGCCATAACTCAGCGCGCAGCCGCATTGTGCCCGAGGTCATTCATTTGGAGTCGAGCGAAAATGGAAATCAAAGACCTTAGAGGCCGCCTGATTGAAGATATTCCCTATACGGGGCTCATTGAAAGCTTGTGTAAAATCACACTCATCTGCCATACGGCGGGCGAAGCGAAGAACGATCTCACAAAGGACGATCTATTAAGTTTCATTTCTCAAATCGCAGTGATCGGCACTGAAGCTTCTATTCTTGCTGGTGCTACAGAGGCGGAGCTAAGTTACGTCTCAAAATATTTGCTCGAAGGAATGCATCTTGACCGCGAGCGCCCCCATTAAGGTTGAAGGCCAGGAGCCTCACCCCTCCGGCGCGCCCTCGCCGATTCCCGGGTTCTTCGGCGCGCTTCGAGCCGGTTGCAGATCGCGCACCGCTTCGTATCCCGGCGCGTGACGCCCTCGATAGGTCCGCCGCAGTCTATGCAGACCGGCGCCAGCGGCCCGGCCTGGCGCACCCACTGCGCCTTGCATCGACAAGACACGCTGCAATATTTCGCGTGCCGGGGAAGGTTGTTCATGCCGCCGCCGCAAAACTGACAGCGCATCTTGTCCCGAAGCGATTGCCGCCACTGGCGTTCGAACGCCTTGTGCGACGCCTCCTTACATTTGAGCGAGCAATACTTCTGCCAAAAAACCTTCGGCTCAAAGCCCTTCCCGCATCGGGCGCATACTTCGTCCGGTATGTCGTCGATCGACGTTCGAGCACTCGTAGCGACAGAATTTTTGCCCGAGGCGCTTGGGCCGAAAAGCGATTCCACAAGCTGGGCATTTTTGCTCAGGCTGTCTTTCGATCCACGCGGCTTTGAGGCTTTTCCATTGCGCATAGTTCTCTTCGTTCCATCGCTCGCGTTGCCGATCGAGATGCGTCGCCTTGGCGCACAGGTCCGAGCAAAAGAGCCGCCGATCGTCGGGAACCGATTTTCCGCAGCGCACGCATCGCTCGCGCTGCACAGCCATCACGCCGTCCTGGCAATATTCGGGCTGGCCCATCATCCATGTGGGCCGCTTCGCGCCGATGAGTTGCAGCGCGGCTTGCGTGAGCAACGCGGCTTCGGCGTCGGCTTCAGGCCATCGCCAGCCCTGAAGGATAAGCGCGACGCGCACGCCGTATCGGCAAGGCGCTTCGACCGCGAACGGCGTCGGCTCCGCACGCCGCATGATTGCCGCCAGCCTGTCCCTGATCGTGATCCGCCGATGACGCGCTAACTTTTTCATGGTTGCGCCTCATCGTCAGGACTCCCAATCGAGCCGCCGGAACGCGGCGGCGACGGCCCCTTCGTCCAAGCCGGCCTCTTTGGCGGCGGCCATGCCTTCGACGAGCGTCGCGAAGCTGCGCGCGGCCTGGCCAACGTCGAAAGCCTGGCTTGGCGTCATGCAATCAATCTGAACGCTCGCGCCGGTCTTTTCGGAAACTTGTTCGGAAACCAATTCGCACATTGGTTGAAGCACCCATTGCCCGAGATGCCGTTGGAATTCTCGAACCAAAGGGCCGGTCGTCGCCTTGTCGAAAGCCGCAGGCAAAACGCCGAAAACAGTGTAGATCGCATGGCGCGCGGCTTCGAGCGTTTCAACCGTCATGGCGCCGCGAAGATCGGGCGTGAGCCCAGCGGGCCGCCAATCGATCGCCGGCACTGGCCCGCCCGCCGCAGATACGGCGACCGATTCTCGCAAGAGCACTTTGCCGCGCTTCCCGCTGAAGGATCGGCCGAGCGCCGTCAAATCGACTTCGGCTTGCTCCGGCATGGGACAGACTTGGGAGCCCAGGGGCGCGGTTTCATAGATTTCTGCAATGGCGCTTTCGACGGCTTGAAGCAATCCAGCGCTTATCGAAGCTCTGCGCAATGGCGCCTGCCCGGCCCATGGCGCGCTCACGTCGCTTCCGATGCGGACGTGAATGACTTCGGCCGCGAGCGCCGTGACCTGCATCCCGCCGCCGGCTTCCGATATGCTGATGCGATAGGCGCGGGGCTTGCCGTCGACCGTCCTAACGTCCCAGTCGCTCGCGTGCACAAGGCCATCGTCGCGCAGCAAGCCGACATACTCGCCACGAAGCGCAAGAGCGCGCGCGATCACGCCCATGCTGGAGCGCGTGAGCAAATCGGTCCCCTCGACCTTCGCGAGCACGAATCCGTTTTCCCATAGACTGATGCAGGATTGCGCCGCGCTCGTCAGTTCAGCGAGGCCGCTTCGCCCGCTGATATATGCCTCGCGCGCGGCCATCAATTCAGCCGTGAAACCCGACATGGCGGAGCGCTTTTCGATCGTCTGTTTCTGCCAGGGCCAGCGCCACGCCATCAAGCAGCCCTCCGAAATTTCCGCAATAGATCACTCGCGCCCGAATCCTGCATCGCCTTCGCCGTCCATGCGTCGCCGCGATAGGCGATGGAAACTGATCCAGCCGTCACAGATGCGACGCCCGGCTTGGGCGAAGATGCGAGCATGTAAGCGGAAAGGCGCTTGAAGGCTTCCAGCACGATGGCCGGCGCAGTCCCGCCGCCGACAGTTCCCGTGAACCGATACAGCGCGCATCCTGGCAGGTCGTATCCGCCGAGCGGCGACGGCGGGATGGTGGCTGCCTCCCATGCAGAGCCGTTCCACCATTCCGTGGTCGAGATTGTCGCCGGCGCCAAAGGCGGAACCCAATGGCCCGGACCTTCGGCGACCCATTCAATCGTGCGCGGCGTCCAGCGATACGCGATATAGCTTTCGCATCGCTGCCACACGACAGCGGCGTTTGAAGGCTCCGGCGAAATGCCGCTCGCTGGATATGAAGCCGGCGCGCCTTCGATTTCTCGCAACGTCTCTGCCATTATCGCCACCTTGTTGCGCTGAATTGGCGCGGCTTCGCGGGAACAACAAGATTGCTTTCGGTCAGCGACCAATTGCGCTCTTCTACTGTCGCTTCGCTTTCCGGGTAAGCCGGGCGAACAACGATGCTCAACTCGAACAAGATCACAGCGAAAAGCGAGCGTATTAGCGCATTGCCGAGTGAAGGGGCTTCTTCCTCGACAACTTCCGCATTCGGAACAACGTCTGGCGGCGGAACGCGAAAGCCGGGGCTTACGCCCGTCGCCATGCCGGACAAGATCAGCGCGAACAGGTCCAGTGCAAAACTTGTCGACGCAATCTCCGGCCGAATGTTGGCGCGGAAAGTCAGCGCCTCGCGCGTGTCATTGAACGCGAGCGAGCCATCGCTTTTGCGCGCCAGCGGCTTCGCGAAGTCGTGGCCACTTAGCAAATGAATGTCCGGCGCGCTTGGATCGTTCAACGAATAGTCGAACGCGCCAGGCATGAATTGTTCTTTGCGCGGCCGGCCGTTCTTCCCGCCAGCGGAAAGCGTTGCCTTCCGCTTATACGGGAAGCGCCCCTTGATCGTGCGCGCGCCATTGCGTGACGCGCGCACCTCAAGATCAGCGACTTCGAAAGCGCCGAACAGCATTTATTCAACCGTCAGCGCGGTCAACAGGTGAAGCTGCGCGGAGCGAAGAATATTCACGTCGAAAGTCGCCAAAGCGGTCAATCGCAACATGCCCGCCTGCGCGTCCGAATACGGATCGCGGATCATGTCGATGCCGCCCCAAGCGCCGATCACAAACGGCGCGACGCCGCCCGCATTCGTCGTGAGCAAGGCAACGGAAGTGTCAGGAGCTCCCACCGTGAGCGTCGCGAGCGTCGACAGGACATTGTTGCCGGCCGAGAAATTCTTGACGTGCAAGTCCCACTGGCTGACGGCGGTATTCGTCACCAACTGGCCATCCATGTAGGACCAGGTTTGAGGATGCATTAACACCCGCACGTCGCCCGGACCATTCGCGGCATTGGCGCCGATGAACGTCGCCGCAACGGCTCGAAATGCGGCGGCGCTCGCAGCGGCGCTAACCGCCGTTGTGCCATATGCGTAAGTCGCCTGCCCGGCGATGACGCCCAACGGAACGCCGGCAGCGCCCGCGCCATTGAACACGGCGCTATCGAGCACCGTCTGCATCGTGCCGCTGATATCGCGTCGCACGGCTTGTTCAAGCGCGTCGCCGCTCTGCTTCATGGACTGGCGCGTCAGTTTGACCTGGATGCCGAGATTTTGTTCGGGCGAAAGCGTGCGCTCAGTCGTCGCGAAAACCGTTGGCCCGGCGACGTTGCTGGTTTCGTTCGCCGCCCAGCCGGCCGTCACACTTGAAGTCGTGAGCGGAATTTCGACAAGGCCGGAGTCGATCGCAATCATCTGTCCGCCCATGCGAGCGGCGACGCTATCCGGGAACAGCCTGTCAATTACAGGGCGAACCTGTTTCGGATCGAAAATGCCCGAGGCGACAGTTTCGCCTGCGCGACGTTCGAGCGCGCCCCACGGAACCGGGATTCCTCGATAGCCGCCCTTGGCGCGCATCTCGGTCACGATTTCCGCCGTCTGGCCGTTAAGCGCGCGGCCTTCGTCAAGCGCAAGAGCAACCTGGCGCAGTTCGAACTTGCTCACCAAGTCGGCGCATTCACGATCGCCGCGCGTCTCCAAGTCTTTGCCGGCCTCGCGACGCTCGTTGTCTTCGGCGATCAAAGAGGCGCGGTAGCGCGTCTCGTTGGTGCGGTATTCCGCGTCCATCGTTTCCATTGAACGAATTTCGTCTTCGCTCGCATCGCTCTTGCCGACAAGGCCCGCAAGCGCCTGTCGAATTTCCGACTGACGCCGAGAGATTTTAACCGATTCCAACATCACCCGTTCCTTTCTGAAGATCGCGCACCAAGTCTTTCCAAGCACGTCGCGCGGGAGAAATGTTTTCTTCCCAACCTACCTCGATGCGCGTTTTTCTCGCGTGGCAGGCGACGCATAGACACTGAAGATTGCTCAACTCGAACGCCAATTCGGGATGCGTCCGCACCGGCTTCACATGATCCACTTCAAGATCACCGCGCGCGCTGCATTCGACGCATTTGAAGCTGTCGCGGCGCTTCGCCGCCATGCGCAACGCAGGCCAGCGCTTATCGCGAAACACCCGCGCGCCGTGGCGCTGATACTCCTTGCGAGCTACACCCATAAGGCTTGCCTCGCTTGCTTCACCGGCCGCGAGGTCATGCGTGCGCCTTCGCCAACCGCGATAATAGTCGCTGCAACCGCGTCAATGCGCCCAAGGCTGCGCCCCTTGGCTAGCTTCATGTTCGCGGCCGGATCGCGCAAAACAACTGCATCGCTAAAACCGCTGCGCAAGAGCAAAGACGGTTCCGCTTTCACCTCGCCGTCGAGGACTTTCCGCTTGAACAAACTGAGATCAGTGTTTCCGTCGAGGAATCCAAAACCTCGCCAGATAACAGGACAACGAAGCCCGGATGCGTCGATAGCGTCCGCCAGTTCCGCACGCTTGAACCTGTCCGCGACGATGCAGGCGACTTTCTCGCCGTCGACATGGCGCGCGACTTCCGCCAGCCATTGCTTCACTGGCACAGTTTGCGCGCCCATCGTCACAAGCTCGCCACGCTTCTGCATCTCGACATAGCGATCTTTCACGCCGTCGCTTTCGCCACGCGCGAGCAATGAAGGCTTTGAGGGAAGAGCCGCCCAACATTCGAGGCGATGCGTCTGCGGCCAGTAATAGGACGCGGCGCTCATGGACGCCGAGCCCCCCAGATCGACGCCGATGACGCACGGACCCTCGCGCGCGGGGAGGTCCGTCACCTCGCATGAAAGCCATTCGTCGACCGTCAAAACAACGTCGCGGTTTTCGTCTGAAACACGCTGATTAAGATTGTAGAGGCGGAAGGCCGTCGCCTCGCTCCCACCGCGTTCCTGCGCTCTTCTACCTTGTGCAAGCAACCATTCGAGCGAGGAACCAATACCAGCGAGCGCGCCCGGATTAGCCGCTTTGATGGCTTCTATATCGTCCAGCGCGCAGCCATCCGGCGCGCGAAACTCAAGCCTAAAAACGCCGGACTGATCTTCGTCCAGCCATTTCGAAAAGGGATGCACGTCATTCGCCGCCGACGTGCTGATTATCAGCGCCCGGCCATTGCGCTTGCCGAGAGCCGAAGTCAGCGCATGTTCCAAATCGTCGCCTTGCGGGACCGGCCAATGGCCGCGCTCATCCATCACGCAAAGCGTCGGCGCCAGACCCAGCGCGTTCCTGCCCTCGGCCGCGATCGCCATGATCTTGTGGCCGCCGCCGTCGCCTGTGTATTCGATTTCCATCCGCGGCGAGCGCCGAAAGATCAATTCCGACTGCACCTCTTCGGGAAGGCTGCGACAAAACCCGATAGCGAATTGATGCAGGATGCCCGCCTGCGCCTGTGTCCGCGCCGCCAGGACGATTTCTCGCCGGGGCTGTCTATCGCCCGCTTCGCCAAGCAACGAGGCCAAAGCTATCGAAGCCGAAAGTGCCGACTTCGCATTGCCGCGCCCGACTGAGAGGACCCCGACTTGAACCCCCGGCGCCAAGGCCCCGCGAATGAAATCCTTCTGGAAGCCCGCCAGCTTCAGCCGCTGGCCAGCCCGGGGCCCTTCCGGGATCAAAAGCTTTTCAATGAAGGCGATCGCCGAAGCTGCAGCGCCCTTCTTACGCGCGCCGCCGAAGGAAGACCCCGCCCCCTCGTTTACTCCCCCACCAAAGTCGCTACGGGGGCTCCGGTTTGGCTTTGGCGTCATGCGCGCCCCACCAAATCCCAGGTGGCGAGCGCGGGATCGTGGCGGACGCCGGCAATGAGAAAGGTTTGGCCGCCAACGGTCAGCGCGTCCCCGAGCACGGGCGTCGTGGCGAGCGAAGTGGCGATGATGATGACGCGCACGTCACTCTCTTGCACGAGCCCTTGCGCGATCCACGAGGCGTCGAAGGCGTCGAGCCAGCCGAGACACTGGTAATCGACGGGCGCGGTTATGGGCGGGTCCCACGGGTTCGGGCCGGGTCCGATCTCTTCCTCGCGCGTCAGCGTCACGTCGATCGCCACGTCGCCAAGCGCCGCCGCGATGTCCGATGCAAGGCCGCCGTCGAGCAATCCCATTGTGGTATTATAATACCGTGCGTGCCTGCCCGCAAGGATGGCCGATCGCACCCGATTTCGAGCCGCCCGCTATTTTTGCCTTCAGAATGGCCTCAAACGAAGCTCGCGCCCTACCTGGTATACTATATGTGTAGCGTGTGCCCTACTATGGGGTTGGCGAAATGGCCCAATACAGTAGGGCAGGCCCTACTATGGAAAATCCATAGTAGCGTATACCCTACTGGATAGTAGGGCAGGCCCTCCTATGCGTAGGGCAGGCCCTACTATGGAAGCCGCCCTTCAAGCGCCCTTCGCGGGAAGACTGACGACGTTATCGGCCGCCAGTTTCGGCCGTTTGTATTCATGCGTCGGCCCCTCGCCGGTCACGTCATTGGGACGATGCGTCAGCCGATATTCGGCGGCGAGCCGTCGCTGCGAGAACGATGACGCCTTCACGCGACGAAGGAATCCGGCGTTCTCAAGTTCGAGAAGAGCGGCGGCGGCAGTCGTATAATGGCAGCCAATCCTCTCGCCGAGTGCCCGTGATGACACGGCGATGAAACCGTTGTTCGAGCCGGCGTAAAGAGCGCAGACGCTCACCCAGGCTTTGGCGGCCGTTCCCGACAGCCCCCGCCAGGCGTCCGTCTCTATGAGGGCGAGAGGCACCGCGACGAAGCGCCCCTCGTAGTTGCGGCGCCTGCGCTCATGCTTCATGGCCGTCATCCGGCTCTCGGCCGTCATGCTCGGCGTCTTCGCTGTCGTCTTCCAGCGGGTCGCTTTCCTCGGCGGGATCGTCGTCTTCCAGCGGGGCGTCGTCTTCCACCTCCGCGTCGCCGTCGAGAGCGTCGATCAGTTCGAGCAGCGCGTCGACGGCATCCGAAAGCCGGTCGACGAAGCCTTTCAGGTCTGTCATCGGCGCCCCCTGCCGCGCCAGGCGCGCTCTTCGAGCAAATCGTCGCTCGTTGGCCGGTAATCTTCGCCGCGCGCGATTCGTGCGCGCGCCTCTGCGTCGCGCAGCCGGGCGGCTTCGACCCGCGGCAAGAGGGGCTCTTTGATGGCGGATTCGCTTGCGGTCCGCTGCGCCGAAATGCTAAAAACGCGTTCGCTGTCTAGCATTTCCGTTTCAACGCCGCTTCCGATGCCAGTCGGGGCGGCGTTTTTGCGTCTGTCGCTCATTCCGCCACCCTCCGCGCCCGTCCATCGGCGATGCGCGCCTCGATCCACGCGATAACATCGGCGCGGCGGAACGCTATGCGGCGCTCGCCGAGCGGGACTGGTTCGGGGAAACGCCCTTCGCGGCGGTATCTGTGAATCGCCGTGCGGCTAAGGCTCGTGAGCTTCGCGGCTCCGGCCACGCTAATCAGGATGGGGGTTTCGGTGTCGGTCATCGCCACTCCTCGTTACGGAATGGCTCGGCATGATATTCATGGCGCGCGCCGCGTCTCGCGACAAATCCATCCTCACGAATTTGTCGCGGTGCGCCGTCTCATGCGTCCAAGGAATTTCGCGATAGCGGCTTGCTCGACTTTTCCGAAGCCCCCCTTTTCAAGAAGTCGGGAGATGAACCGTGTGACAGGCCCGTCTTTGGAATGGCCGGCGTTTAGATCAATTTGCCGATAGAATTTCCAAGCCGCCAACGCCGGTCTATGCCACTTCGGATGCTTGCCCCGCGACCAGCCGCGTCTATCAACGAGCGTCGGCGCGGCTTCGATCCATTGTGTGAGCGAATCGGCCCAGGGCCTGAAATCCTCTGGATCGTAACCTTCGGGCGGATTGCGATAAGCGTCCGCGATCTTCGGAAGCGTGCGCCGCAACTCGTCTATTGCGCGCTGCGCTCGCACTCTGTTGGGCGACCATTTCGGGGCGCTGTCGACGCGAAGCGCGGAAATCAGCGCATTGATGCTGCTCTCGCGAAGACTGACAGTATTCCGCAAGTCTTCGTCCAGACATTCGAAGACCATCTTATGCGTGATGTCAGCCATCGCTATGCCGCCGTCGCACAGAATTCGCCCCATGCGGCCATCAGCGCCCGCCGCTTATCGAGCGCGTCGCCCCGGCGGTATGCGCGCTCCACTGCGTTGCCGACGCTGTGGGCGAGCGCTGCTTCGGCAACCTCGCGCGGGAACGTCGTCTTGTCGCCGGCCCAATCTCGGAACGCCGAGCGCATCCCGTGAAGCGTCGCCGCCTTGTCGGGCGACGCGAGGCGAAGCGCCTTCGTCATCGCGGTGTCGCTAATCGGTCGACCGTCGACGCCGCCTCCGAAAATGAGGTCGGACGTCGCGCGCTGGCGCATGGCCTCGACAATTGCCAGCGCGCGGTCGGACAGCGGCACGACATGCGTCTTGCCAGATTTCATCCTCTCGGCTGGAACCGTCCACGTGCGGGCTTCCCTGTCGATTTCTGAGAACGTAGCCCCGCGCGCCTCTCCGCTGCGCGCGCACGTCAGCGCGAGAAATTCGACGCAGCGCGCCGCAACGCCGCCCGACTGGCGTAGCGCCGCCATCATTTCCGGGACTGCGGCATAGGCGAGCGCGGGATGGTGACCGCGCTGTAGTTTGCGGCGGGCCGGCATCACCTTGTCGAGGAGCCCCTTCCAGCGGGCCGGATTGGCCGCCACGCGCCATTCGTGGGCGATCGCGTAATCAATCACGGCTTGAATGCGCGAGCGAAGCCTGTCGGCCGTCTCCGGCCGTTCCTGCCAGTGCGGGAGGATGCAAGCCTTGACGTCGCCCAAAGCGATATCGGCGACCGCGAGGTCATGCAGCGGCTTCGCATATTCGCGCAGGGTCATTTCCCATTGTTGCCGATGCTTCTCATTGGTCCATTCGCCCGCCTTCGCGGCAAGAAGCTCGTCCATGCAATGCTTGAAGGTTATGACGCGGGGCGGCTTACGCTCCGCAGTGGGATCGAAGCCGCGCGCCAGCTTGTCACGAATCGCGTCGGCCTTTTCGCGCGCCAGCGCCAGCGATACGGGCGCCGTTCCCTGCCCATAGCCGCCCAAGCCAAGTTCTGTGCGCGTCTTGCCGCGCCGATAGATAAAAACGAATTGCCGGGAGCCGCCGTCGCGCACGCGCAGGAAAAGCCCGTCGCCGTCGGAATAGATACCCGGCTTATCGAGGCGTTTGATCGCCGTTTCGGACAGCTTCCGCCTGGCCAATTTCGCGTCCTGTTGTCATAACCGCGAAACGCACCATATCGTCCATACCGTAAATATCAATAGCTTATCTACAGTATGGACAGCAAAAACGGCGGAACGTCGGACACCCCTTCCGCCAACTTGTAACTATAAGTTACTGGATTTTATTGCTAATCTGAATTTACCCCCGCGACGGTATCACTCTGAGTATTACATTGCGACGGCGCTTGAGCTGATTTCACCCTTTGAGGCGATGCGACGGACAGCATGATGCTGTTACTTCAACAATGACGCCTTGACCCCGATGCGCGCAGCGCTGGAAATCAGAATGGTCTGCGGCCTCGCCGAGAGGATGAGACCCCGTTGCCCTTGCCCAATAGCTCCATGGCATCCTCGGCAATTTCTTCAGGCTCGTTCTGCCCGTCGCCTTCCCCGGCGACAGCAAGCACAGCCCGCATCAGCGCAGTTCCGTCGAGGCTTATCCCGCGATCGGCGGCCATTCTATTGGCGGCCCGGAAGGCCTCGTCGATCAAATCCTGATGCATACGGGCTCCTTCCTGACTGCAGATCGCCTTAGTCAAATAAGGCGCTACGAGCCGAATTGAACCGACAATAGGGCGGCTAATTTGAATTTCCGTCATCCAAATTCCATAGCCGATCCAGCAGGATTTTCAGATCGGCGTGGCAGCGTTCGATATGCTCTCGAATGACGACTCGGTCATCATGCGTCAGAGTATCCAGCCTGATGTTGAACCACTCGCGCCGGATAGTCTCACGCAGCGATTCTATTCCTCGTATCAGCTTCTCAGCTTCGGTCATCGTATTGGTCCGTGCGGCGCTCGGCCTGCCACGCTTGCCTCGGCGCTACTTGGCCGGCGTCGCCTCTCTAACGACTCCTGTCAACTACTTGTCCGCGGTTCAGAGCCGCGGGCTTTTTATGGTTCATCCGCTGGCTTCGAGCCTCGCCCGTCGTCAGCTTTCCGCGCCTCTTCGATCAGGCGCGCAAGCTGCTTCTTTAGGACGGAACCTTGGATCTGACGCCCGTCGTATC
This sequence comes from Methylocystis sp. H4A, assembly GCF_015709545.1. Classification (NCBI taxonomy): domain Bacteria; kingdom Pseudomonadati; phylum Pseudomonadota; class Alphaproteobacteria; order Hyphomicrobiales; family Methylocystaceae; genus Methylocystis; species Methylocystis sp. H4A. Next base: position 8,406 of record NZ_JADNQY010000025.1, on the reverse strand, counting down.
CTTCGCGGTCAAGGCGTGCGACGATATCGCCGACCCTTCTGCAATCTCCGGAGCGAGCAAGTTCGAACGCTCGCTCAATTGTTGTCTTGTCGGCATCCATGGCAGTTATGGCTACCTAGCGCCGTTGTATGGGCGTCGATCGGTCATGGCATGCTCGCCCTTTGTTGCGGTTGGGCTATCCTGCACCCCGTAGCTGCTACTGCCGCACGACGAGCACGGAGCACTTTGCGTGGTGTACGATGGCGCCGGCGTTGGAGCCAATGAGAAACCGATCCATTCCTGGCCGGTGGGAGCCTACGACGACGACTTCGGCGCCCCACTCCTCGGCCTCCGCCAGAACCTTTTGATAGACGGGACCGAACAGCACAACGGTCGAGATTCGGCCTGTCGGATGATCGATGCTAGCCGCTAGGGCCGCGATCTCCTTCTCAAGGCCTTGCCGAATATCCTTTTCGAAATTTCCCTTGACGTAGTCGAGGAAGGCGATGGGAATCAGCGTCTGCACATTGACCAGCCTGAGTTCGCTATTGAAAGCCTTGGCGAGCGCCCCAGCCTTGTCGATTGCTTGCATGGTCATCTGAGATTCGGTGAGATCGATCGCAGCAAGAATCTTTTTGAACATCTTCGCCTCCTTGGCTCACCCTTTTAGGAAGTAAGATGCGGAGCTTTAGTGCCGAGGCAACGGTCTCTTACGCACATCTTTGCAAGCATCGTGCTCTCGGCCGTTCGAAGGCGGTCCAGGAACATTGCACAGGGTCATGCGTTTACGGTGTGAATGGCGCCGCTGGCCTTTGCCTTTGATGCGAGGCGTCCGATCCGTCTCAAAGAGCGTGAGAAGGAGCGTTGCTGGAAGGTGGCGGGCGGCGTCCTACGCATAGGAGAGCGCAATGGCGACTGCAGCCTCAAATCCGAAAATCAACCTGATATCGAGCCAGCACATCGATGGCGCGGCCGTTTACGATAAGAGTGGCAAGGAAATCGGCAAGATCGACCATTTCATGATTGATATGGAATCGGGCCGCGTTCTTTACGCGGTCGTCGAATTTTGCGGCTACATGTGCCTGCATCCCGGCCATCATCCATTGCCTTGGACATCGCTGAAATACGACAGAGACTGTCGTGGATACTTCGCGGATGTCACCCAGGACTTGGTCGAGCGCGCGCCGGACTACACGGACGAAAGCTGGATGGATCGTGAGTGGGAGACGCGCGTGCATCAGCATTATAGCGCTCGGCCTTATTGGCAAGAAATCGGCGGGCAGCAATAATTGGCGGGACGGCGCCTCTCACAGAGACCATCGTTAGCCACCTTGCGCACGGCCGTGAGAGCCGCGGGCTTTTTTCAGCCTCACGCCAGGCGCATCGCCATTCGTGAATTTGACGCCGGCGGCCTCAAGCGCGGCGCGGATGGCGGCCAGCTCCGGTGCGAGGACCGCTCGGCGATTTGTGCTGAAGACATCGACCATCTCACGAAAAAGCCCGGCCATCGCTGACCGGGCTCGGAGGCGTCTTATGCTGCGCAATTTGATCAGCGAACGATAAAATGGTCCTTGACCTCACTGAAGACATCCACGGAAAGAATCTTCTTCGTTGCGAGGTCGTCCACGCTCTTGAAGGGACGCCCCTTCACGATCGCCTCGGCGAGGTGCTTGTTGAGACCGTTAACCATCGTAAGCTGGTCGAGAGTGGCGGAATTGAGGTCGAGCCGCTGCGACTCGGTTGCCGTTTTCGCGATAGGCGCCTGGGCAACGCTCGGCGCGACAGGCTTCATTGCGGACGTCGTCTCGGCCAGAGCGGCCGCGGAAACGATCAAAGCAGCGGCAAGAAGAGCAATGCGGGTCATGGATGAACTCCTGGGCTTGGCCCGTGTCGAGACCTCGTCTCGATCCACGCCCGCAATGTCACCCAGAGCGGCTGAACCGTTGCTGAGGGCGCCGTTCATTGCTCATTTAACGAAAGTAGAATTTGGGAAGCGCCCAGCAAAAGTTGCGAAGCCCGTGAATTTGACCGCACGGTCCACAGGGGAGCGCCCGCGGGCTTCGTCTTTATCGACCTGCCGAAGACCCGGCGTTTCGTTTGCCGGAATGCGGCGCTAGGGAGGTTCAGGTCCTGCCGGATTGACCGTAGTATCGGACAAGCGATTGTTAGCGCGACGCTTGGGTGCGCAGGCTGCGCATGTGAATAACAAGGCTCTCCAATGCAATGCAGTAGACGGTCATTGTTTAGTGTTCTCGCCTGTCTGCTGTTCGCTGATTTTTTAGCGGGCGCCGCGCTAGCGCAGCAGCTCGAAACATCAAAAATCGGCGCTTGGGAAACGCAGTGCTCACCGTCGACGAATAACGTCAAGGTATGCGCGTTGGTCCAAAAAGCGGTGTCCGAGGAACAGCCGAATGTCGGATTGATGGTTGCTGTCCGAAAAGCGGCTGGCATGCCCAATGGAGTGATTCAAGTTTTCGCGCCGCTGGGAACTTTCTTGTTGGAAGGCGTGGGAATCAAAGTCGACGAGACTGAATTCCCGAAGCTACCATTCTTCAGATGCACTCAGATTACCTGTGCTACTGAAGGCGCTATCGGCAACGACCTGATGAGCAAGATGCTCAGCGGCAAAAACTTGCTAATAACGATCTACTTTAACCCCGGTGAGGGGCTTCGCCACATATTCGCTCTTGATGGCTTCAAAGACGGCTACAATGCGCTGCGAGAGTGAAAGTCGAAGGCATGTGCGGTCGCTTCACTCAGCATCTGTGCCGCCGTATCGGGCGCACCGCAAGCGTCAACCCGACGTCGACCGGACGCCCCGCATTCGGTCCGGGGGCAGTAGACGCAGCACCGCGGCGATCTACCTTTTCAGCGTAGACTTGAAATTACGGGAGGAAAAAATGAGCAGGAGTTTGAAGACCGCTTTGTTCGTGGCTCTTTGCGGAGCGTTTTTCGTTGCAGCGACTACGTCAGTTTCGGCGGGACCAATGCGTCCCTCGCTCCCGCCGGAAGATTTTGGGTCGACGTCTTTCGTCCAGAAGGCCGGCAGAATTAGGCCAGGCGCAGCAGTCCACCCACCTGAGGGCAAGCGGTGCATAAAATGGACTCGGCGTTTTAGCTCGACCCACGGCTTGGGCCAGCGCCGCTGCGTGCACTGGAAATAGCGATAGTCGACTCGGGGACGACCATCGCCGGTCGCGCCAGCGATTGGATGCCGCGCTTTCGCTCGAATGCCGGTGATCCTAGATTGGCGCGACGCTGGCGCTTGGATGGCGGGCAACAATCCGCATTTTTCATTGCTGCGCGCGCCGCCCGAGGACGCCTTGCAGGAATGGATTGTCTCGCCGCAGGTAAACCGCTCTGGCGTCTGCGACGCCGATCCGGCGTTGGTTGCGCCGGGGTAAAGCGCGAGACCGATTTTTCAATGAAATTGTGGAACGAAACCGCCGCGCATCGGTTAGCGCTTTTGGCGGGCTGCGAAAAACACGAGGGGCGGGACGTGATGAAAGAACTACGGCCAGATGAATGGCGAGGCGTGCTTGCGCGTGAGTTTCAGGAGCAATCCGCTAACGCCACGCTCCAGATCGGCAAGCAGCTTCAATTTAAGCTCGCCAAGATTACGGTCGAGCCGTTGCCCGGTGAGCTTCAGCTGTTGTTGGGCGAATTAGAAGCTAAGACTTCACGCAGTCAGCTAGACTGAGGCCTGATCGTCAATGGTCGCGTCGAACGTAGCCGACATAAAAGCAGCTCGTCATAATGGCGTAGATTGCTTCGTCCGTATCTACCTGATCGGACATGATCGAAGCCGACCCATCCTCGCAACCGCTGCAGTCAAAAATCAGATAGCCGTCTGAGTCTCGATCTGCGGCGAATGGCGTGAAGATGTAGTCGCGAGCCGTCTTGCCCAAGCTCTGGTCCAGAAAGCGCGCCGCGCAGGCGGCCAGGCCCGCGGTATCATCGTCAAACTGGTCGACGATCGCGGCCCAATTTCGCGCATGCGGCCCGAGAGCCGACGTGTCGCCGGAAACTCGATTGCTCGTTCGGTCGACGAGAACAAGGCGCTTCATCGCGCGCGTCTCCAGAAATCCCCGCCGGCAGAAAGTTAGCCTTTAGGGCGGCCGGGCGCCAGCTCAAATTATCGCGGGCTCAGTGGCTACGCTTGTGTCATAATCGTCGCCGCCCGATACGTTACGATTAGCAGGATAATCAGGCGGACGACATGGCGAAAAAGCACCTAGCCGACTACATGCAAGAACAACTTGCAGGCGCTCGCCGGAATCTGGCGTTGTCCGCAATCGACTTCTCGATCCCCGACGAAAAAATCCTCGAACTCCGAGAGTCGGTTCGCCGTGAAGCCGCAGACGTTCAACGCCTCAAAAAGAAAAAGGGCTTTCTGGGGTTCTTGGGGCTCTGATAGTAGCAGCGACGAGCGCCGCGGGCCGCCGCTATCTTCCCCGGATGCAGGCAACCCGCCCCTCTAACGATCGCCGATCTTCGCGCTGAGCACGTCGCTGGGGCTTGGAGTTTCCAATACGCCACGGCTCCGTTACGGCTTGGCCTTGTCGAAAGCTTCAAGCGGGGGCATGCTGATATTTGATACAACGGCCACACGGCGAATGCCCGCTTAGATGGGGCAAGGGCGCACACAGAGGCCGGCTTCGATTCAAGAGTACGAGCTTCGGGAGGAACTCCATGGAATCGAATGAAACGGCTGCGCTCGAACAGCACCGCGAATTTACCGAAGTCGTAGGCCTGTTCGATTCGCTTGATAAGCTGCAGTCCGCCATTGACTATTTGATGATTCACGGGTTCGACAGATCCGAAATCAGCCTGCTCACCGAAGACGCGAGGACGCGCGAAAAGATTGGATCGAAACGCTCGGTCGAAATCGAGGACAGCGATGAAGCTCCTCGCATCTCCTACATCGAAGCCGAGTCGCTTAATGAAGGCAAAGCTGCGCTCATCGGCCTGCTCTTCTATGTCGGCGCCACTGCTGGCGCGATCGCCGTTTGGACCATCTACGGCAGTTTCGCCGAGGCGATCTTTGCGGGCATTGGCGCTGGCATGGCCGCCAGCGTGATTGGCCTGGGCGTCGGCGCATTCATTCGACGTCGTCAGCGCAATTGGGTGCAGGCGCAATTAGCGCGCGGCGGTCTGTTGCTGTGGGCGCGAACCCGGACCGAAGAACACGAACGCGCCGCCATGTCTGCCATGCAGAACAATGGAGGCCACGACGTGCATGTTCATAGGCTGGCGGCATAGGCCTGACGATCCAGACTGAACGCTGTCAGATAATGTTCTGAGCAAAGATCGGCCGGCGCAGAGCCAAACCTACCCTGCGTCGACCTAATTGCTGATTAGAAGAAAAGCCCTAGGCAACCGCCCGCCAAACCGCCCACCACCGCAGCAGCGATTGTGTTCGAAAGACCGCCGAGAGCTGCATAGGCCAGACCGCCGATGATTACGGCGCCGATTCCAGCGAATAAATACGTGCTAGAGGTGACTTCGAGTTCTCTTGCCATGGGCGTTCCTCCTGCTCCGTCCCAGGAGCCGCACTTTGTTTCTATGCGCTTTTGCGGGACGTGCGTCATTTAGACGCAGTCGGATGCTAGCATTGCCACTCGCAGGAGTCCAACGTAACCGAGAGCGACCTGCTTGCTACGGCGACGAAACAAAAAAACGCCCCGCCGTTACATCCACGGTCGGGGCGTCCTGGCGCCGGCAAAGAGGAGATCAAAACCGGCGAAGTGTAGAAAGCTTAATCCGTCACACCTTACGCCGCAAATCCTCGAGCATGATCCTTGCGCCGATCCTTCGCCGCAGCCCAGCCCGTTTTCAGGCATTGCCCGAATGTCCAGCCGAGCCCGAGGCGCTTGCCGTCTCGGGCTCGCTTGTGAGCGTCCCTCAGGATCGCGGCGCGGTCAAAGGTCACGGTTTCAGCCTTCGCCGCAGATAGTCCGACTTGCAGGCGCAACGCTCGGCGCTCTCGACGATGCGGCGAGACATTCGCGTCGCCACGCCCTCGTATGTGTCCGTGACGCGCGCGAGCCTAAGGAAGAGCCGGGCGAGCTTGATCCGCCACGTTATCGCAATGATGGTGCGAAGCGGCAGACGGTGAAGCCGCGCCTTGACGTTGCTGAGGTCAGTCATCGACGCGCATCCAGACAGGCCAGCGTCGTCGCCGCGACCATCGCATGCTCGTTAACGCAACGGAGGAAGCCAATTTCCAGCCCGCCAATTTGGCGTCGCCCCGCCATGTCGCGCACGATGCTATTTAGGAGAGTGGCGTTGCCGTTCGTGGGATATCGACCGATGAAGGATAGATACTCGCCCGCGAGCGCGCGGCCGGTTTCGCAGTCTCGAGAGTAGCTCCCCGAGGGCTTCACGGCCCAATAGTTTATGCCTGTTCCCCTTGGTTTCCGCCGCTTCATAAAGGACAGCACGTCAGCATGGCGGGGGACCTTGCCGCGCCGACGATCGCGCGCGTCCGAAAACTTGATTATGTTGCTCATGACCGCGCCTCCTGGTCCAGCACCGCGATTGCATTGCGGATGGCGTCGCCCACTACGTCACCGAGGTAAAGGTCATTGACCACGTCATCTTCGTCGAGAAAGTCAGCGAGGTGACGGAGCAGCCGCAAGGCGCCCGCGTGCGTCGTCGGGGCTGTCTCGTAGAATGCGCGCTCAGTTGCGCCGGCTACTTGGCTCGCTTCCATGTCTGCGTCTTCCGCCTCTTCGAGGCGCATCCACATTTTTTGATATTCGCTTGGTGGGCCTTCGAGCTCGGCCAGACCCGCCTCATAGTCCTCATCGGAGCAAAGCCCCATCTCACGCCAAGTTTCCAATCGTCGAGCGGTGAGAATTTCCCTCGGGTCTAGGCCGGCCGCTTTAATCGCTGCCGCGGTATCGCCCCGCAAATCATCAGCAGCTTCCATGATCAAGTCTTTGGCCACCTTCGCGCGTTCGTATTCGGTGAAGGCCGCAAAGATCGGGTCGGCTTCCGCGACGACGCCAGCAATGGCAGGAAGCCCGGCGACGGGCGCAGCGGCAAGGCCGGCGAGCATGGCCCGCCGCGATGGTATAAGAGATTGTTTAGCCATGATGCGAAACCTCTATCCTTCGCGTTGTGGTAGGCCGGGGGAGGCGAGATCAGCACCTCACCCGGCCGCTTTATCAGGCGGGGGACCGCCCGATTTCTGAAACTTGAGAACATTGTCGGCGGAGCGTGGCTCGCAATGCGCAGCCCATTGCTCCATTAATAGGCGCCGTTGCTCCAGAACGTCCGTCCGGCGATAGGCGCGCTCGACGCTTGTGCCGACGACATGGCCCATCGCCTCTTCAACGACGGCGTGAGGAAAGCGCGCAACCTCTTCGCACCACGTCCGAAAGGCTGCCCGGAAACCGTGCGGAACGATCGCCTTGCCGTCGCTCGCGGGATCAATCCATTTTGTCTCGCCGCTATTCATCCGCTTGAGCAGGACCAGCATCGCCATATTGCTCAACGGCTTGCCGGTCGCGCTCGGGAACACGAAGCGCGACACCCGAACGGCCTCAAGGTCCTTCAGTATCTCGACTGCGCGAGGCGCAAGCGGAATGCGGAACGGCTCTTTGCGGTGTTTCTTGTCCTTCAGCTTCGAGGGCGGAATCGTCCAGACGCGCGCGTCCAAATCGAACTCGCGCCATTCGGCACTGAGCGCCGTCCCTGTCCGCACATTCGTCAGGATCAGAAATTCGAGCAGCCGAGAGGCGATGGCGTCTCGTTGACGAAGCGCCGCGGTGAAGGCCGCCATTTGCTCATAAGGCAAGGACGGATGACGGCCGCGCGATAACTGCGTCGGAGCGCTGAACCCGAGCGCTTTAAGATCGTCCCACCGGGCCGGATTGTCGATCGAAAGGCCGTGCTGGTCACGAAGCACGATGCGGGCGCTTTCGAAAACGCGCCGGATGGCGGGATAGAGCTTGCGGGCGACCTCCGGCTTGTTGCGCCAGACCGGCTTGAGGACCGCCGCCACGTCACTCGTCGTAATCTCATTGACCGGCCTTGCCAGCAGCGGCCCGCAATAGGCCGGCCCGAGGTGGCGTTCCCACTGATAGGCGACCTTGGCGTTGCTCGTCCTGGCCTGCGCCTCTGCGATCACATCTTTAGCAATATCGGCAAAGGTAGGGATCGGCCGCGACGCCTTCCGGGCTTCTTCCCGCGCGGCCAGAGGGTCAACGCCCTGCGCGATTTTGGTCCGGGCGGAGAGCGCCGCCATCCGCGCCGCGGCAAGCGATGTTTCGGGATAGGGACCGAGGCCCATATCCCGACGCCTTCCGTCCATCTGATAGCGCAGAACCCATTTCCGGCCGCCGGCAGGCGAGACGACGAGATAGAGGCCGTCGCCGTCGGCATGCTTGCCCGGCCCTACGCTCCGCGCCGTCCTGTCCG
>NZ_JADNQY010000024.1:0-238602 GCF_015709545.1 Methylocystis sp. H4A | reverse complement strand
AAGATGAAGTTGCCGCTGTTCCAGAAATAGCCGGCGTCGACATAGTCCTGCGCCGTTGCGCGGTCCGGCTTTTCGACGAAAGCGTCGAGCTTGTAGACCTCGCAACACGACTCAAGCGGCGCGCCGGGGCGCAGATAGCCGTATCCCGTCGCGGGGCCGTCGGGCTTGACGCCGAGCGTGACGATATAGCCTTGCGCCGCCGCGGCGCTCGCGCGCTTGCACAGATCGACGAGGCCCGCCGTGTCGCGAACGACATGGTCGGCGGCGAGCACGACGACGACTGTGTCGGGCGCGCGGCGCGCGGCGAGGCCCGCCGCGACGGCGACCGCCGGACCCGAGTCGCGGCGCGACGGCTCCAGCACGACGTCGGCTTGCGCGCCGATCTCGCGCAGCTGGTCGGCGATGAGGAAGCGGTAGTCGAAATTAGAGACGACGATCGGCCGCTCGAACGCCGGGTCGGCCAGCATCGCCATCGTCGTCTGGAAGGTGGAGCGCTCGCCAATGAGCGGAATAAACTGCTTGGGAAGCGTCTCGCGCGACTCGGGCCACACCCGCGTCCCCGATCCGCCGCACATAATAACGGGCAATATCTTCTTCATAAGCCCCTCTCGCACTCGGCCGCGCCCGCCCCCGGGCAGCCATAATTGTCCGCCCGACTATTGGCAATACGATGGCGAAGCTGAGGGCAGAAGCGCAAGCGCCGCTATTTGCCCTTCTTCTCAAGTTCGGCCTTAAGCGCCGCAAGCTTGGCGAAAGGCGAATCCGGGTCGGGCTGGCGCTCGCGCCGTTCGGGCGCGGCGAATCCTCCCGGGCGACGGGGGCGGGCGTCATCGCGCGGCGGACGGCCCTCGAAACGCGGCTTTCCAGCAGGACGCCCCTCCTTGCCCGGAGCGTTGCCGGGCCGCTGGTCGCGGCGCGGCGGCCGCTGCTGCTGCTTGTCCTCAGCGCCCTGACCGTGCGCTTGCCGATGCGCGCCGGCCTCGCGGGGGCGCGGACCGGAATGCACGTGGCGCTGTGGACGCCAGATCTCGATGGAGTCCGGCTCGGTCGGCGCGGCTTTGGCCGGCGCAGCCTCCGAGGCGGGCTCTTCCTGCGCTTGGGCCGCTGTCGCCTCTTCTTCGCGCGCCTCTGCACCCGCTTCCACGGCGACGGACGCTGGCGCCTCTGTCGTCGGCCCTTCGGCGGCGAGCTCCTCTGCCGGCGCTTCCTCCGAGGCAGAGGGCTGCGGCTCGACAGACGGCTCCGCTTCCGCGGCGGCAGGCGCCTCGGCGGCGGTTTCGGCCTGAATGTCCTCGCTCGCGGCTTCCGCTAGCTTGGCCGCGGTCTTTGGCGTCACGGGCTCCATTGCAGCCGCCGGCACGATCGCAACGGTGATGGCCGGTCCTGGACGCTGCGTCGAAGCATAGCCGAGCGACTTCAGGATCGAGGAAAAAGCCTCGCCGGAACAGCCCGTGAGCGAGGTCATCGCGACGGTGACGACGAAGCCGTCGGCGTCGGCCGCGCCAGGCGGCGGCTCGCCCGCGGTGAGCCCCGGGCGGTAGGCGATCGCCGGCCGAATGAGATCGGCGAGACGTTCAAGAATATCGACGCGAACGACGCGCTCGCCGCAGACTCGAAAGCCGGCTGCGCGATAAAAACCTTTCGGGATCGATGCGTCGGCGGTGAAGGAGGTGCGTCCAGAGGCCGCCAGATGCGGCACGTCCTCAAGCCCCTTCACGTTCTCAAGACCGCCGTGATGCAGCGCCCAAAGCAGCGCCGAAAGCGCGCGCGGCGCCGGCTTGAGAAGCGCGGGCGCATAGATGTGATAGGCCCCGAATCGCACGCCGAGCTTGCGCAGCGCGGCGCGGTCCTCCTGGGAGAACGCCTTCACGTCCTTGGCGACGCGCGCGCGGTCCAGCACGCCCAATTCTTCGGCGAGCTGGAAGGCGACGCCGCGCGTCACCCCCTCCAAACCTTCGCCCTTCTCCAGCTGCTCGAGCGGCCCAAGAAGCTTCTTGACGTGTTGCGCGAGCCAGAGGTCGAGGCGTTGCTTGACCTTCTCCAGAGCCGGTCCTGTCAGCTGCTCGTCGGCAAGCACGCGCGTCGTCGGCGCCAGCGCGCCGGCGCCGGAGGCGATTTTCCCCACAGGTTCGCCGAGCCAGCGAATCAGCCCGTCATTGCCGAGCGCGAAGGCGTCGTCGACCGCGTCGAAGACGCGGGTCGCCCGCGCCTCGAATTCTCCAGCGAGCGCCTTCTGCGCCGCCGCGTTCAACGTCTTGGCCGCTTCGCCTGCCGCGCCGGGGTCCGGCGTGAAGCGAAATCCCTGAAGGCTTCCGACATGCTGGCCTTCGACCAGAACGTCGCCGGCGGCGTTGATTTCGGCTTCAAGCATCGCATTCTCTCTTAAGCGGCGCGCCAGCACGCTGGTGCGGCGGTCGACGAAACGCTGCGTCAGTCGGTCGTGCAACGCGTCGGATATGCTGTCCTCTACCCGACGCGCGACGCTCTGCCAATGCTGAGTGTCGTCGAGCCAGCCGGATCGGTTGGCGATAAAACTTGCGGTACGCACTTGCGCGAGGCGATTCGACAGCGTCGCGATGTCGCCGTCGATGCGGTCCACCGCTTCGATCTGCCCCGCCATCCAGTCCTCGGGGATCTTGCCGCGCCGGGCGATGAACGCGAATATCGCCAGCGCGAGCTCGGCGTGCGCGGCAGGCGAGGTCTTGCGGTAATCGGGGATTTGGCAGGCTTCCCAGAGCCGCGCGACATCGGCTGTCGTCTTGGCGTTGCGCCGCGCGATTTCGTCACGGCTCGCGGCTTCAAGCGCCCTTTGATCGTCTGCGACCCGGGCGCGCACCAGATCCGGATGCGCCGGAACCTGGTCGAGAGAATGCATCAGCGCGTCGATCGAAGAAAAATCGAGGGCGCTGTTACGCCATTGCAGCGTCTTCACCGGATCGAAGCGGTGGTCCTCTAAAGCCTCGATCAATTCCTCGTCGAAGGGCGGGCAGCGGCCGGTCGCGCCAAAAAAGCCGTCGCTCATATGGCGCCCCGCTCTGCCGGCGATCTGCCCGAATTCCGCTGGCGTCAGTCCGCGATGGCGCAATCCGTCGAATTTGCGATCGGAGGCGAAGGCGACATGATCGACGTCGAGATTGAGCCCCATGCCGATGGCGTCCGTCGCGACAATGTAATCGACGTCGCCGCCCTGATAGAGTTCGATCTGTGCGTTGCGCGTGCGCGGCGACAGCACGCCGAGCACGACGGCCGCCCCGCCGCGCTGGCGCTTGATCAGTTCCGCGATCGCGTAAACCTCTTCGGCGGAAAAGGCGACGATGGCGCTGCGCGGCGGCAGCCTGGAGATCTTCTTGTCGCCGGCGAAGGAAAGTTTGGAAAGCCTCGGGCGGGTAAAGATCGGCGCGCCTGGAAAAAGTTCTGTAACGAGCGTCGCCATCGTCGCCGCGCCGATCAGGAGAGTCTCCTGGCGTCCGCGCCAGTGGAGTAGCCGGTCGGTGAAAATGTGGCCGCGGTCGAGATCGGCGGCGAGCTGGATCTCGTCGATCGCGACGAAATCCGCCTGGACGTCGCGCGGCATCGCTTCAACCGTCGCGACCCAATAGGCCGGCGCGCGGGGCTTAATCTTTTCCTCGCCGGTGATGAGCGCGACATTGTCCGCGCCGACGCGCTCGGCGACGCGATTGTAGACCTCACGGGCGAGCAGGCGCAGAGGCAGCCCAATGACGCCGGAGGGAAAGGACAGCATACGCTCGATGGCGTGATGCGTCTTGCCGGTGTTGGTGGGGCCGAGCACCGCCGCCACGCCCCTGTCGAACGGCCTTGCGCGAGGGGCGGCGCGGCTCGCCGGGTAAGACGGCGCGACTGTCATGTTCTTCTTTGCTGCCTGACGCGCGCCGCGGCGCGCCTTCGTTTCATATCGAAACTTCGAGCAGGGCGCGACTTTACCTTCTGAACAGCCTGGGAACGAATCGCGCCCGAATCGCTGACTCTCGCTGAGTCACGCTCTGTTCCAACAATATATGGACGCGCGGCCAAATCGAAACGCCAGAAGTTGCGAGAACGGCTCGTCGATGGCGTAGCGCGCGGCTTTGACGAAAGAGCCGCCGGCGGACTCCTTTCGGCGCTGCTGTCAACGGCCAAGATTAGGCGGTTCGGCGTCTTGCGGTTAAGCTTTGGGATCAACCGGGAACGCAGCAGGCACGAATCAGCGTTCGATCTCAGTTGGCATTGCGTTCCGGCGAATTTGCGCGACCCTCGAGCGCCTCATCCGCTGCGTCGACATGAGGAATGCGGCGCAAAAGAACAAGAACGGTTAACGCCGCGTCCTTCTCTGGGACGCTTGGACGAGGCGGCGCGGCGTTCGCGCGCGTGGCCTCTCGACGTTGCGGCGGCTTTGCGCGGCGCGCCTCTACGCGTAATTGGTAAACGGCAAGGTCGATTCGCGTCTTTGGCGAGACTCTGAAAACGGAGAGAACCGGCGATGCGCGTACGGGAATTCGGGGCCGGAGGAGGCTGCCGCGGCGGGCACGGCGCGGCCGAACGCAAACGAACAGGCGGGCCGCAATCGCTCGCGCTGAAGAAAGCTCACCGGAAGGGCTGGAGCGGGTGAAGGGAATCGAACCCTCGTATTCAGCTTGGAAGGCTGCTGCTCTACCATTGAGCTACACCCGCATGAGGGTGATTCTATGCCAATCTGCGCGGCGCTTGGCAATGGGCGCGCAGACAATGCATTTCCCATTTGACAGCGAGGCGGGACGCCACTAACCGGAGCGCCCAAACAGTCTCTCAATACAGGCGGGGCGTTCCCACGCTGCTTCTCGAGGACCAATCGACCGTGGCAAAACCCGAACTCGGCGCCAAACGCCAATGTCAGTCCTGCGGGACGAAGTTTTACGACTTTAAAAAAGATCCGATCGCCTGTCCGAAATGCGGCGCGATTTATCAGGTGGTGGCGCTGACGCGCGCGGCGGCGCGCGCGCAACAGGAAGAAGAGAGCGAACTCGAAAAGGAGAACCCTGAAACGGTGTCGCTCGAAGAAGTCGAGGAGACGGAGACCGTAGCGGAATCGATCGATGTCGAAGATGATGTGGAGATCGAGGGAGACGACGCCGAAGACGACACTTTCCTCGAGGAGGAAGAGTCTGACGACGATGTCTCCGGATTGATCGACGGCGACATTGAAACTGACGAAGAGACCTGAACCGTCGGGGCGTCACTGACCTGGCGCGATAGCGCGCGCCGCGGCTTTCAGGTCAATTGGAGAAGGCGGCCGTTTGGCCGCCTTTTATTTGCCGCGACGCCGGCGCTGCTGGCCGAGCCCCATCTGCTTGGCGAGATTAGACCGCGCCTTGGCGTAGTTGGGCGCAACCATGGGATAGTCGGCCGGAAGGCCCCACTTCTCGCGATAGTCTTCGGGCGACAGCCCATATTGCGTGCGCAGATGACGCTTCAGCGACTTGAACTTCTTCCCATCCTCAAGGCAGATGATGTAATCATTGGTCACCGAACGCTTGACGGGAATCGCCGGTTTCGGCGGCTCGGCGGGCGCCGCCGCGGAGCCCACGCCAACGCGCAACAGGGCGCTGTAGACTTCGCTGATAAGCCCGGGCAACTCTCCGGCGGGAACGGAGTTGTTGCTCACATAGGCGGAGACGATGTCAGCCGCGAGTTCAATGTTGTTGGCTTGATTCATCGGATTGCTCACCACTTCCTGTTGAGACGGACGCCGCCCCCGCCGCCCTTGATCAATGCTTTGATGCATAGAATCGTCGCCCTGCCGTTACTTGTTGACTGACTAACAGAATAGTGCGACTGCATCAAGAAATATTATGCACTATTGGCGCCGCCCAATTCTGCATAGTTGATCAATCAGAATTTCGCGCTTTACGGCCGTGACGGCCTCATGTTTTCTTATTTTTGTCTTTTTTTCTCCGCGAAAAAGCGCTGGTTTGGCGCAGCCAACGGCTGAGGCGCGGCCATATGACTGACTTCAGAGCCATTCGCATCGACAAAGACAATGACGGCCAACACGCCGATTACGTCATCATGCGTGAGCGCGACCTGATGGAGGGCGATGTCGACGTCGACGTCGCGTTCTCGGCGATCAACTACAAGGACGGTCTCGCCGTCACCGGGAAGGGACCGGTGGTGCGTCGCTTCCCAATGATTCCCGGCGTCGATCTCGCGGGTCGCGTCACGCGCTCCGCGCATCCGGAATTTGCGGCGGGCGACATTGTGGTTGCGACGGCGTGCGGCCTGGGCGAAGCGCATTATGGAGGCTTTGCGGAAAAGGCGCGGCTGTCGGGCGATTGGCTCGCGAAACTGCCGCCGGCGCTGACGCCGGCGCGCGCCATGGCGGTTGGCACCGCGGGACTGACCGCCATGTTCTGCGTGCTTGCGCTGGAGCGCCATGGCGCCCGGCCCGAGGACGGGCTCGCGGTGGTGACGGGCGCGACGGGTGGCGTCGGCTCTTTCGCCGTCGCATTGCTCGCCAAGGCTGGCTGGCGCGTGGCCGCCGTCACCGGACATGCGAGCGAAGACGCCTATCTCAAACGCCTGGGCGCGTCCGAAATCATCGGCCGCGACGAATTGTCCGCTCCAGGAAAGCCGCTGCAAAAGCAGCGCTTCGCCGTCGGCGTCGACACTGTCGGCGGCGTCACTCTCGCCAATCTTCTTGCGCAGACGCGCTTCGATGGCGCCGTCGCCGCCTGCGGTAATGTCGCCGGCATGGAGCTTCCGGCGACTGTCGCGCCTTTCATTCTGCGCGGCGTCTCGCTGCTCGGCGTCGAAAGCGTGCGCCCGCGCATCGGGCTGCGGCGGGCGGCATGGGCCCGAATTGCGCGGGACCTCGATTCCTCCGCGATCGACGCCATGAGCGAAATCATTTCCTTCGACGCGGCGCTGGATCGCGCCCGCTCGATCGTTGGAGGAAAGATTCGCGGACGCGTCGTCATCGACATGGGCCTGCATCTTCCGCTCTAAGATGCAGATTGGTAGGATCGTCGCTCGAACGACGAGGACCGCCCGCGTCGCGACCTCCCCTGCCGCCCTTCACGCTCGAAACCGCGACGCGGAAACCTCGGCCTTTGAGCCGCCAAGCTAAGCCTTCGTAAGCGCGCGCGAATCGTCGCATTGCGGCGTCAATTTCTCGACAAGCGCGCCCGTCTCGGCTCTAATGCCCACGACGACGGCCCGCTTGGGCCGATTATTTTTGTTAAGGACGCTCGCCGCATCGGCGCGGCGAACCAAAGGTCAAAAGCGCATGAGTTCGGCTTTTACGAAAGAACAGGACGACGACAATCCGCGCGAGGACCTGCCTGACCGGCCGGTCAGTCCGCATCGCAATCTGGTCACGCCCGAGGGCCTCGAACAGATTGAAGCCGAGCTTACGCGCCTGCAGAAGGAGATCGAACGCGCGACGGCGAGCGAAGACAATCACGCGCTCGCGCTGGCGCAACGCGATCTGCGCTATTGGTCGGCGCGTCGCGCCAGCGCCGAAGTCATCCGGGCGATCGCCGATCATTCGCATGTGCGATTCGGCCATCGCGTCGTCGTCGAACTCGAGGACGGCGAACGCCGCAGCTTCCGGCTCGTCGGCGAAGACGAAGCCGATCCGACCAAGGGACTCATACCCTATGTCGCTCCGCTCGCAACGGCGCTGATGGGCAAGTCCGTCGGCGACAAGGCGGAGGTTATCCACCACAGCGCGCGAATCGTGGAGATCGGTTAGCGCCCTGCTCTTGCGCGGCGCGGTTCTTTCGCGCGGTTCTCTCAGCTGACGATCAGGCGGCGTTCCTGACCGCCTTCGTCGATTTCGCTGGCGGCGTCTTCGCTGGCGCGATCTTGGCCGCGCTGGCCGGTTTTTTCAATCGGCGCTTGATCGAGGCCCAAAGCTCCCGCATCTCCTCCGCCGCGACGCCGTCGGGGTTATATTCGCCGACCCCGCGCCCGAGCCGCGCCGCTTCCTGATAATCGACGCGCGACGACACGAGCGGCGCGAGAAGACCGCCCATCGCCTGCAGCGCCTTGGCGCCGAGTTCGACGCGCGCGCTCTGTTGCGCGGGCGGACATTGGTTGAGCAGAAAGGCGTAATCCTTGCCTTTCTCCTTTACGCGCATGCGCGTGATTTCCGACGCCCAGAGATCGAAGGCGTTGGGACGCGCCGGAATGACGCAAAGATCGGCGGCGCGCACGGCCGCCGAAAAATAGTCGCCCTCCTGGCCCGGCGCATCAATAATGGCGAGCGTCACGCCCTTTGCGGCGAGCGCGGCAAGCGCCTTGCTCAGCTTCGCCGGCGGCACGTGTTCGACGGCGATGTCCGCGGCGCCGCGCGCTCGCGACCAATTGACGAGGGTTTGCAGCGGGTCGAGATCGATGATGAACACGCGTTCCCCAGCTTGGCGCGCGGCGACGGCGACGCTGCTGGCGAGCGTGCTCTTGCCGGCGCCGCCCTTCTGGGTGACGAAAGCGATTTTGCGCATGTGCGACGGTCCAGTTTTTGGTTGATATCGACGCTTTGCACGCGAAGCCTAACGAATGAGATCCCCGCCCCGAATTCATTCACGGAATCGTAATACTTGCGGCAAGGTTAATCGGCGGTTAACGGCTCCGCTTCAGTAGTCGAGAATCCGATCAGGACAGTCCTCGACGCTGTGATGACTGATCATCAAACTCGGGGGCCGGGAGCGTCCGAGCCATCCACGGCGCACGTTCCGCCCCGTTTGCGGCGCGCTCCCCTTTTCTTCGGCTCCAGAGATTCTCGCAAGCGAGCCGCCTCGCTATGTTAATCAGTAACCATGTCCGATCTGTTCCAAGCCGCGAAGCTCGAAAACGACGCGCCGCGTCCGCTCGCCGACAGGCTGCGGCCGACGCGCCTCGATGAGGTGGCGGGACAGGATCATCTGCTTGGACCGGAGGGCGCGCTGACGCGGCTCGTCCGCGCCGGCGCGCTGGGCTCGCTCATCTTCTGGGGTCCGCCCGGCACCGGCAAAACCACGGTCGCGCGGCTTCTCGCGCATGAAACCAAGCTCGCCTTCGTACAGATTTCGGCGATCTTTTCCGGCGTCGCCGATTTGAAGAAGACGTTCGAGGCGGCGCGCGCCAGACGCGCCGCCGGCCAGGGGACCCTGCTCTTCGTCGACGAGATTCACCGCTTCAATCGCGCGCAGCAGGATTCCTTCCTGCCGGTGATGGAGGACGGCACGATCACGCTCATCGGCGCAACGACCGAGAACCCCTCCTTTGAGCTTAACGCCGCGCTGCTCTCACGCGCGCGCGTGATGACCTTCAAGGCGCTCGACGAAGCGGCGATCGAACAGCTGCTCAAACGCGCCGAAAACGCCGAAGGCAAACCGCTGCCGCTCGAAGGCGACGCACGCGCCGCGCTGATCGGCATGGCCGACGGCGACGGCCGCGCGGCGTTGACGCTCGCCGAGGAAATCTGGCGCGCCGCGAAGCCCGGCGAGATCTTCGATCGGACGGGGCTCGTCGACATCGTGCAGCGCCGCGCGCCGATCTACGACAAGGCGCAGGAAGGCCACTACAATCTCATCAGCGCATTGCACAAATGCGTCCGCGGTTCGGACCCCGACGCCGCGCTCTACTACCTCGCGCGCATGCTCGCCGCCGGAGAAGATCCGCTGTTTCTCGCGCGCCGCATCGTGCGCATGGCGGTTGAAGACATCGGTCTTGCCGATCCGCAAGCGCTCGTCGTCGCCAACGCCGCCAAGGACGCCTATGATTTCCTCGGCAGCCCCGAGGGCGAACTCGCGCTGGCGCAGGCGGTGATCTATGTGGCGACCGCGCCCAAATCCAACGCCGCCTATGTCGCCTTCAAGCGCGCGCAGCGCGTCGCGGAGGAGAAGGGCTCGCTGATGCCGCCAAAGGTCATCCTCAACGCGCCGACGAAAATGATGCGCGAAGAGGGCTATGGCGCGAACTACGAATATGATCATGATTCGCCCGAAGCTTTCTCGGGCCAGAACTACTGGCCTGATTCGCTCTCGCGGCAGAAGTTCTACAGACCGGTCGAGCGCGGATTCGAGCGCGAGATCGCCAAACGCATCGACTATTGGGATCGACTGCGCAAAGAGCGCGGCGATTCATAGTTTGGTCGCGGCCGGCTTTTCTTTTTAAAAACTGCGGCATGTGCGAAAGGGCCGCGAACCGCCGCATGGACCGGGTCAGCCAACTCCTTTAAAGAAAATGAATCAACGCCGGACGCGCGATATCCCCCACTTGCGCCGCGGCGCCAATGGCTCGAGCGGCGCGCCAATGCTACTCCCTTCAGACCGCTCGTGACGGAGCTGACTGCGCGATCATGACCCGTTATAGGTCCGTTCTGGTTCTTGCCGTTCTCGCGAGCCTGGCGCTTGGCGCCGCGCTGCCGTCGCTCTTTAGCGCCCTGCGCAGCCGCATCGCGCCTGACCGCCAAAGCGAGGCGATCCAGCCCGGGCCCGCCGACGGCGAAGTCCGGCTTTCCGCCGCTCAGATCGAAGCCTCCAAGATCGCGACGGCGACGGTCGGCCCTGGCGTCGTTACGCGCCGAATCACGGCGCCTGCGGCCATCAAGCCCGATCCGGACAAAATCGCGCGCGTCGCCGCCAAGGTCGCAGGAGTCGTCGAAGAGATGCGCAAGCGCCTTGGAGACCAGGTCGCGCGCGGCGAAACCATCGCGATTATCGACTCCCGCGAAGTGGCGGAGGCGAAGAGCGAATACCTCGCGGCGCTGGCGAATTTCGACCTGCAGAATGTGCTCTTTCAGCGCGAAAAGGGACTCTTCGAGAAGAAAATCACCGCAGAGCAGCTGTTTCTGAAGGCCAAAGCGGTCTTCATGGAAGCGAAAGTGAAGCTCGATCTTGCGCGCCAGAAACTCGCCGCGCTGGACATGAGCGAGCAGGAGATCGCCGCCCTGCCCTCTCAGCCGATCGCCGATCTTCGCCGCAAGGAGATCCGCGCGCCGATCTCCGGGCGCGTCATCGAGCGTCTGGTCAGCGTCGGACAGCCGGTCGGCGGCGAGGGTCAGGCCAAGGAGCTCTACGTCATCTCCGATCTCTCTGTCGTAGAGGCCGAACTCGCCGTGCCCGCCGCCGATCTCGCCCTGTTGCGCGAGGGCCAGGAGGTCCGGATTTCGAACGCCGAAGGACGCGCCTTCGAGGGCAAGATCACCTACGTCAACGCAATGATCACCCGGGAGACGCGGTCGGGCCAGATTCTTGTGCGCTTTCCCAATCCGGATTTCTCGCTGCGTCCGGGCAGCCTCGTGGAGGCGGAAATCTCCCTCAAAGAGGCGCGGGTGAAACTCAAAATTCCACGCTCGGCGGTGATGGTCATCGACGGCAAGCCCAACGTCTTCGTTCGCACGCCAGAGGGCTTCACCAAGCGCGACGTCGAACTTGGACGGGGAGACGATAACTCGATTGAAGTCGTCTCCGGATTGCAGCAGGGAGAGCAGATCGCCGTCTCCAATGTCTTTTTGCTGAAGGCGGAGCTCGGCAAGCAGAGCATTCCGGAGGAATGATGCGCGGCGGCGGCTTTCCTTCCTCGACGTCATGGACGACGCTTCGACTCCGCCCCCAAACTGTCGTCTTGAGTGCGAGCGGCCGCCGATGATCAAGAATCTCATCGCCTTTTCGGTCCGAAGCCGTTGGCTCATCGTGTTGTTGACGGCGCTCGTCGTCCCGCTTGGCGTCTGGTCGCTGATGCGATTGCCGATCGACGCGGTGCCGGACATCACGAACAATCAGGTGCAGATCAACGCTTTCGCGCCGGCGCTTTCGGCCTTCGAGATCGAGAAACAGGTCACCTATCCAATCGAGAACGCCATCGCGGGAATTCCGGGGCTCGAATATACCCGCTCGCTTTCGCGCAACGGCTTCGCGCAGGTCACCGCCGTCTTCGCCGACAGCGTCGACATTTATTTCGCGCGCCAGCAGGTCGGCGAACGCCTGACGCTCGCCAAGGAGATTTTTCCGCCGGGCGTCGAATCGCATATGGGCCCGGTCGCCACGGGCCTTTCCGAAATCTACATGTGGTCGGTCGACTACGCGCCGCGCGGCAGCGAGAAGCCGGCGCCTGATGGGAAGCCTGGCTGGCAGCGCAACGGCGATTATCTCACGCCGGAAGGGCAGAGGCTGCGCAATTTGCTCGAACGGACCGCCTATCTGCGAACCGTGCAGGATTGGATCATCAAGCCGCAGCTGCGCACCGTGCCCGGAGTCGCCGGCGTCGACTCGCTTGGCGGCTACATTAAGGAATATCACGTTCAGCCGGACCCGGCGAAGATCTACGCTCTCGGACTGTCTTTCGCCGATCTCGCCGGCATTATCGAACGCAACAATATCAGCCGCGGCGCGGGCTATGTCGAACGCAACGGCGAGGGTCTCGTCGTGCGCAGCCCGGGACGGCTCGAGTCGATCGATGACATCGCTAAAGTCGTCGTGTCGACGCGCGGCGGCACGCCGGTGCGACTCGAAGACATCGCGGAGGTCGGCGTCGGACGCGAGCTGCGCATGGGCAGCGCCAGCATGAATGGCGAAGAGGTGGTGATCGGCACGGCGCTGATGCTGATCGGCGCCAACAGTCGCGAAGTCTCGAGCGCCGTCAATGCGAAGATGGACGAGATTCGCCGGCTGCTGCCGCCCGGCGTTGAAGTGCGCACGATCTTGAACCGCACCTTGCTCGTCAACGCCACGATCACCACCGTCGCCAAGAATCTCGTCGAGGGCGCGGCGCTCGTCATTCTCGTGCTCTTCGTCATGCTCGGCAATTTCCGCGCGGCGCTGGTGACGGCGATGGTCATACCGTTGACGATGCTGCTGCTGGGCGTCGGCATGCATGTCGGAAAGATCAGCGCCAATCTGATGAGTCTCGGCGCGCTCGATTTCGGATTGATCGCCGACGGCGCGATCATCGTCACCGAGAACTGCTTGCGTCGCCTGACGCAGCGTCAGAACGCCCTGGGACGCACGCTCACGCTGGAGGAACGGCTGACGACCGTCATCGACTCGGCGGTCGAGATGCGGCGGCCGACGGTCTACGGTCAGGCGATCATCATTCTCGTCTATGTGCCGATTCTGACCTTTTCCGGAGTGGAAGGGAAGATGTTCCATCCGATGGCGATGACCGTCATCATGGCGCTCGCTTCGGAATTCGTTCTGTCGCTAACATTCTTTCCTGCGATGATCGCCATCGCGCTTTCTGGCCGCGTGCGCGAATCCGAAAACATCGTCGTCGAAGGGCTCAAGCGCGCCTATGAGCCGATGTTAAAATGGGCGATGGCCGCGCCTTTGAAGCCGATCGCGCTTGGCGCGGGCGCCTTCATTCTCGCGGCGGGTCTCTATCTGACTTTGGGCGAAGAGTTCGTTCCGACGCTCGATGAAAAAAACCTCGCCATGCAGGCGAATCGCATCCCGAGCGCGTCGCTGACGCAGGCGCAGGCGATGCAATTCGACATCGAACGCACACTGCGCAGCTTTCCAGAGGTCGATTACGTCTTTTCCAAAACCGGCACGGCCGAGATCGCAACCGATCCGATGCCGCCGAACCTGACCGATACTTTTATTATGTTGAAGCCGCGCGACAAATGGCCCGACGCAGGCCTCGACAAGGCGGCGTTGATCGAAAAAATGGAGGCGCGGCTCGCGCAACTGCCGGGCAACGCCTATGAGTTCTCGCAGCCCATTCAACTGCGCTTCAATGAGCTGCTCGCCGGCGTGCGCGGCGATATCGCCGTCAAAGTGTTCGGCGAAAATTTTGACGTTTTGTTGAAGGCGGCCAATCAGATCGCCGGCGTTCTCAATACGGTCAAAGGCGCGAGCGATGTAAAGGTCGAACAGGTGGTTGGTCTCCCGATCCTCGACATCGCCGTCGATAAGGGCGCGATCGCGCGCCTTGGCCTCAGCGTCGCCGCGGTACAGGACGTGATCGGCGCCGCGATCGGCGGACAAAGGGCTGGAGTCGTGTTCGAGGGCGACCGCCGCTTCCCCATCGTCGTTCGTCTGCAGGACAATTTGCGCGAGGACGCGCAGGCTTTGGAATCGATTCCGGTCGCGCTTCCCTCGGCGGCGGGCAACACGCCCGTCGTGCTGCTGAAGCAGGTGGCGAAATTCTCCACCCTGGACGGCCAGAACCAGATTTCGAGGGAAAACGGCCATCGCCGCATCGTGGTCAGCGCCAATGTGCGCGGGCGTGACATTGCGTCGGTCGTTGACGAGGCGCGCGCGAAAATCGAGAAAAAGGTGACGCTGCCGCCCGGCTACTGGATTGCATGGGGCGGGCAATTCGAGAATCTCGCGGCGGCCCGGGCGCGGTTGATGATCGTCGTGCCGGCCTGCTTTTTCTTGATCTTTCTGCTGCTCTACTCGGCGCTCGGCGCGACGCGCGACGCGCTGCTGGTGTTCACTGCGGTGCCGCTGGCGCTATCGGGCGGCGTCGCCGCGCTGTGGCTGCGCGGCATGCCCATGTCCGTCTCGGCCGCCGTCGGCTTCATCGCGCTCTCGGGCGTCGCTGTGCTCAATGGCCTCGTCATGCGCACCTATATTTCCCAGTTGATCGCAGGCGGCATGGCCGAACGCCAGGCGATCTTCAAAGGCGCGATGACGCGACTGCGTCCTGTCGTGATGACGGCCCTCGTCGCGTCGCTCGGCTTCCTGCCGATGGCGCTCGCGACGGGCACCGGCGCCGAAGTGCAAAAGCCGATCGCGACGGTCGTCATCGGCGGCCTGATCAGCGCCACGGCTCTAACTCTTGTGGTCCTGCCTGCCCTCTACGCCTTCTTCTGTCGTTCGCCAGAGTCGACTACCGTGCAGCAAAGCGGAGGTTGACCGGTGAGCATGCGCGGCGTCGCCTCGGTCCTGATCTGCTTCTTTCTGAGCGGCGGCGCAGCGCATGCGGAAACCTTGGCGGGCGCGATGTGTCGCGCCTATAACGCCAACCCGCAGCTCAACGCCGGCAGAGCCGAACTGCGCGCCATCGACGAAAGAGTGCCGCAGGCGGAGGCCGGCATGAGGCCGCGCGTTTCGGGCGACGCCTATCTCGGCGTGCAGCACAATCGGCTTGTCACGAAGCAGCGCGACGTCAACGTCAACGACCCGACCGATACCTCGGTCACGAAGAACATTCAAAACGGCGGCAGCCTTCCCCGCTCCGCCCATCTGACATTCGAACAGCCGATATTCGACGGGTTCAAGACACAAAACCAAACGCGTGCGGCGGAATCGGGGGTCTTCGCCGGACGCGAGCGGCTGCGCCTGACCGAACAGCGCATATTATTCGACGCCGTCACCGCCTATATGAACGTCTTGCGCGACACGGCAGCGCTCAAACTTCAGGAAAGCAATGTCGCGGTCCTGAAGGAGCAATTGCGCCAGACGCGGGAGCGCTATCAATACGGACAGATCACCTTGACGGATGTCGCGCAGGTCGAGGCGCGGCTCGCGGGCGGCAAGTCTCTCGCCGGCGCCGCGCGCGCCACGCTTGACGCCAGCATCGGCGTCTATCGCAAGACGGTCGGCGTCGAGCCGACGAAGCTCGCGCCGGGCGCGCCGATCGACCGATTGCTGCCGAAGTCGCGCGAAGAAGCGGAACGCATCGCGCAAAACGAACATCCGTTCATCCTCGCGGCCCTTCACGAGGCCGACGTCGCCGATCTCGACATCAAGGCGCTCGAAGCCGACTTCATGCCCAAACTGTCGATCGTCGGCGACGTATTCACGCAGACCGATATTTCCGGCATCGGCAACCGCAACGTCGGCGCGAAAGTCCTCGGACATCTCAACGTGCCTATCTACGAGGGCGGGCTGACGTCCTCCCGCGTGCGGCAAGCGAAAGAAACCGCCGGGCAGCGACGGTTCGACGCCGACGTCGCGCGCGCCGAAATTCTCTCGCTGGTGCGCGCCTATTGGGGCGCGCTGCAGGCGGCGAAAACTCAGATTTCAGCCGCGCAAACGCAAATCGCCGCGGCCGAGCGCGCGCTTTACGGCATAAGAGAAGAAGCCAAGGCCGGTCAGCGGACGACGCTCGAAATTCTTATCGCGCAGCAAGAGCTGCTCTACGCCCGCATCGCGCTCGTCTTCGCTCAGCGCGACCGCGTCGTCGCCTCCTATGCCGTGCTCTCTTCGCTCGGGCGGCTTTCTTCGGGCTGGCTCGGTCTTACGCCCGGCGGCTATGATCCGGCGATCCACTTCGAGCAGGTGAAGGATCTCTGGGGCGACCCGACCACGCCCGACCGTTAGAGCAGGTTCCCAAAAAGTCGCATCGATCACATGATTCCATGTGATCGGGAGGCGCTCTTGGATTTGAGACGCGCCGCGATGCTGCGATAAGATGCTATAGTTTAAAAAAGACGCGCCGCCGGGCGCGAAATCATCAGGGCTGAGGGAGAGGACATCATGCGAGGCGCTTTCATCACATTCGCCGCTGCGATGCTGCTGGCGTTGCTTTCGGCGATCCCGGCAAATGCTTTTTGCATGTTCGGCTGCAATCCGACTGAAGCGCATGCGCGGCAGATTTTCGAGAACTTGCTGAAGCAGCGCGTCGACAAGCCGTTCAAGATCGTCGAGTTCAAACAGACGATGGCCGAGCGTCTCGAGATGCACGCCACCGGAGAAAAGGGCTACGAGATCTTCTTCAATGCGCGGGTCGAGTTCCCGGAAGGCGCCAATCTCGAATGCAAGCCCGAGGCCGGAAAATTTCCCGAAGGCTGTTCGCCGAGCAGTCATTTTGTGACTGCGCCGCGCAGTTCCGATCCGGCGGGCAAGCAATATATCGCGCCTGGGTCGACGGTTCTGTTCGACGAGGAATATCGCTTTTATGAAGCGGGCAGCGGCTGGAAAGGCCCAGACGGCAACGTCTATACGGCGGACTGACCAAAAAAACGGGCGCGCATTGAATGCGCGCCCCGTCTCAACCGACCTCACTCGCGAGGCTCGGCTTATTTATCCTTCGTGTTCTGCGGGCAGCCGCAGGCGGCGTCACAGGCCTTCTTATTGGCGCGGACTTCATCCTGGTTGGCGGCATAGTTCATCTTGCGGGCGAGGTACTCGTCGTCGCATTTCTCAGCGCATTTAGCCTGCTTGTCTTCGTCCGCTTTGTGGACGTCGCAATCCGCGAATGCCGGGCTGATCATGCCGGCGACAAGGAGAGCCGCCGTCATAATGGCGTATTTGTTCATTTGGTGGTTTCCTTCACTTGCCCGTTGGGCGTCTAGACTGCGCTTGCGCTCGACCCCTCCCGCCATGGAACAGCAACGGCGTCACATAACGCAATAAGCGGCCGGACGATGTCGTATGTGGCCGCCCATGTCAATTGCGAGTCACGGGCGCGACGTCTTGCGCCGCTTCGTCGGTCTGCGGCGCGGGTCGCGAAAAGCGTATTGTTTCCACGTTCTTGATGAACACGAAGACGCGGCGCGACGGCTGACTTACATTTGATCGGCGCAACGCGAAAAAGGGCGCGCGATGACGCGCGCCCTTACAGCTCGGGCTCAGACTGATGCGAGTCTTAAAGGCCCTTCGAGTTCTCCGGGCAACCGCACTTGTCGTCGCACGCTTTCTTGGCGGACTTGATCTTGCTCATGTCCGCCGTCCAGCCTTGCTGATCCTTGAGATAGGCGTCCTCGCACTTGCTGGCGCAAACGGCCTGATCGTCCTCGGCGTGCGTGTCGCAGCTGATGCGCGTCGCCTGGTTCGGAGCGCGCAGACCGACGCCGCCGTCGAAGGCGAACGACGGCGCGGTCGTCGCCAGGAACAGGGCGGCGACGGCCGTAAGGGCGTATTTATTCATATGTTGATTTCCTCTTCTTCGCGTCGTGAGTTTTTTGTTTTTGTAGAGCGCTGCGTTGAAGACATTGAGATCCGCAACGGCTCGAATTCAACGCAAAGCGCGGGCAACGCTGTCGGAGGACTCACTTTGAGTCAATGGTTTTTTTGGCGATATCTAAGGGACGAGTTGTCGCAACACGTAAGGAAGGATGCCGCCATTCTTGAAATATTCCAACTCGTCGAGCGTATCGATGCGCGCAAGCAACGGCACAGTCTTGGTGGACCCATCCGAGAACGAGATCGAAGCGACCAGAGTTTTGCGTGGCGCAAGTCCCTCGCGCAAGCCATGGATGGTTACGGTCTCATCGCCTTTGAGTCCGAGCGTGTCCCAACCTGTCCCCTCCGCAAAAGTGAGCGGCACGACGCCCATGCCGACGAGATTGGAGCGGTGGATGCGCTCGAAACTCTTGGCGATCACGGCGCGCACGCCGAGAAGCGCCGCGCCCTTGGCCGCCCAGTCGCGTGACGAGCCGTTGCCATATTCGGCGCCGGCCAAGACGACCAGCGGCGCGCCCTCGTCCCGGTAGCGCATGGCGGCGTCATAGATCGACATGATGTCGCCGCCCGGATAATGCTTGGTCAAGCCGCCTTCCGGCGTGAGGCCTTTCGCATCCCGCATGATGTGATTCTTGATGCGGATATTGGCGAAGGTGCCGCGCATCATCACTTCATGATTGCCGCGACGCGTGCCGTATTGATTGAAATCGGCCGGCGCGACGCCATGCTCCATCAGCCATTTGCCGGCGGGCGAAGCCGCCTTGATCGAGCCGGCGGGCGAGATGTGATCGGTGGTGATCTTGTCGCCAAAAAGCGCGAGGACGCGTGCGCCGACGATATCTTCCACAGGCTTGGGCTCGCGCTGCAGACCGACGAAATAGGGCGGGTCGCGCACATAGGTGGACTGACCGTCCCACGCGTAAGTCTCGCTGCTTGGCGCTTCGACTGCGCGCCAATGCGCGTCGCCCGAAAAGACGTTGGCGTAGGTCTCGCGAAACAGATTGCGCGTCACCTGATCGCGAACGAAGGTCGCGATTTCCGCATTCGGCGGCCAGATGTCGCGCAGATAAACCGGCGTCCCGGCGCTGTCATGTCCGAGAGGCTCCTTCGTCAGATCGATCGCCATCGTGCCCGCGAGCGCATAGGCGACGACGAGCGGCGGCGAGGCGAGGTAATTCGCCTGGACGTCGGGATTGACCCGGCCTTCGAAATTGCGATTTCCCGACAGCACCGAGGCCGCGACGAGGTCACGCTCATTGATGGTCTTCGAGATCGCCGGCGGCAGCGGCCCGGAGTTGCCGATGCAGGTCGTGCAGCCAAATCCCACAAGATTGAAGCCGAGATCGTCGAGATATTTCTGCAATCCGGACTTCGCGAGATATTGCGCGACGACCTGACTGCCCGGGGCGAGCGAGGTCTTCACCCAGGGTTTCGCCTTCAGTCCGCGCGCGGCGGCGTTGCGCGCCAGCAATCCCGCGCCGATGAGCACGCTGGGGTTGGACGTATTGGTGCAGGAGGTGATGGCGGCGATGACGACGTCGCCATGGCCGAGATCGAAATTTTCGCCCTCGACGCCATAGCGCTGCCCGAGTCCGTCTTCCTTCTTATATTCGGTCGCGAGCGCGCCGAGAAAGGCCGAGCCGACGTCGGAAAGCGCGGCGCGGCTCTCGGGACGCTTTGGGCCGGCGAGCGACGGCGTCACCTCCGCAAGATCGAGGCTCAGCGTATCGGTGAATTCGGGATCGGGAGCGCCGGACTCGCGCAGCATCCCTTGCGCCTGGGCATAGGCTTCGATCAGCGCGATACGGTCGTCGGCCCGCCCGGACATGCGCAAGTAAGCGAGCGTCTCCTGATCAATGGGGAAGAAGCCGCAGGTGGCGCCATATTCCGGCGCCATATTGGCGATGGTCGCGCGATCGGCGAGGCTGAGATGATCAAGCCCTTCGCCAAAGAACTCCACGAATTTTCCGACCACGCCTTTTTTGCGCAGCATTTGCGTGACGGTCAGGACGACGTCCGTCGCCGTCACGCCTTCCTTCGGCGCGCCGGTGAGCTTGAAGCCGATCACTTCCGGCGCGAGCATCGATAAAGGTTGGCCGAGCATGGCGGCCTCGGCCTCAATGCCGCCGACGCCCCAGCCAAGAACGGCGAGGCCATTGATCATGGTCGTATGCGAATCGGTGCCGACCAGCGTGTCGGGATAGGCGAGTTCGACCGTCTTGCCGTCGATGCGCTCGGTGCGCGTCCAGACGGTCTGCCCGAGATATTCCAGATTCACCTGATGGCAGATGCCGGTGCCGGGGGGCACGACGCGGAAATTGTCGAACGCCGACTGGCCCCATTTCAAAAATCGGTAGCGCTCGCCATTGCGCTCATATTCGAGTTCGACGTTGCGGGCGAAGGCCTGCGGCGTGCCGAAACTGTCGACGATCACTGAATGGTCGATGACAAGATCGACGGGAACCAGCGGATTGATCTTCTGCGCGGTCCCGCCGAGCGCGACGACGGCGTCGCGCATCGCCGCAAGATCGACGACCGCCGGCACGCCGGTAAAGTCCTGCATCAGCACGCGCGCCGGCCGAAAGGCGATTTCGCGCTCCGTCTTGCCTTTCTCCTCGAGCCATTTCGCGAAGGTTTCGATCGACTCCCTGGTGACCGAACGGCCGTCCTCGTTGCGCAGCAAATTTTCGAGAACGACCTTGAGCGAATAGGGCAGGCGGGAGACGTCTCGAAGCCCGTTTTGCTCCGCCGCCCTCAGAGAGAAATATTGATAGGACCGATTCCCGACGACGAGCGTCTGGCAGGCGTTGAAACTATTGAGCGAAGCCATGGAAAGGTCCTTGCGGCGCTGGAAGGCGGAATCTTTCTAGAAAATTCCATGCCATGGGGGCAAATAGAAAAGACGCGAGCAAAATCGACCGTCAGCTGCGTCGCTCGCCGCGCAGCGGCCGCTCCTCCATACGCGTGAGGAAAAGCAGGGACAGGCCCACGCAAACGGCAAGCGCCAGAAAAACGAGGCGAAAGCTCGAAAACAAAGCGGCGCCGTCGACGTCCGTCTTCATCTCCTCAAGCAATTGCGCGCGGCCGCCGCCAATCGCCAAGGCGGCGAAAAGCGCGACGGCCGCCCCGGCCGCGAGCTGCCGAAAGAATTGCATCGAGGCCGTCGCCGTCCCCAAATCGCGCGAATCGACCGCGTTCTGCACCGAAACGGTCGCGACAGGCAGCATCGCGCCGATCCCGAAGGTCGTGACGGTGAGCAGGGCGTTGAGCAAAAGCAGCGAGCGGCCCGAGCCCATCATCGCGGCCGCGCCCAGAGCGGCGAGAGCGCCGGCGCCGAGCCCGAGGAGCGGAGCGGTCTTATAATGCGTCAAACGCCCCATCAATCGTCCGGACACTGTGGCGCCGGCGACGGTGCCGACCATCAGGGGAATAAGCGTCAGCCCCGATTCGCTCGCATTCATCCCGCCGCAGATTTCGTAATAGATCGGCATCACGACCGAAAGTCCGACGAACCCGCCGAGCCCAAAGGAACTCGACAGAATGGCGTCGCGCACGATTCGAAGTCGGAGAATGCGCAGCGGAATGAGCGGCTCCTCGGCGCGCGCCGTGCGCCAGGCGAAAAGCGCCCAGGCGAGAGCGGAGGCGGCAAGGATCCCGACGATCGGAGCCGACCGCCATGGATAGCGCACGCCGCCCCAGCCAAGCGCCAGCACGAGAAGGCCGGATCCGGCGATCAGCAAAAACGCGCCCAGGTAATCGACGCGATGCGGATGGCGCCGCTCCGGCACCCGCTTCAACCTCGAATTGACGATCAGGAGCGCGGCGAGGCCCAGCGGCAGATTGATCCAGAAGATCAGCGACCAATGCCAATATTGCGCAAAAACCCCGCCGAGCGCCGGACCGGCGATGCTGGAGGTGATGAACACCGCGGCGAAATAGGACTGATACCGGCCGCGCTCGCGGGGCGAGACAAGATCGGCGACGATCGTCTGCGCGAGCGATATCAGGCCGCCGCCGCCAAGTCCCTGAATGACCCTCGCGCCGGCGAGCGCCGCCATGCTCGGGGCCAAAGCGCAAGCGACCGATCCGATCACGAAAGTGATCACCCCGACCAAAATGACGCGCCGCCGCCCGTAGACATCGGCGAATTTGCCGTAGAGCGGCGTCACCACCGTCGCCGCGATGAGATAGGCGGTCACGATCCAGGGCAGATCCTGAGGATCCCCGAGGTCCGCCGCAATGGTCGGCATGGCCGTGACCACAATCGTCTGGTCGAGGGCCGAGAGCAGCATCGCGAGGCCGAGCCCGAACATGACCTGTCGCAGTTCGGCGGCGTTTGGCGGCGGGTTAGCGGACATGGCCTCGAGGGAACAGCACGGGGAGCCCTAACTACAGTGTTGCGGCGCCGAACGAAACCCTCACGCCGGCTTTAGAGGGCTTCGCGGATCACCCGCAGCAGCGCCGCCGCGTCTTCGAGCCCCCGCAGCAGCGGGTCGTCGGCGCTGTGCGGCCTTTCGCGCGCGAGGGCGCGCAGCGCCTGTTCGGACGCCACAATTCGCGGCGCCAGCCGGCGCCGTTTTGCGATGGCGAGCCGCTCGGCCTCGAGCGCGCGCAGCAGACGCGCCTCGGCCACCGTCAGCGGCGGCTCCTCCTGCCGCCTCGGCGTGTCGATGTCGATCGGCGCAGGCGCGAGCTCAGGGAGATCGGCATCGTCTTCCGAAAGGTCGGCGCGCGCGGCGAAGCCGCTCGCGAGCGCGGCGCGCCAGCCGAGCGCGAATGATGACAAGCGCCGGGGCCACGCCATCGGTCCGCCGCGGCAATGGTCGCATCTCCCGCAGGGCCCGCTCTCTTCGCCGAATTCGGCGAGGAGGCGCTGAAAGCGGCAGCCCGGCGCCGCCGCGAGCCGCGCCATCGCCTGGCGTCTGGCGTAATCGCCGGCGGCCGCGTCGTCTTCTTGCGCCGCACCCGGAATGCGCCAGCGCAGCGCCAGCTCCGCGGGCGAGAACAGCGTCAGCGCGCGGGCCGGCGCGCCATCGCGCCCGGCCCGGCCGATCTCCTGATAATAGCCCTCGACCGAGGTCGGCAGATCGGCGTGAATGATGAAGCGCACGTCCGGCTTATCGACGCCCATGCCGAAGGCGATGGTCGCCACCATCACCGCGCCCTTGCGGGTAAAGAAAGCGTCCTGGCTCTCCGCGCGCGTGTGGGCGTCGAGCCCCGCGTGATAGGGAAGCGCGTCGAAGCCGAGCCGCGAGAGTTCGCGGGCGAGCGCGTCGGTCTTGTTGCGCGAGTTGCAATAAATGATGCCGCTTTCCTTCGCGCCGCCGCGGCCTTTGCGCGCGAATTCGACGATCTGCCGCAGGCCGGCGCGCTTCTGCGCGAAATCGAGCGCAAGATTGGGCCGCGCGAAGGAGCGCTGGAAGATCTGCGGGGGCCGCGCAAACAGCGTGCGGGCGATGTCCTCGCGGGTGCGCGGACCGGCCGTCGCGGTAACGGCGAGCATCGGCGGCGCGCCGAGCTTTCGCGCAATCTCGCCCAGCGCGCGATAGTCGGGGCGAAATTCATGGCCCCAATGCGAGACGCAATGCGCCTCATCGACCGCGAAGAGTTTTATGCGAATGCTGCGCAATAAATTCTGCGTTCCGTCCTGGGCAAGACGTTCGGGGGCGGCGTAAAGCAGCTTTGCCCGGCCCGACGCGATGGTGTCGATCGCGGCCGCCGCTTCATCGTCCTCCTGCATGGAGTGGAGCGCGACGGCCCCGACGCCCGAATCGGCGAGGGTTCGAAGCTGGTCGCGCATCAGCGCGATCAGCGGCGAGCAGACGAGAACGAGTCCGCCCCCCGGAGCTGCGGCCGGCAGCTGATAGAGGAGCGATTTGCCGGAGCCCGTCGGCATGATGGCGATGGCGTCGCGCCCCGCGAGCACGGCCTCGACGATCTCCGCCTGACCCGGCAGAAAGTCCGCAAAACCGAAAATGCTGCGCAGCAATTCTTGCGCGGACACCCCCGTCATGGCGCCGCTTGAGACAGCAGCGCTTCGGCGATTTCGCGCCATTCGTCTTCGAGCAGGCCTTTGTGGGGCTCTCGCCCGGCGCGGCGGTACCAATAGAAGGCGTTCGAGCGATCGCCCTCCTTGCGATGGAGAAAAGCGTGAACCCACATACTGTCGGGGTCGGATTTGTCGTCGACGCATTTATGCGCCGCGTTCCAGTCGCCTTTAGCGTCGAACCACAGCGCCCGCAGCGGCGGGGGGAGAGCCGGCGCCTCGGATGCCGAAAGCGATTCGAGAAAAGCGTTGAGGGTCATGAGTTCCAGCATAAAATATATCAAAGAGCGTCATGTTAGCCGCAAATACGCCCGACGTTGACTCCCGCGTGCGCCCCGCCTAAACATCGGCGCATATCTCGAAAGAGAACCCTAACACACGCCGAGCCGTCCGAGAGGCGGTAGGCCAACGCCCGGCAGCGCGATGCGCCCCCGGGCGCGTTTTGCTTTGGAGCCTTCGCGCTCGCGGGAGAACAGCATGTTCGAGAGCCTTTCCGATAAGCTCTCCGGCATTTTCGACAAGCTCACACGGCGCGGCGCGCTTTCCGAGGCCGACGTCAACGAGGCGCTGCGCGAAATCCGCCGCGCGCTGCTCGAGGCTGACGTCGCGCTCGACGTCGTGCGCTCCTTCACCGATAAGGTCCGCGACCGGGCGATCGGCGCCGGCGTCATCAAATCGGTGACGCCCGGCCAGATGGTCGTCAAGATCGTCAATGACGTGCTGATCGAGACGCTCGGCCAGGACGCGGAGCCGATCGATCTCGTCGCCGCGCCGCCGCTCGCCATCATGATGGTCGGCCTGCAAGGCGCCGGCAAAACCACAACCACCGCCAAGATCGCCAAAAGGCTCAAGGAGCGCCACGGCAAGCGCACGCTGATGGCCTCGCTCGACGTCAAGCGTCCGGCGGCCCAGGAACAGCTCGCCGTGCTCGGCCGGCAGGTCGAAGTCGACACGCTGCCGATCGTCGTCGGCCAGACGCCGGTGCAGATCGCCAAGCGCGCGATGGAGGCGGCGCGTTTGCAGGGCTACGACATCGTGTTGCTCGACACCGCCGGCCGCACGCATATCGACGAGCCGCTGATGGCCGAGATGGCGGAGATCAAGACCTCCTCCAACCCGCATGAAATCCTGCTCGTCGCCGATGCGCTCACCGGCCAGGACGCCGTCAATCTCGCCCAGAATTTCGATGAGCGGGTCGGGCTGACGGGCATTGTATTGACGCGTATGGACGGCGACGGCCGCGGCGGCGCGGCGCTCTCCATGCGCTATGTCACCGGCAAGCCGATCAAGCTCATCGGCGTCGGCGAAAAGATGGACGCGCTCGACGAATTCTCGCCGACGCGCATCGCCAACCGCATTCTCGGCATGGGCGACATTGTCGCGCTGGTCGAAAAAGCCGCCCAGGCGATCGACGCCGAACAGGCCCGCAAGGCCGCCGAGCGGATGGCCAAGGGCAAGTTCGATCTGCAGGACCTCTGCGATCAGCTCGCCCAGGTGGAAAAGATCGGCGGATTGGGCGGCATCATGGGTCTGCTGCCCGGCGTCGCCAAGATGAAGGATCAGATCGCCGCGTCCGGTTTCGACGACAAAATGGTGAAGCGCCAGCGCGCCATCATCCTCTCGATGACGCCCAGGGAGCGGCGTAATCCCGATCTGATGAAAGCCTCGCGAAAGAAGCGCATCGCCGCAGGCTCGGGCGTGAAGGTCGAGGAAGTCAACAAGCTCCTCAAGCAGCATCGGCAGATGGCCGATCTGATGAAGTCCTTCGGCGCCGGCAAGCGCGGCGGGGGCATGATGGGCAAGGCGGCGCAAATGATGGGGCTTGGCCCCGGCATGCCGACGCCCACCCAGGAAGAGCTGCAGAAACTGCAGGAGAAGCTCGGCGTGCCGCAGCCAAAGGCGTCACCCGGCGGCATTCCGGCGGCGCCGCCCCCCGATCTTCTCGCCAAGCCAAGCCTGCCGGGGCTCGGCGGCGGCTTGTTCAGCGGATTGAACCCCTTCGGGAAGAAGAAATAGCAAACCGGCGATTGTCGTCGCCGGTCCCCTCACTCACCTCAACGCAACAGGAACGAAAACATGTCCCTTAAAATTCGTCTCGCCCGCGGCGGCGCCAAGAAGCGTCCCTTCTATCGTGTCGTCGTCGCCGACTCGCGCTCGCCGCGCGACGGCCGCTACATCGAGAAGATCGGTTATTTCGATCCCTTGAAGGAGAAGGACGCGGCCGACCGCCTCGTGCTCGACACCGAAAAGGCGAAGGCCTGGATGGAGAAGGGCGCGCAGCCGACCGATCGCGTCGCGCGTCTGCTCGATGGTCTCGGCGTGATGAAGCGCGAAGCGCGCAGCAATCCGCAGAAGGCGCAGCCCAAGAAGAAGGCGCAGGAGCGCGCCGCCGCGGCGGCCGAGGCCGCGGGCGCGGCGGAAGCCCCGGCGGCGTAACTGGGGCGCATCTTTGCCTCGCCCTCGAGAGGGAGTTGGCGGAACGCCATGCGCGATATTTCATTCGCCCTCATGCTGAGGAGCGCCCAACGGGCGCGTCTCGAAGCACGAGGGCGGACAGCGCGTGCGGCGATTTCCTCGTCCTTCGAGACGCGTGCTGCGCACGCTCCTCAGGATGAGGAAATCGAATGAAAGGGCCTGCGAAAGGGCGCGTTCTTCTCGGCCGCTTCGGCGCAGCGCATGGCGTGCGCGGCGAGGTCCGACTGCAGAGCTTCACGAGCGATCCGCTGGCGATCGCAGCCTATGACGGCCTCACCGATAAAAGCGGGACGCGCAATTTCAGGCTGCGCGCCTTGCGCCGGCAGGGCAAGGACATGCTCGTCGCGCAAGTCGAGGGCGTCGACGACCGCGCCGGCGCCGAGGCGCTAAACCGCATCGAACTCTACGTCGCACGCGAGATGCTCCCCGCGCCGGAAGAGGACGAATTCTATATCGCCGATCTCATTGGCCTTCGCGCCGAAACGCCGGATGGCGAGGCGATCGGGGTCGTCGTCGCGGTGCGCAATTTCGGCGCGGGTGACATTCTCGAAATTGCGCCAGCCGCCGGCGGCGAATCGCTGCTTTACCCGTTCACCGGAGCCGTCGTTCCGGTAGTCGACATCGCTCAAGGGCGCGTGGTGATCACGCCGCCGGCGGAGGTCTCGGCCGAGCCGGATCTACACTAGGCCCCGCCGCGCATCTCTCGGCTTATTTCGGCGCCAAAAGGCGCAAGTCCTCCTCGCCATTCTTTACGTAAAAGTCCTTAACGTCGAACCACACCGTCTGCGGCCCGT
Organism: Methylocystis sp. H4A; assembly: GCF_015709545.1. Classification (NCBI taxonomy): domain Bacteria; kingdom Pseudomonadati; phylum Pseudomonadota; class Alphaproteobacteria; order Hyphomicrobiales; family Methylocystaceae; genus Methylocystis; species Methylocystis sp. H4A. The sequence goes on along the minus strand of NZ_JADNQY010000024.1, from coordinate 211,474 downwards.
TCGGCGTGTCGTAAACGATGACGTCATAAATTCCGCCCTCTTTGACGAAACGCCGCTCCTTTTTTCGCCAGCCGGGATGCTTCAGCTGGATCCAGAAATCCTCCGCCGGAACCCCTTCGAGGGAACTGGCCGCGCCCACGATCTTCACAGCCATTTCGCGGCTGTGGCCATCGCCGCCGTCGAAACTCACGAGCGGTTTTGATTTGAGCCTTTCGGCGAAGCTCTGTTTGTAACACTGAAGGAAGGCGGCGGCGCATTCCGACGGCGCCGAGTTCGCATTGGATTGGCTGCAGCTTCGCAGTTGCAGGAAGCACTTGAAGCACGCGTTCAAGCAGGTCAAAGTCAGTGAATCGCGCAGCGACTCGGAGCCCTTCGCGCCCTCGCGCACGGCCCAACAGGTTTTCTGACAACTGCCGTGCATCTGCCCGACCGTGAGCGTTGGCGGCGCGTCAATTGGCGTCGCGCGCGCCGCGAAGAGGCCGCCGAAAGCCCACAATAGAAAGCCTATTCGAAGAAAGAATTTCATCGTTGGCCCCAAGCTGTCGCAATGTCTGCGACACTATGGCCGAGGCTTGATCTCAGCAAGAATGAAACTGCTTCTCGCCTCCGCGCAGGCCATGCCATAACCGCTCCATGTTCCGCGCAACGGTCCTCACCCTTTTTCCCGAAATGTTTCCAGGTCCCCTGGGCCTGTCGCTCGCCGGCGACGCGCTTTCGCGTGGCATCTGGACGCTTGAGCCTCGTCAGATCCGCGAGCATGGGCTCGGCCGCCATCGCGCCGTCGACGACACGCCGGCCGGCGGCGGTCCCGGCATGGTGATGCGCGCCGACGTGCTGGCGGCGGCGATCGACGCCGCCGCGCCCAAGGACGATCCGCGCCCGCGCCTGCTGATGACCCCCCGCGGCGCGCCGCTGACGCAGGCGCGCGCACGCGCGCTCGCCCAAGGCCCCGGCGCGATCATTCTTTGCGCGCGGTTCGAAGGCGTCGACGAGCGCATCATCGACGCCCGCGCGCTCGAAGAAATGTCGGTCGGCGATTTCGTGCTTTCGGGCGGCGAGATCGCGGCGCTGGCGCTGATCGACGCCTGCGTGCGGCTCATTCCCGGCGTGATGGGCGAAGAAGCCTCAGGCGTCGAGGAAAGTTTTGAGGCCGGCCTCCTCGAATATCCGCATTACACGCGGCCCCGCGATTTCGAGGGACGCGACATCCCCGAGGCGCTGCTCTCCGGCGATCACGCCAGGATCGCCAAATGGCGCCATGAACAGGCGCTGGCGCTCACCCGCGCCCGACGCCCGGACCTCTTGGCGCCCCAGACAGGCGACGCCGTGCGACGCCGCTGACTCTCGGCGCGCTGCTCTATTTTTCATCTGGTCCGCCAAGGCGCGCGATCTAGCTATTGAGCAGCTCACCCGAGCTTGAGCCTGAAGCGAGGGCGCAAGGAGGTCCGCACATGCAGAAAACAAAAACGCCGATGAATCCCGACACAGAACGTTCGGCGCTGGATACGCCGACCGATCTTGAAAAGCAGTCGACGATGAAGATCGCCGCGGAAATCAACAAGCTCGTCGCCGACGCCCTTTCGCTTTATCTCAAGACCAAGAATTTCCACTGGCACATGAGCGGCCCGCATTTCCGCGACTACCACTTGCTGCTCGACGAGCAGGCGACACAGATCTACGCGACCGTCGACCCGTTGGCCGAACGGGTGCGCAAGCTTGGGCAACCGACGCTGCGCTCGATCGGGCAGATCGCGAAATTATCGCGCATCAAGGACAATAATGAGGAATTCGTTTCGCCTTTCGGCATGCTGTGCGAATTGCTCGACGACAACAAGGGGATGGCCGAGTCGCTGCGCAACGCCCATAAAGTCTGCGACGACAACGAAGACATCGCGACGGCGAGCCTTCTCGAAACTTTTCTCGACGAGACCGAGAAGCGAACCTGGTTCCTGTTCGAGGCGGCGCGCGGCGCCGGCCCCGGCGGCCACTGAGCGCGGACGCGCCTCTCTCGAGACGCTAGCGCGTCGGAACCGGCGTGCCGCTGCGATAATCATAGAAGCCGCGCTGAGTCTTTTTGCCGAGCCAGCCGGCTTCGACATATTTCACCAGCAGCGGGCAGGGGCGGTATTTTGAATCCGCCAGGCCCTCATGCAGCACCTGCATGACCGAAAGACAGGTGTCGAGGCCGATAAAATCGGCGAGCTGCAGCGGACCCATCGGGTGGTTGGCGCCGAGCTTCATCGCCGTGTCAATGGCGTCGACCGAGCCCACGCCTTCGTAGAGCGTGTAGATCGCCTCATTGATCATCGGCAGCAGAATGCGGTTGACGATGAAAGCGGGGAAGTCCTCCGAAACGCTGATCGTCTTGCCGAGCTTGGCGACAAACGCCTTCGTCTCCTCGAAAGTGACGTCATCGGTCGCGATGCCGCGAATGAGTTCGACAAGCTGCATGCGCGGCACCGGATTCATGAAATGAATGCCGATGAAGCGCTCCGGCCGACCGGTGACCGCGGCAAGGCGGGTGATCGAAATCGACGACGTATTGGAGCTGATGATCGCGCCGGGCTTTACGAACTGCGCGAGCTCCGTCAGAATTTTGCGCTTGAGGTCTTCGACCTCGGTCGCCGCCTCGATCAATAGGTCGGCGTCGGCGAAGTCGGCCATTTTTGGCGCGCCGGATATGCGCTCCAGCGCCGGTTCGACCGCCGCGGCGTCGATCTGGCCGCGCTCGACGGCGCGGCGCATCTGCGCGGCGACATCGGCGATGCCGGCGTCGATACGCTCCTGCGAAATGTCGTTCAGGGCGACGTCATAGCCGGCAAGCGCGCAGACATGGGCGATCCCCTTCCCCATCTGGCCCGCGCCGATGACGCCGATCTTGCGAATTTCGAAGCCCATTTTTTACCACCGTCAGCCAAGCTCGCGCCGGATAGCAAGCGGCCCGCCCGCGCTGAGTGCGTGCCGCAGTGCAATATAACTTGCGATCCTTCGCAAAGAAAACAAAGAAAAGAAACTGCGGAGCCCCGAGCGCCGACGCTCCGCCAAACTCACAGCCGCCGCGCCGGACCAAGTGGACCGAAGCGACGGCCGTTTTTCGCGGTCAGCGGCCGATCTTCGCCAGCTCGGCCTCGAGCTCCGGCAGGGCCGTGAAGAGGTCGGCGACGAGGCCATAGTCGGCGACCTGGAAAATGGGCGCCTCCTCGTCCTTGTTGATCGCCACGATCACCTTCGAATCCTTCATGCCGGCGAGATGCTGGATCGCCCCAGAAATGCCGGCGGCGATGTAGAGATCGGGCGCCACCGCCTTTCCGGTCTGCCCCACCTGCAGGTCGTTTGGCGCATAGCCGGCGTCGACCGCGGCGCGAGACGCCCCGATCGCGGCGTTAAGCCGCGTCGCGACCGGATCCAGCACCTTCTGGAAATTCTCCGCCGACCCGAGCGCCCGCCCCCCGGAAAGAATGATCCGCGCCGAGGTGAGCTCGGGGCGTTCGGACTTCGCCAGCTCTTCGCTCTTGAAGGCGGAAACGCCGGGATCGGCGGGCGCCGCAATCGCCTCTATGGGCGCCGAGCCGCCTTCGGGGGCCGCCGCGAAGGCGGTGGTCCGCACGGTGATCACTTTCTTTGCGTCCTTCGCGCGCACGGTCTGGATCGCATTGCCGGCGTAGATCGGCCGCTCAAAAGTGTCGGCCGACACGACCTTGATGATGTCCGAGACCTGCATCACGTCGAGCAGCGCCGCGACGCGCGGCAGCACATTCTTCGTCGCCGAGGTCGACGGCGCGATGATGAGGTCATAAGCGCCGGCGAGCGAGACGATCAGCGCGGCGACCGTCTCGGCCAGGACATGATCGAGCGACGCGTCTTCGGCGACGAGGACCTTCTCGACGCCGGCGAGCTTCGCCGCCTGCTCGGCCGCGCCCTTGAGGCCGGGCCCGACGATGAGGACATGAACGGGGCCGCCGATCTCCTTGGCGGCGGTGAGCGCCTTGGCGGTCGCCGGGGCGATCGCGTCGCCGGCGGTTTCGGCAAGAAGCAGAATCGTCATCTTCAAAGCACTCCCGCTTCCTTGAGCTTGCCAACGAGCTCGACGACAGAGCCGACCTTGACGCCCGCCTTGCGTTTCGCAGGCTCGGAGGTTTTCAACACTTCAAGGCGCGGCGAAATGTCGACGCCGTAATCGGCCGGCGACTTCACGGCGACTTCTTTCTTTTTTGCCTTGATGATGTTGGGCAGCGAGGCGTAGCGCGGCTCGTTAAGACGCAAATCCGTGGTGACGACCGCCGGCAGCTTCAAGCTGACGGTCTGCAGCCCGCCATCGATCTCGCGCGTCACGTCGACGGCGCCCTCAGCCATCTCGACCTTCGACGCGAAGGCGCCCTGGCCCCAGCCGAGCAGCGCCGCGAGCATCTGACCCGTCTGATTGCAATCGTCGTCGATCGCCTGCTTGCCCATGATGACGAGCTGCGGCTGTTCCTCGGCGACGATCTTGGCGAGGATCTTGGCGACGGCGAGCGGCTCGACGGTCTCGTCGGTCTTGACCAGAATGCCCCGGTCGGCGCCCATGGCGAGGCCGGTGCGCAAGGTCTCGTCGGCCTTGGCCGGACCGATCGTGACCACAATGACTTCCGTCGCCTTGCCGGCCTCTTTGAGCCGCAGCGCCTCTTCGACGGCGATCTCATCGAAGGGGTTCATCGACATTTTCACATTGGCGAGATCGACGCCCGAACCGTCCGCCTTCACCCTGATCTTGACGTTGTAATCGACGACCCGTTTGACGGGCACGAGAATCTTCATCGCGCGACCCCTTGGTCCTTCTGACCCCTTTGGCGAGACGGTGTCGGAGCGCCGCTTGCGCGCGCGCCACTCTGGCTAAAGCCGTCGCGCGGTCTGGTAGCGGGGGCGCGCGCGCAAGTCAAACAAAGCGACCGCGGCCCCGCGATTAGGGCCCGTCGTCGCCGGCGTCCGGCGCGCGCGGCGCGGGAGCGAGCGCGCCGCCCCGGTCAAAAAGCCTGTGCCGGCGGCGCTTGAAGATCGGCGTCAGCACCAGACCCGCGGCGATGCCGCCGACATGCGCCATCCAGGCGACCGCGCCACCCTCGCCCATAGAGGCGTTGATGAGCTGCATCAAAATCCAGGCGCCGACGAAGAGCCAGCCCGAGGCGACGAAGGAGAACAGCGGCGCCCGCAGCCCCAGGATCGACCTCGGCCGCGCCCCGGAGAGCCAGGCGCCGAGATAAATCGGCGCGAGCGCCAGCGAGAGCGGCGGAAAGATTCCCGCGACCGTCGCGCGCGGATGGAGCAGCAAAAAGGCCGCGCAGACGCCGGAGATCGCGCCCGACGCGCCGACGAGCGGCAAGATCGAATGCGGCGTGGCGTAGATGTAGAACACGCCGGAGGCGACGCCGCAGGAAAGATAAAACAGCAGATAGTGGAGCGACCCCATGGCGTCTTCGACATTGTCGCCAAAGACGTAAAGGAACAGCATGTTCGAGCCGAGGTGCACCACCGACGAATGAAAGAACAGCGCGGTGACAAGCGTCAGCGCAGCCGGCGGTCCGACAATCCAGTCGGCGAGCTGGGCCTCGCCGAAGAGCACGCGCGGGATGATCGCGAATCCGCGCACGACGGTCAGCGGATCGCCGAAAATCTCGCTCTGCACCACCAGGAATATGACGACGTTGAGCGCGATCAGCATCCAATTCACGATCGGCCGCCGCAAATAGCGCAGCGGCGCGTCGTCATAGATCGGCATCACCATGGCGCGCTCCTTATCAATCGCTAGCCTAACATATGGCGACGCCGACGAGCCGCGTCACGACCGCGCGAACCGCCGATCGAGCCACGTCGTCGCGAGCACGCCCAGCCCGGCGATGTCGAAGGCGACGGTCAGCAGCCCGTAAACGACCGCTCCGGCCAGGATCTGAGCGATGAGCGCGAGAATGCCCGGACTCATCTCGCGCAAGGGCGTGAGCGCGAGCGACATTGCGCCCGTCGCCACAAGCGCAGCGAACATGTCCCAGAACGACGGCCAGACCGGCTGCGTGCGCAGTGCGAAATAGACCGTCGCCACAAGCGCCGCGATGTAGGCGCCGGCTTGCGCGATCGCGAGATTGGAAGCGTCCTCGCCCCAGGGCAGGATCACGAGCAGCGCCAGGCCGAAGGCGACCGCGGCAAGCGCCGCGACCATCAATGGCGCCGTCTTCTTTTCGATCTGAAAGACGGGATTGACGCCGAACAGAATGACGCCCATCGCGAAAAGTCCCGGAAGCAGCAGGCCGAGGTAATGGCCGAAGGGACCGCGATATTGCGCCGGCACGATGAGCGCTTCGATCGACGGCATGACGAACCAGAGGCCGGCGCACGCCGGCAGTAAAAAGGCGACGACGATGCCCATGTTGCGCGCGACTTGCTCCTTGGCGCGGTCGACGCCGTGGAGTTCATGCGCGGCGACGGCGATCTGAAACAAGAGCACGTCGAGCGCCGAGCCGAGCGCCTGCACCGCACGCACGCCAAGATCATAGGCCAGCGCGAACTGGCCGGTTTCGGCGAAACCGAAGACGCTTGCCACGATGGAGCGCGCCACAAGCGGCATCGCCTGATAGAGAAGATGCGCGGTCACGATCGGCGCGCTATAGGCCGCAAGCGCACGCGCATTCTGACTCGAAGCGGCGCGAATGTCGGCGCCGGGATCGAGCAGCGCGCGACGTCCGAGAATGACCGTGCCGAACAGGCTCGCGACGCCGCCAGCGAGCGCCACCGCAGCCGAGTGAAAAATAAAGGCGCCGCCGCCAATCAGGACAAGCGACAGCGCATTCTTGACGAGCATGAGGCGCACATAGGCGTGGTCATGAAAACGCGCGCGCACCAAAGCGGTACAATAATCGAAAAGCCCATTGGCCACCGACGTCAGCAGCGCAAGCAGAATGAGATTGGTTTCGAAGTCGAGCGGCGGCCCGGCAAGCGCATAAATGCCCGTGGCCAATGTGAGGAAGAGCGTGACGCCGATGAAGGCCGCGTCGAGCGTCGAGCGCACCACCGGCTCTTTGTTGCGCGTGCGCTTTGAGTAAAAGCGCGTCGCCGAAAGACGCAGCCAATCATAGAGCGCCGTCTGCACGACCACCGCGATAGAGAAGGCGAGCGCGAAGCGGCCATATTCCTCGGGGCCGAGAAATTTCGCCACCGTGAGGCCGATGACGAAATTGACGATCGTATTGGCGAGAAATGCGAGAAGAACGTTCACTTAGGCGTAACCCCCACCCCAACCCTCTTCCGCTGCGCGGGAGAGGGATTCAGGCTCGGGTCGCGACAAGGAACGCGCGCGCCGCCGATCGCTTGCGTCCCCTCTCCCATCCGAAGTCGGCTGTCGCCGACTTCGGAGTCGATGCGCAAATCTGGAACACCCGATTTGCGAGAGCGGGGGAGGGACAGGGAGGGGGCGACGGGTCGGCGCAATGTCTCTCTTGCCAGGATCACAAAGCGCTCCAGCGGCCGAGCGCGACAAGCTCGCGCAACGCCTGTGCGTCGCGCGGCGTCACGTCGGGATAATCCAAGTCCGCCGTCGCGGGATCGAAATATTTCCACGAGCGGGCGCATTTGACGCCGGCGGCGCGTTGCGAAACCACGCCGACCCCCGGCGCTTCCGGCAGGCGGAAGGCGTCCATCGGCGCTTCTCCCGGCAAGACGCGAATATCCGAGGCGATGCAGATTTCGGCGAGATCGACGCCCTCCAACGCCGCGCGCAACGACTCGTCCGCGATGTAGACGATCGGCGCCGCCTCTAACGAAGAGCCGATGCGCTTTTGCGCGCGCTCGATTTCGAGCGCCCCGGTGACGACCGAGCGGATCTTGCGAATTTTCTCCCATTTGGCTGCAAGCGCGTCGTCGCGCCATGCGTCGGGAATGGTCGGAAAATGCTCGAGATGCACGGACTGCGCGTTCGGAAAACGCGAAAGCCACGCCTCCTCGGCGGTGAAGACGAGAATCGGCGCGAGCCATGTCGTGACGCTGCGGAAGATGCGATCGATGGTCGCGAGCGCCGCCTTGCGTTTGACGCTCGAGGGCGGATCGCAATAGAGCGCGTCCTTGCGCACGTCGAAGTAAAAAGCCGACAGCTCGCTCGTCATGAAATGGGTGAGCAGCGCGACGACGCGCTTGTAGTCGTATGCCGCATAGGACGCGCGGATCGACTCGTCGAGCTGATGCAGACGATGCAGCATGAGACGTTCGAGTTCTCCCGCCTCGCGCATCGCCGCATCGTCATTTGGCTGATAATGCGCCAGCGCGCCGATCATCCAGCGGGTTGTGTTGCGCAGCTTGCGATAAAGCTCGACGAAGGTTTTGAGGATTTCGGGTCCGACGCGCAGATCGTCGGCATAATCCGACGCCGCGACCCAGAGCCGCATGATGTCGGCGCCGGAATCGGCGATGATTTTTTGCGGCGCGACGACATTGCCGAGCGACTTCGACATTTTGCGCCCCCGCTCGTCCAGCACGAAGCCATGCGTCAGCACGGCGTCGTAGGGCGCGCGGCCGCGCGTGCCGCAGCTTTCGAGGAGCGAGGAATGAAACCAGCCGCGATGCTGATCGGAGCCTTCAAGATACATGATCTCGTCTTCGCCGCCGTCGCGCTTGCGGCGGATGCCGGCGAGCATCGGAAAATGCTGCGGGTCTTCGAGCGTGAAGGCGTGGGTCGAGCCTGAATCGAACCAGACGTCGAGAACGTCGGAGATCTTCTCGTAATCCTCCGCCTTGTAATCGGGCGAAAGAAAACGCTCGGCGGCCTTCGCTTCATACCAGGCGTCGGCGCCTTCCTTTTCAAAAGCCTCGATAATGCGGGCGTTGACGCGCGCGTCGACAAGCGGCTCATGCGTCCCCTTCTTGACGAAGACGGCGATTGGCACGCCCCAGGCGCGCTGGCGCGAGACGACCCAATCGGGACGATTCTGAATCATCCCCCGGATACGGTTCTCTCCCGCCGCCGGAGTCCATGTCGTGCGGGCGATCTCTTCGAGCGCAATCTCGCGGAGCGTCGATCGATTTCCACGAACCTCATCCTGAGGAGCATGCGAAGCGCGCGTCTCGAAGGATGCGGCCGCCGAACCCTCGTCCTTCGAGACGGCGCTGCGCGCCTCCTCAGGATGAGGGTTCGATTGAGAGAATGGCCGGTCCATCGCGATGGACCCAGAGGCGATGGATTTATCCATCGCGATGAACCATTGCGGCGTGTTGCGGAAGATCACCGGCTTCTTCGAGCGCCATGAATGCGGATATTGGTGCTTCAATTTTCCGCGCGCGACGAGATTGCCGGCCTGAACCAGCGCGGCGATCACAGCTTCGTTGGCGTCGCCCTTCTCGCCCTTGTCGGTGATGACGCGCTTGCCTTCAAAGCCCGGCGCGTCCTTCGTGTAGAAGCCGTCCTCGTCGACCGTATAGGGAATGCGCGAATCGATGGCGCGCGCCTGCAACGCGCGCGCGTTCGCCATCCAGATGTCGAAGTCCTCGCGGCCGTGGCCCGGCGCGGTGTGCACGAAGCCGGTGCCCGTGTCGTCGGTGACATGCTCGCCATCAAACAGCGGCACGTCGAAATCATAGCCAAGATGCGCCAGCGGATGCGCGCAAATCAGTTCGGCGAGCATCGCGGCGGGCACGTCGTGCAAACGCTCGTAGCCATCGACCTTCGCCGCCTTGAACGCCTCGCTCGCAAGCTTGTCGGCGATGACGAAGGTTGCGCCCGGAAGCGCCCAGTTGCCTGCGGGCGCATGGGTGACGTGATAGAGGCCGTAGTCGATCTTCGAGGAGAAGGAGATCGCGCGATTGCCGGGAAGCGTCCAGGGCGTCGTCGTCCAGATGATGATGCGCGCGTCGCTCAGTTCGCCCTCGGCGCCCCGCGGGATCGGAAACGCCACCCAGACCTGATCGCTCGTATAATCCTCATATTCGACTTCGGCTTCGGCGAGCGCGGTCTTTTCGACGACGCTCCACATCACCGGCTTCGAGCCGCGATAGAGCAGGCCGTTCGCGGCGAATTTCATGATCTCGCGCGCGATCGTCGCTTCCGCCGGAAAAGCCATCGTCGAATAGGGATGGCCCCAATCGCCGGCGACCCCTAAGCGCTTGAACTCCTCGCGCTGAACGCCGAGCCAATGTTCCGCATAGGCGCGGCATTCGCGCCGGAAGGCGATCATCGCGTCTGGATCAGTGAAGTCCGGCTTCTGCTTGCCCTTGGCCCGATAATTCTCCTCCTCGATCTTCCATTCGATCGGCAGGCCATGGCAGTCCCAGCCCGGCACATAGACGCAGTCCTTGCCGGTCATGCGCTGGCTGCGCGTCACCAGATCCTTGAGGATCTTATTGAGCGCATGGCCAATATGAATATTGCCGTTGGCGTAGGGCGGGCCGTCATGGAGCGTGAATTTCGGACGACCTTCGCCCGATTCGCGCATTTTTTGCTCCAGGCCGATGGTCTGCCAGCGCTTGAGGATTTCCGGCTCGCGCTGCGGCAGGCCGGCGCGCATCGGAAAATCCGTGACCGGCAGATAGAGGCTTTTCGAATAGTCGGGCCCTTTCGGGCTGTCGTCGTTCATCGTCGTGAAAACCGGCTGGGGCGGACGCAGGCGCCATAAGCGCCGCTATTGCGCGCTGATTAGAGGATTTCTAGGAAGAGCGCCAATCGCGCCGCACCCGGACCCTGCGCGAGCCTTAGCTCCAAGCGCAGGGTCCGGTAATTCGAAGGGCGCTCAGGAAAGGCATCTGGTCCTTAATAGCAGCGCAGACCGAACGGGAAAAGACGGCCGGCGCCCCTAGCGGGGTCGCCTCAGCCCGAGCAGTCCGGCGAGATAAGCGAAGCCTCCCGCCACAACGGCGATGACCAGCAACACCAGAAATGCGCCGGACAACAGCGTGAACCCGATGAAGAGCAACAACAGCAGCGCCGCGGTGACCATCAGGCTCTGCCATGGCGAGAGCTTGACGACCTTGACGCGACCGGCGCCCGTCGCGACCCAGATCCGCGAGGCGTCCGTCTCCTCGCCCGGCAAGATGATTTCGACCCGTCCCTTGGGCTCTTCGTTCATAACGGCTCCCTCCTGTCGAGGACGATGTCTCCAAGCTAGATCGCGCGCAACTTATGGCAACAGATCATTCGCCCGGCTCAAAGCGCCGCTTTCGGCCAATCGTCTTCGCGCCTCTTCGACGTCGACGCGCATTCTTTCGACGAGCGCCTCGACGCTGTCGAATTTCGCTTCGGCCCGTATGAAGCCGTAGAAGGCCACTTCCACCTGCTTGCCGTAGAGGTCGCCATCGAAATCGAAGAGGAAGACTTCAAGCAGCGGCGCGCCATTGTCAAAGGTCGGCCGGCGTCCGAAGCTGGCGACGCCCTGATGAACCTTCCCATCGACCTCGATCGTCACCGCGTAGATCCCGTGCTTGAGCCGATTGGCGGGATCGAGCGCGATATTGGCGGTCGGAAAGCCGAGCGCGCGCCCGCGTTTGTCGCCGTGGCGCACGACGCCGCGAATGAAATAAGGGTGGCCGAGAAGCCGGCGGGCCAGCGCCGCGTCGCCGCGTTCCAGCGCTTCCCGCGTCGCTGTCGAGGAGACGGCCTCTAAGCTGCCCTCTTCGTCCTGGGTGATGCGGTCGACGATCTCCACGATCATCCCAAGCCGTTCGCCTTCGGCGCGCAGGAACTCCGGTCCGCCTTCGCGGCCGGCGCCAAAGCGAAAATCATAGCCCGCGACGACCGCCGAAAGCTGCAGGCGCTTGTGCAGGATCTCTTGCGTGAAGACGCGCGCCGGGCTCTGCGCGAAGTCCTTGTCGAAGGTGAGCACGACGATCCCGTCGAGGCCGAGCCGCGCCGCCTGCGCCGCCTTTGCGTCGGGCGGCGTGAGACGAAAGATCACCGTCCGCCCCGCGAAAAAATCCGCCGGATGGGGCTCGAAGGTCAGCAGAATGCAGGGACGCGAGAGTTTCGCGGCGAGCGCCTGGGCCCGAGCGATGACGCCGCGGTGGCCTCTGTGCAACCCGTCGAAATTGCCCACCGCCGCGACCGCGCCTTCCAGTCCAGGCGGCGGCGCTTGAGGGTCGCGCGCAAAGATGAAGGAGGCGGACACGGCCCGGGCCGGAAGATCTAAGCTGAGGCCGGCTTCACCTCTGCTGGCGCTGGCGTTGCGGCGCGGATCGCCTGCTCGCGGCTCGGCACCATGACGAAGGCCTCGCCGTCGAGCACGACCTTGCCGTCGACGAGACATTCGCATTTGAGTTTGGCGCGCCGGCCTTTTTCGATCAGCTCCACCACTTCGACAATGACGGTGATGACGTCGCCGATCTTCACCGGCGCGCGAAAATTCAGCGTCTGCGACAGATAGACCGCGCCGGGGCCAGGCAGATACATGCCGATGACCGTCGAAATGAGCGAGGCCGTATAAAGGCCATGCACGATGCGCTCGCCAAAGCGCGTCTTCGAGGCGAAGTGATCCGAAAGATGAATCGGATTGCGGTCGCCGGAAAGATCGGCGAAGGCGATGACGTCGTCGTCCATCACCGCCTTCATCAGCGTCTCGCGCATGCCGACGCTCAGATCCTCGAAATAGTAGATTTTGAACGGCGTCGACATGGAGCCACCGGAAAGTTGTGTTGCGGATCGTGACCGCAGATGAGGCCTGTGCAGCCCCCTTTTACCAGAAAAGCTCGCGAGCCAAAGCCTTGGGACGAGCCCCGGCGCGCGCGAAGAGCGATTCGAGCGCCGCTTCGTCAAGCGCGCCGCCGCCGGGATGCAGCTCGGCGCGATGCACGCCATGGATGATGAAGAGGCAGTCGAGCCCGGCGCGGCCCGCGCCGGAAAGGTCGGTGAAGGCGCCGTCGCCGATCGCCAGCGTGCGCGCCTTGTCGACTTCGCCGCCGCGCAAATTCTTGAGCCGCTCCAGGGCGGCGGCGTAGATCGGGGCGTGGGGCTTGCCGAAGGTCAGAACGCGGCCGCCGATCGCCGCATAGCGTTCGGCGATGGCGCCGGCGCAGTAGACGAGATCATTGCCGATGGCGACGACAATATCGGGATTGGCGCACAGCATCGTCAGGTCGCGCGCCTTCAACGCCGCGAGCTGTTCGTCATAGTCCGAGGGCGTTTCGTTGCGCTCGTCAAAGAGGCCGGTGCAGACGATGTAATCGGCGGCTTGCGGCCCGACGCGCATGATCGGCGCGCCGAGACGCCGCGCGGCCGCCCGGAACAGACCGTCGTCGCGTGCGGGGCCCAGGTGGTAGACCGCCTGTCCGGCGCGCGCGACGATCTCGCGCAGCGCAAGCTCCCCCGCCGAGAGGAGATCGTCGAAACAGTCCTGCGGCACGCCAAGGCCGAGGAGCTGGCGGCGCACTTCTTCGTCCGGGCGCGAGGCGTTGGTGATCAGCACGACAATCCCGCCTTGCGCGCGGAAGCGCCGCAAGGCCTCAGCGGCTTCCGGGAAGTGGCGCCGGCCGTCAATCAGCACGCCCCAGCCGTCGCACAGAATCGCGTCATATCCGTTGGCGATGTCGCGCAGGCCGGCGATGAACGGAATGCGGCCGCGGTCTGCCGAGGCGCCCGCCGTCAAAAGCGCGCCTCGGCGAACGCGGCGGCGTAGGCTCCGTCGCAGACGGGATTAAAAGTCCCGGTCGATTCGTCGAGCAGCAACAATCGCCCGTCCATGATTCGAAACAAGGCGCCGTGCAGCCGCAGATGCCGGTGATGTTCGAGCACCTGGATCATGGGAAAGGAGCGCAAGTTGCGCAGCGTCTGCCTCACCGACTCGAACTCCAGGCGCTCCACATAGTCGGCGTCCTTGGGATTAGGCCGAACGCCCAGGCGATCAGCCGCGGGGCCAAGCATTTTGATCCAGTCGCCGATAAAGTCGCTGTGGCTCAGCCGCGGCGCGTCGGGATCCGCGGCGATTTCCGCATAGGCGCGCACTCCGCCGCATTGCCCATGGCCGAGCACCACGAGGTCTGAAACCTTTAGGGCCATGACGGCGTATTCCAGCGCCGCGGAAGCGCCGTGATAATGATCGTCGGGCTCGTAAGGCGGCACCAGCGCCGCGACGTTGCGCAAGACGAAAAGTTCGCCGGGGCCGGCGCTGAAGATGGTCTCGGGCGCGACGCGCGAATCGCAGCAGCTGATGATCATCGTTTTGGGCGTCTGGCCCCTGACCGCCAACTCTTCGAATCGGTCGTGATCAGCCAGGAAACGCCCGCGAATGAAGGACTCATAGCCCTCAATGAGCGTTTCCGGCAGACCGGCCGCGCCGAACGACTGCTCGTGATCCGCCATTTATCGTTCCCTTCGCGCGCCTCGGCCAGGTCCGCCTCGGCCAGGTCCACCTTGGCTAAGTTCGCCTTGGCCAAGCGGATGGCGGACCCCGGGGTTATTGTGTAGATCACGCGGCGGGGTCAAGAGCAGGCCGGTTCGTTTCGATGCTGGAGTTTTGAATGATTTCCCGACTAAAGCGCAGCGTGCTGGCGATGCCGGGCTCGAACGCCCGAGCGCTGGAGAAGGGCAAGACGCTCGCCGCCGACGTCCTGATGTTCGAACTTGAAGACGGGGTCGCGGAATCCGCCAAGGCGACGGCGCGCGCGCAGGTCGCGGCGGCGGTGGCCGGCGGCGGCTATGGCGCGCGGCAACTCGTCGTGCGCGTCAACGCCCGCGGCTCCGAGTGGTATAAGCCCGACATCGCCGCCATCGCGCCGCTCGGCCCAGACGGCATCGTCATTCCCAAGGTCAGTTCACGCGACGAGATTTTGAAGGCGGCCGCCGATCTCGTCGCCGCAGGCGCCCCGTATAAGACGCGCCTCTGGGCGATGATCGAGACGCCCCGGTCCGTCCTGGACATCGAAAAAATCGCCAGCGCCGCGGACGATCGGGCTTCGCGTCTCGAGGTCCTGGTGCTTGGCCCCAATGACATCGCCAAATCGACGCGCGCGCGGCTCACGCCCGGACGGCCGGCGCTGTTGTCCTGGCTTTCGGCCGGCGTGCTTGCGGCGCGGGTCCACAACATCGAGATCATCGACGGGATTTACAACGACTTCAATGATCTCGACGGCCTTCGCCGCGAGGCGGAGCAGGGGCGCGACTTCGGCTTCGACGGGAAAATGCTCATTCATCCAGGCCAGATCGGTCCGGTGAATGAAATTTTCGCGCCGAGCGCCGAGGAGGTCGATTTCGCCCGCCGCATCATCGCCGTGTTCGACGAGCCGGACAACGCGGACAAGGGCGTGGTGCAGATCGACGGGAAGATGGTCGAACGTCTGCATCTCGACATTGCGCGCCGCACGTTGCAGCTTGTCGAGGCGTCAGGCTGAGGGCCGCCTGTTTTGCGGGCGCCGAACGCATCAACTATAAGGATGCGGGACAGCAAGGATGAGCCAATGGTCTTGCCGAACGACGAAGAACCGAAGCGCGTCGAACCTTCGGAAGCGCCCATCGATTTTGCAGTATCGCCGTCTGACCCGCCGCCTCCGCCGCCGGTCAGACGCAAGCGGCGCTCCTTCTTTGGCCCCCTGGCGGCGACATTGCTGCTGCTCGTGCTCCTCGCGGGCGCAGCTCTTTATGCGTCGATCGCGTTCAAGGACCGGGACGAGCGGCTGAAGATCGTCGCGGACTATGCCCAGCCTTATGTGGATCAGGCGAGCGGCGCCTTAGGCGAGTTGAAGGACCGGGTCCGTTCGCTCATCGGCGAGACCGAACCGACGCAGACGACGACGCTCCCGCTCGAAACCCCGCCAAGCGAGCCTGCCACGACCGTCGCGGAAGCGCCCCGGCCCTCCACCACACCCCCGCCCTCCACGGCGCCCGTGAAATCCGCCGAACCGGCGGTCGAACCGACGCCGCTGGCGCCGCCCACGCCAGCGCCTAACGCCGCTATGGAATCGCAGAAGACGGCGATCGAATCGCAAAAAGCAGCGGTCGCAGCGTTGCAGAGCCGCGTCGATTCGGCCGAAGAGCTCGCGCAACGCGCCTTGCGCGTCGCCGAGGCCGCCGCCAACGCCGCGAAGACCACCGCCGAAGCGGCGGGGAAGGCGAGCCCGGCTCCCGTCGCTACCGCCGAACAGGGTGAACCCGGGGCGCTAACCGCCAACGAGCAGGTGACGGCGCTTGAAGGCCGCATTGACGAACTCGGGAATGAGACTAAGGCGCTGCGTGAGCGCCTCGAGTCTGCGAAGGGCGAGACGCGCGCGGCGCCAGAGGCCACGGCGGCCAAAACTCCGGACGGACCGGCGGCGATCGTCGTCGTCGCCTATGCGCTTCAACGCGAGTTGGAGTCGGGCCGGCCCTATGCTGTCGAGACGAAGGTGCTGACGCGGCTCGGCACCGATCCTGCCGCGTTGGCGGCCCTCTCGCCATTCGCGGAAAAGGGCGCGCCGACCGCGGCGCAACTGAAGGCGGACTTCGCGCCGGCCGCCAAGCGCATCCACGCGCTTGAGAGCGGCGCCTCCGGCGATCTTACAGAGCATCTGATGAAGGGCGCCAGCAAACTCGTGCGCGTTCGTCCCTCCGGTCAAGCGCCGACGACCGAGGCTCAGACGGTGGAAGAAAAAGTCGCTCACATCGAAGCGGCGCTCGCCCATGGCGATCTCGCTCAGGCGAGCGCCGTTTTCGCGGCGCTCCCCGAAGCGGCCCAGAACGAAGCCAAAGACTTCGGCGCGACCTTGCGCGCCCGCGTCGACGCAGGACGGGCGGCCGACGATCTGCTGCATGGCGCGATCGCCGCGCTCGGCGCAACGAAAGAGTAAGCGGGATCCATCGCCATGCTGTTTCTCTTGTTCTTCATTATCGCGCTTGCCGCGGTCGCCTATGGCCTCGAATGGCTGATCGAACAGCCCGGGTCGCTGACGCTGGATTTCGCCGGCTATCAGTTCGAAGCGTCGATACCGGTGGCGGTGGCGGGTCTGCTGCTGGTCATCGCCGCGACGGTCGTCCTCTGGGCGATCGCCATGGCGCTGCTGCGGCTGCCTGGCCGCTGGAGCGGCGGGTCGCGGACGAAGCGCCGGGACAAGGGATTCGACGCGCTTTCGCAGGGATTCATCGCCGTCGGCTCCGGCGACGCCGCCCGCGCCCGCAAGGCCGCGCATGTCGCCGAACGGCTGCTGCCGAGCGAGCCGCTCACACAGGTTTTGAAAGCCCAGGCGGCGCAGCTCGCCGGCGATCGGCGGGTTGCGGAAGAGACCTTCCACAAAATGACGTTGAAGCCGGAGACAAAGCTGCTCGGCTTGCGCGGGCTGCACATCGAGGCGCGCCGACGCGAGGACGCCGACGCGGCGCATCATTTCGCCAAGGAGGCGCATGACATCGCGCCAGTGCCCTGGGCGGGCGCCGCGATGCTCGAACATCTCGCCGCGCAAGGCGACTGGCAGAAGGCGCGCGAAGCGATCGAGGCCAGTTTTACCGCCAAGGCGATCGACGCGCCGACGGCGCAGAACCTTCGCGCCGTGATGGAAACCGCCATGGCGATGGAGAAGGAGCGCGACCATCCCCATGACGCGCTCCATCTCGCACGCCAGGCGTTGAAGCGCCGGCCGGGCTTCGCGCCAGCCGCCGTCGCCGCGGCGCGAGTGCTTGCCCGCCATGGCGACCAGAAGCAGTCGCTGAAGCTGATCGAAACGGTCTGGGCGACGAAGCCGCATCCTGACCTCGCCGCCACCTATCTCGAGGCGCTGTCGGGAGAATCGAATACGACGAAGCTCGCGCGGGTGGAGAGGCTCGCCCGCGCCGCCCCCAACGCGCCGGAGAGCCGGCATATCGTCGCGGAGGTCGCACTGTCGGCGCGCGATTTCGCCAAGGCCCGCGACGCGCTCGCGCCGCTGATCGCCGCCGGCCGTCATCCGACCGCGCACACCTGTCTGATGATGGCGGAGATCGAAGATGGAGAGCAGGGACCGTCAGGTCCGGTGCGCGAATGGCTCGCCCGCGGATCGCGCGCGCCGCGCGATCCTGTCTGGATCGCCGATGGCGTCGTCTCCAAGAATTGGCTGCCGATGTCGCCGGTCACCGGCCGGCTCGACGCCTTCGAATGGAAGCCGCCGCCGGACTCCGCGCAACATCTGACCGAAGAAGGCAAGCCCAACATTCCGGCCGCCTTTTTGACCCGTCCCGCCGAACCCGTGGCGCTGCCTGCGGCCGAGGTCTCGGGCGCGGCCGGGCAGTAGGTTTAGCGCCCACGATCGGCGCGGCGGATGCGCACATAGAGCGCGCCTTCGCCGCCGTGATGGCGGGCGGCTTCGCCAAATCCGACGACAACGTCGCGCAGATTCGGCGCTTCGAGCCACATCGGCACGACGCGCCGCAGCACGCCGCCTTCATCCCGCGTCAGACCCTTGCCCGTCACGATGATCGCGATTCGCGCGCCATTCGCCTGACATCTGCGCAGGAAGGCCGTTAGCGAGCGCTGCGCCTCCGCCTGCCGGAGGCCGTGAAGATCGAGCTTGGCGTCGACTTCAATCCGGCCGCGCTTGATCTTCACGAAGGTGCGCGGGTCGATGTCGATCGGCCGCGGCGGAGGCTTCGGCGCCATTGGGCGATCGCAGGCCACCGAAGGCCCCGAAGGCGGCAAGGGCGCGGGGCCTTCGGCCGCCGGCGTGGGCGACACGTGCTTTTTTGGACGCGCCCGAGCAGGTCGAACGTCAGCCGTCGCAACCATCCAAAGCTCGGCTTCGGCCTGCGACAGCCGGCGCGCATATCGGCGGGAATTCTCCTCGCTCACGGATCGTCCCCAACATCCTTCGGCAGCAACACGATCATTTCGGCGGCGTGCCGGATGTCGCCGGCGCGCCGGCCCGCCGCTTCGCCCGCGCCGAAAAAAAGATCGGCGCGCGCAGGACCAATTATGGCAGATCCGGTGTCCTGCGCGATCATCAGTCGACGAAATGGCGTTTCCGCCTCTCCTTGCCATGGAATTCGCGCCGCAATCCAGAACGGCAGGCCGTAGCACCAGATCGAGCGGTCGACGGCGATCGACCGGAACGGCGTCAGCGGCGCGCCCTGCCCGCCGATCGGGCCGATCCGGCGCCGCTCGGACGCATCGATCTCGAAGAACACATAGGAGCGATTCTCCTGCATCAGCCGGCGACCCGCTTCGCCGGGAGCAACTCCGAGCCGCCGCAACATCTCCTTCATCAGATCGAGCGACATCTCGGCTTTCTTGACGAGCCCACGCTCAATCATCAGCCGGCCCACGGACGTATAGGGCCAGCCGTTGCGCCCCGCATAGGTCAGCGCCATGACGCCGCCGCCGGGCAGCCGCAACCGCGCCGAACCCTGCACCTGGATGAGGAACAGTTCGACTGGGTCGCGAACATAGGCGAGAGGATGCGCGCTCGGCGCCGCGCCTTCTTCTTCGATCGCGCGGCGATCGGGATAGGGCACGAGCGCGCCATCGGCCTGCCGTCGCGCGCTGGTCAGCGTCTCGCCGGAGGGCAGCGAGAGCGGCGATTCGTTCAAAGTGACGAGATCGCGCGGACGCGACAGGACCGGAGTCGTGAAGCCCGGCTCGGGCGCCAATCTGGCGTCGACCTCCACCTCGTAATAGGCGGTCACGAATCCTTGCGCCTTGATGGCGTGAGGGCGAAACCAGTCCTGAAAGAAGCGGCCAGGATGATCGATGGCGCCGAGCGCCGCGCGCGCGGCGGCGAGGAGCGAGGAGGGCGGCGCGACGGCGCTACGTTGCTCTTGCGCCTTGGCGCCGATGATCTCGGCGGAGCGTCGGAAGGCGTCGAATGCGGCGGCGAGATCGTCGGCCGCAAAGCCGTCGATCTCTTCAAATTCTATCTTTTGCAGCAGATCGGAGGCGGAAAACGGCGGCGCATTCCGCGACATGCTCAGTCTTCGGTTTGCGTCGCGACGAGTTTCCAATTGGGATCATTCGCCTTTGCATCGCGCGCGAAGGTCCAGCGCTCGACGACCTTGCGGGTCTGCCCGCCGTCGATGGTTTCGCCGGCCTGGTCACGCCGCACGCTCATCAGCCGAACGACGAAACGCACCGTCACCTCGTTGCGGCCGCCGATGGCGCGGGCGGCGTCGACCGTCGCCGAGTCGATCGCGACCACGGCAGTCTCCATGCTTTCGCCCTGCTGCTCACGCCGGGTGATCTCCGCCGAAAACCCGTCGAAGACGTCCTGCGCCAGCAGCGGCTTCAAGGTTTCCCGGTCGCCCTTGGCGAAGGCCGTGACGATGAGTTCATAGGCGCGGCGCGCGCCGCTGACGAAGGATTTGCCGTCGAAATTGGGGTCCGACGCCGCCACGGCGTCGAGGCCGCTCCAGGCGGAGGCGACGCCTTTCTCGGCCACGCCCTCCCAGCGATCGGCGCCAGTTGGGCGCGACGGCGCTTCAGCGATCGGCGCGACGCCAGGCGCCGCGGCGACTGCCGCCGGGGCCGGACCGCGCGGCGCGAAGCGCGCCGGGGGCGGCGTATCGCGATCCACCCGCATTCCGAGCACCGAGCGCAGTTTCCAGATGACGAAAACCGCGAGCGCTGCGAAAACGATAAGGCTGGGATCGAAGAGATCGCCGGAGGCCGGCATTGGCAACTCCCGAATAAATTTGTCGTCGGCTATCATGTCGCTTCGTACATGTCACGAATCAAGGGGCGGGCGTATCGCCGCGGGCGACGAAGGACCACAAAGATCGGATGATTCGGTGAAATCTAAGCTTGTCGGCGCCGTCCTCGCAACATGGATCGTGCTCGAGATTCTGTGTTTCGCGCTCGTCGTCCGCGCTGTCGGGCTTCTCGCGGCGATTGCGCTCGCCATCGGCGCTTCGCTGCTTGGCCTCTCCGACGTGCGGCGCCTCCTCGATTTTGTCCGCGCCGGATTGGCCGCCAAGGCGAAAGGCGAAAGCTCCGCCATGCTCGACGGGGCCATGCTTGACGGGGCGTTGCAGGCGCTCGCCTCGATCCTGCTCATTCTCCCGGGCTTCGCCTCGGATTTTGTCGGGCTGGCGCTGAAGTCCCCGTCCGTGCGGCAGAGCCTGGCGCGGCGGCTGCGGGCGCGGTCCAGCGACGCAGACCCGCGAATCATCGACCTCGACCCGCGCGAATGGCGACGCGAAGCGCGCAGAGCGCGCCGAAGCGCCGCGAAGTAGAACCGGGGGCGCGCCTTGTTCGCTTCTGACAGACGTGTTAGGCGGGCGCGAATTCTCATGACAACGGCTTTGCTGGAGATCCTACATGACCGACACCAATGGCAACGGCGCGCAAGGAGCGCCGGGCGGCGCTCCGGCCCTCAATTCGCTCGCTCAATATCTGAAGGATTTCTCCTTCGAGAATCCCAATGCGCCGCGCTCGCTCGGCGCGCAGGAGAAGGCGCCAAACATCTCGATTCAGGTCAACGTCAACGCCAAGCAGTTGGCGCCGACCGACTTCGAAGTCAGTCTGATGCTCGACTGCAAGGCCGGCGAGGGAGACGGACTCCTCTTCAAGCTCGACCTTGAATATGGCGGCGTGTTCCGACTGATGAACATTCCCGAAGAGCAGGTGCATCCGATCGTGATGATCGAATGCCCGCGCATGCTGTTTCCCTTCGTGCGCCAACTTGTGGCCGACGCCACGAGCAAGGGCGGCTATCCGCCGCTCTATATCGATCCGATCGACTTCGTCGCGCTCTATCAGCAAAAGGCCGCCGAAGCGGGCGTCCAAAGCGCTACTCAGGGCAATTAGAGCAGGTTCCGAAAAAGTTGGCAGACTTTTTCGATGAGAAAACCTGCTCCAACATTTTTCTTTTGAGCGATTCCTTGTCGATCACATGATTCCATGTGATCGGGAAGCGCTCTAGCCAGCGACGCTCGGCGCCGCGTCTTCGTCGCTTGCGAGATAGCGATCCCAAATCGGCGCTTTGATCGTCGCGACGAAGGCAAGGTGGGCCGTCTCCTCGGCCGCGCTTAACCGCGGCGCCAGCGGCTCGGGGCGGCTGAGCAGCAGATCGTTCGACGCGGCGATGCGCACCGCGTGAACCGTCTGAAGCGACAGCGCCGACTGCCGCCCGCCGCAAAGCTCGGCGTAGACCTCGGCGAGAAGATTGGCGTCGAGCAGGGCGCCATGCTTCTCGCGCCGCGAGTGATCGATCGCGTAGCGCTGACACAAAGCGTCGAGAGAATTGGGGCCGCCAGGGTGGCGGCGGCGCGCCATGGCGAGCGTGTCGATGATGCGCGCGCCGCCGAGCGGCGGCAAATTCATGAGCGCGAATTCGGCGTTGAGAAAGCGCGTATCGAATTCGGCGTTGTGAATGACCAGCGGCGCATCCTCGATAAAGTCGAGAAATTCGGCGGCGATTTCCTTGAAGATCTTGTGCTGCGCCAGAAATTCGCGCGAGAGGCCATGCACCCGGAAGGCCTCGTCCGGCATGTCGCGCTGTGGATCGACGTAGCAGTGGAAATGCCTGCCTGTCGGGATGAGATTGGAAATCTCGACCGCGCCGATCTCGACCACGCGATGGCCGCTCGAGGGATCGAGCCCCGTCGTTTCAGTGTCGAGAACGATCTCCCGCATTTTTCACCCGAGCCGCGCTTCAAGCGCTTTCACGATGTTTCGCACCTCTTGGCGCGCTGCGTCCAGACCCCGGTCGGTATGGACCACGAAATCGGCGCGGGCGCGCTTTTCTGAATCAGGCGTCTGCTTCGACAGAATGGACGCGAATTTCTCAACCGTCATGCCTTCCCGGGCAAGAACGCGCGCTTTTTGCACATCTTCCGGCGCGGTGACGACGACAATGACGTCGAAATCCTTTTCGGCGCCTGTTTCGAACAACAGCGGGATGTCGAAGACGACGATGTGGTCGCCCTGATGTCGACGTTCTTCGATCAGAGCGTCGCGCGCCGCCCACACCATCGGATGCACGATCGCTTCCAGGCGCTTGAGCGCCGCGGGATCGTCAAGCACGCGGGCGGCGAGCCGACGACGGTCGACGACGCCATTGACGACGACGCCGGGAAACGCACGCTCAATCTCGGCCGCCGCCGGTCCTTTATAGAGATCATGCACGAGCTGATCGGAATCGAGAACCGCAACGCCTTCGGCGCGAAACATGTCGGCCGTCGTCGACTTGCCCATGCCGATCGACCCGGTCAGCCCCACGCGCAGCATCTTTGGCTGTCTCATGAGAGGAGCGCCCCCTGGCGCCGAAGCGCCTCGAGGAGCTCCAGCAGCGGAAGCCCCATGATGGTCCAGTAATCGCCTTCGACCTTCGAGAAAAGTTGCGCGCCCAGGCCTTCGATCTGATAGGCGCCGGCCGACGTCAGCGCATTCTCTCCGATCGCCGCCAGATAAGCGGCGATGAAGTCTTCGCTCAGCGCGCGCATAGTGAGGTCGGCAATGCCGACCGTCGCAAAGACCACGGCGCCGTCGCGCGCGAGAGCGATCGCCGAATGCAGGCGGTGCCGGCGGCCGGAGAGGAACCGCAGAAGCGCTTCGGCTTCCCGCATATCCGCTGGCTTTCCGAATATCCTGCCTTCGCAGCTTGCGACCTGATCGGCGCCGAGCACGAGCCGGCCTTCAGCGGAAATGGCGAGCGCCTTGGCGCGCGCCAGCGCTGAAGCGATCGCGTCGGCGTCGGCGCCGTCAAGCCGCGATTCGATCGCCCGTTCGTCGACATCCGCGGGAATTATCTCGAAAGGGACGCCCGAATGCAGCAGCGCCTGCCGCCGGCCGGCGCTCTTGGAGGCGAGAATCAGCGGCGCCGATTCGCGCCAGAAGGTCGATGTTGACTTGCCGGTCATGTCCACAGCCCTCCCGCGTAAGCCGAAGAGCGGGGATAAAGCGCGGTCAAAAAATGCTCCGCTTCGGTTAGCGGGCATAGAGTCCCCAAACGCTCAACAGGAGAAGCCCTGTCGAACGGATTCCCGCCGACGCCGGTACAGAAGGGATTCACAGGCCATCCACAATCGCTTGCGCCGAGAACGACCGATACATCCATGATTCCATTCGCTGTCTGAATTTTTCCCGCTACGGCCCCCACGACCGGGTCTTCGCAGCTCGCCTGTGGGCGACTGGTTAATGAAAATTAACTTTTGTCCGCTACGCGATACAACTGAAGAATCAATTCTTATTAAAATGAATTTTGTTTTAATGGCGTTTCGCG
The DNA here is from genome assembly GCF_015709545.1 of Methylocystis sp. H4A. Taxonomy (NCBI): domain Bacteria; kingdom Pseudomonadati; phylum Pseudomonadota; class Alphaproteobacteria; order Hyphomicrobiales; family Methylocystaceae; genus Methylocystis; species Methylocystis sp. H4A. The sequence goes on along the minus strand of NZ_JADNQY010000024.1, from coordinate 187,390 downwards.
CTACCCCGCTTGTCGAGGACGACAGACGGAGCGAACGCGATGGCGGACGAGAAGGCGCTTCTTTCGGTTCTGCGCAGAGAAGCGCGAAGCGTTCCGCCGCTGTGGCTGATGCGGCAGGCGGGCCGCTATCTTCCCGAATATCGCGACGTTCGGGCGACGACGAAGAGCTTCCTCGATTTTTGCTATTCGCCGCAGAAGGCGGCCGACGTGACGCTGCAGCCGATCCGTCGCTTCCACTTCGACGCCGCGATTCTGTTCTCCGACATTCTTGTGGTGCCCGACGCCATGGGCCAACGGGTTTCCTTCGAGAGCGGCTCGGGTCCGCGGTTGGAGCCGATTGAAACGCCGGAGCAGGCGCAGCGGCTCGGTCAGTTTAAGATCGAGCATCTTTCGCCGGTGTTCGAGACGATCGATCTTGTGAAAACGGCGCTGCCTTCGGACGTCGCGTTCATCGGCTTTTGCGGGGCGCCGTTCACGGTGGTGAGCTATATGATCGCCGGGCAGGGCACGCCCGATCAGGCGCCGGCGCGTCTGTTCGCCTATCGTTATCCCGACGCTTTCGCGCAGCTGATCGATCGCGTCGTTGAGGCGTCGATCGACTATCTTGCGCGCCAGATCGAGGCCGGCGTCGAGGTCGTGCAGATCTTCGACAGCTGGGCGGGCGTCTTGCCGGCAAATGAATTTCAGCGCTGGTCGGCGGAGCCGGTGCGGCGGATCGTTGAAGGCGTCAAGGCGCGCCATTCGCAAACGCCGGTGATCGCCTTCATACGCGGCGCTGACGCGCATCTGCCCAAGCTCACGCAGACGATCGGCGCGGATGCTTACGGCATCGATACGGCGCTCGATCCCGCATGGGCCGTCGCGCAAACCGAATCGAACGTGCCGCTGCAAGGCAATCTCGATCCTCTCGTGCTTGTCGCCGGCGGAGAAGCGCTCGACCGCGAAATCGATTCAATTCTCGCCGCCTTCGAAGGCCGTCCGCATATCTTCAATCTGGGTCACGGCATCTTGCAACAGACGCCGATCGAAAACGTCGAGCGGCTTGTCGCGCGCGTGCGACGGGGAGCCTGACGATGTACGTCTGGATCAAGGCGCTGCATGTGATCGCCATCATCTCGTGGATGGCGGGGCTTCTCTATCTGCCGCGTCTTTTCGTCTACCACGCCAGCGCGGGCGAGGGGACGCTTTCTGAGACGTTCAAGATCATGGAGCGGCGTCTCTATCGCTACATCATGACGCCGGCGATGCTCGTCGCCTGGATGAGCGGCATCTATCTGGCCATTGAGGGCGGCGCTCTCTCGTCAGGATGGTTTCATGCGAAAGCGACGCTCGTCGTGCTGCTGACCGCCGCGCATATTCATGACGGCGCGCTGATGCGCCGTTTCGCGGCAAACGCCAATGTTCATTCGCCGCGCTACTATCGCATCTTCAATGAACTGCCGACCGTGCTGATGATTGGCGTCGTTATTCTGGTGATCGTCAAGCCGTTCTGACTCTCGGGGGCGATCTTCTCCCGGTCGGGCGCGATCGGCTTAGCGACGCCGTTCATCTTGCCTGTGCAGACAGCAGAGATGCGCACCGCGCGGATCGTAAAGTTTCGCCGGGGTTCGCCGGGGGCGGGGCCCTGTTTGGCGCGTTAGGGCCGCTTTAACGGAACTCTTGATTCATGTCTGGAAATTGTCTAAGTGACCTCTATCCCTCTGAGGCCCGTGTCTGCTTATAGCGGCATCGCCGGATTTTTGCCGGCGCTCCGGTAAGGCCGCCTCCCCCGCCCCACCGCTTCTCTCCGGCTCGTTTCCACCTGCGCGCCAGCTAATACCCAAGGTTCCTCCTGAATGCGGGAAATTAAACTTTCGGACTTGAAAGCCAAGTCCGCCGCCGAACTCCTCGCTTTTGCCGAAGAGCACGAAGTCGAGAACGCCTCGCTCCTGCGTAAGCAGGAGCTCCTCTTCGCGATTCTGAAGCAATTCGCCAGTCGCGACGTCGAAATCGTCGGCGTCGGCGTCGTCGAAGTGCTGCAGGACGGCTTTGGCTTCCTGCGGTCGCCCGACGCGAATTATCTCGCCGGTCCCGACGACATTTACGTCTCGCCCTCGCAGATCCGAAAATTCGGCCTGCGCACCGGCGACACGGTCGAGGGCATGATCCGGAGCCCCAAAGAGGGCGAACGCTATTTCGCGCTGTTAAAAGTCAACAGCATCAATTTCGAAGATCCCGAGAAGGTGCGCCACAAGGTGCCCTTCGACAATCTCACGCCGCTCTATCCGGACGAGCGCCTCAAGCTCGAGATCGAAGATCCGACCCGCAAGGATCTCTCGTCGCGCATCATCGATCTCGTCGCGCCGATCGGCAAAGGGCAGCGCGCGCTGGTCGTGGCGCCGCCGCGCACCGGCAAGACCGTACTCCTGCAGAATATCGCGCAGTCGATCACGACCAATCATCCCGAGTGCTATCTCATCGTGCTGCTCATCGACGAGCGGCCTGAGGAAGTCACCGACATGCAGCGTTCGGTGAAGGGCGAGGTCGTCTCTTCGACCTTCGACGAGCCGGCGGTGCGTCACGTGCAGGTCGCGGAAATGGTGATCGAGAAGGCGAAGCGTCTCGTCGAACACGGCCGCGACGTGGTGATCCTGCTCGATTCGATTACGCGGCTCGGGCGCGCCTACAACACCGTCGTGCCGTCGTCCGGCAAGGTGCTGACCGGCGGCGTCGACGCCAACGCGCTGCAGCGTCCCAAGCGCTTCTTCGGCGCGGCGCGCAATATCGAGGAAGGCGGGTCGCTGACGATCATCGCGACAGCCTTGATCGACACGGGTTCGCGCATGGACGAAGTCATCTTCGAAGAGTTCAAGGGCACCGGCAACAGCGAGATCATTCTCGACCGCAAGGTTTCCGACAAGCGGATTTTCCCGGCGCTGGACATCACCCGCTCCGGCACCCGCAAGGAAGAGCTGCTCGTCGCGCCCGACATCCTCAAGAAGATGTACGTGCTGCGTCGTATCCTCAATCCGATGGGCACGGTCGACGCGATCGAATTCCTGCTCGGAAAGCTGCGCGAGACGAAGAACAATCTGGGCTTCTTCGATTCGATGAATACGTAACGGCGATAAGCGTTCGAGCCGAATCATCGGCTCTCGTCTTGTCGCCTATTCTCATCAACGAAACGCAGCGCCATCAGCGTTTCGTCGAGATAATCGCCGTCGTCGTTTTTCGCTGAGCGCTCTTCAACGCCATAGGCGCGAAATCCCCATCGTTCGTAGAAACGCAGCGCGCGAAAATTCGTCGAGACGACGGTAAGCGTGACGATCTCGACGCTGCCGCGCGCCTCGTCGATCAGTCTTTTCATGATCGCGTCGGCGACGCCAGATCCGCGCTCAGCGGCCTTCACATACATGCCGTAGAGCAGCGCCTTGTGGCGCGTCTTCACGCCGTCGCTCCATGCGAGTCCGCCAACGCCAATCAATTGCGAGTCTTCTTCGTTGAATGCGCCGATGACAAAGTCGCGCTGAAGGCGGGCGGCGACCGACTCCGACGGGACATGGACTTCATCTTCGGGCGCGAAGCGAAAGGCTCGGGGCTCCAATGTAAAGCCCTCAAGTCGCAACGCTTGAAAGAGGTCCGCGTCCGCGCCGTTGAGCCGGCGACATATTGCTCGCGTTCGCATATGTCTTTGTGCCGGAGCGGCCTTGCGAATGCCAGCGGCGAAGGAAATAAGCGGCGCGCATGTTCAAGGATTTCGCCAATGTGTGGATGACGGTCGGCGTTGCGCGTGATCGGAAGCGCGACGCCGGCGTGTCCTGTGCGTTCATCGACCGGAGCCCGCCGTTTGTGCGCTGCAGCATTTTCGGTCTCGACCCCTTGAACGGGAGCAGGCGATCGGGAATTTACATAGCTGCGCCGGACTGCCGAGAGGCCGCCGGCCGATGACGGTGACCGACACGATCTTCGCGCTCGGAACGGGCGCCGGTCGCGCCGCGATCGCCGTCATCCGGATTTCGGGGCCGGGGGCCGGCGGCGCGCTCGCGGCGCTCGTCGGCAAGCTCCCCAAGCCGCGGCAGGCGAGTTTTGCGATTCTGCGTGATCCCCAGACCGGGGAAATGCTTGATCGGGGGCTCGCGCTGTTCTTTCCCGGTCCCGCGTCGTCAACGGGCGAAGATTACGGCGAGCTGCAGCTTCATGGCGGCCGCGCGGTCGTCGAGGGCGCGCTCGCCGCTTTGCATCGGCTCCCCGGCTTGCGGCCTGCCGAACCCGGCGAATTCGCGCGCCGCGGCTTCGCCAATGGCAAGCTCGATCTCTCTCAAGCGGAAGCGCTCGCCGATCTCATCGACGCGCAAACCGAGGCGCAGCGGCGGCAGGCTTTGCGGGTGGCGGGCGGCGCGTTGCGCCGGAAGGTCGAGGCCTGGCGGGCGGCGCTGGTGGAGTCGCTCGCGCTTGTTGAGGCCGAGCTCGATTTCAGCGACGAGGCGGACGTCGGCGCGTTTTCGCCGGCGCGGCTCAGCGCGCTGCTTTCGCCGCTTGCCGAGGACATGCGCGCGGCGCTGCAGCTCGCGCCAGCCTCGGAGCGCATGCGCGACGGCTTCCTTGTCATGATCCTGGGGCGGCCGAATGTCGGCAAGTCGACGCTGATCAACGCGCTGACGCGGCGCGATCTGGCGATCGTCTCGCCGATTCCCGGCACGACGAGGGATATGATCGAAGCCCATCTGGATATTGGCGGTTTGCCGGTGACATTGATCGACACGGCGGGTCTGCGCGAGGCGGCCGACGCGATCGAGCGGATCGGAGTCGATCGGACTCTCGCCCGGGTCGAAACCGCCGATCTGGCGCTGTGGCTCTCGGATTCTGCGGAAGCGCCGCCGGAACACGACGTCGAGACGATCCGCGTCGCGACCAAAACTGATCTGACGCCGGCGCTTGAAGGCGCGATAGGCGTCTGCGCCTTGAGCGGCGAGGGGCTCCAGACGCTGGTGGCGGCGATTGAAACGCGCGCCCGGGCGCGCCTAGGCGACGGCGCGACGTCGCTGATCGTGCGAGAACGGCATCGTCACGCTCTGGAGCAAGCCATTGAAAGCATTGACTCTATACTGGTTGGCGGCGAAGCGCTCGAGATTCAGGCCGAGGCGTTGCGCCGCGCCAGCCGTGCGCTCGGCCGGATTGTCGGCGCGGTTGACGTCGAGGAAATTCTCGACGCGGTTTTCTCGCGTTTCTGTATTGGCAAATGATATGTTTCACGTGAAACAGGCCAAGCGATGAATTCCGGGATGAAGCAATTCGACGTCATTGTGATCGGCGGCGGCCACGCCGGCTGCGAGTCTGCGGCGGCAGCGGCGCGTCTTGGCGCGCGCACCGCGCTCGTGACCCAGAACCGTGCGACAATCGGCGAAATGTCTTGCAATCCCGCAATTGGCGGGCTCGGCAAGGGCCAGCTGGTGCGGGAGATCGACGCGCTCGACGGGCTAATGGGGCGGGTCGCTGACGCCGCCGGCATCCAGTTCCGCGTCCTCAACCGCTCCAAGGGCCCAGCGGTGCGCGGTCCCCGCGCCCAGGCCGACCGCAAGCTCTATCGCGCAGCGATGCAGGCGGCGCTGAATGAGACGGAAAATCTGACGATCGTCGAGGCCGACGTCGAAGATCTGCTGATGGAGGGCGAAACTGTTCGTGGCGTCGTCACCGCCGAGGGCGAGATCAGGGCCGCGTCCGTCGTCGTCGCCACCGGCACATTTCTCGGCGGGGTGATCCATATCGGCGATGAGCGCACGCCCGCGGGTCGAATGGGGGACGCGCCGTCGAACGGGCTGAGCCGACGGTTGCGGGACGCCGGCTTTGCAGTCGCGCGGCTCAAGACCGGCACGCCGCCGCGGCTCGACGGGGGCTCCATCCGCTGGGACGCTCTCGAAGTCCAATGGGGCGACCCGACGCCGGAGCCCTTTTCCTATCTGACGACGGCGATCGCGAACCGTCAGATCGCCTGCGGCGTCACCCGCACGACGCCGGCCGCGCATCGGATCATTCTCGATGATCTGCATCGCTCGCCCATGCGCACAGGGGCCATCTCAGGCCCGGGACCGCGCTATTGTCCCTCGATCGAGGACAAGGTGACGCGTTTCGCCGACCGCGACGCCCATCAGATTTTCCTGGAGCCCGAAGGGCTCGACGACGACACCGTCTATCCGAACGGCGTCTCGACTTCGCTGCCGCTCACGACCCAGCAGGCCTTTATCAACGCTATTCCTGGGCTGGAGGACACCCGCATTCTGCGGCCGGGCTATGCGATCGAATATGACTATGTCGATCCGCGCGAACTTTCGGCGACACTCGAGACCAAGCGTTTTCGCGGTCTTTTCTTCGCCGGGCAGATCAATGGCACGACGGGATATGAGGAAGCCGCCGCGCAAGGGCTGCTCGCCGGGATCAATGCCGCGCGCTGCGCCGCCGGTGCTGCCGCAATCGTCTTCGACCGGGCGGAAGCCTATCTCGGGGTGATGGTCGATGATCTCGTCACCCGGGGGGTTAGCGAGCCCTATCGCATGTTCACCTCGCGCGCCGAATATCGGCTGTCGCTGCGCGCCGACAACGCCGACGAGCGCCTAACGCCGCGCGGGATCGAGATCGGCTGCGTCGGCGCTGATCGGGCGTCGCATCACTCAGCCCGCGCCGCCCGCCTCGAGGCTGCGCGCACCATGCTGCAGACAAGCGAATTGACCTCGGCCGCCGCGCGCCGGCACGGGCTGCCGGTCAATCAGGACGGGCTGCGCCGCAGCGCCTATGCGCTGCTGTCCTTTCCGGACATCACGCTGGAGCGCCTGGCGCCGATCTGGCCAGAGTTTAGCGGAATTGATTCCGATACTGCCGAGCGGCTCGAGACCGAGGCGCGCTACGCGGTCTATCTCGACCGCCAGCAGGCCGATATCGACGCGTATCGACGCGACGAGCGCCTGGCGCTGCCGGATGGGCTGGATTATGCGGCGATCGCCGGACTCTCGGCGGAATTGCGCGGAAAATTGAGCTATCTGCGGCCGCGCACGATCGGCCAGGCGCAGCGGATCGACGGCATGACGCCTTCGGCGTTGACGCTGCTGGCGGCGCGGGCGCGGCGGGCGTGAGAGACAGATCTTGCCGGGAAGAGGCGCTCGGTCTTTTCCCGGAACTCAAACCGATTCAAGCGGAGCTTGAGATCTATGAGTCCCTGCTGCGTCGCTGGCAGGCGAAGATCAATCTGGTCTCCTCGGCGACCCTCGACGAAATTTGGCTGCGGCACTTCGCCGATTCGGCGCAGGTTCACGCTGTCGCGCCTCACGTCCGATGTTGGGCGGATCTGGGGTCTGGCGCGGGCTTTCCCGGGCTGGTGACGGCGCTCTTATTGAAATCGACGCCGAATGTCGTCGTGCATCTGATTGAAAGCGACCAGCGCAAAGCTGGATTCCTCCGTGCTGTTTCACGTGAAACAGGAGCGCCAACGGTCATTCATGCCGAGCGGATAGAAAGCGTTCTGCCGAATCTTACCGCCGAAGTCGGCGGCGTCAGCGCCCGCGCCCTCGCGCCGCTCTCTCGCCTCGTGCAGCTCGCCGAGGCGCCGCTACAAAAAGGCGCTGTTGGCGTGTTTTTAAAGGGGGAAGAGTGGCGAGACGAATTGACCGCGGTCGAGGCGCTCGGTAGCTTGAGCTGCGAATCGGCGGACAGCCGCACCCGCAAGGGCGCGCGAGTCGTCGTCGTCAAGCACAAGGTTTCCCCATCGTGACCGCTTCCTCTTCGCCGCGCATTTTTGTGCTGGCCAATCAAAAGGGCGGCGTGGGCAAGACGACCACCGCCATCAATCTCGGCACGGCGCTGGCGGCGGTCGGCGAGGAAGTTCTCGTCATCGACCTCGATCCGCAGGGCAATGCGTCGACCGGCCTTGGCGTCGACCGTCACCAACGAACGATTTCCACCTATGACGTGCTGCTCGGCGAATCGAGCCTCGCCGACGCGATCATCGCCACGGCGGTGCCGCGGCTCTCGATCGCGCCGTCGACTCTGGATTTGCTTGGCGTCGAGCTCGAAATCGCCAATGACAAGGATCGCGCCTATAGGTTGAAGCGCGCCTTCGCCGAGCTGGCGGCCGATCACGATGATGAGCGGCGCTTCAGCTATATTCTGATCGACTGTCCGCCGTCACTAAATCTCTTGACAATCAATGCGTTAGCTAGCAGCGACGCCGTCGTCGTGCCGCTACAGTGCGAATTCTTCGCGCTGGAAGGCCTCTCCCAGCTGCTCTCGACTGTCGAACAGGTTCGGCAGACTCTCAACCATAAGTTGTCCATCCATGGCGTCGTTCTGACGATGTATGACCCCCGCAACAACCTCGCCAATCAGGTCGTCGCCGACGTGCGTCGTTTCATGGGCGAGAAGGTCTATCAGACGATGATTCCGCGCAACGTCAGGGTCTCGGAGGCGCCTTCACATGGCAAGCCGGTGCTGCTCTATGACCTCAAATGCGCGGGCAGTCAGGCCTATCTGAAGCTCGCCTCGGAGGTGATCCAGCGCGAGAAGCGGTTGCGCGCGGCCTAAGAGCCAAGCACCCCAAAAGCCAAGCGGCCCAAGAGCCTAGAAGGAGCCTTTCAAGATGGCGGATGAATCGCGGCGCCGGCTGGGCCGGGGATTGGCGGCGCTTCTCGGCGACGCCGCCGCTGACGCCGCCCCGGCCGAGCGGCCGCGCGGGCCACGAAAGGCGCCGATCGAATTTTTGCGCCCGAACCCGCGCAATCCGCGCATTTCTTTTCGCGAAGAGGATCTGGCCGAACTGACCGCATCGATTCGCGAGAAGGGCGTGATCCAGCCCATCATCGTGCGCGTCATCGTCGGCGTCGCCGACGCCTATGAAATCATCGCGGGCGAGCGGCGCTGGCGCGCGGCGCAGATGGCGGGGCTCTCGGACGTGCCGGTCGTCATTCACGAGGCGAACGACAAGGAAGCGCTCGAACTCGCGATCATCGAGAATGTGCAGCGCGCCGACCTCAACGCCGTTGAGGAGGCGAAGGGCTATGAGCGGCTCGGCGCGGAGTTTGGATATTCCCACGGCGACATCGCGAAAATCATCGGCAAGAGCCGGTCTCACATCGCGAATACGATTCGCCTGCTCGCTTTGCCCGAGGACGCGAAAAGGCTGTTGGGCGAAGGCGCGATTTCGGCCGGTCACGCTCGCGCGCTCCTCGCCGTCGCCGATCCGGCGGCAGTGGCGCGCCGCATCGTCGAAAAGGGATTGACGGTTCGCGACGTCGAGCGATTGGCGAAGGACCACGCCGAGGAGGCTGGCCCGTCGGGACGTTCGCCGCGTTCCGCCAAGAATTCGGCCAAGAATTCCGCCAAGGACGCCGACGCGCGCGCGATCGAAAAGACCTTGAGCGACGCCCTCGGTATGCGTGTCGAGCTTCGCGCCGAGGATGAAAGGGGCGAGCTTCGGATTCGCTATGAATCATTGGAGCAGCTTGACTCGATTTGTGGGCTGCTGACCAAATAGATTTCCCTTGAGCACAACGTCGATGTCAAACTGCGTCCGGCGCCAGGGTCAGATAGAGGGCGAGCGCGCCACTCAGCGATACCCTGGCCAAAAAAACCCCCGGCGTGAGCCGGGGGTTTTTTGTAATCTGAAACCGACCCGCAAGGGCCGGTTTCTCCTTGACTGCTAATTTTAGAACAGCGGCGACAGGAGGCTGCCGCCGAAGCGATAGGTGAGGCCCGCCGAGATGACGATCGGATTGATCGGCAGCGACACCTTGACCGGAATGAAGATCGCACCCAGCGCAGGCACCGCCGGCGCGAAGGAGACCACCGTCGAGTGAACCATCGGGTGCAAGCCGACATATTTGAAGTCGAGGTTCACGCCCCAATGGTCGTTGAGCATATAGTCGAAGCCAGCCTGTCCAACCACGCCCCAGGAAGGAGCAACCGTGGCGTATTGGAAGGTGCTGAGAACTCCCTGGGCGCCCGCAAGCGGCGAGCCAGGGGCGAAGGGAATCGACCAAGTGTCGTTATTGACGCGCGTGTTCCAGAAGGTCGTGAAGTTCACGCCGACGCCGACGTAGGGTTGGAAAGCGCCGAAATTGGTGAAGTGATATTGCGCCATGATGGACGGCGGGAACACCCAGGTGCGAGCGAAGTCGCTGGCGATCGTGCCGGTGCCCTGAATGTGAGCCGGCGCAATGCAGCAAATCGCTTCAATCGCCCAGTTCTTGGTGAGGTAATAGGCCACGTCGATCATCGGGATGATGGCCGACGAAGTGTTGGTGCTCGCGCCGGCAATGACGCCATTCGCGCCGGTCAGGCCCGTGCCCACGCCGATGGAGCCCAAGAGAGGGTGTCCGGCGCCCGAGTCGTAAACCGTGCCATGGCCGTTGAGCGGAATGACGCCGCCAATCTTCAGGCGCACCTGAAACGGCTGGTAGCTGTCGACGAAGGCCGGCGGGGGTCCCTTGACGGACGGAAGAGCGCCGCCCGCGCTCGAAGGCGCCGCGACCGCGAAGGGATCGAAGTGCCAGTTCAGGCCCGCGCGAACCGTATGAAAGCGGGTCGGCGAACTCTGCGTCGCGGCGAAGATCGGAACCCCGGCGGCCAAGCCAGGCAGAGCATTGAGCGGCACGGAATTCGCATTCGTCGAGCCGAGATCGACATAAAGATATTCGGCCTTGAGCGACCACGCCGGGAACATGGAAGGCGACCATTCGAGGCCGCCGCCTGCCGCCCAGCCGACTTTGGTGTTGTCGTAATAGCCGTGGCCGACGGAGCTTATTCCCTGAGTGAGGAAATTATCGGCGAAGCCGGCATTGTGGACGACCTGGCCATAGGCGAAGCCGCCCGTGCCGTAAACCATCAGATTGGGCATGGACGGCAGCGTGAAGCCGACCCGGCCGCGCACCGTGCCGAACCAATCGACCTTCTTCGTCGAATTGACCGACTGCACATGGGGTCCTAGGCCATCGACGATTCCCACCACCGCGTTGCCGTGGGACCCGATATCGGCGGCCTGGATGTCCGCCTCGGCGCCAAGGACGAGCCACGGGTTGAACTGATAATTGTAGCCGAGCTGTCCGCCGCCCACGACGCCTTGCAGATTTTGTCCGGTGGTCCAGGCCGAGCCGAGCGGCGCTACCGGTCCGCCAAACGTTTGCCCGATTGGCGTGACGCCGCTCAGGTAGCCCAGGCCGCCGGTTTCCGAGGAGCTGGCCCCGAAGGCGTAACCGATGTTGACGCCCCCGTAGAGACCCGTCCAGGTGAACACCGGCGGAAGCGGCGGCGGCGGAGCCTTATAGCTGGGCAGGTCGGCGGCCTGGGCGGCGACGCCCACGCTCCCGACCACAAGAGCGGCTAGCGTGCCGCGAACAAAATTCTTCATCGGAACCCCCGGATTAAATCTGCGGTCGACGGTCGACGACGAAGGCGCCGAAGTCCCTTTCACGTTGCTATAAAATTTTTGTAATGCAACTAAGTCTGATGCAAAATTAGGCTGTGGCATGCTCATTCTTGGCCGCTGTGGCTCTCGGGCAACATTCCCTAGCAATTAATGTGAGATAGCGACCATCGCTTTTGCTGCAACCGCTGCCGTGCACAGCATCTTAGATGCGACTTTAGGCATATGCGCGGCTTGCCGCGCCAGACGGCGCGCAGTAATCCTTGCGCTGCCGCAGCGCGGCGAAGACCTTCGAAGCGCGGCCGAGATTTTCACGTCAATGCGAGGTTAAGTGAGCGCGACCGAACCCGCCGTTACGCCGGAGCTCGCCGCCGCGCATGGCCTCAAGCCCGATGAATATGCGCGCATCCTGACTCTCATCGGCCGCACGCCGAGCTTCACCGAGCTCGGCATATTCTCGGCGATGTGGAACGAACACTGTTCCTACAAGTCGTCGCGCGTCCATCTGCGCAAGCTTCCGACCCAAGCCCCTTGGGTGATTCGCGGTCCGGGCGAGAACGCCGGCGTCATCGACATTGGCGATGGCGACGCCTGCGTCTTCAAGATGGAGAGCCACAACCACCCCTCCTTCATCGAACCCTATCAAGGCGCGGCGACGGGCGTCGGCGGCATTCTGCGCGACGTGTTCACGATGGGGGCGCGGCCGATCGCCTGCTTGAACCTCCTGCGTTTCGGCCGCCCTTCGCATCCGAAAACGCGGCGGCTGGTGGCGGGCGTCGTCGCCGGCGTTGGCGGCTACGGCAATAGTTTCGGCGTGCCCACCGTTGGCGGCTCGACGGAATTCGATCCCTCCTACGACGGCAATATTCTCGTCAACGCCATGGCGGTCGGGCTTGCGCGGGCCGACTCGATTTTCTATTCGGCCGCCGCCGGCGTCGGAAATCCGATCGTTTACCTTGGCTCCAAGACCGGCCGCGACGGCATCCATGGCGCCACCATGGCCTCGGCGTCCTTCGAGGAGGACGCCGAGGAAAAGCGCCCCACCGTGCAGGTCGGCGATCCTTTTTCGGAAAAGCTGCTGTTAGAGGCCTGCCTGGAGCTCATGGCGTCGGGCGCGGTCATCGCCATCCAGGACATGGGCGCCGCCGGACTGACATCTTCGGCGGTCGAGATGGGCGCCAAAGGCAATCTCGGCATCGAGCTCGACCTCGACGCCGTTCCCTGCCGCGAAGAGGGCATGACCGCCTATGAAATGATGCTCTCGGAGAGCCAGGAGCGCATGCTCATGGTTCTCAAGCCCGAACTCGAAGAGCAGGCTGAGGCGATCTTCAAAAAATGGGGGCTCGACTTCGCGATCATCGGCAGGACGACCGATACGCTGCGCTTCGTCGTCAAGCACAGGGGCGAGGTGAAGGTCGATCTGCCGATCAAGGAATTGGGCGACGAGGCGCCGCTCTATGACCGTCCCTGGACGCAGACGCCGAAACAGCCGGCGCTTGACGCGGCGTCGATCAAATCGCCCCTGTCGAACCGCGAAGCGCTGCTGAAACTCCTGGCGACGCCAAATCTCTGCTCGAAGCGCTGGGTCTGGGAGCAATACGATCACCTCATACTCGGCAATAGCGTACGGCCGCCCGGCGGCGACGCCGCCGTGGTCCGGCTGAAGGAGGGACCGAAAGGCCTGGCGCTGACCACCGACGTCACCGCGCGCTATTGCGCCGCCGATCCTTACGAGGGCGGCAAGCAGGCGGTCGCTGAAAGCTGGCGCAATATCACCGTGCGCGGCGCGACGCCGCTGGCGCTCACCGACAATCTGAATTTCGGCAATCCGGAGCGGCCCGAATATATGGGCCAGTTCGTCGGATGCCTTCAGGGGATCGGCGAAGCCGCCCGCACGCTGGATTTCCCCATCGTTTCGGGAAACGTCTCGCTCTACAATGAAACCCAGGGCGCCGGCATTTTGCCCACCCCGGCGATCGGCGGCGTCGGACTGATCGCCGACGTCGCCAAGGCGGCGCAAACCGGCTTTGCGAGAGACGGCGACGCGATCCTGCTCATCGGCGAGACGAAAGGCTGGCTCGGCCAGTCAGCCTATGCGCACGATCTATGCGGGCGCACGGACGGCGCGCCGCCGCCGGTCGATCTCGCCGCCGAGCGCCGCAACGGCGACTTCGTTCGGGGGCTGATACTTTCCGGGCGCGCCAGCGCGGCGCATGATCTCTCGGACGGCGGCCTCGCCGTGGCGCTGGCGGAAATGGCGCTCTCCGGCGACATGGGAGCCGAAATCGCGGAGCTCCCAACGGGTCCTGGACACGCGACGCTGTTTGGAGAAGACCAGGCCCGCTATCTCGTCACCATTCCACAGGGCGAGGACGCCGCCGAGGTGGTCCGAGAGGGCGCGGCGGCGGGCGTGCCCATTCTGGCGATCGGCCGCGCCGGGGGCGGCGCCTTGATCCTGCCCGGCGAGGCGCCGATATTGCTGACCGAGCTGCGCAAGGCGCATGAAGCCCCGCTGCCGGCCTTCATGGCCGGAGATGACAACGCGCTTTCGTGCGCTTTCCCGACACAGGTGTCATAAAATGCCCATGCCCTCCGCTGAAATCGAGCGTCTCATCAAGTCCGCCATACCCGACGCGCAGGTGGAGCTGACCGCGCTCGTCAACGATGACGATCATTGGGCGGCGACGGTCGTCTCCGAAAGTTTCCGCGGTCTCACCCGCGTCAAGCAGCATCAACTGGTCAACGCCGCGTTCGGCGACCGGCTCGGCGGCGAATTGCATGCGTTGCAGCTGACGACGCGGGCGCCGGAAAGCGTTTAGCCCCGTTGAAGCGGACTGCGCGTGACATATCTGTGACACGTAGCCTTCGCTCAGCTGGGGAGCTCTCAAAATGATAAAACGCGTGTTGTTGGCGGCAGTTTTGGGAACATCCGCCTTGAGTCAGTCCGCGCTTGCGGATCACAAGCGTCATGTGTCGCCGGACCGCCATCCGAGCCACGCCGCTTGTGAGCGCAGCGGATGGAATCATCGCTCCTGCGCCCATCTCGGCCACTACGGAGACAGCACTCACTACTACTATCACCATGATCGGCGCCGGCATCACGGAATGGCGCTGGACTGATCCGCTTGGGGCGAAGGCGCGCTCAAGAGTCGGAGATAGGTCATGAGGAAGACATTGACGGTAGCGCTTCTCGCCCTTGTTTGCGCGCTCTCAAGTGGCAACGCTTTTGCACAGCGTTGGCGCGGGCCTTGCTGCGCGCCGGCCGCGCCGGCGTGGGTGCAGTATCAGCAATGGGCCAACGGCTATTTTCTGGGCTGCAATTATTTGCGGCAGCTGTACAAATACGGCGATGACGTCGACGCAAGGCGCGCCTGTCAGGGGATGATGTTCGACTGACGGCCGCGCCGACCAGGCCCTGCGAGGAGACAAAGTGAGCACTGCAGACACAAACACGCGCATCAAGAACGAGATCGAATCCTCCGACGTCGTGCTCTTCATGAAGGGCACGCCGCAGGCGCCGCAGTGCGGCTTCTCCATGCAGGTGGTTCAGATCCTCAACCACCTCGGCGTGCCTTATAAGGCAATCAACGTGCTCGCCGATGGAGCGATACGCGACGGCATCAAGGCCTATTCCAACTGGCCGACGATTCCGCAGCTTTACGTGAAGAACGAATTCATCGGCGGCTGCGACATCGCCAAGGAAATGTTCCAGAGCGGCGAGCTCGTCGCGCTGCTCGACAAGGAAGGCGTGCCGCGCGCTCAGGCCAGCAAGGCCTAGCGCGCGTCGCAACACATCTCGGTCGAATACGTCTTTAGAATAATCCGGCGCGCTGGTGGCATGCACGCGCCGGATTTTTTGCGCGTGCGTGGACCTATGAGAATTTCGGGCGGCGCCCCTACCACGGTTTTATGACAGTGATATTACAGTAAGGGTCGAGTATCCGAGCGTCCGGATTTCCGGCGCCTCAGGCGGATGAGCTTCGACGAAGGAGCGCTCCCATGAAACGCATGCTTACGGTTGTCGCGCTGGCGGCTTTCATTGCGCCCGCATCAATCGCGTCGGCCGTCGCCCAAGACAATTATGGCTCCGCTCGCGCTCGTCGCTCTGCCCATCCCAGCCACCCAGCGATCGCGGATCAAAACCCTGCGCAGGGGCCCGCCGCCACTCCGCGCCGCGAGACCTATGCTTGGCCGGATCAGCGTTACTATGGCGTACATGGCATGATGTACGACTGAGCAGTCGGATCAGCGCGTCCTGACGCCGCCAGGACGCGATTTGCGCTGGAACGGATTTGATTTCCTGACTGCATTGCGCCAATTTCGCGCAATGTCTTCTTGTGGCCAATTTGACCTTCGCGCTTCGCTGCGTTTCGCGGCGAGATGAACGCCGTAGCGCCCATCGCCCTCACTCAAGGCGACCCTTCAGGCATCGGGCCGGAGCTCGCGCTCATGGCCTATGTCTTGCGCGAATCACGCGATCTGCCACCGTTTTTTTTGCTCAGCCATCCCGCCTTTATCGCCCGCGTCGCGGCCACTCTCGCGCTCGAAATCCAGATTGAAAGCACAACGGCGGCGCAGGCCCGCGATGTCTTCTCCCGCGCGCTGCCTGTCGTCGATACGGGGCGTCATGTTGTCGCCGGCGCGCCAGGCAGACCCGATTCTCAAGACGCTCAATCAACGATTGGCTCGATCGAGAAGGCGGTGGAATGCGTCGCAAAGGGCGAAGCGCGCGCCGTCGTCACCAATCCGATCGCGAAATCGGTTCTCTATGAAGCCGGATTCAAACATCCCGGGCACACCGAGTTTTTGGCGGAGCTCGCGCATCGCCATTATGGCGGCGATTACCGCGCGGTGATGATGCTGTGGTCGGACGAACTCGCCGTCGTTCCGATCACGATTCACATTCCGCTCGCCGACGCCTCGAAAAACCTGACGCGCAAACTGATCGTCGAGACGGGAGAGATTGTGGCCCATGATCTGCGCGCGCGTTTTCACGTCAGTAAGCCGCGCCTGGCTTTCGCCGGCCTCAACCCTCATGCGGGCGAAGAGGGCGCGCTTGGCCGTGAGGAGATTGACACCATCGCGCCGGCGATCGCCGAATTGCGCGCGCGCGGCGTCAATGCGTCTGGACCTTTTCCCGCCGACACGATGTTCCACGAATCCGCTCGCGCGAAATATGACGTGGCGCTGTGTCCGACGCATGATCAGGCGCTGATTCCGATCAAGACGCTCGCCTTTGAGCGCGGCGTGAATGTCACGCTCGGCCTTCCTTTCGTGCGCACGTCGCCCGATCATGGAACGGCCTTCGACATCGCCGGCAAAGGAATCGCCGATCCGACAAGCCTGATCGAGGCGATCAAACTTGCAGGACGCATCAGTTAAGTGGTCGACGCGCTGCCGCCTTTGCGAGACGTCGTCGCCCGCTACGGACTCGACGCAAGAAAATCGCTTGGACAGAACTTTCTGTTCGATCTCAATCTCACCGCGCGCATCGCCCGCGCCGCCGGGCCGTTCGACGACACGACCATCGTCGAAATCGGTCCCGGTCCCGGCGGGCTGACGCGTGCGCTGCTCGAGCAAGGCGCGCGAGTCATCGCCGTCGAACGCGATCCTCGCTGTCTGCCGGCGCTCGAAGAGATCGCGGCGCATTATCCAGGCCGGCTGACGATCGTCGAAGGCGATGCTTTGGAGATAGACATTGCAGCGCTCGTGCGGACCCACGCGCCTGTCATTCCCGACGCTCGTGAAACGAGCGATCGGGAATCCAGGGCAAATTCCGATAACAACGCCGCTGCTCTGGATCCCCGATCAGACCTGCGGCCCGTTGGGAAGAACAGCCGTCGGTCCGCCCGCATCTGCGCCAACCTTCCGTATAACGTCGCGACGGCGCTGCTGACGAGGTGGATCGCAGCGGAACCCTGGCCCTCGGTCTTCGATCGCTATGTGCTGATGTTTCAAAAAGAGGTCGCATTGCGCATCGTCGCGACGCCGAAAGAGCGCGCCGATTATGGTCGGCTCGCCGTGCTGTGCGGCTGGCGCACAAAGGCGCGCATTCTTTTCGATGTGTCGCCCGCCGCCTTCACGCCGCCGCCGAAAGTGACCTCTTCCGTCATTGAGCTGACGCCAAATCCGAATCCGCTTCACTGCGATCCACGGACGTTGTCGCGCGTCACGCAAGCCGCCTTTGGACAGCGCCGAAAAATGTTGCGGCAAAGTTTGAAGTCGCTTGGCGTCGACGCGGCGGCGCTGCTCGAAGCGGCCGGAATAGGCGAAACCAAGCGGGCGGAAGAGATCGACGTCGCCGGCTTCGTCGCTCTGGCGAACGCGCTTTCGGCTCAGTGACGCTTGCGTAGATCGTCTCGCAGCACGACGGCGTTGTTCATCGATTCATCGTGCGCCGCATAGAGCAATGTGACGCGGCCCTTGCGCGTCAATGCGCGAAGCGACTCGACCTGCGGCTGCGTCTCGGGCGCGGCAAGCTCGGCGCGATAACGCTTTGCGAATTCTTCCCACCGATCAGGTCTATGGCCGAACCAGCGCCGCAGCGTATTGCTTGGCGCAACGTCCTTCGCCCAGAAGTCGATTTGCGCCTTGTCCTTGCGCAAGCCGCGCGGCCAAAGCCGATCGACGAGCACGCGGGTTCCGTCTTCCGCTTCGGCTTGCTCGTAAACGCGCTTGAGAGCAATAGGCGCCATGGTGACGAGATAGCGCGCGGCGCGCGAAGAGCTATTCGCTCAATAGCTTGGCGACGAATTGCTCGATTTCCTTGTCGCGCCTTGGCCGCCTCTGCCGTTCGGCGCGCAGGATCGCGATCAGATCGTCGAAGGCGCGCTGCAGATCGTCGTTGACGATCACATAGTCGTAGTCTTTCCAGCGCGCGATTTCCTTGCGCGCATTCTCCAGACGCCGCGCCATCGCGTCGCGCGAATCCTCTGCGCGCCGCTCAAGTCGGGCGCGCAGTTCATCCATCGACGGCGGCAGGATGAAGACGGTGACGGCGTCAGCGCCCATCTTCTCCCGCACCTGGCGCGTGCCCTGATAGTCGATGTCGAAGAGGCAGTCGCGGCCTTGCGCAAGGATGTCTTCGACCGGCCCGCGCGGCGTGCCGTAGAAATTGCCGTGAACCTCGGCCCATTCCAACAGTTCGCCGGCGTCGCGCATGGCGACGAATCGACGCTCGGGGATGAAGCTGTAGTGGATGCCGTCGACTTCGCTCGAACGTCTTGTGCGCGTCGTTACTGAAATCGACAGCGTCAGATCGAGATCGCGGTCCTGCAGCAGCATTCGCGTCAGCGTCGTCTTGCCCGCGCCGGAGGGCGAGGAAAGGATGAGGACAATGCCGCGGCGGCTGGATGGAGTCGGAAGCATGACTTTTCGAGAGGTAGTAGCCAATAGTGAGTAGCGAGTTAGCGAGTAGCGGCCTCTCTGTCCACTCGCGACTCACTCGATGTTCTGAACCTGCTCGCGCAGCTGCTCGACCTCGATCTTCAGTTCAAGCCCGATCGCCGAGAGTCCAGCGTCGTTCGATTTGGCGCAAAGCGTGTTGGTCTCTCGGCCAAGCTCCTGCGCCAGAAAATCCAGACGACGGCCGATCGGCCCACCCGCGACGAGCAGTTTGGAGGCGCTCTCGACATGCGCCTTCAGGCGGTCGAGCTCCTCGCGGATGTCGGCTCGAACCGCAAGCAGCGCCGCCTCCTGATGCAGTCGCGCCGGATCGAGGGACTCGGCGTTCTCCAAGAGGCGCGCGAGCTGCTGCTTCAGCCGCGCGCGAATCGCTTCGGGCTGGCGCGCCGGCGCCGCGTCGGCCTGCGCGGCGAGGATCGATATGCGGTCGAGCCGCTGACGAAGAACCGCCGCCAGAGCATCGCCCTCCGCGGCGCGCGAGGCGGTCAGCGCGTCAAGAGCTTCATCCAGCGATCCGAGAATATGCGCGTCGAGCTCGGCGCGCTCTGCCTCAGATAGCTCCGGCTCGACGATCTCGACCACGCCGCGCACCGCGAGCAGACCGTCGAGCGTCGCGGGTCCGACATGGGCGGGCGGCGGGCGTTCTGAGAGCGCGGCAAGAAGGGCGTCGAGAGCGGCGCGGTTGAGACGGGCGACCTGGCTCTCGTCTTCGCGCCTTGCGACAAGATTGGCGAAGACCGCCCCGCGGGCGAGCCGCGCCGCGATTTTTTCCCGCGCCTTGATCTCCACGAAGTCGAAATCGGGCGGGGCGCGCAGACGCAGGTCCAGCCCCTTGGCGTTGACGCTCTTGAGCTCCCACGCATAGCGAAAGGCGGCGACGGCGCCTTGAACGCGGGCGAATCCCGTCATGCTGTGAATGCTCATTTGCGGCGGCGACTCCGAGACGGCGAATCGGCGTGAGGCCGACGTGCGCCGCGCCTCACTATCGCCGCGCCGGCCTTACCGCAAATCGCTCGTCATAGGGACAGTCTTAGCTGAGGTGAGATCCCAGCTCTTGTCACGCAGCGGGTCGAGCGGCGTGCCTTCCGAGGCGTCGAAGGCGCGGGGACGAAGGGGCCGACCCGTCGCGGCCAAAGCCGTGGCGCCCGCCGGCGGCGCGGCGTCCTGGGCGAGCCGTCCGCCGAGCGCTTCGCTGGGAAGCTCGTCGGAGCCTGCCGCAAGTCCGAGACGCGCCGCGCGGGCCCTCTGTTCGGCGCGCTGCGCCGGCGAGACGGGATAGGCGGCGATCTCGCCGCCATCGTCAGGCTGAGCGTCAGGATTTTCGCGCGCGATCGTCGTCATATCCGGATTAAGCCGCTCCTCCTCCGCACGGGGCGGCGGCGGGCGGCCGACGAAAAGCATAGGGTCGAACAGCGCCTTGGCGCGCAGCTGCACGGAGTCCTCGGTAAAGAAGGGCCGCGCCCGCCTTAAGGCGGCATATTCAGCCGCCTGGACCTGCGTGCGGTCGCCATGGCCGCCGAGGAAAAAATCGGCTTCGGCGTAACCAAATTTGCCGAGCCGGTGAGTCGGGCCGTCATCGGGCGCCATCGCCCGGTTCGGCGGGAAGTCTTCGTGGCTCTCGGCAAGCGTGACGAGACGTCCGATGGGCGCCTGCGTGCGCTTGTCGGGCTTGGGCGCGGCCGGCGCGGGGACGCCGGGCGTGGCGCGATCAACCGCGCCATCGGTCTTCTCCTTCTCCAGTCGCCGCCAGTTCTGGACGTTGCGCGAATGCTGGTCGAGCGACTCGGAGAAGACATGACCGCCCGTGCCGTCGGCGACAAAATAAAGATCGCGCGTCGGCGCCGGATGCGCGGCGGCTTCAAGCGCTGCGCGGCCAGGATTGGCGATCGGTCCTGGCGGAAGACCGTCGATGGCGTAGGTGTTGTAAGGCGTCCACTTCTCGATCTCGGCGCGCATGATCGGACGGCCGAGCGTCGCTTTTCCGCCGACGAGGCCGTAGATGATCGTGGGATCAGACTGAAGGCGCATGCCTTTGCGCAGCCGATTGACGAATACGGCGGCGACGTGCGGCCGCTCTTCGTCCTTGCCGGTCTCCTTTTCGACGATCGACGCCAGCGTCACCAGTTCGTAGGGCGTGCGCAATGGCAGGTCCGGGGAGCGCTTCGCCCAGATTGCATCGAGCGTCTTGCGCTGATCCTCCTGCATCTTTGTGAGGAGACGCGCCCGAGGGTAGCCGCGCGGGTATTTATAGGTCTCCGGCAGCAGAGCGCCTTCCTTCGGAAGGTCGACGACATCGCCCGCCAGCAGTTCGGCCTCTTTCAGCTTTTGCACAATTTGTTCCGAAGTCAGACCTTCCGGAATGGTCACGCTGTGCATGATCTGGCGGCCGGAGGCGATCTGATTGATCACGTCGCGCAGGCTGATGTTTTTCTTGAAGCCATATTCGCCGGGTTTCAGCTTGCCGAGCTTGCCTTCGAGAACGATCCCGAGCTGCATGAGCGTCGAATTGGCGATGACGCCTTCGCGCTCGAGTTGGGAGATGATCTCAATCAAATCGCTGCGCGGCGGAATATAGACGACCTTGTCGGCCGCGAGCGGTCCGGGCTCTTTCAGTTTGTGCATGGCGGCGATGAGGCCGAAGACGCCGGCGACAAGCGCGACGAGCACGAAACTCAGGAAGCCGCTCGCCACCGAAAGCGTTCCTTCGCGGCGCTTACGCTTTTTTGGCGGAGGCGCGGGTTCTACCTGCTTAGCGCTTTGCGGCGTGGCGCGCCGCCCGAACATGCCGGCTACGGGGGAGGCGTCGGGCTTTTTCGCCGAGGGCTGGCCGGGCGGTTGGAGCGGGGGCGCTTCAGACTTGGCTGTAGGTGACGACGGCGGCGGCGCGGGCTTCGCGATGTCGCCTGATGGCGGTGCGGGAGCTTTCGGCGGCTCGGGCAGAGGCGCTTCAGCCTTCGCTGCGATCGGCGGCTGGCTTGGCGGTTCCGGCGCGGACGCGACCATGGCCGGCCCTTTCACCAAGGCGGCGTCGGACGGCGAAACTTCCGTCGGCGGCGAGCCAGAGTCCTTTGCGGGCGCGTTCAGGGTCGGTTGAACTGCGAGATCTTCGTGTGGCGGGGCGGCGGTTTCGGCGTTTTTGGCCGGGGTCGGCTCGCTCGGCGCCGCTACTGCGGCGTCTGTTGGCTTTTCGGGCGCGCCTTTATTGTCCGCTTCGCTCATCGCACTACGCCCATCAAACGTCGAAGATCTCACGCCGATTATCGCCGAAGACTTACACTATGCCTCATTGTGGCGAATTCAGGAATGCGCCGCTTCCGTTCGCAGGCTCCGGCGTATCGCGAGATAGGCGTTCGAATGCGCCGGCTGAGCGCCCGGGCTCAGGAGGCGCGGCGAAACACCAGCGAGGCGTTCGTGCCGCCAAAGCCGAACGAGTTCGACAAAGCGATATTGATTTCCTTCTCGCGTGCTTTGTGCGGCACGAGGTCGATCGTCGTTGCAACCGAGGGATTGTCGAGGTTGCGGGTCGGCGGCGCGACATTCGCCTGCATCGCCAGGATCGAATAGATCGCTTCGACGGCGCCGGCGGCGCCGAGCAGATGGCCGATCGCAGATTTCGTCGATGACATGGCGAGCTTGGGTTCGATGTTGCCGAGAAGGCGTTCGACGGCCTTGAGTTCGATCTCGTCGCCGAGCGGCGTCGACGTGCCGTGCGCGTTCACGTAATCGATGTCGGTCACGGAAATGCCGGCGCGCTTCAGCGCCGCCTTCATGCAGCGATAGGCGCCGTCGCCGTCGGGCGCCGGGGCGGTGATGTGATAGGCGTCGCCCGACATGCCGTAGCCGATGAGTTCGGCGTAGATTTTCGCGCCACGCGCCTTGGCGTGCTCATATTCCTCAAGCACGACGCAGCCTGCGCCTTCGCCAAGCACGAAGCCGTCGCGGTCCTTGTCATAGGGCCGGGAGGCGGCTTCGGGGCGATCGTTGAAGCCGGTCGACAACGCGCGGCACGCGGCGAAGCCAGCGACGCCAATGCGATTGACGGGCGATTCGGCGCCGCCGGCGACCATCACGTCTGCGTCGCCCACCGCGATGATGCGTCCCGCGTCGCCGATGGCGTGCGTGCCGGTGGCGCAGGCCGTCACCACCGCATGATTCGGGCCCTTCAGGCCATGCATGATGGAGACATAGCCCGCCACGAGATTGATGATTCTGCCCGAGACGAAGAAAGGCGACACGCGGCGCGGTCCCTTCTCCCTCAAGGTGACGGAGGTCTCATAAATGCCGCCGAGGCCGCCGATGCCGGAGCCGATCAGAACGCCAGTCGATTCCTGCTTCTCTGGGGTGTCGGCCACCCAACCGGAGTCTTTTAGCGCCTGCGTCGCTGCGCTCGCGCCATAGATGATGAAATCATCGACCTTGCGCTGCTCTTTGGGATCGAACCAGTCGTCAGGATTGAACGTGCCGTCCGTGCCGTCGCCGCGCGGCACGACCGCCGCGATCTGACATGCGAGGTCGGAGGCCTCGAATGTGTCGATACGTTTGAAGCCGCATTCTCCGGCGGCGAGACGGCGCCAATTGGTGTCCACGCCGCAGCCCAAAGGAGATACGACGCCAAGACCGGTGACGACCACCCTGCGCATGGCTCTACTCTCAACCTTTATGTTGTCGGAAATGGCGGCGTCGGCGAAGCCTCGCGAGAAGATTCGCCGCGCGCTTGGATGTTCAGTTCGTCAGGCGGCCTTCGCCTTTTCGAGAAACTTCACTGCATCGCCCACAGTGAGAATCGTCTCGGCGGCGTCGTCGGGAATCTCGACGCCGAATTCTTCCTCGAAAGCCATGACGAGTTCGACGGTATCGAGCGAATCGGCTCCCAGATCGTCGATGAAATTGGCCTTGTCGACGACCTTGTCGGCTTCGACGCCGAGATGCTCGACAACAATCTTTTTCACGCGCTCGGCGACATCGCTCATCTTCTTTGATCCCTGTCTGCGTTTGGCGCCTCACGCGCCGTGTGGCGATTTGGAGCAGGCCTGCTGGCGTGCTCCATGATCGCCCTTCATCCCTTTAACGTGCAATCGCGCGCTGATCGCCCTGATGTGTGCGAGACGCGTTGCGGCTTGCTCCACCGGGTTTAAATCGCGGCGACGCCGCCCCTCAGCGGCGAGGTCTGGTAGCATACTTCCCTGGGCATGGCGAGAGGCGTCCCCGCGTTCTCACGGACGCGGCGAAAGGTCGCCGCAGACGTGTTTTCCGGGCGATTCGCCTCTCCTAGATCATGGCCATGCCGCCATTGACGTGCAGGGTTTGTCCGGTGACGTAGCCCGCCTCCGCGCTGGCCAGATAGACGCAGGCGGCGGCGACGTCGGCGCCGGTCCCGAGCCGTCCCGTCGGCACCATGCGCAGGATCGCCTCCTTTTGGGCGTCTGTCAGCGCCTCGGTCATCGGGCTTTCGATGAAGCCGGGCGCGACGCAATTGACGGTCACGCCGCGCGAGGCGACCTCGCCGGCCAGGGACTTCGACATGCCGATCATGCCCGCCTTGGCGGCGGCGTAATTGCCTTGCCCGGGATTGCCGGTCACGCCGACGACCGAAGTGATCTGGATGATCCGGCCGAAGCGCTTTTTCATCATCCCGCGCAGCGCCGCGCGCGACAGGCGAAACGCCGACGTCAGATTGACGTTGATGACGGCGTCCCAGTCCTCGTCCTTGAGGCGCATGAACAGCATGTCGCGGGTGATGCCGGCGTTATTGACGAGAATGTCCAGACCGCCCATCGCCGCCTCCGCCGCCGGCACGAGTTTCTCGGTCTCGTCCTTTTGCGAAAGATTGCAGGGCAGAATGTGCGTGCGGCCGTTCAATTCGCCGGCAAGCGCCTCGAGCGCCTCTTTTCTCGTGCCGGAAAGCGCCACGGTCGCGCCGGCGGCGTGAAGCGCGCGCGCGATCGCCGCGCCGATTCCGCCGCTCGCGCCCGTGACCAGCGCAGTCTTGCCGTTGAGATCAAACATATCTCCCCCTCTCCTCCCTCGCGCCGATGAAGCGAGCTTTATAGCTCAGTTCGGGGGAGTGGCCTTTTTTCAGCCGCGGTTCAACTTCAAACGACCGCCTCCACAACGGCGGACGCCACCGATGCCCGGTCGGAAATTGGGAGAAAATGGGCGCCAGTCCGGCTTCGTTTCGCAAGCGACGGATTCGAGACTGAATTGCTCAACGACGCATCGGAATCGGCGTCAAATTTCATTGTGGCGTAACTGCAACAGTCGAAATCTTTTGGGTCTTTTGGGCCCGTTTTTACCTTCTGTTTGTTGTTTCCCGCGCGAAATTTGCGCACAGTCCGCCGTGCTTGGGGGTCAGCGTCCTTAAACGTCCGAGAGAGTCACAGGACTGACGCGCACCTATTAATTTAAGTTGGCTCGAAATGAAGGATAGAGAGATGAAGACAGCGATCTCGGCCCTGGCTCTGGCGACGGCGCTTTTCGCCGGCGCCGCGAACGCCGCCGATCTACCCTCCCACAAGGCTCCTCCGCCGTACATCCCCCCGCCGCCGATCATGACCTGGACCGGGTTCTACGCCGGTCTTAACCTCGGCGGTGGCTTCTTTGCCAGCAATTCCTCCAATCAGGGTTGGAACGGGGGCTGGAACAACGGCAACAACAGCACCGGCGGCGTGATCGGCGGCGGTCAGCTCGGCTATAACTTCCAGGTTACGCCGATGTTCGTCGTCGGCGTTGAGACCGACTTCCAGGGCACGAGCCTCGGCTCGGGCGGCGGCGGCAACAACAACTGGTGGTTGTTGGGCGGCGGCTTCGGCGGCGGCGGCGCAGGCACGGCGCGTCTGAACTGGTTCGGCACCGTTCGCGGCCGCGTCGGCATCACCCTGCTGAGCCCGCAACTGTTGGTCTACGGCACGGGCGGCTTCGCCTATGGCGAAGTGCAGCGCAACAGCTGGTGGAACCAGAACAGCGCCGTGCAGACGGGCTGGACCGCTGGCGGCGGCGCCGAGTGGATGTTCTTCCCGAACTGGTCCGCCAAGGTCGAGTATCTGTATACGCAGATCAGCGGCACCGGGAACAACAACAACTGGGCGTGGGCGTTCAACCCCGGCTGGGGCCTGAACAGCACCAACAACCGCACGCGCTTCCACACGATCCGCGCGGGCATCAACTACCACTTCCACTTCGGCTCCCCGGCGCCGGTGTTGGCCAAGTACTAATCCAAGTACTAATCCTACCGATCGGCCTTACGGTCGAGAGAATGGGCCCGGTCCTCGCGACCGGGCCTTTTCTTTTGGCGCTTCCGTTTCTCTTCCCGGCCTCTATGCGAAGCCGCGATAGGCGTCGAAATCGGCGGGCGCGCCCACCGAAATGCCCGCGGCCTGCGGCGCGATCCGCTTCAATAGCCCCGCGAGAACCTTGCCCGAGCCGCATTCGACGAACTTCGTCGCGCCGTGACTCGCCATATAGGCCACGCATTCGCGCCAGCGCACCGCGCCGGTGACCTGCTCGACGAGCAGTCGGCGAATCGCCTCCGGGTCCCGCGTCGGCTCCGCCGTCACATTGGCGACGACCGGCACGCACGGGGCGCTGATCGCCGCTCCGGCGAGCGCCTCGCGCATGGCGTCGGCGGCGGGCTGCATCAGCGCGCAATGGAAGGGCGCGGAGACCGGCAGCAGCACGGCGCGCTTGATTCCCTTCTCCTTGGCGATGTCGATCGCCTTGTCGACGGCCGCCTTGGCGCCCGAAAGCACCACCTGGCCGCCGCCATTGTCATTGGCGACCTGACAGACGCCGTTCGCCGCCGTCGCCGCCTCCTCAGCGATGGCGCGCGCTTGATCGAGGTCGGCGCCGAGCAGCGCCGCCATGGCGCCTGCTCCGACAGGGACCGCCTTCTGCATCGCGTCGCCGCGAATGCGCAGCAGCCGCGCCGTATCGGAAATCGTCAGCGCGCCCGCCGCAGCAAGAGCCGAATATTCGCCGAGCGAATGTCCCGCGACGAAGGCCGCGTCGCGCGCGAGGTCGAGGCCGCATTCGGCTTCCAGCGCGCGAATCGTCGCGAGCGAAACCGCCATCAGCGCCGGCTGGGCGTTGGCGGTGAGCGTCAGCTCCGAGTCAGGGCCTTCGAACATGAGTTTCGAGAGCGGCTGCGACAGAGCGTCGTCGACCTCAGTGAAAACCGCGCGCGCGGGCGCGAAGGCGTCGAACAGCGCCTTGCCCATGGCGACCGCCTGAGATCCCTGACCGGGAAAAATGAAAGCCTTCTGCATGCGTAACCGTCCCTGCTTTATTATTGTTTGGGTCGCCGCGTGTGGCGCCGGGGGGTTCGCTGTGTCAAGTTGGCGCGTGACGTCGAAACGCGCGCTGGAGCGGGAGATGAGCCAAACGACATGCGGCGGCGACGCCGGCCGCTTCAATCGGCGCGCCGCGCTGGCGACGCTGGGCGCAGGTTTTGGGTTAGCCTTTGGCGCCGCGCCGGCGCAGGCCCATGCCAAGCGCGCGCCCGTCCGGCCGGAGGATGAGAAATTTATGCGGTTAGCGATCGCGGAAGCCGCCAAGGGCGACTTTCCGTTTGGCGCCGTCATCGTACGCGACGGCAAGGTCGTCTCGACCGGACGCAATATGGGCGTGACGAACAACGATCCAACCGCGCATGGCGAGATGGTGGCGATTCGCCGCTTCGTCGCCGACAATCCGGCGAAAGAGCTTAAAGGCGCGACGCTTTACACGTCGGGCGAGCCCTGCCCGATGTGCATGGGCGCGATCGTCTGGTGCGGCATGGGGCGTGTCGTCTATGCGGCGTCGATCGAGCAGCTTGAGAAGCGGATCGGCCAGATCATGATCACGAGCAAAGCCGTGGCGGAGGCCGCGCCGTTTCTGACCGTCGCCATCACCGGCGGCGTGTTGGCGACGGAGGCGTTAGCGCTCTTCGATAAAAAAAGCGGCGGCTAGGCCGATTGCGCCGAGCTTGACCATTTCGGCGATTCGCTAAGGCCCCTCTTTTTGAAAGAGGGGCCCGAGGCTTGGAATGAGCGATGGGTGTTTCGCGAACCGTCACGAACACGCCCTCGCCGCTTATGAGCGATAGATGGAAGACTGACGGGCGGGATCAGGCTCCGACAACGATGCGCGGCCCTTGCCCCATTTCCGTTTCTGCTTGAGGCAGCCGTTGCCGAACGTGCCCCAGGACGCCGGATTCTTCTTGCCGCAGCGCCAAGAAAGGGCGGCGTTTTCGACAGAATCGCCCGGCGCCTTCAGCGAAGCGCCCATCGGCGCGGCGTTCGCGTCGACGCTCAGAGAGCCGGCCGCGATGGCGGCGGCGAGAAACAATGCGGTCTTCATGAAATTTCTCCAAAAATGAGTCTCGATAACGTTTGCGGCGAACACGAAGGTTCTCCGCAAACGCTTGTCTTGCGATTGCAAGACGGGACGACCATACGACTCGAAGGGACGGACGAACGTGCGGCGGCGCACGGGGCCGCGCATGGCGATCCGTCCGGCGGCGCGAGGCGGCGGCGATGAGATCTGCAAGTGGCGCGAAATCCGGCTGAGCGACTCGCATATGCCGACAGGGCGCCTGCAGACTCATTAGAGTCGCGCGCGCCGAAATATAACCGGCGAGGCGGCGGAAGCCTTCGCTAATGGCCGCGCCGCGCTCGCCGGCGACCGTCGTCTCTGCGACGATCTGCGGCGCGTAGTCGCGAATTTCGATGGCCCCTGACGAGGCGACCACCGAATATCGCGCATGCTCCACATCGGAATCCGCGCGTGCGGGGGCAGCCGCGATCAGTCCGACAAGATGGCAAGAAAGCGCCGCATCTCCTGGGTCCTCTTTTCTGAAGAGGTAAGATGCGGTGCGGCAGGGCGTCGGAACAGGCGGCAGGGCGCCAAAGAGGGGCGGTTTTTCGCCATCAGTCCGTTAAGGAAAGCGAATGAGGAACTATTCGCAGGAGTAACACACGTGAGCGACGCTTTGATATTCAGCATACATCCTGAATGGGTGGAGAAGATTCTCTCCGGTGCAAAGCAGTATGAGCTTCGTCGACGGCCACCAAAATTGTCTGGGCCGACCGCCGCGTTCCTCTACGAGACCTCGCCTGCGAGTCGGCTTAGGGTGGTGTGCAAGGTAGGTCCGATAATTTCGGGAACACGTGAAGAAGTTTGGAGGCAGGTCGGTTCTCTGACCGGCCTTAATCGTCACGAGTTCGAATCGTATTTCCGATCTAGGAATATCGCCTATGCGATCAAAATTGATGAAGTTCGAGAGATCCCGCCATGGTCACTCGCCTGTCTCCGGGAACAGTTCCGGTTCGTCCCACCACAAGCTTGGTGTTACGCCCGCGAAGAGCTGATCCGCTCGATTGGAGCTGTAAGATGATTGTTATAGTTTGTGGTTTGTCAGGTAGCGGAAAAAGCTCTCTTACAAAAAATTCAGACTTTCTGTCTCTAGGCTTCGTTCTCGTTAGGGCAAGTGATTTGCTTCGGTCAGCTGGGCTTCCGACAACACAGCTCCGGGCCCGCGACGCCCTCTTGAACCAGGAATATCTCATTGATAAGATTTCGGACCTAGCAGCAGAGAGAGCGTTCATCGTACTGGATGGACACCTGCTGATCGAAACGATAGACGGCCCCCAACTCGTTCCCGATACCATCGTGAGTCGGTTGCCGGTAAGCTACATCCTGTTTGTTGATACAAGTCCCAAAGAGATCATGAAGCGAAGGGCTCGCGAGAACGGTGTGTGCGTTGATGAGCTATCCGATCTTGGGGAGCTTGAACATATTCACGCTCGTCGGTTAGCCAGAAAGGGCAGGGTTCCGTTCGGCTCAATCAAGGACGGCGACGTTGTAGCCTTTGACTTGATCCTCAAAGGCCTTTTAGGAGGGTCTGATTAGACGTCCGTTGAAGACGTGCTCTAGTTTGCCGCTACGGTATACGCCCTCAATAACTTGAGTGCGTTTGAAATGCCATGCCGACACAAGTTTGTCGAATTCACCTATCCGCTCTTCAGGCACTGTGAAGAGGGGACGATTAGTGCCAAGCCATTCAAATGCGCTGGCAGCTAGCGTTCTGCCGATTCCCAGACCCCTGAATTCCGGAACTACCCATAGTGTGCATAGCTTAGTTTCCGAAGGGTCGCGTTTCACGATCGCGACTCCAGCTAAAAAATTTTCACGGTAAGAAAGAAAAGCTTCTCTCGTCCCTAATCTTAAGCCGGGCATCACCTGTGTGTGATACCAGTTCTCAAATCCGGGATAGAAGCATTCCAAGCGGCGCAATGCACTCCAGCAATCACCGTTCTCGGAGCCGATGATCGCTGACAGCCTGTAAGGGTCTGTCCAAGATAAGCGAATCACAGCGAGCCCTCACCACGTCGAAGTGACTTATTGACACGAACCGCCCACGATGTGAATCCCTCGTCGAATCATGAAACGAAAAAGTTTTTTTGCTAGACTCACTAGGGTCGGCAAAGAAAGCAACGTTAAAGCCGCAATCCCGATCTTTAAATGGTTCCAATTAGTTTGAGCGGCGCAATCAGGTCCTGACGGGCTCAGATAAGCATATATTTCCGCTTCAAAGGCCGTAGCCGCCATGCCGATGAGAACAATTGCAAAAATATACAGTGGGATAAGATGGTTTATTGTCCTGAACGACGCAAAAGCAGTGAAATCATCTATATTCTCTGTGGATGCTTTTACACGCCAATGATATAGCATCATCTGTTGTGGCGCTTTCTTGCTTAAAGATGCGAGATAACTCGACCATAGGTGTTTTTCCAACCGCCTTATTTTGTGAAAACCGGTGTGCGATCTAACTAATTCCGCTCTAAAATCCCTGATTAATATGAAATATATGGCCGACAACTTTGGCCAGCGCATCATTGGGTAAGCCTGCAGCAATCCAGCCGGGAAGGTCCGACGTTCATTTAACCGAAATTCAATCATATCAGTCGTATAAAACGAGCTGACGAAGATTCTATCGGCTTGTTTGAAGTTACTTACAAACAATTGGCGAAGCTGCCCGCTTAGCAAAAGCCTAATCCTGATGTAGTAGTCGCCTACCTGACTCATTTTATTGAAAATGCTCTCTTTAAATTGAAGGATGCTTCCCGCCGTCTTATCTCCGTCGTAGATATGCCGGATCTCGACGTCGGATTGCATATCCAATTTCATAACATAAAGGGAAACGCTAGAGTTTGATTTAAGTGCCGCGAAGGCATCATTTGTCTCTCGTCCAATGCGTAGACTCTCGTTAAAGACCGCTGAAAGCGTCTTTTGATCCTTTAGCACCTGAGATAAATCAACGACGTTAGCAGCCTCGATCTTAGCGGGCACAAAAAAATTCAATTTCTCAATCGCGTGCCTCTCCTTGATGCGAAAGCCAACATCAAGCGCGTCCATCTTAGAGCCAGGTAAGTTTCTCCACATGTTAAAGTGGAGTTCAATACATGGCTCGTGACCATCAACTTGCACTTCGTCAGATTCGTACCAAAGCGCGAGACTTCCATCCAACATGGTTGCACCATAACATTTAACCGGTGCCAACTTATTTGATAGACTTGGCCTTTACCAGCTCCTCCACGACCCCCGGATCGGCGAGCGTCGACGTGTCGCCAAGTGCGCCAAATTCGCCCTCCGCGATCTTGCGCAAGATGCGCCGCATGATCTTGCCCGAGCGCGTCTTCGGCAGTCCCGGCGCGAATTGCACGATGTCGGGCGTCGCGATCGGCCCGATCTCATGGCGCACCCAATGCACCAGCTCTTTGCGCAGATGCTCGCTCGGCGTCACGCCCTGATTGAGCGTGACGAAGGCGTAGATGCCCTGCCCCTTGATGTCGTGCGGATAGCCGACGACGGCGGCTTCCGACACTTTCTCATGCGCGACGAGCGCGCTCTCGACTTCCGCGGTGCCGAGGCGATGGCCCGAGACATTGATGACGTCGTCGACGCGGCCGGTGATCCAGTAATCGCCGTCGGCGTCGCGCTTGGCGCCGTCGCCGGTGAAATATTTGCCCGGAAAAGCCGAGAAATAGGTCTGCGCAAAACGTTCGTGATCGCCATAGACGGTGCGCATCTGCCCCGGCCATGAATCCGAGATCACGAGCAAGCCTTCGCATTGGCCTTGGAGGACATTGCCGAGCGGATCGACGATCTCGGGCGCGACGCCGAAGAACGGCCGCGTCGCCGAGCCGGGCTTGAGATCAATCGCCCCGGGGAGCGGCGAGATCAGCACGCCGCCGGTCTCCGTCTGCCACCATGTGTCGACGATGGGACAGCGGCCTTCGCCAACGACGCGGTGATACCATTCCCACGCTTCCGGGTTGATCGGTTCGCCAACGGAGCCGAGCAGGCGCAGCGACTTGCGGCTGGTCTTTTTGACGGGCGCCTCGCCCGCCGCCATCAGCGCGCGAATGGCGGTGGGGGCCGTGTAGAAAATATCGACCTTATGCTTGTCGACGATCTCCCAGAAGCGGGACACGCTCGGATAATTCGGCACGCCTTCGAACATCAGCGTCGTCGCGCCATTGGCGAGCGGGCCGTAGACAATATAGCTGTGTCCGGTCACCCAGCCGACGTCGGCCGTGCACCAATAGACGTCGACCTCGCGATAATCGAAGACGAGTTCATGCGTGAGCGATGTGTAGACGAGATAGCCGCCCGTCGTATGCAGCGCGCCCTTCGGCTTGCCGGTTGAGCCGGACGTATAGAGGATGAACAGGGGATCTTCCGCGTCCATCTCCGCATAGGGACAATCGGCGTGCACGCGCGCGGCTTCTTCCTCGTAGCGGAAGTCGCGGCCGGGCTGCATGTCGATCTCGGCGCCGGTGCGCGTCACGACGATGACCGTTTTCGCGGAAACCTTGTCGAGCGCCGCGTCGACATTGGCTTTCAGCGGAATCTTCTTGCCGCCGCGCAGGCCTTCGTCCGCCGTGACGATGACCTGTGATTCCGCGTCGGCGATGCGTCCCGCAAGCGAATCCGGCGAGAAGCCGCCAAAGACCACCGAATGAACGGCGCCGATGCGCGCGCAGGCGAGCATCGCGAAGGCGGCTTCGGGAATCATCGGCAGATAGATGGTGACGCGGTCGCGCTTCTTGACGCCGTGCCTCTTGAGCACATTGGCGAAGCGGCAGACTTCTTCATGCAGTTCGGCGTAAGTGATATGGCGCGAGACGGAAGGATCGTCGCCTTCCCAGATGATCGCGGTCTTGTTGGCGCGCTCCGGCAGATGCCGGTCGATGCAATTCATCGCGACATTGGTGGTGCCGTCCTCGAACCAGCGTATCGAAACATTATGCGTGTCGAAGCTGGTGCGCTTCACTTTTGAAAAGGGCGTGATCCAGTCGATGCGCTGCGCCTGCTCTGCCCAGAAGCCGTCGGGGTCTTTGATTGAGCGTTCGTAGAGCCGGCGATAGGTCGGTTCATCGATGCGCGCGCGCTTTTTCCAGTCGTCCGGCACGGGGTAGATTTTTTGCGACATTCGTTTCTCCATCGACGCTTTTCGTAAACGCCCGCCCGTCATGGCCGGGCTTGTCCCGGCCATCCACGTCTTTATGGCGACGCAGATTGGGGAACATGGCGCAGTGTCTCGGCGTGGATTCCCGCGACAAGCGCGGGCATGACGCGGAAAGGGGACGCTTACGGGCACGAAATGGGAGCGCTCATCCCTTGCGGGCGCGGGCGAGCTCCACATTATGCTGCATGCGCCGAACCATGAGCCGCATCAGGTAAAAGCCAAATTGCGGAGTCTGCGCCGCGAGCTGCAAGAGATCGTCATAGCGCACGCAAAGAAGCTCGACGTCGGTCGCGGCGACCGCGGTGGCGGTGCGGCGATTTTCATTGGTGAACATGCCCATCTCGCCAAAGAGCGTTCCGGGCTTCAGCGTGACGTCGGGTTCGCGCAGATGGATCTCGCCGTGCACCAAGAGATAGGCTTCCTCGGACAGGTCGCCGATGCGATGCAGGACGAAGCCTTCGGAAAGCTTTATGGGCCGCATATAGGGACGCAGCCATTCGAAATCGAAATCCTCGGAGGCGGCGGCGCGAATATCCTGAACGAGCCGCCGGATCTGCCGGAGCCGCACGATGTTGACCGGGACCAGAAAGGCGTTGAGCGCGAAGAGCGGGTAGAGACCCTTGAGGAAAAAGTAAGCGGCGAACAGCGCATTGGCGAGGATGGCCGCGATCCGCAGGGGGATCATGGTGTTCGACACATAAACGAACACGCTCGCCGCCGCGGCGAGATAGCCGAGGACTTCGATAAGCAGACCGTTCAGCGTGGTGGGCAGCGTCATGGCGAGATCGCTCGGACTTCAGCTTCGCCCAACACCTTTAGCAGAAGACTTTGTAAAAATGCGAGGGCGGAACACGTCTCGGCCCCGGGCGTTGCAAAGGTCTACGGGGTGGAGCAGGAATCGCCATGACGCAGTCCGCCAGCATTCGTCCCGCCCGCGCCGGGGGCGGCTTTCCGACCGCCGCCGCGATCATTCTTGGCGTGGGCCTTGGCATCTTTTTTGACGGCATCGTTCTGCATCAACTCTTGCAATGGCATCATCTGGTCAGCAACTGGAGCCCCGCCGGGACAGTCGAGGGCATGGAATTCAACACCTATTGGGACGGGATCTTGCACAGTTTCGCTTATGTCTGCGTCGGCGTGGGACTGTTCCTTCTGTGGCGCGCCTCGCGCCGCGCCGGTTACATGTGGTCCGGCCGGCGCCTGGCGGGCGCGCTGCTGATCGGCTGGGGCGGATTCAACCTCTACGATGGCGTCATCAACCATCTCGTCCTCGGCATCCATCATGTGAATGAACGAGTCGATCGCGCCCAATGGCCGATCTATGACGCGGGCTTCATCATCTGGGGCGCCGCGATGTTGCTGGCCGGCTTTCTGCTTCTGCGCGGCGGCAAGGCGGAGGCGGGGAGCGAGGCCCAGAGCACGCTCCGACAAAGTTAACATTTTGATTTTGGCGATCCCCGCGTCCCTTCGCGCTTTGCCCTCGCTGCGGCGATTTGGTAAAGGGCGCTAGACTTCCTCGCGCCACACCGAAAGAAACATGGACAAGTTCACCACGCTGACGGGCGTCGCCGCGCCGCTGCCGATCATGAACGTCGACACGGACATGATCATCCCCAAGCAGTATCTCAAAACCATTCAGCGCACCGGCCTCGGCAAGGGCCTCTTTTCGGAGATGCGCTATCGCGACGATGGTTCCGAGAATCCCGATTTCGTCCTGAATCAGCCGGCCTACCGCAATGCCCGCATCCTTGTCGCCGGCGACAATTTCGGCTGCGGCTCGTCGCGCGAACATGCGCCCTGGGCGCTGCTCGACTTCGGGCTCCGCTGCATCATTTCGACGAGTTTCGCCGATATTTTCTATAACAATTGCTTCAAGAACGGCATCTTGCCGATCGCGGTGAGCGAGGCCGAGCTCGAAAAGCTGATGGACGACGCCAAGCGCGGCGCCAACGCCACCCTGACCGTTGACCTCGCCGCGCAGGAGATTCGCGGGCCGGACGGCGGCGTGATCACATTCGACATCGACCCTTTTCGCAAGCACTGCCTGCTGAACGGGCTCGACGACATCGGTCTGACCCTCCAAAAAGCCGACAAGATCGACGACTACGAAAAGCAGGCCGCGGCGAAGCGCCCTTGGGCCTGACAGCAACATTGGCGCCGCAGCCCGGCGGCGCCGAGCTAATGTTTCCGAAGCGGCCTTTGGCGCCCCTGACGGGGCGACGAGCGTCGCTTCCAACCGCTGGACGCCCAGAGCGACGGACAAGGCGCGCTTGAGTTATCTTTCCGCCCTTTCCATGCGTTTTCGCGCCGCCGGCCAGTCGCTGGCGCGGCTCGCTAACGGCGTGAGGCGCTCGCGAAAGCCCGACGACATCGCGGAAGGCCAATGGCGCGACGCCCAAAACTTAGGCGCCGATTCCGACGAGGCGGCGCGCGACGCAAACTTCTGGGGACCCGCGCCGACAAACGAACAGGCTGAGCCGCCGGCCTTCGAGCCCGGCTCCGCCTATCGGGAACCCGCCGGATTCGACGGACAAGGCCTGCTTTCCATTCATAATCTCGCGAAGTCCTATAAAGCGCGCCGTGTCGTCGAAGACGTGAGCCTGCATGTGGCGCGGGGCGAGGCGGTCGGGCTGCTGGGCCCCAACGGCGCTGGCAAAACCACTGTTTTCTATATGATCACAGGGCTGGTGAAGCCCGACAAGGGCATGATTTCGCTCGACGGCTATGATGTGACGCCGCTGCCGATGTATCGCCGCGCGCGGCTCGGAATCGGCTATCTGCCGCAGGAGGCGTCGGTGTTCCGGGGCCTCTCGGTCGAGGACAACATCCGCGCCGTGCTCGAGATCACCCAGCCCGACGTCAAAAAGCGCGAGGAGGAGCTGGAGGCGCTTCTTGAAGAGTTCCGCCTCACGCGCATGCGCCACACGCCCGCCGTCGCGCTCTCCGGCGGCGAACGGCGTCGCTGCGAGATCGCCCGTGCGCTCGCCGGCCACCCCTCCTTCATGCTGCTCGACGAGCCTTTCGCCGGCATTGATCCGATTGCGGTCGGCGGCATCCAGGACCTCGTGCGGCATTTGAAAGCGCGCGGCATTGGCGTGCTCATCACCGACCACAGCGTTCGCGAGACGCTGGGGCTCACCGACCGCGCTTACATCATCTACAACGGCCATGTGCTGACCGAAGGAACGCCTGACGAAATCGTCGCCAATCCGGACGTTCGGCGCATCTATCTTGGCGAAGATTTCCGCATGTAGCGCCACAGGCGCCGCTCGGCGGCGCCCCAGCCAACTGGCGTCGATGCGACAAGGGTCGTCTTCGCCCTGAGAAATCGGGGCAGTTTCACGATCGACGAAGGTTGATTAAGGCTTAGGCGTTTTGCCTCGCCTCGCGCTGCTTTTTTGGCCCTAGGCGCGCTTAGGCGAAGTGATATAAGCAAGAACCGGGCCGCAGAGCGGCGGCCGATCGCGTATCGAGTGGGCCGAGCGACTATGGCGATTTCCACCAAGTTGATGATGCGTCAGGGCCAAGCCCTGGTGATGACGCCGCAGCTGCTCCAGGCGATCAAGCTGCTGCAGTTTTCCAATTTGGAGCTTGCCGCCTTTTTGCATGATGAACTCGAGCGCAATCCGCTGCTCGAAGCGCAGGAAGGCGATGGCGGCGTCGACGCGGCCGATGCTTCCCAGGGCGCGGAGCCGAGCGCGGCGGAGCCCTTTGAAGGGCCGCAGGAGGGCGACTGGGCGCAACAGGATCTCGCCGTCGACTCCGCGACGCTCTCCGCCGATCTCGGCGCCGACATGAGCAATGCTTTTGAGCCCGAGGGCCCTTTGATCGGGGAGCGGGCGCGGGATGAGGCCCCCGACGGCGCCGGCCTTTCGGCGACCTCCTGGACGGGCGCCGCCGGCGGCGGGCCGGCCGACGGCGAAGCGCCCAATCTCGAAGCTTATGTCGCCGATCGTCAGAGCCTCCACGAGCATCTCGCCGAACAGCTGGCGCTCGCCTGCCCCGATCCACGTCACAGAATCATCGGCCAATCGATCATCGATGCGATCGATGACAGCGGCTATCTGCGAGAGGACCTTGGCGAGATCGCCGCCCGTCTCGAGGCGGACATGGCGGAAGCCGAGCGCATTTTGGCGACGATCCAGACCTTCGACCCTTCCGGCGTCGGCGCGCGCGATCTTGCGGAGTGCCTCGCGATCCAGCTCAAGGAGCGCGACCGCTATGATCCGGCGATGCAAGCGTTCGTCGCCAATCTCCCGCTCGTCGCGCGCCGCGATTTTGCGCAACTCGCCAAGCTGTGCGGCGTCGACGACGAAGACGTCGCCGACATGGCGGCGGAGCTGCGCCGGCTGGAGCCCAAGCCCGGCCGGGCGTTCGGCGGCGCCCCGATTCAGCCGCTCGTCGCCGACGTCATTGTTCGCGCCGCTGCGGACGGCGCCTGGCATGTGGAGCTCAACGCTGACGCGCTGCCGCGCGTATTGGTCAATCACAGTTATGCGGCGCAAGTCAGCGCCGTCGCCACCGGCCCCGCGGACAAAAGCTTCATTTCGAGCTGCCTGCAGAACGCCAACTGGCTGACCAAGAGTCTCGAGCAGAGAGCCCGCACCATTCTACGCGTCGCTTCAGAAATCGTGCGATTGCAGGACGCCTTCCTCACGCATGGCGTCGAACATCTGCGTCCGCTGAACCTGCGCACCGTCGCTGATGCGATCGGCATGCATGAGTCGACGGTCTCGCGGGTGACGTCGAACAAATACATGATGACGCCGCGCGGCGTCTTCGAGCTCAAATATTTCTTCTCCGCGTCGATCGCCACGACGAGCGGCGCCGCTGCGCATTCGGCCGAGGCGGTGCGCTTTCGCATCAAGCAGATGATCGATCGGGAAACGCCCGACGGCATCCTGTCGGACGACGCGATCGTCGAACGGCTGAAGGCGAGCGACATTGAAATCGCCCGGCGCACGGTCGCGAAATACCGCGACAGTTTGCGCATTCCATCCTCGGTCGATCGCCGCCGCGCCAAGCTTGCGCAGGCGCGCATGACAACCAATTAATTGTCCTATGTCGTCCTGAGGCTTGAAGCTTCGCCGTTGGGGAAGACTCCATTGACTTCGCACGCCGAGGCTTCTAACGCTGCGCGGAATTTCCGCTCTTTGGTTAGATGGCGGGCGATTCGCTGACCCCTCAGGCGGAGTTCCAGGGCGGATGGGGGCGCGTTGGCGGTTGGTCTGACGGCGGCGCGGCAGGCGCGGCTGGCCCTTTCCGCGCCGAAACTTCGCTCGCAACGAAAGTTCGGATTGCAAAATGTCTCTTAGGGTTTCCGGCAAGAACATCAACATCGGCGAAGCGCTTCGGTCTCATGTGACGCAGAGGCTGGAGACGGCGGCGGCGAAATATTTCGACGGCCGAGTCAGCGGCCACGTCACCATCTCGCCGGAGGGCTCGGGCTTTCGAGCCGACTGCAGCCTGCATCTCGCCTCCGGAATCGTGCTGCAGGCCGACGGCCGCGCACAGGAGCCCTACGCCTCCTTCGACCAGGCGGCGGAGCGCATCGAAAAGCGCCTGCGCCGTTACAAGAGCAGGCTCAAGAGCCATCACGAGCATGGCGACGGCGCTCAGGCCGAGGTCGTCGCCTATCACGTGCTTGAGGCGCCCGATCAGGAAAATGAGGCGTCGGCGGAGTTCAGCCCCGCGATCATCGCCGAATCCACCACGCAATTGCGCCGGCTGTCTGTTTCGGCGGCGGTGCTCGACCTCGATCTCACTGGCGCGCCCGTCGTGGTGTTCCGGCACGCCAACACCGGCCGCCTGAATGTCGTCTATCGGCGCGGCGACGAAAATATCGGCTGGATCGACACCCCCGAGTCGGAAGGCGACGCGCGCTGACAGCAAAAACGTCGTGGGACGGCCATAATAACGGCCTCCTCGGCACGTATCTTGCCATTTTCCCACGTCCCTTCGGGTTTGGCGAAAATAGCGAGACGTTGAAATTTCAAGGATGGTCTGCGCCTTCGGCGGCCCTAGACCTCCCATGAGAAGCAGGATGATCGTCGCATGCGGCCAACGGACTTGGTTTCGCCGGATTCGGTTTGCGCCTCACTGAAGGCGACGACGAAGAAGCATCTTCTCCAGGAACTCAGCGAGAAGGCCGCGAAGATTTGCGGGCTTCCCGCGCGCGAGATCTTCGATGCGCTTCTTCACCGCGAGCGGCTGGGCTCGACGGGAATTGGCGAAGGCATCGCCATTCCACATGGCAAGCTCGCGAAATTGAAGGGGATTTACGGCGTGTTCGGCCGTCTTGACCGGCCTGTCGACTTCGGGTCTCTTGACGGCGCGCCGGTCGATCTCGTGTTCATGATCCTCACGCCCGAGAGTTCGGGCGCTGATCATCTCAAGGCGCTTGCCTGCGCGGCCCGGATGCTGAGGGAGCAAGGCCTCGTGGCGACGCTACGCGGGACGCGCGACGACGATGCGCTCTATTCGCTGATCGCGCAGCGCTCGAAGCCGTTTGCGGCATAAATCGCGCCGCTCCTTAGAGCGGCGCGCTGCGTTTTTGGGCGCCGCCTCCATGCGAAGCGTGTCCGCCTTTGCGGCCGGCTTCCGAAGCGAGCGCATGATCGCGCGAGAAGCTCCGCTTGGCCGGATTCACGCTTTGACCGCCCTTGCGTCCTGCCCGGGCCGCAAGATCGGGGTTCTGCGAGAAACTTCGTTTCTCGTCAGGAACGCTCTGGCCGCCCTTGCGTGCGATGGCCCGCTGCTTTTCGGGATCCATTGACGCAAAACCGCGGCTGGATTTTCTATTCTCGTCCATGGGCCGCCTCACAAAGTTCCCCCAGCGCCTTGGGCTATAACTCGCGGGGTCGGCCAATGTTTCTGGGCGGTGGCGATTTATCTTCGCAGTCCCGAAGGATCCCCCCGCCGGGACGGCGAGGGCGAAAAATTTAATGTTTGCAATAAGATCAGAGATTCACATGCCGACCCGCGGCGCGCTTTGTTCGCGGCGTCCGGCGCGTCGTTCAAAAAACAGCGCCTGGCTGATGACGGCCTTGAGGCTTTCGACGTTGAAGGGTTTGGCGATCAGAAAGGCCGGTTCGGGCGGCTCGCCGGTCAAAAACCGCTCAGGGTAGGCGGTGACGAAGATCACCGGGATGGACAGAGAGACGAGGATCTCGTTTACGGCGTCGAGCCCGGAACTGCCGTCCGCGAGCTGGATATCGGCGAGAATCAGTCCCGGGTTGCCTTGCTGTATGGCCGCCAGCGCCTCGGCGTGAGTGCGCGGCATGCCGACCACCCGATGTCCCAGCTCCTCGACGATGCTCCTCAGATCATGGGCGATCAGGGGCTCGTCCTCGATAATCAGCACGTCGGTCGCGATCTGGTCGGCGATCTCGCCGTTCGCCGCCTCGATCAGGGCGCCAGCCTCGATCTCCGAAACATGTAGAGTCTGACCAATCTGGTCGAGATCGAAGCCTTCGAGCGCCTGCAGCAAAAAGGCTATTCGCGGCTTCAGCGAAATAGCGTCGAGATTGCGTCGGCCGTTTTCCGCCAGCGCGCCGGAGCGATCGGTGTGGGCGTTGATCGGCGACGCCGCCCAGACATCCAGGAACAGACGGTATACAGCGATGCGCAGGTCATCGGAATCTGTGATGCGGCTCGGGTCCGCGACAACGGTTTCGAGAGTGGCCAGCACATAGGCGTCGCCGCCCTCCCGATCGCCGACCAATGCGCGCGCGAAACGTCTCAAATAGGGAATATGCGCTGAAATTTCCTTTGACGCCGACATGTCTTACAACTCCAGCAGCATGGAGCCTCGCAAAGGAGAGGAGTGCGGGCTAAGCAGATTCAAAACTTGGACAATACGTCAAAACTGCTCGGCATTTTAGGGAACCAATCCTTCAGCGGTGCGTTTTGCCTACCGTCCTTGCGGCGCAGTATAACGCGGCGGCTCCAGAAATCATGCATATTAAAATAGAGGGCTCCATGGGGAATAAGAATCCGGAGAATATAGTTGCGCGGGCGAAAGCAGACGACGACGCTTTCGCAGGCGACGGGCGGTATTCTTCGAGA
The DNA here is from genome assembly GCF_015709545.1 of Methylocystis sp. H4A. Taxonomy (NCBI): domain Bacteria; kingdom Pseudomonadati; phylum Pseudomonadota; class Alphaproteobacteria; order Hyphomicrobiales; family Methylocystaceae; genus Methylocystis; species Methylocystis sp. H4A. Next base: position 146,030 of record NZ_JADNQY010000024.1, on the reverse strand, counting down.
CCGGGCCCTCGCAGGGTGGGGACGTTTGCAGGGTGGGTGATGACACGTGACGAATTCGGCGATCGTCGCCGAGGAGTAGGGGAGGCGCACTGCGGCGCACAGCCGGCCCCGCGACCGCGGCCGGTGGAATTCCAGGACTCGATCGGAAAGGAGCTCCGCAATCTCTACGACGATGTCGTGGCTCAACCGGTTCCCGATCGGTTTCTGAAACTTTTGAACCAACTCGAAACGAATGTGCTATCCTCCGCGGCGACATCAAGCGCGCCGAGGAAGAGTGAGTGAAGGCAAGCGAAGAAGCGCATTCGGCAGGACAGGGATTAAAGGCTGATCTGATCTCAGCCATCCCGAGCTTGCGCGCCTTCGCAGTGTCGATTTGCGGAAACTCCGATCGCGCCGACGACCTCGTTCAGGAAACGCTGGTCAAGGCCTGGGGCAGTCTCGCGACCTTTTCGGAAGGCACCAATCTCACCGCCTGGCTGTTCACCATTCTGCGCAACATCTACTACAGCGAATTTCGCAAGCGCCGACGCGAGGCTCCCGATCCCGACGGTCTGATCGCCGGACGATTGGTCGCGCCGGAATCGCAGCACGCGCATATGGATTTTCTCGACTTCCGCGACGCGATGCAAAAATTGCCGCTCGACCAGCGCGAAGCCCTGATCCTCGTTGGCGCCTCCGGCATGTCATATGAGGAAGCGGCTCAAATCTGCGGCTGCGCGCCGGGCACGATGAAGAGCCGGGTGAATCGCGCCCGCAATCGGCTCTCAGACCTGATGTCGGCGCCGCCAAGCGCCGAGCCGCGCGAATGGTCCTCGGCCGAGCAGCTCTCCGCAGCCACGCGCGATTGAACGCTGCTCGGAAATGCCGCATAGGGAGGCGCGCCAAACGCCCCTTTCCATGCGAGCGAGCCGATGACCGACGATCACAGAATTGAACGCGACTCCTTTGGCGACATCGCCGTGCCGTCCTGGGCCTATTGGGGCGCCCAGACCGAACGGTCGCGCGAGAATTTTCCGATCGGCGGCGATCTCATGCCGATCGAGATCGTGCATGCGCTGGCGCGCATCAAGCTCGCGGCCGCCAAGGTCAACGCCAGGAAGGGCCTGCTCGAGCCTAAAATCGCCGACGCGATCGTCGCCGCCGCCCGCGAAGTGATCGCCGGCAAGCTCGACGAGCATTTTCCGCTCGTCGTCTGGCAGACCGGCTCCGGCACCCAGACCAACATGAACGTTAACGAGGTCATCGCCAATCGCGCCAATGAAACGCTCGGCGCGCCGCGCGGCTCGAAATCGCCCGTTCATCCCAACGACCACGTCAATCTCGGGCAGTCGTCGAACGACAGTTTCCCCACCGCCATTCACATCGCCGGCGCCACGACGATCTCCGGTCGACTGATTCCCGCCGTCGAGCGGCTGCATATTTCGCTCAACGCCAAGGCGGTGAAATTCGCCGACATCATCAAGATCGGCCGCACCCATCTGCAGGATGCGACGCCGGTGACGCTCGGCCAGGAGTTTTCCGGCTATGCGGCGCAGGCCGAATACGCGGAAAGGCGCATCAGGACGACGCTCGCCGACCTTCTGGAGCTCGCTCAGGGCGGCACGGCGGTCGGCACCGGCGTCAACACCTTCAAAGGCTTTGGCGAAGAGGTCGCCGCCGATATCGCGGAGCAGACAGGACTGCCTTTCGTCTCGGCGCCCAACAAATTCGAGGCGCTCGCCACGCATGATGCGATCGTCTTCGCCCATGGCGCGCTCAACGCGCTGGCGTCGGGTCTTTACAAGATCGCGAGCGACATTCGCCTGCTCGGCTCGGGGCCGCGCGCCGGCCTCGGGGAACTGAGGCTTCCCGAGAACGAGCCGGGTTCGTCGATCATGCCGGGCAAGGTCAATCCGACCCAGGTTGAGTCGCTGACCATGGTGTGCACGCGGGTTTTCGGCAACAACGCGACGATCACCTTCGCCGCCTCGCAGGGCCATCTCGAACTCAATGTGCTGAAGCCGGTCGTCGGCTTCGCGCTGCTCGAATCGACCATTCTGCTCGCCGACGGCATCAACAGTTTCGTCGCGCGTTGCGTCGACGGCATTGAAGCGGACGAGGCCAACATCAAGCGCTTCCTCGACCGCTCGCTGATGCTCGTCACCGCGCTCGCGCCAAAGATCGGCTATGACGCGGCCTCGAAAATCGCGCGCGCCGCGCACAAAAACGGCACGAGCCTGAAGGAAGAGGCGCTGGCTTCCGGCAAGGTGACGGAAGTCGAGTTCGACGCGATCGTGCGGCCGGAGAATATGCTCGCGCCGAGCGCGTGAGCAACCTCCTTTTGACCTCGTCCTTCGATACGCCGCCTAAAGGCGGCTCCTCAGGATGAGGTCAAGAGAAGCAACAGGGCTTCCTCATCCTGAGGAGACCGCGAAGCGGTCGTCTCGAAGGACGAGGCAGCCCTGTGCCATCGCGCGTCTTCCCCTCGCCATGCATAGGCACTAGTTTCGGCTCCTCACCGAGGAGCTGATTCATGGCCGCGATCGAAGCCGTCCTCAATACGATAGACGCCAATCTCGACGCTTCGAGAGAACGCCTGTTCGATCTCTTGCGCATTCCCTCCGTTTCGACCGATCCGGCCTATAATGCGCAATGCCTGCGGGCGGCGAACTGGCTCAAGGATCAGCTCAACGGCCTTGGTTACGAAGCGCAAGTGCGCGAGACGCCCGGCCATCCGATCGTCGTCGGCCACGCCAAGGCGAAGCGCAAGGATGCGCCGCATGTGCTGTTCTACGGCCATTATGACGTGCAGCCGCCAGACCCGCTGGAGCTGTGGGAAACCGAGCCCTTCGCGCCGCGGCTGACCGAGGGCAAGGACGGCAAGGACATCGTCGCCCGCGGCGCCTCGGACGACAAAGGCCAGCTGATGACTTTCGTCGAAGCGTGCCGCGCCTTCGAGGCGAATGGCGGCCTGCCGTGCAACGTTACTTTTCTGTTCGAGGGCGAAGAGGAGACCGGGTCGCCCTCGCTTCCGGGATTTCTCGCCGCGCATAAGGACGAACTCTCGGCGCCAGATCTCGCGCTTGTCTGCGACACCAGCATGTGGAACGCGTCGACGCCGGCGATCACGGTGATGTTGCGCGGGCTCGCGCTCGAAGAGGTGATCATCAAAGGGCCGAGCCATGATCTGCATTCCGGTATGTTCGGCGGGCCGGTGCTGAATCCGATTCATGTGCTGGCGAAAATCATCGCCGATCTGCATGACATCGAGGGCAAGGTGACGCTGCCCGGCTTCTACGCCAGCGTGCCGGAGATTCCCGAAGACATCGCCGAGCAATGGCGCGCGATCGACTTCGATGAGGCCAAATGGCTTTCGGAAATCGGCCTCACGCGCGTTGGCGGCGAAACGGGCCGCGGAATTATCGAGCAGATCTGGGCGCGCCCGACCTGCGACGTGAATGGAATCATCGGCGGCTACACCGGCGCAGGATCGAAGACGGTGCTGCCCGCGCAGGCGTCGGCGAAATTCTCATTCCGCCTCGTCGGCAAGCAGGACGCCAAAACGATCCTGGAAAGCTTCCGCAGTTTCGTGCGCGAGCGTCTGCCGACGGACGCCAAGGCCGAATTCATTTCACATGGCGCGTCGAACGCTTTGCAACTTCCCTTCGGCTCGGAGGCGCTCAATCGCGCGCGCCGCGCGCTTGCCGAAGAATGGGAGAAGGAAGCGGTGCTCGCGGGTTGCGGCGGCTCGATCCCGATCGTCGGCGCCTTCAAGCGCGACCTCAATATGGATTCGCTGATGATCGGCTTCGCGCATGACGACGACCGCATCCATTCGCCCAACGAGAAATATTCCTACACATCGTTTCACAAGGGAACGCGCTCCTGGGCGCGTGTGCTTGCGGCGCTGGCGGCGGCGTGATCGCAGTGAGAGGAGCAATCTTCTACGGCCACGCTCTTGACTCGTGATGCGATCGGCATTCTATTTTGCAGCAGACGGTTCCTAACGGGATCAAAATGGGAATGCGGTGAGCGCGCTGCTTCGTGCGCAATTCCGCGGCTGCCCCCGCAACTGTAAGCGGCGAGCCGACGACCACTAAGCCACTGGAGCCATAAGGCTCTGGGAAGGCGGTCCGAGGCGACAACCCGCGAGCCAGGAGACCTGCCGTCGCTTCGTGGTCACGCGCGAAAGCGTCGGGCGGGGTGCACCGATGCGGCCGATGCCTCTCGCCTTGTCGGCGTGTGGGCAAAGACCTTCGCAGTGACGGCCCACGTCTCGCTGCGAGTCTACGCGCATGCATATCCACATTCAGAGCCCCGCCTTGCGCGGCGCATTTCTGCTGTCCTTATCGCTCTCCACTTCCGTCGCTTTCGCCCAGCACTCCTTGCCGGTCATCGAGGTCGGCCCTTTAAGCCCGGCGCAGCCGGGTTCACCCGGCGCCGACGTCGAAGACCAAACCGTCGTCACGCCGACGCGCGTTGAGCAGCCGGCATCGAGCACTGGCGCTTCGGTCAGCGTCATTCATGCGCGTGACATTCAAAAGCGCGGATCGCTCGGCTTCAACGACGTTCTGCGGGGCGTTCCGGGACTTGACGTCTATTCGAATGGCGGGCCCGGCGCGCAGACCTCCGTCGCTTTGCGGGGCTCGACGCCAGGTCAGACGTTGGTGCTGATCGACGGCATCCGCATTGGCGATCCGACGAGCACGGACGGTTCGGTCGACTTCGGTCGGCTGCTTCCGACCGACATCGAGCGGATCGAAGTGCTGCGCGGTCCGCAATCGGCGCTTTACGGCTCGGACGCGATGGGCGGCGTGATCAATATCATCACGCGTCGCGGAAAGGGCGCGCCGCAAGGCTGGCTCATGTCGGAAGGCGGCGCCTATGGGACGTCGTCCTCGCGCGCGTCGATCTCCGGCGCCGACGGGCAGGGCTCCTACGCGCTGTCGATCTCCGGCCTGCATGCCGATGGCTTTCCGCGCTACGGCTATCGTCAGCAGCGCCCCATCGTGATCGGCGATCAGACGACGCCGCTGCCGCCGCTGCCCGCCAATGATCCGACGAACAATGTCGGCGTCACCGGGCGCATCGGCTATGAATTCACCGAAGATGCGCGGATCGAGGCGGGCCTTGCCGGCTACGACAGCGCCATTCGCTACGACAATCCCTACGCCTTCAGTCCTTTTAGCGTTTTCGATTCTTTCAATCATCAGCATGCGACATTCATGCAGGGCTATGTGCGGCTCGGCGCCGATATGTTCGACAAGAGTCTACGCAACCGGCTGACGCTCTACGCCAACCGCGGCAATCGCGACGCCTGGATGACGGAAGCCTGTTTCGACATGCAGAGCTTCCTGTCGCAAAACTGCCGCTTTGGCTATCTCGGCGGGCGCAGGGGCGTCGAATATCAAAGCGATATCGCGCTTGGCGCCTTTGGTCTCGCGACGCTTGGCTCGCGCGTCGAAACCGAGACGGCGCAGAATTCGCGCGAAGCCTGGATCGTCGATGATTACGCGCCGACGCACGCCGTCCAGACGACATGGTCGGGCTATGCGCAGCATCAATTCACGCTCTTCGACCGCCTCGATATTTCCTACGGGGGCCGCGCCGATGCGGTGAGCAAGAACCAAACGTTTCTCACCTGGCGGACGATGGCGAATTTCCGCATCGATGAGATCGGCATGCGGCTGCGCGGCTCCGCCGCCACCGGCGCCAAGACCGCTTCGCTCTTTCAGAGGTTTTCCGAATATGGCGATCCGGCGCTCGCGCCCGAACGCGTGCTCGGCTTCGACGCCGGCATAGATCAGAGCTTTTTTGGCGGGCGCGCCACGGCCTCCGTCTCCGTCTTTGCCAATCGCTATGCGAATCTCGTGCAGTTCGGCAAGGCTGAGAGTTGCGCGTCGACGCAAATCTTCGGCTGCTATTTCAACGTCGGACGAGCGGATACGCGCGGCGTCGAATTTTCGGGTGAAGCCAGTCTCGTGCCCGGCGCTCTGCTGTTGCGCGGAAGCTACACGTTTCTCGCCGCGCGAAATCTCGATGACGACGAGAACAGCATCTACGCTGGACGCACGCTGCTGCGCCGTCCGCGTCACAAGGGCATGTGGTCGGTCATTTATACGGGCGCGCCGGGTCTCGAACTCGAGGCGCGCGCCAATATCGTCGGCTCCGCGCATGACGTGGATTTCATCTTCAACAAACGCGTGATGCTCGCGCCCTATGTGCGGCTCGATCTCTTCGCGAATTACAGGCTGACCGACCAGCTGACGCTGCATGGGCGCATCGAGAATGTCGGCAATGCGCTCTACGAGGAGGTCTACAACTATTCCACGACGGCGCGCGCCTTTTATGGCGGCGTGAAATACGCCTGGTGACGAATGAATGGCAGGGAGATCGATATGGAAACCAACGCGGACGTGACGCCAAGTATAACGCCAAGACGCATCGTCGAGCCTGATGGCGCGGCGCTCGATGTCTTCTCGCTGCCGACAGATCCGGCGAGTCTCGAAGAGCTCATTCGTGACCTTTTCGAACATCACTGGCGCGAGATCGTCTTCGGGCCGATCATTCAAGGCGCGGCGTGGGAGATCCACGCCGACCGCGCGCCGACGCGCATCAGGCTGCTCGACGGCTATCTCACGGTCGCCTTCGGCGTCACGCATTTTCACGTCTGCATCGGCGAGAACAAGGGATCGCGCGCGCGGCCGACGTCGCCCGAACTTGCAAAACTCAGGCGCACGTCGCGCGCCGAACTCTATCGCCGGCGAAACATGAGCTGCGTGCCGATGTCGTGGGGACTGCAGCTGTTCAACGGCGCCGGCGAACAGCAGATCACCGTGCTGCTGCCCAATCCCTTCCTCGACGCGGAGACGGACAAAGTCCTGAAGGAACCGGATTGGTCGCGCCTCGCGCTGTGGGACAAATTGCGTGCGCGCTGGTTTGGCCTGCACGAACCCGATCCCATCGATCGTTCAGCAGGGCGGTTGCGCGGCGGCTGACGCGCCGCGCTTATGAATTCACTTCCCCAATGTTCACTTGAAAGGAGAACCTCATGTCGCTGACGCTTTCCACTCTTCCGACGACAAACCGCCGCGCTTTTTGGTTCGCGACCTTCATCGCCGCGAGCATTATTCTGAGCTTCGGTTGGGCTTGCGCCTTGCCGCTCGCGGGTTTCGCCGCCGTCGCCGCGCTTACAACGGCGCGTCGCGAGGCCCTGCTGCTGACGGGCGCAGTCTGGTTCGCCAATCAGGCGGTCGGCTTTCTGTTCCTGCATTATTCGACGGACGCCATTACGCTATTCTGGGGCGGCGCGCTCGGCGTCATCGCTCTGCTCTCCTGTGAAAGCGCCGGACTGATCGCGCGCCGCTTTCATGGGTTTGCTGGAGGACTCGCCGCTTTCCTTGCGGCCTTCGTCGTCTATGAGAGCCTGATTCTGGCGGTCACGGCGGCGACAGGACCCGGCGTCGATCATTTCACCGCGCCGGTCGTGACGCGGATCTTTCTCATCAATCTCGGCGCCTTTGCGGCGCTGTTGATGTTGAAGGCGGCCGCCGCAGTTGCGTATCGCGATGCCGCGAAGACGTTCGCTTCGCGCCCGATCTAGGCGCGAAGGAGCCATGGACGAAGGTGCTCGCGACCCTCAGCGGATGTTTAATGCGGCTTTGGTTGAGTCGCTGACCGGTGAGATCCGGGAAGAAGGAAAGAACAAGGACTAACTCGCGATGGCCTTGTTCTTTTCGCCGAACAGGGAATCGTCGCCAGCGCGTGCGCGTCGCTTCTGACCCTCTCCACAACGCGACCCACACGTCTGAGTTTGCTTCGAAAAATATCTGAACATAAAACAGCCAAGATAAATATGCTTGATACTAGAACAACTTACAGGATTGAGGCATAATCGTTTTGAATGTAGCATCAGACGGATCGCCGGAATTGAGGCGGGAAATAGCCTCGCTGAGAGCGCAGCTGGCCGCGTCGCAGCAGCGCTACGAAGAGATTTGCCATCGGATCAGAAACGAATTGCAGGTCTTATCGGCTCTCTTTGCCGCGCAGCGGAGACAGTGTGGCCATCCGGTACAATGCGACATCTGCGTTTCGCGCATCTGCGCGACCGCGGCGCTCCACGGCGCGCTCGATACGAATGAGCACGAGATTTGCAGCCTCGGCTCTTTCGTTAGGCTTCTCGCCGAAACTCTGCATTCGGCCTTTGACAGTCGTTATGAGAGCATCGTGACCATAGACGGGGATTTCGAAATTGACTGCGCGCGCGCAAAAAGCGTCGGGCTTGTGGTCGTCGAAGCGACGGTAAATGCTCTCAAATACGCCCTCGTCGGTCTCGAGAAGGGCAGGATCGAAACGCGCGTCCGGTGTTTTCGGGGCGAGGTCGAGCTTGTCGTTGAAAACAACGGAGCGCCCTTTCCTTTAAAAACATTGTCCCAGTCGACCAAAATTTCAGGAAAGGGCCTTACGCTCATGCATGATATTGCGGCGCACCTCGACGGAGCCTTGGAGATCACGCCGAGTCCCATGGGAACTGCCCTGCGGCTCACTTTTCGGGTCGCTCCCGCAGCGATGCTAGGGGTTCGATAAGCCACGGCGATTTGCTCAAGCGCGCACTGCGGTCGAACGCGCCAGCGCGAACAAGAGATTCTCAGTCGATTGACAGGCCCGCGGCCCGACGCGGATCTTTGTCGGGCCGTGTTCCTGCGGCGTGTCGATCCTGCGCCTAGGCGCCAGCGCCGACGTTCGCATCGTTGCCGCTGTCGCGGCGGCAGGCCATCCGCACGCGTTCCCGCAGCCACATATGCGCGTGATCTTTTTCGTGGCGCGGATGCCAAAGCATCATCAACGCGTAGCGCGGCAGGTCGATCGGGATCTGCAGGATTTTGAGTGGAGCCAGCTGTACGAACTGCTCGGCCATCCTTTGTGGCAGACAGAGCATGAGGTCGGTCTTCTCGAGAATCCAGGGCGTCGTCAAGAAGTTCGGCAGAACAAGAAAGACGTTTCTACGTAGCCCCAGCTTTGCGAGACTGTCGTCGATCAGGCCCGTCCCTGCTTCCCGCCAGCTGATCAGCACATGCTTGCATTCCAGAAATTGCGCCAGACTGATGTGATCGCCCGGGACTTGCGCGTTCGATTTTCTTGTGAGGCAAACGATGCTCTCGCCCATCAACATCTGCGAACAGACATGCGGCGCGCCGCCGAAGATTGCGTCGAAGCCGATCGCCAGATCGATATTGTCTTTCTCGAGCACGATGTGGGGCGGCCCGGTTATCGGCTGCCGAATATGCACCTCAACATGTGGGGCGATGCGGATCATCGACTCGGCAAGCGTCGGCAACAGGGCGAACCCGACATAGTCGCTTGTGGAGATCACGAAACGCCGGCGACTGGTCGCGGGATCAAATTCTGGCGGGGGTTCGACAATCCTTTCGATCTCCCGAAGCACGGCCGCCGTTGGCTCCAGCAACGCAAGCGCGCGCGCCGTAGGGACCAAACCCGATGCGGACTTCACCAGTATCGGATCGTCGAGCTGGTCGCGCAGCCTGCGCAAAATATGGCTCATGGCGGGCTGGCTCAGGCATAACTTTTCTGCGGCGCGCGACACGTTCTTCTCTTCGAGAAGCGCCTTCAACGCCAGCAACAGATTGAGGTCGAAAGACTTGAGGTTGACCATCCTGTCGCTGCCTCCTGCGAATTGAGACTGCTGTTCCGAACTCGTCGACGGCAGCTCGTCTAGGGGTTTAGTTCCCCGAATGAGTTCATAAGATTTTCGAATTTTACCGCGTCGGCGACAATCGATAAAGCTTCCGACGGCTTGGGCCGGAACAAGATCCAAAAATGAAGGCCGCGAAGCGTTCGACGCTTCCGCGCCGTTGGGCGAGCGGCGCAAGCGTCGAGGAAAGCCGAGGAGGACCGCCATGTCCATCAATGTGCCTGCGGACCGTCCGCCGATCGATCCGCATCCGCTCAGCCCCTATGTTGCGTGGGCCGGGAATCGAAACCGTGATCCGATTCTCAACATGTTCAGAGTGATCTTTCCGAACAGCGGCAATGTGCTGGAACTTGCGAGCGGCGCTGGCAACCACATCAACTATTTCGCGCCGCATTTCCCAAATCTGTCGTTTCAGCCTTCCGACTATGACGTCGAAGTGTTCGATTCGATCAAGAAGAAGCGCGACGAAGCAGGCGGCAAGAATATCTTCGATCCCATCAAAATCGATCTGACTGAACCACAGACCTGGCCCAGCGCCAGCGATCGGCTCTACGACGGCATTTTCGTGGTGAACCTCTTCCAGGTCGCGCCGGTCTCGATCTGCGACGGCATCGCTCAAGTCGCCGACCGCGTGTTGACCAAGAATGGCTTTGTCGCGATCTACGGACCCTTCAAGGTTGACGGCAGTTATACGACCGAGTCAAACGCCGCTTTCGATCAGGAGATCCTCGCGCCCAAGATTGCCGAATGGGGCCTTAAGGACGTGCGTGATCTCGAACGCGCCGCCAACGCACATAATATCGCGCTTAAGAAAATTATGGACATGCCGGCGAACAACTTCATTCTTCTCTTTGGGCGCGCATGACGCGAGCGCGGCCGAAGAGAATTGACGCGCCATGACAGAACCGGCGATGGCGAATAGGGGGGTGGCGCTCGTGACTGGCGTTGGCGCCGAGTCGGGCCTCGGCGCCGCGTTGGCGCGGCGTTTCGCGCGCGAAGGGCTCCGCGTCATGGTCGCGGGCCGCACGCCGGAGCGGCTGCGAATCGTCGCCGAGCAGATTGCCGCCGCGGGCGGCGCGGTCGCGATCAAAGTCGCAGACGCCACGAGCGAAGCCGATGTCGCCGCCCTCTTCGACGAAGCAGACCGCGACGGCGACCTCGCGCTGGTCGCCTACAATGTTGGGAGCAATGTCGCCGCTTCCACTCAGGACACGACGCCCGAACTCTTCGAGCGCCTGTGGCGACAAAACGCTCTCGGCGGCTTCGTCGTCGGGCGGGAGGCGGCCCGGCGCTTCTCCCAGCGCGGACAAGGCACGATCCTGTTCACCGGCGCAACGGCGTCCTTGCGCGCGCGTCCGCCCTTTCTTGCCTTCGCCGCCGCCAAAGCCGCCTTGCGCGCCGTCGCCCAAGGCCTTGCGCGCGAGTTCGGTCCGAAGGGCGTTCATGTCGCCCATATCGTCGTCGACGGCGTGATCGCGGGCGAATATGCGGCGACGAATTTCGCCGACTACGCGCGCTCCAAAGGCGCGGACGGCGTCCTTGCCGTCGACGACATCGCCGACGCCTATTGGGCGCTGCACTGTCAGAAGCGCAGCGCCTGGACTCACGAAATGGACCTTCGGCCCTTCAAGGAGCCTTTCTAGGTCCGCAAATTACCGCCGGGGAGAAAGCAGAAAATGGCGACGCGAACGAAGTGGCGCTTTGTCGGCGACTATCTCGAGAACTGCAATTGCGACATCGTCTGTCCCTGCCTAGTCTCGACCAAGGCCATGATGGCGACTCCGACACAAGGGTGCTGCGACAACATTTTGGCGTTCCACATCGACAAAGGCCATTATGGCGACGTGGCGCTGGATGGGCTGAATGTGGCGCTCGCAGCGCATGCGCCAGGCCCAATGGCGGAGGGCGACTGGACGCTCGCCGTCTATATCGACGAGCGTGCAACCGACGAACAGACAGCCGCTCTGGGCGCAATTTTCGGCGGCGACGAAGGCGGACCGATGGCGGCTTTCGCGCCTTTGGTCGGAACGCATCTCGGCGTCAGGAAGACATCGATCCATTACACGATCGAGGGAAAATCACGCTTCGTCGAAATCCCGGGCATTCTCGCCGTCGCCGTCGATCCGCTCGCGAGCATGCATCCGAGCGGCGAAATCTGGGGCATGACCGGGCATCCGCTCGCGCCGGAGAAAATCGCTTTCGGCGTCGGCCGCACGGGAAATCATTTCAGCGACCACGGCATGGACTGGAATAATTCGGGCCGGAACGGGCATTACGCGCCGATCGAGTGGTCGAATTGACGGATGGCGCCCCCCGCATCGAACAGACGCGCGTGGACCTGATCGCGCTTCAGCGTAACGCGATCCTTGCCTTGCTGATCGCCTTGTCGGTCGCGGCGTGGGCGCTTCTGATCTGGCAAGGGGCACGTCATGACGCCCATAGCAGCATGGCCTCGCCGTCCATGGGCCTCGGCGCGCCGCTCTTCATCGCCGTCTGGCTGGCGATGACGATTGCGATGATGTTTCCGACGGTGGCGCCGATGGCGCTCACTTTCCACAAGACGCAGGCCGCGCGCCGCAAACGGGGACAGGCCTTCGTCGGAACATGGGCCTTCCTCGCCGGCTATCTGCTCGTCTGGATGGCGTCTGGCCTCCTCGCTTATATTGGCGCGCTCGCCGCGGAGGCTGCCGCCGCGCGTCTGGATCTTTCGGCGCCGACGCAAGGGCGCGTCGGCGGGTTGATCCTCATCGCCGCCGGGCTCTACCAGCTCACGCCGTTGAAAGAGCTCTGCCTGACCAAGTGCCGCACGCCGATCGGCTTCATTATGACCTCCTGGCGCGAGGGGACGCTCGGCGCCCTGCAGATGGGCGCGCATCACGGCGCCTGGTGCCTTGGCTGCTGCTGGCTGCTTTGCGCGATCATGTTTCCTCTTGGCATGATGAACGTCGCCGCGCTTGCGAGCGTGACGGTGATCGTTTTCGCCGAGAAGACCTTGCCGTGGGGTCCCGCCGTGGCGCAGGCCATGGGCATTATCATCTTCGTCTACGGCCTCTTGATCCTGATCCAGCCTCAGGCGCTTCCGATCATCCATGGATGATGGGGCATCGCTGGGCCGCGCATGTCCGCTTTGCTGATCGGCAAGTCGCGTCAGCGCGAACAATAAATCGCTTAGGCGATTGAGATGGCGAGCGCGCTCTCGGGCGCGGGCGACCGCTTCGAGCGCCGCGGTCTCGGCGTCGTCAGAGGCAAGATCGAGCTGCCGCGCTTTCGCGCTGACGATGGCGCTGATTTGTAGTCTCGCCGCCACAGAATGACCGGAATTTCCGGTCAAAGCCGACGTTCTTTACTTTCCGAAAAGCAAGTGATGGCAAGGTCTCGGCTCAGCAAAGACGTTCAGCGGGTTCGGGCCGGAGTATTCTTTGGTCGGCAACTGGACATGGGAACTCCAAAATCATGATTAAGGACGATGGGATAGCCGACGCCGGCGAAACAAACGAGGAAGCTCGACTTGGGCTTGCGTCGGGGCGTCTCAACCGCCGGTCGTTTCTGGTCGGCTCCGCCGTCGGTCTCGGCGCGGCCGGGCTCGCCGGTTGCGTGTCGTCCGACGACATGATGCGCGCCGAGGCGGCGAAGCTTTACGGGCCGGTTCCCAACGACAAATTCGCGATCCCCGCGGTCGATATCAGCAAGGTCGATCCGAAATATTTTCGCCAGAAAGTGCGCTACGCCTCCAAGGAAGCGCCCGGCACGATCATCATCGATCCCGGCAAGTTCCACCTTTACCGCATCGAAGGCGACGGAATGGCCACCCGCTATGGCGCCAATGTCAGCCGCCCCGGGTTCCTGTGGAGCGGTGAAGTTTATATCGGGCGCAAGGCCGAATGGCCCACCTGGACGCCACCCAAGGAAATGATCGCGCGCCAGCCGGAGGCGCGCAAATATGCCGGCGGCATGCCGGGAGGTCTGGAAAATCCGCTCGGCGCCCGCGTGCTGTATCTTTACAAGAACGGCGTCTACACGGTCTACACGATCTATAGCACCAGCGACCCCGAGACGATCGGGCAGGGCATCACGAGCGGCTGCACCGGCCTCCTCAGTCAGGACATGATCGACCTCTACTCCCGGACGCCGGTCAAGACGAAGGTGGTCATGCTGCCGGCATAGCGGACCGACCGGAATCGGTCGGGAGCTCCCGTTGGCCTGCCGTTCGATAGCGGCCACGGCAAGACCGCCGCGAATGTCCGGCATATGCGCGCAGGTCAACGTCGGCTCACGGCGCTAACCCGCCGCCCAAAACCTCACCCGCCGAGCATTCGATCCGCGTGTCCGCTGTGCAGGTCCGCGAGCCGCGCCAGCGCGAACAATAAATCGCTCAGGCGATTGAGATAGGCGAGGGCGCTCTCGGGCGCCGGCGGTTCTTCGAGCGCGGCGACGCTGCGCTCGGCCCGCCGGGCGATGGCGCGCGCCATATGGAGACGCGCGCTCGCCTCGGCCTCTCCCGGATAGATGAAATCGCGCAACGGCGGCAGAGCGTCGGTCGCGCGATCGATCTCGGCTTCGAGCGCCGCGGTCTCGGCGTCGTCGAAGGCAAGATCGATCTTCCGCGCTTCGGCGCTGACGATGGCGCTGATTGTGTAGAGCGCCTTTTGCGCGCCGCTCAAAAGATCGTTCGCCTCGGGGAAGACGACGCGCGCCAGACCCAGGCTCGCCGTCAATTCGTCGAGATCGCCGACCGCCGCCACGCGTGGATCGAACTTCGCCGCCCGCCGGCCTGAGAAGAGACTCGTCTGGCCTCTGTCGCCTTTTTTCGTATAGAGCTTCATCGCCGTCACGCGCACCCCCGTCTCTTCGTTACCTCACGCGAGGCCGGATGGTCATCCCATAAACGCTTCTGACGAAAAAGCCTCGGTGACGGCGGAGCCAGGCAAGGCGCTGCTTTGACGCCGCCGGGCGGCGCCGACAATGCGTGGCGCCATTGTTTTCATTGGCGGTGGCCCGGCGTTGCGCAAGAAAAGAGGCGCGGGCGCGTCATTCGGCCACTCGCCTTTCAGGCGCGGATCGGCTATGTAAGAAAACGTCCAAACTAGACGGCGGGCAGGACGGGGGCCTTGTCGTCGGTTTCGGGGGCAAAGAGAAAAATCAAAGGGTTGGAGCATGGTCTATCGGCGTTACTTCGAGGCCGCCGTCTCCCGTCTAAAGGACGAGCGCCGCTACCGCGTCTTTGCGCATCTGGAGCGCGACGTCGAAGCTTTTCCACTCGCCAATTGGCATCGCGACGACGGCTCGGTCGAGCCCGTGACCATATGGTGCTCCAACGACTATCTCGGCATGGGTCAGCACCCCGACGTGATCGCCGCGATGGTCGACACGGCTGGCAGGGTCGGCGCCGGCTCCGGCGGCACCCGCAACATTTCCGGCACCAGTCACGCCATTGTCGAGCTTGAGCGCGAGCTCGCCGATCTGCACGGCAAGGAAGCCGCGCTCGTCTTCACCTCCGGCTGGATTTCCAATCTCGCGGCGATTTCGACGATCGCCGACCTTCTGCCCAACTGCGTCATTCTATCGGACGCCTCGAATCATAATTCGATGATCGAAGGCGTGAAGCGCTCGCGCGCCGAGAAGAAGATCTTCCGGCATAACGATCTTGCGCATCTCGAAGAGCTGCTAATCGAAGCGGGCGATCGGCCCAAGCTGGTCGTCTTCGAAAGCCTCTATTCGATGAACGGCAATATCGCGCCCGTCGCCGACATCGTCGCGCTGGCGGAGCGCTATGGCGCGATGACCTATGTCGATGAAGTGCATGCGGTCGGCATGTATGGCGCGCGCGGCGGCGGGATCTGCGAACGCGAAGGCGTGATGGGGCGCGTCCATGTGATCGAGGGCACGCTCGCCAAGGGCTTCGGCACGATGGGCGGCTATATCGCCGGCGACGCCGTCATCATTGACGCGATCCGGTCCTACGCGGCCTCCTTCATCTTCACGACGGCGCTGCCGCCGGCCGTCGCGGCCGCCGCCTGCGCCGCGGTGCGCCTGCTCAAACGCCGGCCGGATTTGCGCGCGGCGCATCAGCGCGCCTCGCATATCACCAAACACGCCCTCGCCGCCGCCGGCCTGCCTGTATTGGAAAACGGCTCGCATATCGTGCCGGTGATGGTGCGCGACGCCGAGCTCTGCAAGGCTGCGAGCGACATGCTGCTCGATCGCCACTCGATCTACATCCAGCCGATCAACTACCCGACGGTGGCCAAGGGAAGCGAGCGGCTGCGCGTCACGCCGACGCCCTGCCACACGTCGGCGCATATCGCGAACCTCGTCGAGTCGCTCGTCGACGTCTGGCACACGCTCGGCATTCCCTTCGTCGAGCCGCCGTCGCATCTCCATGTCGAGGAGAAGAGCGACGGGAAGTGCAGCTATCCCGAGATCAAACTCGCGGCGCAGTAGGCGTCGTTCACAAACGCAAAAAAGCGCCGGCCCATGGCCGGCGCTTTGTTCTTTGTGAGGACGCCGCTTGTTATTGCGGCTTGCGCGGCGGCGCGAGACGCCAGGTCACGCGGCCGACTTCCTCATCGCCATACATCTGCCGCGCGTAGATCTCGAACTCCTGCTTGCGCATGTCCTCGGGAATTTTCACGAGGAGTCGCATCGCAATTCGCGCTTTCGCCGGGAAGACGACGTCGGCGAACGCCGTGCGTCCCGCCGACTTGATGGCGACGACGCCCCGCCGCTCGCGGTCGGCGCCTTTGACGGGCCGCGCGGCGATCTTCACGAGTTCAGCCCACTCCAAAGGCATCTCGAGCATCGCTTCCGCCTTGGCTGGCAGACGGCTGGCGATCTCCAGCCGCATGCGGCGGGCCTTGTCCGGCGCGCCGGCCATAAGGAAGGGCATTGCCACGAAGCCCGGAGGCTGGGCGCCCGCCGGCGGCGTATTGTTCACGACGTTGAAGTTACGCCAGGTCACATTGTTGTTGTTGCGGATGAAGCTGCGGAAATTATCCCAGTCGAGGAAATCCGCGGGGGCCGGCGCCGGATCGCCCGTCGCGCCGATCAGCGCCACGAAGCAATAATGTCCGGGCGCCGGAATGTCGGCGGCCTGCCACTGGATCGCATCCGAAACCGTGAGCTGATCGCCGGTCGGAACGGACGGCAGAGTGGTCGATCCCAGCGGATTCCATTGGTCGGGCGTCAGCAGCGTCGAGGGCGGCGCCCAAAAGACTGTCGCCTCGACGTTGTTCGCCGCCGAGCCGCCGCGATTGCGCATGCGGACATAGACGAAATTGTCCTGGCCCGCCTCCGCCTCATAGCCGAGCGCGGCGCTGTTCTCGACGCCGCTGCCTTGGCCGAAGGCGGCTTGCGGATCGGCGACGGCGTTCTGACGCAGGATGACGTCGGGGCTCGCCGAGATCGCGCCCATATGGGCGTCGCCGCTATCGCCGACGAAATCGCGCAGATAGACGTCGGGCGCCAGACTGAGCACGTCGCCGTCGATGATCGCGCGCAGATTGGGCATGACGCCGATGCGGTCGACCGCAGGAGTCTGCGATGGCGTGCCATTGGCGGGATGACTCAATATCTGGCGCAACTGCCACGGGGCGAAGCGATGGCCCAGAGCGGCTTGCGCCAGACCCTGTACGGCGAGCGCCGCGCCCGTCACGATGGGCGACGCGCTCGACGTGCCGTTGAACCCGGTCGTATAGAGGTTTGTCGCGACGTTAGAGTTGTCGGAAGAAAGCGTATCGACGTTCTCTCCCCAGCCATAGCAGTCGATGCGGCTGCCGAAGCAGGAGAAGCCAAGGCGCGTATGCGGCGCGGTCGACGATCCTGCGCCGACGATGATGGCGCCGGAATCTTTGAAGTCGGCGCTGGCGCGATTGAAGACGAGTTCTCCGCTCACACTGACCGTATCGAGATCGACGCCGCCATTGCCGCCGGCTTCGACGACGACGACGCCCAGCGCCGTCGCCAGCCGAATGACGTCGAACACCGCGGGCTCGATCTCCACCGGCACTTTGACGTAGCCGGCGAAGCTCGTCTGCGCCTCGAGCAGAAGCACGTCGCCGAAATTCATGACCGCGACGGCGTCGAGGATGGGCTGAGATGTGCTGTAGCCGCCGCCCGAAAGCCACTGACCGACGACGCGCACGGAGCCGAGCTTCGGCGTGACGCCGACGCAGCCCACCATATTGTCGACCGCGCAGATTTCTCCGAGCACGCCGCTGCCGTGGAAGAAGAAGGAATTGTTCAGCCCGGAAATGATCGAGATGTTATGCGCCGTGAGATCTTCGTGATTGAGCGTCCAGCCCCATTCGAGATCGACCAGCGCCTGATTGGCGCCGTCGCCGCCGGCGAAAAGCCATGCGTATTCCGCGTCAATGCCGTCTGGCGCGGCATCGAGATAACCCTGATTCATGCTGCGCGGATCGTCGGCGGCGTTGACCAGCGGCGGCTCGACGGGCTTTGGTTCGACATAGGCTTTTTCGACGGACGGCCACTGCGAAACGATCCTCGCGACGGTCTCCGGCGCCGTGTCGTCCGGAACATTGAGCACGAAATAGCCGAGGAAATCCGGGGCGTGATAGCTCGGATCGCTGACTTCGGCGCGCGCCATCAGGTCGCGAATCTCGTCCGCTTTCTTCGAAGCGAAGAGAGGGACCATGGAAATGCCCTTGAACTGCTCGGCAAGGCGCGTCCACGCGCCATGAAACCGCCGCTCGATTTCCTTCTCCACCGTGGCGTCGTAGGGCAGTTCTATGCGATCGCGGAATTTGACGACGACTCGCGGATGGTAGCTTCCGACGCGCGCGTCTTTTGGGGCAACTTGCTTAGCCATATAAACCTCCATGAAAAAAATGCGCCTGGCCACATCGCGAGCAGGGCGATGCAAACTCGCTTAGGCGCGCGCCGCACGCTGTGCGCCGCCGCACAATGGTTGGAGGTTGGCGCGGCAGTCGATGGAGATATGGGCGGGGTGTCTCTCCTTAACGTCTTGCGACGCGAGGCCCTTTCTCGACCCGCCGTCGCATGTCGAGAAAAGGCGCGACGGGACGTGCAGCTATCCCGAAATCAACTCGCGGCGCAGTAGCTGCGCGAAACGACTGTTGCAAATCTTTTCGGCTCAGGATTTTTCCGCAGCCAAAAGATTTGCGTCTCTGGCCAGCCGCCATCGCCCATCGGCTTCCTTGCGTAGAATCGTCAACGTATTTCCGGTCCGATGCAAAGGCGCGCCTCCGTCTCTAGGCGTCGCCGTCATCTCGATGTAACTGCGCATATAGGCCCAGTCGCCAAAAATGCAGAGCTCCTGGATTTCGCTGCGTGCCTCGATCGCGACGTTCTTCATGTTTTTCGACGCGGCGACGAAGGCCTCCTTGCCGAATGGCTTTCCCCCCGGCGTCAAAAAAATCACGTCATCCGTCATCAGATCGATCAACGCTGTCAGGTCGCCCGCTTTGCTGGAGACCATCCACGCATCGACCAATTCGCGAATGGCTCTTTCGTCGTCCGTCATTTCGCAAATCTCCGCGTGATTCTTCTCACGTCCGTCCGACGCTCACATAGGTGAAGCCGCGCTTGCGCACGTCGCCGGGGCGATAGACGTTGCGCAGATCGACGATGATCGGCTGCTTCAAGAGGCTCCTGACCCGATCGAGATCAAGCGCGCGAAAAGCGTCCCATTCGGTGACGATGGCGAGCGCGTCGGCGCCTTCCAGCGCCGAATAGGCGTTGTCGTGGAAGGTGACCTCCGGCATCAGCGGACGCGCCTGCGCCATGCTCTCGGGGTCATAAGCATGCACCTGCGCCCCGTCGCCGGCGAGTGAAGCGACGATGGCGAGCGAAGGCGCGTCGCGCATGTCGTCGGTGTTGGGCTTGAAGGCCAGTCCCAGGAGCGCGATCTTCTTGCCGCGTACCGAGCCGCCGAGCGCGTTGATCACCTTGCGCGCCATCGCCCGCTTGCGCGCGTCATTGACGGCGACCACCGTTTCGACGATGCGCAGCGCCGCGCCTTCGTCCTGTCCGGTTTTGATCAGCGCCAGCGTATCCTTGGGAAAGCAGGAGCCGCCATAGCCTGGCCCGGCATGCAGGAATTTCCCGCCGATGCGCTTGTCGAGGCCGATGCCGCGCGCGACCTCCTGCACGTCGGCGCCGACCTTTTCGCACAGATCGGCGATCTCGTTGATGAAGGTGATCTTCGTCGCCAGAAAAGCGTTGGCCGCGTATTTGGTGAGCTCCGACGTGCGCCGCCCGACGAAGACCAGCGGCGGCGCGTTGAGCGACAGCGGACGATAGATTTCCTCCATCACTTCTCGCGCGCGCGGATCTTCGACGCCGATGACGACGCGGTCGGGGCGTTTGAAATCCTCGATCGCCGCGCCTTCGCGCAAGAATTCAGGATTGGAGACGACGGTGAAATCGGCGTCCGGATTGACTTCGCGCATGATGCGCTCGACTTCGTCGCCGGTGCCGACGGGGACGGTCGATTTGTTGACGATGACCGTGAATCCCTCGAGCGCCTTGGCGACGGTCTGTGCGGCGGCGTAGACGAAGGACAAATCCGCATGACCGTCGCCGCGCCGCGATGGCGTGCCGACCGCGATGAACACCGCGTCGGCGCCTTTGACCGCCGGTTCGAGTTCGGTGGTGAAGGAAAGGCGGTTCTGTTCGACGTTATTGGCGACGAGTTCGTCGAGGCCGGGCTCAAAGATCGGAATCTCGCCGCGCTTCAGGCGCTCGATCTTGGTCGCGTCGGCGTCGACGCAAATGACGTTATGGCCGAAGTCGGCGAAACAGGCCCCCGAGACCAGACCTACATAACCAGAGCCAATCATCGTAATGTTCATCAGCGTCAGTCTCTTGCTTCATGTGCGATCGCCTCCCAAGGGAGGTCGCGCGGGGAAGCCGCGCGGGTGGGGGTGAGCAGGGTGCGGGACGCGCGGTTCACCCCACCCCGCGCCTACGGCGCGACTCTACCCATCAAGGGGGTGGGTCATCCGCCGACGCCGAAGGCGGCGAGCGCCGCCATATTGACGATCTCCGTGTCCGTCGCGCCGAGTTGGACGATTTGAACCGGTTTGTCGAGTCCGACGATCAGCGGACCCATGACGGTCGCGCCGCCCAGTTCCTGTAACATTTTTGTCGAAATAGCCGCCGAATGAAACGCTGGCATGACAAGGACGTTCGCCGTATCGGTGAGTCGCGAAAACGGATAGGCGCTCATGAGATCCTTGTTGAGCGCAATGTCCGCGCCCATCTCGCCCTCATATTCGAAATCGACGCGCCGTTGGTCGAGAACGTTGACCGCCTGGTGCACGCGCGCCGTGCGCTCGCCCGGCGGATAGCCGAATGTCGAAAACGCCAGCATGGCGACCCGTGGCTCGAGTCCGATGCGGCGCGCGACGCCGGCCGCCTCGATGGCGATTTCGGCCAGCTCGTGGGCGTCGGGCATTTCGGTGATCGCCGTATCGGCGACGACGACGACGCGGCCGTTGGCGAGAATGATCGACGCGCCGATGACGCGGTGGCCGGGCTTGTGGTCGATGACGCGGCGCACGTCTTCAAGCGCGTGGGAGAAATTGCGCGTCACGCCTGTCACCATGGCGTCGGCGTCGCCCTGCGCCACCATCGCTGCGGCGAAATGATTGCGGTCCTGATTGATCAGCCGTTGGCAGTCGCGCATCAGAAAGCCCTTGCGCTGCAGGCGCTCGAACAGGAACTGCGCATAGACCGCGTTACGGTTCGAGAGTTTGGCGTTGTGGATTTCGATCTCCGCGGGAAGTTCAAGGCCGGCGTTTTCCGCCGCCTCCTTGACGCGATCCTCCCGGCCGACAAGCACGGCGCGTCCAAAGCCCTGGTTGACGAAAGCGAGCGCGGCGCGGATCACCTGCTCCTCTTCGCCCTCGGCGAAGACGACGCGCTTGGGATCACGCCGCACGCGTTCGTGAATGGTCTGCATCAGCCCGGCGATCGGATCGCGACGCGCCGATAGCTCGGCGCGATAGGCCTTCATGTCGACGATGGGGCGGCGCGCGACGCCGCTGTCCATCGCCGCCAGCGCCACGGCGGGCGGAATGATGGAGATGAGGCGCGGGTCGAACGGCGCCGGGATAATATAGTCACGGCCGAAACGCGGCCGGGCGCCACGGTAGGCGTTGGCGACTTCGTCCGGCACGTCCTCGCGCGCGAGATCGGCGAGCGCCTTCGTCGCAGCGATCTTCATCTCCATGTTGATCGTCTTGGCGCGCACGTCGAGCGCGCCCCGGAAAATATAGGGAAAGCCGAGGACGTTATTGATCTGGTTGGGATAGTCCGAACGCCCGGTGGCGATGATCACGTCGGCGCGCGTGGCGCGCGCTTCTTCCGGCGTGATCTCCGGGTCGGGATTGGCCATGGCGAAGACGATCGGATTGTCCGCCATGCCGCGAAGCATGTTCGGCGTCAGGGCGCCCTTGACGGAGAGGCCGTAGAAGATGTCGGCGCCTTCCAGCGCCTCGGCGAGCGTTCGCGCTGTGGTGTCGACGGCGTGCGCGCTCTTCCACTGGTTCATCCCCTCCTGGCGGCCGCGATAGACGACGCCCTTGGTGTCGCACAGGATGACATTGCGCGGATCGAAACCCATGGCTTTGGCGAGATCGAGACAGGCGATGCCGGCGGCGCCGGCGCCGTTGCAGACGAGTTTCGCCGATCCGATGTCGCGGCCTGTCAGCAGCAGCGCGTTGAGCATGCCGGCGGCGGAGATGATCGCCGTGCCGTGCTGATCGTCATGAAACACCGGAATGTCCATGAGGTCGCGTAGCCGCTCCTCGATGACGAAACACTCCGGCGCCTTGATGTCTTCGAGATTGATGCCGCCGAATGAGGGGCCGAGATACCGCACGGCGTTGACGAATGCGTCGACCTCCTTCGTATCGATCTCGAGATCAATGGAATCAATGTCGGCGAACCGCTTGAACAGCGCGGCCTTGCCTTCCATCACTGGCTTCGCCGCCAGCGCGCCGAGATCGCCGAGCCCGAGGATCGCGGTGCCGTTGGTGATGACGGCGACCATGTTGCCGCGGGTCGTGTAATCGAACGCCGCTGAAGGATCCTTGGCGATGGCGAGCACCGGCGCGGCGACGCCCGGCGAATAGGCGAGCGACAGGTCGCGCTGAGTCGCCATCGGCTTCGAGGCGATGACGGCGAGCTTGCCGGGCCGGCCGCGCGAATGAAACAGCAGCGCCTCCTTGTCCGATATCGTCGCGCGCTGTTCCCCTTCCGCCCGATTACCCGCCATGTCGTCGGCCATCTCCGCCCCTTTGCTGTTGCGACGCAACACGCCGACCATAACCGGAGCGTGGCTGCGTCCACAAGCGTTTGCCGATCAGGGCGGCCGCGCAAAGCGTCACGGAACAATGACGAAGCGTCAGCGGTTTAGGGCATGCGCGGCTGTCCAGCGGCGGCTTAGGTCAGGATTCCGGGCAGCAGCGGTCGAAGCGGAGGTTTCAAAATGAATGGCATCATTTATCTCGTCGGACTCATCGTCGTCGTCCTGGCGATTTTATCATTTCTTGGCCTGCGCTGAGGAGACGGCAGATGACTGACTACGTGCAAACGGGGCTCAACGTCAGGCCGTCGCGCGGCGAAGCCGCCGCCGTGGCGGCCGCCGAAGACATGTCTGGCCGGTCGACCAACACCGATTGGGCGGCCATCATCGCCGGCGCAACGATCGCCGGAGCAATTTCCTTCATCATGGGGGCGTTCGGTTCGGCGATCGGCCTGTCGATGACGTCGCCTTATGGCGGCGCGTCCTTGATCGTGCATCTGATCGCATTGACGCTCTGGGTGCTCTGGATCACCGTTTCGAGCTTTGCGGTCGGCGGCTACGTCACGGGACGGCTGCGCCGGCGCGCCGGAGACGTTACGCCAGAAGAGGTGGAAGTGCGCGACGGCGTCCATGGTCTGGTGCTCTGGGCCGCGGCGATCGTGGTGTTCGCGCTGATCGCGGGCGCTTCAATCTTCCAGCTCGCAAAGACTGGCGTTTCCGCGGCGGCGTCTGCAGAAGGCGCGAGAACCGAGACGTCAGCGCTTGCGCCCACGGTTACGCCGGTCGAAGAGCGGGTCGATTTTCTGATGCGCGGCGATGGCGACGTGAGCGCACGGGGCGTGACGATGCCGGCCGAATATCCGCGCGCGATCGTTAAACGCATCGTCGAGCGCGGCTTGGCGACAGGCGAAATCTCCGGAGAAGATCGCGCCTATCTCGTCAATGTTCTCGCTTCTCGCTCCGGCCTCGCCCCGCAGGAAGCGGAAAGGCGCGTGGATCTGAGCGCCGAACGCCTGCGTGAAGATCAGGCGAAGGCGAAGGAGACGGCCGAGACTGCGCGCAAGACCGGCATCCTGCTCGCCTTCCTTTCTGCAGCGACGATGCTCATCGGCGCGGTGGCGGCGTGGTACGGCGCGACGCTTGGCGGACGCCATCGCGATGAAAACGTCGGCGTCGCGGCGTTCTCTCGCTTCTAAGTGGAGGTATGAAATGTTCCGGTCTGTCTTGCTGTGGATGCTCGGGATTCCGATACCGATCATCATCCTGCTGGCGCTGTGGCGCTAATCCGATGCGATGAGAAAGCCCCGGAGGCGCGTGCGTCCGGGGCTTTCTCTTATGGCCTGCGGGGAATGTTGAAGACCAGCGGCGCGCCGTCTTCGCCTCCATCCGAGAGCACGAGCAGGCGATAGCGTCTCGGGTTCAATTCGAGCAGGGCAAGGGCTTCCGGCTTGATAGGTGCGCCTTTCTTCCCTAGCGGAGCATTCTGCAGGTCGAGCGTTGCGAGTTCTTTTGGCTGCACCGCCACGCCAGTCGTCAGTCCGCGCAACTCGACGATCGAATAGTCCGCTGACGATTCGGCGTCGCTGGGCCCAACAAGAGCGAGCGCCACGCCGTCCGCGATTGCGAGATCTCGAAAGCCCTTGTTGGCGCCTAAAGGAACCGTTGCGAGAGAGGGTCTAAGATCGCCCCCCTCGAAAAGAGCCCTTGCATCGACGCTGACGATGTAACCGTTTCCTTCCACATTCGGCGCGCGCAAGGCGAAAAGCAGCCGCCCATTCGCCGCCGCCATGCCCTCGATGTCGATGCGGTTGCGACCCGGCGCCTTGTCGCAGCGGCAGTCGCCGGGAACGGCATAGGACGCAAGTTCGGGAAGGCCGCGCATCGCGTCCCATAAGCGCTCGCTGTGCGCCATCGTTCCGATATGGCCGTTCTCGTCGGTCGTCAGCCGGTAGACACGTCGGCTGTCAGAATTGTCGCAGCATGTTTGGCGCTTTGCGGCGTGAGATCCGGCCACGTAAAAATAGCCGCCGTCGACGGCGGCAGATTCGGCGTCGAGCTCCTTCTCCACGCCATCGAATTCGAAGGGCTCCCCGACATAGACCAGCCGCTCGCCGTTGATGCGCATGAAGGCGCCCTGGCGGCCTTCATCGACGGCGAGCACACATATGCCGCTCGTTCCGCAGGCAAAGCCGCTGAACGCTTCATTCGCCCTTTTCGCCGCAAAGGGGTGTTTGTCGACCTGCCACGGGATTGGCGATTCTGGCGCGACGCGCTGCGCGGCGAAAGCGGCCGAAGAAAGCCAAGCGGCGGCGGCGGCAAGCACAATAGGGCGATAGATGGCGGCGATCATCGACGTCCCCAATCCCAATCAGACAAACAAGAGCCGAATCTAGGCCCGGGCGGACGCGTCGTCCACATGCAAGCGCATGCCGCGCGTGGCGCTTGCGCCGCGACGCCGTTACACTGGCTGGATGAAACACGCAGCGCCCGTTCCTGCTCAAAATCTCAATATCGAGGCGCAGACGCGCGTGACCCCGATGATCGCGCAATATATCGAGATCAAGGCGGCGAACGCCGATTGCCTGCTCTTCTATCGCATGGGCGATTTCTACGAACTGTTTTTTGAAGACGCGCAGACAGCGTCGCGCGCGCTCGGCATCATGTTGACAAAGCGTGGCAAGCATCTTGGCGAAGACATTCCGATGTGCGGCGTGCCGGTCGAGCGCGCCAACGACTATCTGCAAAAGCTCATTGCGCTCGGACATCGCGTCGCCGTCTGCGAGCAGATCGAAGACCCGGCGGAAGCCAAAAAGCGCGGGGCGAAATCGGTGGTGCGGCGCGACGTCGTACGGCTTGTCACGCCCGGCACGATCACCGAAGACGCGCTGCTTGATCCCACGAGGCACAACGCCTTCTTGGCGATGGCGCGCTTGCGCGGGGAGGACGGGCGCTGGCGATACGGCCTGGCAAGCGTCGATATTTCGACGGGCGCCTTTACGGTCTGTGAGCGCGAAGAGAATGCGCTCGGCGCCGAGATCGCGCGTCTGGAGCCTCGCGAAATCATCGCCGTCGACGCGCTGTGCCGAGACCCATCGCTTTCGACGCTCTTCGAAGGCGCCGGCGCGCCCATCGCGCCGATCGGCCGCGACATCGGCGACGGCGCCGACGCGGCGCGACGCCTCATGGCGTTCTACACTGTGGCGACGCTCGAAGGTTTTGGCGCCTTCAGCGACTGTGAGCTCGCCGCCGCCGCGACGGCCATTCTCTATGTCGAGCGCACGCAAAAGGGACAGCGCCCGGCGCTTTCGCGCCCAACAAGTCTGCGCGCGCTGACGGCACTTGAAATCGACGCGGCGACGCGCGCCAATCTCGAACTGACGCGCACGCTGTCCGGCGCGCGCGAGGGCTCGCTGCTTTCGGTCGTCGACCTCACCGTCACGCCTGGCGGCGCCAGGCTCTTGGCCGAGCGGATCGCGGCGCCCTTGACTGACGCGCGATTGATCGCGGCGCGTCTCGACGCCGTCGCCTGCTTTTTCGAAATGCCGGATCTGCGCGCCGCGCTTCGCGCGAAGCTCGCGCGCGCGCCGGATCTTTCTCGCGCCTTGTCGCGTCTTTCGTTGGAGCGCGGCGGCCCGCGCGATCTTGCTAGCGTCGGCGTCGCGCTGGACGCTGCGCGGGACATCGCGGGTCTTTTCGCGCAGCTCGATCCCCCAATGGAGATCGCTGCGGAGGCCCAAACGCTTTCTCAAGCCGACATCGCGCTGGCCGGCGAAATCGCCGCAGCCTTGAAAGATAGCCTGCCGCTCGACAGGCGCAACGGCGATTTCATTCGCGAAGGACGCGACTCCGAGCTGGACGAAGCGAGACGGTTACGCGACGCAAGCCGCAAGGTGATCGCCGAGCTGCAGGGGCGATATGCCGAACTCACCGAGACGAAGCTCAGGATTAAGCACAATAATTTTCTCGGCTTTTTTCTCGAAGTTTCGCTGGCGAACGGCGAAAAGCTGCTGCGGCCGCCTTTCGACGCGACCTTCACGCATCGCCAGACCATGGCCGACGCGATGCGTTTCTCGACGCGCGAACTCGTCGAACTCGAAGCGAAGATCGCTTCGGCCGCCGATCGCGCTCTGGCGCGCGAATTGGCGATCTTCGACGCGCTGGTCGCAGACGTTTGCGCGCGCGCCGACGACCTGCAGCGTCTCGCCGAGGCGTTCGCGCGGCTCGATCTCTACGGCGCGCTCGCCGAAGTTGCAGAGAAGCGCGGCTGGACGCGCCCGCTGATCGACGCCTCGCTGCATTTTGAGATTGTCGGCGGACGCCATCCCGTCGTTGAAGCTTCGCTGCAGTCGCACGGCAAGGCATTCGCCGCGAATGACTGTGATCTTTGCGGAACGGAGGGCGGCCGAATCGCTGTCGTCACCGGGCCGAACATGGCCGGCAAGTCGACCTATCTGCGTCAGAACGCGCTCATCGCGCTCCTGGCGCAGACGGGCTCCTACGTTCCCGCGCAGTCCGCGCGCATCGGCGTCATCGACAGGCTGTTCTCGCGTGTCGGCGCCTCTGACGATCTCGCCCGTGGTCGCTCGACCTTCATGGTCGAGATGGTCGAAACTGCGGCGATCCTGAACTGCGCGAGCCCGCGTTCGCTCGTCATTCTCGATGAAATCGGTCGTGGCACGGCGACATTCGACGGACTTTCTATCGCCTGGGCGACGATCGAACATCTGCACGAAGTGAATCGCTCGCGCGCGATCTTCGCCACGCATTTCCATGAATTGACGCAGCTTGCGAAGCGGCTGCCGCGCCTCGTCAATCTGACGATGAAGGTGACCGATCACGCCGGCGATGTGGTGTTTCTGCATGAGGTGATCAAAGGCGCGGCCGACCGCTCCTATGGCGTGCATGTCGCGCAGCTCGCGGGATTGCCGGCGAGCGTCGTCGCGCGTGCGCATGCGATCCTCGCAGAGTTGGAAGCGGCCGATCGACGCGCGCCGGTCGAGACCTTGATCGACGATCTGCCGCTCTTCGCACGCCTCGCTGAGGCGTCGGCGCCGAAGGACGCATTGCGCGACGCGCTTCAAGAGATTGATCCAGACCAGATGACGCCGCGCGAAGCGCTCGCCGCGCTCTATGAATTGAAGAAGAAGCTTTGACGCGTCTTTGTGGTTTGAAGCCAAGCTTCAAGGCTCGTGACTAAGTCGCAGACCGCGCTGCGTTCGAAGCACACACTCAAATCCATCGAGCCTCGTTGCGTTCTTCCATCGACGGCGAAGCATGTCGAACGAAGGCGCAAGGATCGGGGCTATACGCCGGCGCCGCCTGCGGCCTTTGCTCAGCATGTCCGTCTCTGATCCGACGGCGCCATCAAACTACTCTGACATCGGAGAACCAGTCATGATTCTCGTGTTGATCTTCGTCGGCGTCGCTTTGGCGGCAGGCGGCGTGCTCTCATTGCTCGACGGACAGTTCAGGGTCAGCAAGGTGACGGCTGTCATGGCCTTCGTCGGCGGATTGATCATGGTCGTTGGCGCTGAAGCCGGACTGATCGGCTCCAGCTCGTCCTTCTTCAAAGCGCAGCAGATTAAAACGTCGGCCTGCGAATTGGACGGCGAGTCGGCATATCCCGAAAATCGCCGCTTGGATCCAAATCACCTGATCCGCAAATATATTTTGGGTTGCATGGCGCAGTCAGGCTATGCCTGGACAAGCGCTCACGAGCACTGCAAGGAAGCGCCGCTCGCAACAAATCCGCTGTGCTATTTGCCAACCGGCCTTTTCGATCGCGCGGTGACGAAAGTCCAAGTCGCCTTTGAGTGATTCAAAAATCCGTTTGAACGGAACGGCTGTCATTCCCGACGCGCGCGAAGCGCGTGATCGGGAATCCAGCGCACGACCAGCATTCTTGGACCGGCTCTGGATTCCCGGTCAGGCCTTCGGCCTGCCGGGAATGACAAGGTCCAAGCGACGGATCAGCCCGAGTCCATATGAGAGTGTAGCGCTTCCTTTGAGCGCTAACGAATATAGCGCGCGAAGACGAATTGCGTGTCGCCGTAGCGGCGTTCGTCTTCGCGCAGCAAATTCGGCGGCAGGTCGACTTGCGCCTTGGCGCTTTCTTCGACGACGACGATCGCGTCCGGCGCAAGCCAGTCGCCATCGACAAGCGCGATAAGCGCTTGCGTCGCGAGATCCTTGCCGTAAGGCGGATCAAGAAAGGCGAGCGAAAACCTTTCGCCCGCCGGCGCGGCGCCGAGCTTGGTGGCGTCCCGGCGAAAGATGCGCGTGACGCCGCCAAGTCCCAGCGCTTCGATATTGGCGCGCAGCAACGCGCGCGCCTCCGCGCCGTCGTCGACGAAAAGCGCTCGCGCCGCGCCGCGCGACACGGCCTCGAGTCCGAGCGCGCCGGCGCCGGCGAAGAGATCGACGACATTTGCGCCCGCAACCGGATCGCCGAAGCGATGCGCGAGAATGTCGAAAACGGATTCGCGCAGCCGTTCGGACGTTGGTCGAATCGCCTGCGAACGTGGTCCCGAAAGCGCTCGACCGCGCAGGGCGCCGCCAACGATGCGCATGGTCTATGCGCCGCGCGGCTTGCGTGGTCCCTTCGGCGGCCCTTTGCGCGGTCCCTTGAAGGGCCCTTTGGGCGGTCCTTTGCGCGGCGCGCCTCGACCGCCAGCGGGACCTCTGCCTGGTCCGCTGCGTGGACCTTTGTGCGGGCCCCGAGATGGTCCGCCGCTGCGCGAGGGCCGCGCATCTCCGCCCGAGCGGGGCTGATCGAATTTGCGTTCGCGAGTGGCGCGGTCGCCAGCTGAAAATTCGCGCTCGCCGCTGCGCGCCGGGCGCTTGTCGAATGTCCGTGGCCGCTCCTGGCGCGTCGCGCTGGCGCCGCGCGTGTCCCGTCGCGCCTCGTCCCCGTCGCGACGCGGCGGACGCTTTTCGAACCGCGCGTCATCGCGATTGGCCGCGCGATAATTTCTCTGACCGCTCGCGCGGTCGTCCGGCCGCTTCTCGAATCGCTGCGTGTTGCGCGGGCGTTCGTCTCGCCCCTCGGCGTTCCGCTCGCGCGGCGCTCGCGTCGCCGGACGCGCCCCGCGCTGTTCGTCGAAGCGCGGCGTACGGCGCTGTTCGGGCGCGGCCCGCTCATCGCGGCGGCGCCCGTCCTCGCGCAGGAAACGCTCGCCGCGCGGCTTGCTGTCGCGCGATGGGCGTTCGGATCGCGCCTTCGGCTGGTGCGGCGCGCCATCGGCGCGCATCGCATCGAAGCGTCGGGCGTTGCGCGAAGGCGCAGCCGTCTCGTCGCGCCGCCGCGTCGGAGTCACCCGCTCAACGGCGACGGCGCGGCCCTTGCGATCGGCGACCGCGCCGCGCGTCACGCGCGCCCGCGGTCCGGCGTCGCGGCGCTCGTCCTGCTCTTTGCGCAGCGTGGAGACATGTTTGCGCGGACGCTTCTCGGCGCGCGCACGAATCTCCTGCTGCTCCGCCGGCT
The DNA here is from genome assembly GCF_015709545.1 of Methylocystis sp. H4A. Taxonomy (NCBI): domain Bacteria; kingdom Pseudomonadati; phylum Pseudomonadota; class Alphaproteobacteria; order Hyphomicrobiales; family Methylocystaceae; genus Methylocystis; species Methylocystis sp. H4A. The sequence continues at coordinate 115,565 of NZ_JADNQY010000024.1, read as the reverse complement.
CCTTCTCGCGCAGCGGCGCGGCGAAATCGACGCCGGCGAGTTCAGCAAGCGATTTGCCCAGTTGCTCGCGCAGCATTTTCAATCGCACTTCTTCGACAGCGCCTTCCGCGAGATCGCCGAGCTGGAAGGGTCCGTATGAGACGCGAATGAGCCGCGTCACGTCGAGCCCGAGATGCGCCATGACGCGCTTGATCTCGCGGTTCTTGCCTTCGGTGAGGTTCATCGCGATCCAGACGTTGGCGCCTTGCTCGCGTTCGAGCCGCGCCTCGATCGGCGCATAGTGGATGCCGTCGATCGTCACGCCGTCGCCCAATGAATCGAGCTGCGCCTGATCGATCGCGCCATGCGCCCGCACGCGATAGCGCCGCGTCCAACCGGTCGCGGGCAATTCGAGCGTGCGCGCGAGGCCGCCGTCATTGGTGAGCAGCAGCAGCCCTTCGGTATTAATGTCGAGCCGGCCGACGCTGACGAGCCGCGGCAGGTCCGGATGGCGTTCCTCAAGATAAGAGAACACCGTGGCGCGGCCTTCTTCGTCGCGCGCGGTGGTGACATAGCCGGCGGGCTTGTGGAACAGAAAGAGTCGCGTGCGCTCGCGCGCCTGCATTGGCGCCCCGTCGACCGTGATCTTGTCGCTGTCGCTCACATTGAAGGCGGGACTCGTTTGCACGCGACCATTGACGGCGACGCGGCCTTCCGTGATCCAACGCTCCGCGTCGCGGCGCGAACAGACTCCGGCGCGCGCCATAACCTTGGCGATGCGATCGCCTTCAAAGGCGCCTTCGCGGGGCGCGGGCGCAGGCGCAGCGACGCGCTGCTTGGCAGGGGACTTGGCAGGGGACTTGGCGGGGGACTTGGCGGGGCGCTTGCCGCGCGCGCTTTCGGGGTCGCGCGCGGCGGGTTTGTCCAAGCGAGGTTTGTCGAAGCGAGGTTTCTCAAGGCGAGGTTTGTCGAAGCGTGGCTTTGCTGGCCTCGAGTCTTCGCGCCCGGCGTGTGCGGCCGGCGTCTTCTTGGCGGGCCGGCGCAAGGGCCGATCGCCGCCGGGGGAGCCGGCGCGGGTATTTCGGTTCTTTTCAGTCATGGGTTCTGATAGCAGGCGGCAAGCGCGCTTTGAAGCGCGATCGCTGAAGAGATACAAATGAATGGCACGGACCCTTTCAGCGCCGCCTTCGAGCAGGCGCGCGCTGCGGCGGCGGCAGGCGAAGTCCCGGTCGGCGCAGCGCTTATGCGCAATGGCGAAATCATCGCCGCCGCCGGAAATCGCGCGCTGCGCGATCGCGATCCGACGGCGCACGCCGAAATGCTTGTGATTCGCCAAGCCTGCGTCGCACTCGGCTCAGAGCGCCTCGTCGACTGCGACCTCTATGTGACGCTCGAGCCTTGCGCCATGTGCGCGGCTGCCATTTCCTTCGCGCGCATTCGGCGGCTCTATTATGCGGCAAGCGATCCGAAGGGGGGCGCCGTGGAGAACGGGCCGCGGTTTTTCTCGCAGCCGACCTGCCATCATCGGCCGGAAGTCTATGGCGGCATTCGCGAAAGCGAGGCGGCGCAGCTCCTTCGCGAATTCTTTCAGGCGCGGCGCTAGAGCGTGGCTCGCGAAAAAGTGGAATCTGGTTTTTCGCGTAAAGCGCGCTCTGATTTAAGGGATGGAGCAGGATTCACGTTTGAGGCGGATCGCATCTGCGATCGGCTTCAAACGATCTTGCTCCGAGCCTCTAATCGCAGCGCCGCCTGCGCCAGTCCCTGGCGCAGCGTGTCGCGGCAGGCGTCGCCGGCGGCGAAAATGCGCGACGCCTTGAAGAGGTCCAGCGCGAGATATTGATGCACTTCCGGTCGGATGAGCACGTCGGGCGGCCGCTCGGCTATCATGCGCGAGCTGATCGCGTTCATCATGATCTGGCTCGCGACGATCATCGTCTCGAAGGCGGACGGCGGCCCCTTGCCAGTCTCGACGCCGAAATTGCCGGAGACGTCGACGGCGATGACAATGTCGGCAAGGCCCCAGAGATGGTCATAAGGAAGAGGATTGACCAATCCGCCATCGACGAAATAGCCGTGATCGCTCGTGGCGGCGCGCACGATGCCCGGAATAGCCATCGACCCAGCCACGGCGGGACGCAATGGTCCCGTGGCGAAGACCGCCTCGACTCGGCGACGAAAATCGGTGGCCACGACCTGCAGCGGAATGCTTAGATCCTCGAACCGTTCCGGCATGCCTTCGGGCCAGAAGGCGTGAAGAAAGCGCTCGCCGTCGAACAGCAGCGGATGCGCGACGCGGGAAAGAAGCCGCTTTCGCCCCCGCGCCCGAGCGTGAAGCAGCCGGCGCGCGAGTCCGATGCGGTTCTTGAGAATCGCCTGAGTGTGGGCGCGCAGCGCCGCGCCCGAGAAGCCCGCGGCGTAAGCGGCGCCGACGATGGCGCCGATCGAGGCGCCGGCGATGGCCACCGGCCGCACGCCCAGTTCATCGAGCGCTTCGAGCACGCAGATATGCGCAAGGCCGCGCGCGCCACCGCCGCCAAGGGCGAGCGCGACGGTCTTGCCGCGATAGAGGCTCACAGGAAATTTTCCAGGACGGCAAGCGTCTCCGCCGGCGCCTCTTCCATCGGATAAAGGCCGGACTCGACGCGCGCCTCGGCGATATCGTCGCCCCATTCGCGCCACGCGTTGAGAAGCGAAGGGCCGTCCGCCCGGAAGCTCGCGGCGCCGGCGACGATGAGCGTGGGCATGGCGAGGTTCTTGCCATCCGCCTTGTCGGCCGCAAGATGCTCGCGATCGATCGTGGCGCCGGCGCGAAAATCCTCGCAGAAGCCGTGAATGCGCGCCGGGTCGTTGAAGGCCTGGCGATAGGCGGCGAGCGCGTCCGCGCCGAACGGCTCCAGCGACTTCGCCTTGGTTGCGTTCATCAGCGCGTCATCCAGAAAGCCAATCGGATCGAGCCCGATCAGCTCTTCCGGCTTGGGCGCGTCAGCCGCCAGGAAACGCGCGCGTCCGACCCGCTGCAAATCCGCGTCGCCGAAATCATCGTCGATCGGCGCGATATTGATGAGCGCCATCTTATCGAGCCGACCGGGCTGATCGAGCGCGAGGCGTTGGCCGACGCGCGCGCCCCTGTCGTGGCCGATGAGCGCGAAACGCACATGGCCGAGCGACTCCATGACCGCGACGACATCGGCGGCCATTTCGCGCTTCGTATACTGCTCGCCCTTCTCGCTCGCAGGAACCGCCGACCAGCCATAGCCGCGCAGATCCATCGCAACGACGCTGAAGCGCTTAGCGAGCGCCGGCGCAATTTTGCGCCAGGCGACATGCGTCTCGCCGAACCCATGCAACAGAACCACGGGACGGCCCTCGCCGTGGACGCGGGCGAATATCTTTCCAGCCGGCGCATCGATCCAATGCGAAGCGAAACCAGGAAAAAAATCTGCGGAATCGGACATGCGTTACAATCATCTCCCTTAGACCTGCGCATCTGCGTGAACGTTATACAGTATCAGCGCAGACGCTCTCGGAATATATATCGCTGATCGTCAAGCGACTATGTCACGAAGATCGTCCGCCTTGTCTGCTTGAAAAGGAAGCTGAAGCGCTTCAATGTTGAGGAAGGTCAAAAAGCTTCGAAACAACACGGGCAACGGGAGAGACACATGGCAAGCCAGATCGTCAACGAGGTTGTAACGGCGAACAATGCTTACGCCGCCAATTTTGGAAGCAAGAGCGAACTTGCGCTGCCGCCGGCGCGCGGTTTTGCGATCCTGACCTGCATGGACGCGCGTCTCGATCCCGCGAAATATGCCGGCCTGTCGGAAGGCGACGCGCATGTGATCCGCAACGCCGGAGGGCGCGCATCTGATGATGCGATTCGCTCGCTCGTCATTTCTCACAAGCTGCTCGGCACCAAGGAGTGGTTTGTCATTCACCACACCAATTGCGGCATGGAGCTCTTCTGCGACGAGATCATGAGCGACTTGCTGGATGATAATCTCGCGACGGCGAGTTTCGACGGCGAGAACTGGTCGAACCCGCAACATGGCGGCGGCTGTTCAGCCGGCCATTTCATCAAATGGCACACGATCGAGAATCAGGAGGAAAGCGTCGCGCAGGACGTCGCGCGCATCCGTTCGCATCCGCTGGTGCCGAAAAACATCCCGATCTACGGCTACATCTATGATGTGAAGACCGGCAAGATTAACGAGGTCACGGAAGCGACCAAGGTCGGGAAGGCGGCGTAACCCGCTTCAGGCTGAGTTCCGACGCTTCGCTTGGCGAAGCGATCGCGACTTACGTGATATCTGGATCCCCGATCGCGCTACGCGCGTCGGGGATGACAGTTCGTGCAGGTCAACCCGCCGGGTTGCCTATTCCACCGCGCCGCCGCGGGCGCGCCAGCCGCCAGTGCCCGGCGCGTAATGGCGAAGATCCTTTCGTCCGGCGCCCTGCGCCTGCGCGAGCGCCTTTGCCGAACGCCCGCCCGCCTGGCAAATGAGGACAACGTCGCCCTTCGGAAGCTTCGTCGGATCGAAGCTCGACAGCGGCATGTTCTTGGCCCCCGGCACATGCCCGGCGCCATATTCATGCGGTTCGCGCACATCGACGATGGCGCAGGATTTGTCCGCCACGACGCGGCAGAAATCATCATGCTCGATCGTCGGCGTCGCGCCGCCGTCCCCGAGTTTCGATAAGAGAGAGCCCAGAGCCATTGTTCGTTCCTTTCTTCTCAGGCCTGCTGTTCGGCGTCGAACTGTGCGAAGGCGGCGAGCGCGTGGCTCGCATACATCACCGACGGTCCGGCGCCCATGTAGATGCTCATAGCGAGCGTCTCCATCACCTCCTCGCGCGTCGCGCCACGCTGTGACGCGGCTTTGGCGTGGAAAGCGATGCAATCGTCGCAGCGAACCGCGACGCTGACCGCAAGCGCGATCAGTTCCTTTGTCTTGGGGTCGAGTGCGCCTTGGGCGCCCGCAGAGATCGCCATCGCCGAAAAGGCTTTCATCACCTCGGGCGAGCCGACGCGCAATTCTCTTATGTCGGCGGAGAGCTTCTTGGCGAGCGCCGCCCAGTCTTCGATCATGAGGCCCTCCTTGTGAGTTCGTCGTCGCGCAAGACGACATAGATCGCGGGGATGACAAGCAGGGTCAGCGCCGTCGATGAGGCGAGGCCAAAGACCAGCGAAATGGCGAGGCCCTGAAAGATAGGGTCGGTGAGGATAAAGGCCGCGCCGATGATCGCCGCGGCGGCGGTGAGAAATATCGGCTTGAAGCGGACGGCGCCCGCCTCGATCAGCGCCGCGCGCAAGCTCATGCCGCCGGCGCGCAAATGCCGGATGAAGTCGACGAGCAGGATCGAATTGCGCACGACGATTCCGGCGAGCGCGATAAAGCCGATCATCGAGGTGGCGGTGAAGGCGGCGTTGAACAAGATATGGCCGATGACGATGCCGACGAGCGTCAGCGGCACCGGCGCAAGGATCACGAGCGGCAGTTTGAACGAGCCGAACTGCGCGACGACCAGAAGATAGATGCCGAGCAGCGCCACCATGAAGGCTGCGCCCATGTCGCGGAAAGTGACATAGGTCACCTCCCACTCGCCGTCCCAGAGCAAAGTGGGTTTGGAATCATCGAGCGGCTGGCCGTGATATTTGATCGTCGGCGGACCTGAGGCGCCCCAATCGATTTTATTGATCGCGTCTTCGACCGCGAGCATCCCATAGATCGGCGCTTCGAAACGTCCGGCGACCTCGGCGCTGACCATTTCGGCGAAGCGGCCGTTATGCCGGAAAATCGGATAGGAGCCGAGTTCGCGCGTCGCCTTGACGACGTCGCCGAGCTCGACATTAGCGCCCTGACGCGCCGTGCCGCCGGCAGGCAGCGGCGTCGACAGGATGCGTTCGCTCGGCGTCATGGCCCCTCGCGGCAGCGCCACGGTAATATCGATGGGCTTCGCGCCGCCGCCCTTTTGCGAAAAGCCGATCTTCACGCCGCCGACCAGAGCGCCGATCGTGTCGTAGACGGCGCGCTCTTCGACGCCGTGATATTCGAGCGCTTCCTGATCAATCTCGAAGCGCAGGCGCTCGGCGCGCTGGCCGAAGCTGTCGTCCGTATCGACGACGAAATCGACCGCGTCAAAAGCCTTGCGCACTTTCGCCGCAAGATCGCGCCGCGACTGCGCGTCCGGACCATAGACTTCGGCGAGCAGCGTCGACAGCACGGGCGGGCCCGGTGGCACTTCGACGACCTTGATCGCGGTATGCTCCGGCGCGGGCAGGCCTTCGAGCCGCTTGCGAATGTCGAGCGCGATCGCATGGCTCGCGCGGCTGCGCTCGGCCTTCGGCTGCAGATTGATCGCCAGATCGCCCATCTCCGGCGCCTTGCGCATATAATAGTGCCGCACCAGACCGTTGAAGTTGAACGGCGCGGCCGCGCCCGCATAGGATTGAACCGAGGTCAGCTCCGGAATGTCCTTCAGGCGATCGGCCGCCGCCGTCAGCACCCGATCCGTTTCTTCGAGCGAAGCGCCGCGCGGCAGATCGACGACGACCGCGATCTCCGACTTGTTGTCGAACGGCAGCAGCTTTACGCGGACGGTTTTCGTCACGAAAAGCCCCATTGAAAGAAGCGTCGCGATGCCGACGGCCGCAAGAAACCATTGCGAGCGCTTGCGGCCCTTCAGCAAGGGCGTCGCCACGCGCACATAGAAATTGCCCATGGGGCCGCGTTCATGCGCATGATCGACGCCGTCGCCGCGCTCCTGCGCGAAACGTTTGCCGGCGACTTTGAGCAGAAGCCAGGGCGTAATGGTCATGGCGACAAAAAAGGAAAAGATCATCGCGAGCGAAGCGTTCGCGGGGATGGGGCTCATATAGGGCCCCATCAGACCCGAGACGAACATCATCGGCAGCAGCGCGGCGACGATGGTGAGCGTCGCGACGATGGTCGGATTGCCGACTTCCGCCACGGCTTCCACAGCCGTGTCGATCAGGCTGCGGGAGCCGCGCATATGCCAGTGGCGCACGATGTTTTCAACGACGACGATGGCGTCGTCGACCAGAATGCCGATCGAGAAGATGAGCGCGAATAGACTGACGCGATTGATCGTATAGCCCATCAGCCATGAGGCGAAGAGCGTGAGCAGAATGGTCGTCGGGATGATGACGAAGACGACGACGCCCTCGCGCCAGCCGACCATCACCACGATGAGCGCGACAATCGAGACGGTCGCAAGCGCGAGATGGAAAAGCAGCTCGTTGGCCTTCTCCGTGGCCGTCTCGCCATAGTCGCGCGTCACCGCGATCTCGATGTCGTCGGGGACGATGCGGCCCTTGACCGCCTCCAGCCGATGCATGATCTCGTCGGCGACGATCACGGCGTTGGCGCCCTTGCGCTTGGCGATGGCGATGCTGACGGCGGGACGCTTATCAAGGCCGCCGGCGGCGTTGCGGGTCATTGTCCAGCTGAGCCGGTCGGGCTCGGCCGCGCCGACGCGCACATCGGCGACGTCTTTTACATAGACCGGTCGCCCGTCTCTTGTGGTGAGGAGCAGCAGGCCGACATCGGGAACGCCCTGCAAGGTTTGGCCGGCGACGACCGGCACGGCGCGATTGGCCTCGCGAAACGCGCCGACGAGAAAGGAGCGGTTGGCGTTGGTCAGCTTGTCGATGAGCTGATTGAGCGTCATCCCATATTGCGACAGGCGTTCTGGATCGGGCTCGACGCGGATCTGATTGGGGCTGCCGCCGACGATATAGCTCAGGCCGACGTCATTGACCTTGGTGAGGTCGTGCTGCAATTCCTCGGCGACCTGATAGAGGCCGTTGTCGGTCCATCGATCGGCGCGCTCCGGCTTCGCCGACAGCGTCAGCACGACGATCGCCACGTCATCGATGCCGCGGCCGATGATCAGCGGCTCGGGAATGCCCTTCGGCAATTCGCCGATATTGGCGCGTATCTTGTCGTGAATGCGCAGCACGGCGTTGTCCTGCGGCGTGCCGACAAAGAAGCGCGCCGTGACGACCACATTGTCGTCGCGCGTCTGCGAATAGACATGCTCGACGCCGTTGACGCCCTTGATGATGTCTTCGAGCGGGCGCGTGATGAGTTCGATCGCGTCTTCAGCCTTATAGCCGTTGGCCGACACCATAATGTCGACCATCGGCACGGAGATCTGCGGCTCCTCCTCGCGCGGCAGCGAGCGCAGCGCGATCAGTCCGACGAGGATCGAGGCGAGCAGCAGCAGCGGCGTCAGCGGCGAATTGATGAAGACGCGCGTCAGCGTTCCCGAAATGCCCGGGCGAAACTCTGCGCTCATGGCGTCGACACCACGTCGCCGTCATGGAGGCCGGAAAGAATCTCGACGCCGTCGCCGTGCGCTTCGCCAAGCTGAATGACGACTTCTTCGCCGGAGGCGAGTCGGACGAAATCCACGCCGGCGCGTCGATAGACCGCGTTGCGCGGGATGATGATCGTGTCACGCTTGCCCGTCGTGACGTAAACCCGCGCCCGTTCGCCGACGAAATAGTCGCCGAGCCCTACGACGTCGACGTCGGCGATGACGCGGCCGCCCTGAATTTCGGGATAGACGATGCGCACGCGACCCTGCTTGCGTCCGCCGCCCGCCTCTTCGTGCAAGCCGCGCGCGCCGATCTCCACCTTGTCGCCGGCGCGCATGAAACGCGCGTGACGTTCGGGCAATTGCAGACGCAGGATATATTTGTCTTCGGCGATGGTCGCGATGGTTTCGCCCGGCATGACAACGCGGCCGACGGAAACCGGAATGGAGAGGATGCGGCCAGGCCCCGGCGCGCGCACCGAGCCTTCCGCCGCCTGCTGTTCGATCACGCTGCGATCGGAGCGCAGGGCCGAGAGGTTGCGGTCGGCGACGTCGAGCGCGGTTTTCGCGTGATCGAACAGCGCCTTGGTATAGACTCCGCGCCGAAACAATTCCTGCGCGCGATCGAAATCGCCCTGCGCCTTGTCGCGCTGCGCCTGCTGAGAGCGGATGCGCTGATCGAGCGCCTGAACCTGCAGAAAAAGTTTCTGATCGACGATGGAAGCGATCTCCGCGCCGCCGGCGACGTCATCGCCCTCTTTGATCTTGAGTGCGCTCACGGTGCCGCCGATGCGGGCCCGCGCCGTCAATTGATGCGCCGGCTCCACCGAAGCGACGACCGCCTTGAGGTCATCCACCGGGGCGACCCGGATCACAACCTCTCCGGCGTTCGCGCCCGAGGAATAAGTCAGCGCTGCGAGGAGCGCCGTCGGCGCGAGATAAGAGCGGCCCATCTGTCCCATGCGCCTATTTATATGCATAAAACGTAAATTAGCAACTGCGAATTTATGCGCGTGCGGATCTTGTCGCTATAAAAGCGGAAAGGGCGGCGCGCCGCCCTCGAACTCTCCGTGTGAAATTTTGTCAGCCCCAAAGGTTGCACCAGCCGCGCGCGCTGACGGGGCCGCTCACTACGCCGCAGCCCGAGGGCGCGTTGAACCAGGAGCAATTGGCGCAGCTTTGCCGGCCGTTCGGCGCACCGCGGTAGGCGGCCGCCGATTTGCTCGACTTCGCTTGCGCGCTCGTTGTCCTCAGTCCAGCCGCTGCCGCGCCCAACAGCAACATCAAGGAGCGGCGCGTCGGCGCAAGACATTCAGCCATTTCACTCTCCCTTCGCAATTTGTCCGTTCTCGGACGATTCCATTAAATTAGATGAACGTAATATACTGGATTTCTGTCGGCTTGAATGCGACATAAGCGCTCTTCGGAGGCGCCTCTGGCGCTCTTGACAATTATATTCAATATTCGTAATTTAGACATCATGAATGTAAATCTGCTTGCTCTGGCGCCGAAAGCTGCGGAGGCCGAAAGCTTTCTCAAGGCGTTGGCCAACCGCCATCGGCTGATGGTGCTCTGCCAGCTGCACGGAAGCGAGCTGTCGGTGACAAAGCTGCAGGAGGCGATTGGACTGAGCCAATCGTCGCTCTCGCAGCATCTTGCGCGGCTGCGCGAGGACAAGCTCGTCAAGACCCGCCGCGAGTCGCAGACGATTTACTATTCCTTGTCCGATGGGAACGTCTCGCGGATCATTGGACTGCTCTATGAAATGTTCTGCGCCGAGCAGTGCGGCAAGCCAGCCAAACCGCGCGCGCGCGTCAAATCGAAGGAACTCACCCGATGAGCATTGATCGCATCATCATGGCCTTCGCCGGGACCATGATCCTCCTGAGCCTGCTCTTGGCGCAGTTGTTCAGTCCGTGGTGGCTCGTGCTCACCGCTTTCGTCGGCGTCAATCTTCTGCAGGCCGCCTTCACAGGCCTCTGCCCATTGGCGATGGCGCTGAAGCGGTACGGCGCCAAATCAGGCGCGGCCTTCTAGACGTCATCGGCGTTCAGCATGGGTGCGTTAATCGTTCGCGGCGCGCTTAAGTGAAGACTTTGGATCGTGAGCGACGAAGGGCAGATGATGGCGTCCGATTGGGTCGACGAAACGCCTTCCTTGCGCAGCCTTGACGCTGCGACGAAGACGCTTTTGCGCGACTCGGTCGTGCGCAAGCAAATACCGCGCGGCGCGGTGCTGTTTCGGCCGGGCGATCGATGCGTCCATTTTCCGCTGATCGTCTCGGGCTCCGTGCGCGTGCAGCGGGTGACCGAATCGGGCCGGGAAATCGTGCTCTACCGGGTCGGCGCGAACGAAACCTGCATTTTGACGACAGCCTCGCTGCTCGCGGACGACGCCTACGCCGCCGAGGGCGTGGCCGAAACTGACGTCATCGCCTATGTGGTGCCCGCCGATCGTTTCAACGCGCTGATGAACGCGTCCGAAGGTTTCCGTGCGCTAGTGTTCGACGGTTACGGCAAGCGTCTTGCCGCGCTGATGTCGCGCATCGAGGAGATTGTCTGCACACGCATCAATGTTCGCTTGGCCGAACGTCTTCTCGCGCTACGCGGCGCCGGCGGTAAAATCGCGGCGACGCAGCAGGCGCTCGCCGCCGATCTCGGCACCGCGCGTGAAGTTGTCGGCCGTACGCTGAAAGCGTTCGAGCGCTCAGGCTGGGTGAAATTGTCGCGCGGCGGCGCCGAGATCGTCAATCTGGCGGCCTTGCGATCGCTTTGCGACGCGCAGCGTGACTAAGTCGCGGACATGCACGCGACAAGCGCGCATGTCGTCACCGATGAGCGCAACCGTCAGCGCGAAACTTAATGCGCGCAAAGCGCAAAAGGGAGACTGAAATGGCTCATATCGTCGTCATGGGCGCGGGGATCGGCGGCGTCGCCGCCGCGATTGAAGTCCGCGAGGGACTTGCCAAGCAACATCAGGTCACTGTCGTTTCGGATCTCGAGAATTTCCAGTTCACGCCGTCCAACCCGTGGCTCGCGGTGCAATGGCGCAAGCCGGAAGAACTCAAGGTTCCGCTCGCGCCGGTCTTCAAGAAGAAGAAGATCAATTTCATTCCGGTGGGCGCGAAGCGCGTTCTGCCTGACGAAAACCGTCTCGAACTTCAGAATGGCGAGAGCGTCGCCTACGACTATCTCGTTATTGCGACCGGTCCGAAGCTCGCCTTCGAGGAAGTGCCAGGACTTGGACCGCATGGCGGACATACGCATTCGGTCTGCACGTTGCAGCATGCCGAGACGGCGTCGAAGGCCTATGAGGAGTTCTGCAAGGATCCTGGTCCGATCATCGTCGGCGCCGCGCCCGGCGTCTCCTGTTTTGGTCCCGCCTATGAATACGCCATGATCCTTTCCACCGATCTGCGTCGGCGCGGCATCCGCGACAAGGTGCCGATGACGTACATCACGTCCGAGCCCTATGTCGGGCATTTGGGTTTGGGCGGCGTCGGCGATACGAAAGGGATGCTCGAATCGGCGTTCCGCGATCGCGACATCAAATGGATCGTCAACGCCAAGACGACCGCCATCGAACCGGGCCTTCTCAAATGCGCCGAGCTCGACGACCAGGGGCAGGTCAAGAAAGAGCACGAAGTGCCGTTCAAATTCGCCATGGTGATGCCTGCGTTCAAAGGCGTCGACGCGCTGATGGGCGTCGAGGGACTGGTCAATCCGCGCGGCTTCGTCATCATCGACAAGAATCAGCGCAATCCGAAATACCGAAATGTCTTTGGCGTCGGCGTCTGCGTTGCGATCCCGCCTGTCGAGGCGACGCCGGTGCCGACGGGCACGCCGAAGACCGGCTATATGATCGAGTCGATGGTCACGGCGACGGCGCATAATATCGCCGCGCTGATCGCCGGGCGTGAAGCAAAGGAAGAAGGCACGTGGAATGCGGTTTGCTTGGCGGATTTCGGCGACAAGGGCGTCGCCTTCGTCGCAAAGCCGCAGATTCCGCCGCGCAACGTCAACTGGTCGAGCGAGGGGCGGTGGGTGCATCTCGCCAAGATCGCCTATGAGAAATACTTCCTGCGCAAGGTCCGCAAGGGACAGAGCGAGCCTGTCTATGAGCGCTACATCATGAAACTGCTCGGCATCGAACGGCTGCGTCGCGCACTGTCATAAGGCGGCGCCGCAGCCATGCAAAGCTAGGGCATGCAACGCTAGGGGATGAGTCGATGCGCACAAGGCCATTAGGACGCGAGATCGCCATCGCGCTTGGGTTCAAGTTGCTGGCGCTCGTCGCGCTCTACGTTGTGTTCTTCGGCCCCGCGCATCGCATTAGGGTGACGCCGGCGCAGATGGTGGAAGCGCTGTCCGCCACTGCGCCGCGTTGACATCGATCAGGAGCTCAAAATGTTCGAATTCGACGTCGTCACGCTCTCGCGCCTGCAATTCGCGCTGACGGCGATGTATCACTTCCTGTTCGTGCCGCTGACGCTCGGCCTTGCGCTGCTGCTCGCCATCATGGAGAGCGTCTATGTGATGACCGCGCGCACCGTCTGGCGCGAGGCGACGCAGTTCTGGGGCACGCTGTTTGGCATCAATTTCGCCATGGGCGTCGCCACCGGCGTCACCATGGAATTCCAGTTCGGCACCAACTGGGCCTATTACTCGCATTATGTCGGCGACATTTTTGGCGCGCCGCTCGCCATCGAAGGCCTGATGGCCTTCTTCCTCGAGGCGACCTTCGTCGGCCTGTTCTTCTTCGGCTGGAAACGCTTAAGCAAGGTGCAGCATCTCATCGTCACCTGGCTCGTCGCGCTCGGCGCGAATTTCTCGGCGCTCTGGATCCTCGTCGCCAACGCCTGGATGCAGAACCCGGTCGGCGCGGCGTTCAATCCGCAGACGATGCGCATGGAGCTCACGTCCTTCGCCGAGGTGTTGTTCAATCCCGTGGCGCAATCAAAATTCGTACACACGGTCAGCGCTGGCTATGTCACGGGCGCGATGTTTGTCATGTCAATCGCCGCCTATTTCCTTTTGAACCGTCGTCATGTCGCTATCGCTCGCCGCTCGCTGACGGTGGCGGCGAGCTTCGGGCTCGCTTCCGCGCTTTCGGTCGTCGTGCTCGGCGACGAGAGCGGCTATACGGCGGGCGAGAACCAGAAGATGAAGATCGCGGCGATTGAAGCGATGTGGGAGACGGAGCCGCCGCCGGCGTCTTTCACCCTCTTCGGCATTCCAGATCTCAAGAGCGAAACAACGAAATACGAGATCAAAATTCCTTGGGTCTTGGGCCTGATCGCGACGCGTTCGCTCGATAAGCCCGTCGAAGGCGTCAAGGCGCTCGTCGAACGATCCGAAGAGCGCATCCGCAACGGCATGGCCGGCTATCAGTGGCTGACGAAAGAAGGCGGTCGTCCCAACGCCGCCGTTCCGCCGGAACTCGAAGTATCGATGCGCGACGTCGGGCATTCGCTGCTGGTTAAGCGCATCAGGCCCGATATCGAGAATGCGACCGACGCTCAGATTCATGAAGCGGCGCTGTCGACGATCCCCGACGTGCCGGTGCTGTTCTGGTCTTTCCGCATCATGGTGGCGCTGGGGTTCTATTTCATCGCGCTCTTCGCCGCCGCTTTCTATCTGTCGAGCCGGCGACGCTGCGGGAAGCCCTGGTTCCTGCGCATGACCATGTATAGCCTGCCGTTGCCCTGGGTCGCCGCCGAACTCGGCTGGATCGTCGCCGAATATGGGCGGCAGCCGTGGATCATCGACGCGACGATGCCGACGTTCCTCGGCGTCTCCAACGTCCCCGCGTCGAATGTCGCGGCGAGCCTCGCGGCCTTCGTGCTGTTCTACAGCGCGCTGGCCGTCATCGATGTTGGGCTCATCGTCAAATATGTCCGCATTGGCCCGCGGGAGGAGACCGAGCCGCAGCGCTCAGGCGCGCCCGTACTTCCCGCGCCGGCGCCGGCGCAAACGCGATAGGAAAGGCGAAAGCGATGTTCGACTATATGACGCTTCGCCTCATCTGGTGGGCGATTCTCGGCGTCCTGCTCGTGGGCTTCGCGGTCATGGACGGCTTCGACATTGGCGTCGCCATGCTGCATCCTTTCGTTGCGCGCAATGACACGCAGCGGCGCGTGACGCTGAACACGATCGGTCCCGTCTGGGAAGGCAACCAGGTCTGGTTCATTCTCGGCGGCGGCGCCGTCTTCGCGGCCTGGCCGCCGCTTTACGCGGTGTCCTTCTCCGGCTTCTATCTTGCGATGTTGCTGGTGCTGATCGGCCTCATTCTGCGGCCGGTGGCGATCACCTTCCGCGACAAAAGACCCGAGACCGGCTGGCGCGAAACCTGGGACTGGCTCTTCTTCGTCTCCGGTTTTGTCCCCGCGCTGATTTTCGGCGTGGCCTTCGGCAATCTTCTGCAGGGCGTTCCCTTCCATTTCGATCAGGCGCTGCGCGCGACCTATGAGGGCGGCCTCCTTGGTCTGCTTAATCCATTCGCCTTGCTCTGCGGCCTCGTGAGCGTGGCGATGCTCACGATGCAGGGCGCCGCCTGGCTGAGCGTGAAAAGCGAGGGTGAGGTTTCCGTCCGCGCCCGCCGATATGGCGCGCTCGCGGCGCTCCTGCTTGTTCTGCTCATTTCCGCCGCGGGACTGTGGATCATGCTGGGCGTCGAAGGATTTCGCATCGACGGCGTCATCGAACATGCAGGGCCTTCGAATCCGCTGGCGAAGTCGGTGACGCGAGAAGCCGGCGCCTGGCTCGACAATTACCGCGCCTACCCCTGGATGATCGCTGCCCCCGCGCTGGCGTATACGGGCGCGCTCGTTGCGGCGTTGGCCTTCGCCTTCTCGGCGGGCAGGATCGCGTTTCTCGCCAGCAGCCTTTCGGTCGCGGGCGTCGCAACCATGGCGGGCTTCAGCATGTTCCCCTTCCTGCTGCCGTCCTCGACCCACCCGAGCCAAAGCCTGACGGTCTGGGACGCGTCGTCGAGCAAAGCGACGCTCTCGCTCATGCTCATCGCGGTGATCGTCTTTCTGCCGATCGTCCTTGCCTATACCAGCTGGGTCTACTACGTGCTGCGCGGCGCAGTGAGCGAGGCGGCGATCCGTCGCGGCGACGATTACTACTATTGAGCGGGAGAAAACGCGGCATGTGGTATTTTTCCTGGATCCTAGGGCTGGGGCTCGCCTGCGCCTTCGCCATTCTCAACGCCATGTGGCTCGAGCTCGACGACGACGACAGGCAGAAATAGCAGCCGCGCCTCAAGCGAGACTTAGTCGCTGTGCGATCTCACGCGAGGCGATAGCCTGACATTACGATCGCCGCGGGAGAAGGGAGATTAGTCATGGTCGCCAATATCGGAAGGACCGATCGGATCATCCGCATCGTCGCCGGACTGCTCTTGCTCAGCCTCGTCTTCATTGGTCCGCAGTCGCTATGGGGCCTTGTCGGGCTCATTCCGCTGACCACGGCCTTCGTCAACTTCTGCCCCGCCTATAAGCTTCTGGGCATGGATACGCTCGGCAAGTAGCTCGGCAAGTAGCTCGGCAAGTAACTCTGCACGTAAATCCGTCTCGCGCCGGCCACGGCGCGAAGACGGAATAACGCAATGCGGCCGACGCTGGAGCGCCGGCCGCGGTCAGACGCTGCGCGGCGAGGCGTAACCTGGATGAACGAAACGGCGATCACGTTTCACGCCCGCGGCATGCATTGCCACGGCTGCGAGCATGTCATCGAGGCGGCGGTTAGAAAGCTCGCCGGCGTGCGCGGCGTTTCGGCCAGCTATCCGACCGAGACGGTCGTCGTCGACTATGACGCCGATGCGACCAATTTCAGCGCGATTCGCAACAGCGTCGAGCAGAACGGCTATCGCGTCGTTCTGACGGAAGAGGCGCAGCGCCGGCGTTCGCCTTTCATCAGACTGGCGATCATCGTCGCCGCCCTCGCCGGACTCGCCGCCTTAATCCTGTTCGATACGCGCTGGATCAGCGCCGCGGGCGAGCCGGACATCGCTCAGCATATGAGTCTCGGCCTCCTGTTTCTTCTGGGCCTGCTGACAGGCTTCCATTGCGTGGGCATGTGCGGCGCTTTTGTCGTGAGTTACGCGACAGCCGATGCGCGCGCGGGACGCTCGTCCTTCGTCTCGCACCTCTCCTATGGCGCCGGAAAGACGCTGTCCTACACGGCGATCGGCGCCGCCTTCGGATGGCTCGGCGCCTTCATCGCGTTCACGCCGATGCTGCGCGGCGTCGCCGGTGTCGCGGCGGGCGCTTTCCTTCTCATCTTCGGGCTCAATATGCTGGGGCTGTTCGCGCCGCTGCGCCGCTTCCGGTTCGGACTGCCTGGCCCGCTGCAGAACTGGGTGAACCGTGAAGCGGGCGGCGCCAGACATCGACCGTTCGTGATCGGTCTTCTCAACGGGCTGATGATCGCCTGTGGACCGTTGCAGGCGATGTATGTGATGGCGGCCGGGACCGGCAGCCCCGTTGAAGGCGCGAAGACGCTCTTCGTCTTTGGCGTTGGAACCTTGCCGGTGATGCTCGCCTTCGGCGCGCTGACGACAGTGCTTTCGGGGGCGGTGACGCATCGCCTGCTGACCGCGTCCGGCGTGATCGTCGTCGCGCTCGGCGCGGTGATGATCAATCGCGGATTGATCCTCACAGGCTCGGGCGCCGATCTCGCGTCGCTGACGACGAGCTGGCGAAGCCCGGCCCCCGTTGAACGCGTCCAACCACAGCAGGATTCCGCCGCGCCGAAGACGCAGACGATCGAGATGGAGGCCAACGGCCTTGGCTTTACGCCCACCCGCTTCACGCTGCTGCGCGGCGTGCCGGTCAAATGGGTGATCAACGCGACGCAAGTGACGACCTGCAATAATCGTATCCTGGTTCCATCCTTGAAGCTCGAATTCGACGTCAAGCCGGGACGGCAGACGATCGAATTCACGCCCGAAAAGACAGGCGTCATTCCCTGGAGCTGCTGGATGGGAATGTTGCGCGGGGAGTTCGTCGTCGTCGATGCAGCGCCGGCCGCGCCTCAGCCTTCCCACCCTGTCGACTCGGCGGTCCAGGGCGCGCCTCAAGCGACGCAAAGCCCGCCAGCGTCGGCCGCCGTGCAGAAGACCTATACGGTGCGGCGCGGCGACACGCTGCGCGCGATCGCCAAGCGACTCTATGGCGACGAAAAGCGCTGGCGCGACATCGCCGCCGCCAATCCGGCGCTCAATCGTAAAAAGTTGCGGCAGGGCCAAATCATCACTCTGCCCGCCGACGCGCAGCCGTGACGATTCGTCTCGTGCGTCACGGGGCGCTGCGGGTTACGTTCGACCCGCTCACATGAAAAGGGGGAGGCCATGATTGGAAGATTTCTCTTAGCCGCGGCATGCGGGCTCTCGTTGTTTGCCGCCGCCGCTAACGCGGGCGACGATACGGACGATCACGGCGCGCATATGAAGCAAATGAACATGGAGCATATGAAAATGTCGCCGAAGATGCGCGACACGCGCCAGGAGGTCGACCTTCCGGCGCCGATGCGCGCGCATATGCTCGCCAATATGCGCGGACATGCGGAGGCGGTCGCCGAGATCCTGGCGGCCTTGGGCAAGGGCGACGGCGCGGGCGCAGCGAAAATCGCCGACACGCGGCTCGGCATGGCGTCGTCCGGCGCGGCGGCGTGCAAGCCAAACGCCAAGAGTGGCGACCTCGGCGATATGCCCGCGATGATGGCGCATCACATGCCTGACGAGATGCGCGCGCTCGGTCTGACGATGCATGAACAGGCGAGCAAATTCGCGCAGGAGGCGGCCAAGATCGGGCCCGGCGGCGACATGCGTCCCGCGCTTGCCGAACTGTCGCAAGTCGTGCAAGCCTGCAACGCCTGCCACGCCACCTATCGCCTCGACTAGCGCGCGTGCGGCGCTAGAGCGCGCTCGCGAAAAAGCGGACGCTGGTTTTTCGCGCAAAGCGCGCTCTAAATTTATGTGAACGATCACGTCATCTGGATGTGGGCGAATTCGCCCAAATCCAGCGTGATCCAGGAGCCGACGGTGCGCATCGCGACTTGGAACGTCAATTCTGTCAGGCAGCGCCTCGCGCCGCTTCTCGCCTTTCTGCGCGAGGCCGCGCCGGACGCGCTGTGCCTGCAGGAAACGAAGTGCGAGGATCACGTTTTTCCGCGACTCGAAATCGAAGACGCCGGATATAACGTCGCTGTCCACGGGCAGAAGGGATTCAACGGCGTCGCAATCCTCTCCAAGTCGCCGCTTCAGGACGTCACTCTCGGTCTGCCGGGCTTCGACGGCGAGGCGCAGTCGCGCTACATTGAGGCGATCATCGCCGACGGCGCCGGCGGCGTCATGCGCGTCGCCTCGATCTATGCGCCGAACGGCAATCCGCCGCACACGCAGAAATATCTCTACAAGCTCGCCTTCATGGAGACGCTGACGCGCCACGCGGAGGCGCTGCTTGGCCTCGAAGAGCCGACGGTTCTCGCCGGCGACTACAATGTCATTCCGGAGGCGCGGGACGTCTATGAGGCGTCGGCCTGGATTGGCGACGCATTATTCCTGCCGCAGACTCGCGCCGCCTATCAGCGCCTGGTCAATCTCGGCTATGCGGACGCTTTGCGAGCGACGTCGGATGAAGGCGGGCTTTACACGTTCTGGGATTATCAGGCCGGCGCCTGGCAGAAGAACAAGGGACTTCGCATCGATCATCTTCTGCTCTCGCCGCAAGCTTCTGATCGGCTGGCGCGCGTAGAGATCGTCAAATCGATGCGGGCCGGCGAGAAACCTTCCGATCACGTCGCGATCTACGCCGATTTCGCCGCGTGATCGAGTAGTCCGAGCGCGCCGCCGCTGCGCCAGAGCACATAGAGCGCCACCGCGAAGATGACCGTTGCAAAGACGGCGCTCAGCGCCCCGCGCATCTTCGACAGATGTCGCGCCGCCGCGGCGCCGATCAGCCCGCCAAACGCGCCGCCGAGCACGAGCGTCCCGGCAAGCTCCCAGTCCACGAGGTCCGAAAAGGCGTAGTTCGCCGCCGTTGTCACCGCGAAGGCGGCGACGGCGACGAGCGACGAGCCGATGGCGTTCAAGATCGGCATGTCGGACGCAAACATCAGCCCCGGCACGATCAGGAAGCCGCCGCCGATGCCGAAGAAGCCCGAAAGCGCGCCGGCCGTAGCGCCTGCGCCGACGAGCCGGGGGAAATTCTCGCGGTTGAGCCGGACTGCTGGATAGCCCAGCGCGCCCCGGCGCCGCAGCATCAGATAGGACACGACGACCATCAGCAGCGCGAACAACGCGAGCAGCTTTTCGCCGTCGATGATCTTGCCGAGCGTCGAGCCGCCGAATGCGCCGGCAACCCCGAAGACTGCGAAGACAGAGGCGCAGCGCCATTTGATGGTCCGTGCGCGCGCATGATTGGCGAGACTCATCAGGGCGTTGACAGCGACGGCCGCGGCGCTTGAGCCGATCGCGATATGTGGATTGGGCACGCCGACAAGATAGACAAGAAGCGGCACGGCCAGCACCGAGCCGCCGCCGCCGACGAGCGCCAGCGTAAAGCCGACGATTCCGCCGGAGATCAGACCAAGCACGGCGTCCAGAGGAATAGCCGTCAGCATGTCGCTCCTTCGCGCGTATAATATTAGCTATTGCTTATTTAGCTATAGCGCATATATCTGACGGCGCAAGCAGGAAAAGGCGAAAGCACGAACGAAGAGAAGTGCTTGAGCGCTGCAAGAAGGAGAGATCGATGCCGCAGGCGCCGTCCGTGAGGGCCTTCTTTGACGAGTCCACCAACACGATCACCTATATCGTCAGCGACCCCGCCACGAAGCGCGCGGCGATCGTCGATCCCGTGCTCGATTATGACCCGGCGAGCGGAGTCGCCGATTCGCATTCCATCGACGCCATCCTCGCCGAGGCGGCGCGGGCAGGATTAACGATCGATTGGGTTCTCGAAACTCATGCGCATGCCGATCATCTGACCGCCGCCCAGATCGTCAAAACGGCGACGGGCGCGAAGATCGGCATCGGCGAACACATCGACAAGGTCCAGGCGATCTTCAAGCCGGTGTTCGGCGCTGAGGACGTCAAGGCTGACGGCGGCTGCTTCGACCACCTCTTCAAGGACGGCGAGCGGTTCAGAATCGGCGAACTCGAGGGCGAAACGATCTACACGCCCGGCCACACGCCGGCCGACGTCGCCTATAAGATCGGCGATGCGGTGTTTGTCGGCGACACGCTGTTCATGCCCGACTATGGGACGGCGCGCGCGGATTTCCCCGGCGGCGACGCGCATGCGCTTTACCAGTCGATCCGCCGCATACTTTCGTTGCCCCCGCAGACGCGGCTCTTCATGTGTCACGACTACAAGGCGCCGGGACGAGAATTCTACGCCTGGGAGACGACGGTCGCCGAGCAGCGCGCCAAGAACGTGCAGATCAAGGATGGCGTCAGCGAGGAAGACTTCGTGGCGGGACGACACAAGCGGGATCAGGAGCTTGCCGCGCCGCGGCTGCTGCTGCCCTCAATTCAGGTGAACATTCGCGCCGGCAAGTTTCCGCCGCCGCGCGGGGATGGCGCGCGCTTCCTGAGCATTCCGGTGAAGTTCAAAGGCGCCGCGGCGCAAGCCGGCTGAAATCTGAACGTCAGTTGCGTTCGCGCAGATAGCCTTCGAGCATGGTGACGGCCGCGCTACGGTCGGCGTCGCTGGCGGAATTCAGCGCTTCGGCGTGCAAATCCGCGATCCATTGGTCGTGGGTCGCGCCGCCAGCTGCGTCGCGCGCCAGCGTCAGAAACATGAGTCCGCGCGCGCGTTCGGGTTCGCCGCTCGCCTCGCCGGTGAACATCAGCCGGCCGAGCATCGCCTGCGCCTGCGGATGGCCCTTGCGCGCCGCGAGCTCCAGCCAATTCACGCCCTGGCGGACGTTCTTCTTGACGCCGGTCCCTTCGAGATACATTCGCGCCAGATTGTACTGCGCGTCGGCGTTGCTGAAATACGTCGCCGCATAACGGAACAGATCAAACGCGCGATCGAGATCGGGCTTGATCTTTCCGCTTGGAGCGCCGTCACGCAGATAAATGCCCACGGCGACGAAGGCGCTTGCCGCCATCGAACGCTCGCGCGGATCCGGCTCGTCGTCGGCGTAGTGGTCGACGATTTGCGCGAAATATTCATAAGCCTTGGCGTCGTCGCGAACGACGCCGTCGCCTTCGGCGTACATTCGGCCAAGCTTCCATTTGGCCAGCGGCTCGCCGCCCTCGGCGGCGTAGCGCAGCGCGGCGATGGAGGTCGCGGCGTCGCCGGCATGGTAGCTTTCAAGTCCAGCGCGGAGCGCCGCGCGCGGATCCTTGAACATTGGTAGAGGCTGCGACTCGGCTCTCGTGGCCGTTCGAGGCGCGTCAAGAGCGGGCGCCGGCGCGACAAAAGCCGTCACCAGCATGCCCAGGCTCGTCGCGAAAAGGCAGAGCGGCAAAGCCGCGCGCTTGCGCGTAAAGGCTGAGTTCACGCCCGCATGAACGCTTCCGACCATAATGTTCCGACTTTCCTCACCCCAAGAAGACGCCCGACGCCTTTAAGGCCATACGCCAGCCGTCACCGCTGATCAGCGAGAGGGAAAGAAGGAACCTGCGGCCGAAAGCGAAATCTTTCGGCGCCTGTCTCCGCATCTCGAATGAGCTTGTGACCGGATCACCTTAGCTCAGCTTTTGTGTCTGAAAAGGGGCTGCCGCAGCTCCAATCGTGGGCAAGATGCTAATCCGCCACACTGTTGCAATCAGATCACATGAGTGTTGCAAAAATGCAGCAACCCTCGAGGCCGCGCGTCGTCCTGACGCAAGCTCGCGTGAGAGGCGCCGATACCCAGCGGGCCGCGCTTGTGCTTTGATGCGAAGCGAATCGACGGCTCCCGCTTAAGGAAAACCACATGCAGCTTCGACGCCTTACGCTCGCAATGGCCCTCGTCGGCGGAAGCGCCGCTTTCGCAACTTCGGCGCTTGCGGCGGGCGACGCCCAGCGCGGCGCGATCGTCGCGAAGCGATGGTGCGCATCCTGCCATGTGGTGACGTCGGATCAGACCAGCGCCTCGGCCGACGCGCCGTCCTTCTTCGATATCGCCCAGCGCCGAACCGACAGGAAGAAGCTTGGCCATTTCCTGATGGATCCGCATCCGCCGATGCCCGACATGCATCTCTCGCGCAGGGAGATCGACGATATCGTCACCTATATCCGCAGCCTCGACCCGCGTCCGCAGCCCGCGCCCGAGCCTGAGGGCAAGGACAAGGAGCTTCCCAAGAACGGGTAAGCGTCTTGCCTCGCTTTACGTCGCGCGGCGTCCGCGCTAGAGCGCGGCTCGCGAAAAAGTGGATGCCGGTTTTTCGCGTAAGCGCGCTCTAGAACTTTGAGATCGATCACGTTACTGCATTTGGGCGATTTCGCCCAAATGCAGCGTGATCTAGAGCGGGCAATGGCCTACATCGTCAAGGAAGCCTTCAAAACCCTGCAGGGCGAAGGCGTTAACGCGGGTCGCGCCGCGGTCTTTTGCCGCTTCGCCGGCTGCAATCTGTGGAGCGGGCGCGAAGCGGACCGCGCCGCCGCGCAGTGCCAGTTCTGCGACACGGACTTCGTCGGCTTCGAGGGCGAGGGCGGGGGAAAATTCGCCGACGCGACGGCGCTTGCCGGCCATTTGGCGACGCTGTGGGGCGAGGCCCGCGAGCGGCGCTTCGCCGTGCTGACCGGCGGCGAGCCGATGCTGCAGATCGATGAGGCCTTGGTCGCGGCGCTTCACGGGCAGGGCTTCGAGATCGCCATCGAGACGAACGGCACGCTGCCCGTCGTCTTTGGGATCGACTGGATCTGCGTGTCGCCCAAGGGCGGCGCGCCGCTGGCCCAGACGCGCGGCGCGGAATTGAAGCTGGTCTACCCCCAAAAGGGCGTCGATCCCTCCGCCTATGAGCGGCTCGACTTTACGCATTTTCTGCTGCAGCCCATGGACGGGCCGGATGTTTCGCGCAATACGGATGCCGCGGTCAGCTACTGCCTGGCGCATCCGCGCTGGCGTCTGTCTTTGCAAACCCACAAGGCGATCGGGGTGAAGTGACGGTGTCGAGTTTCGAGATCTTTCGGGAGTTTTATTTCGAGGCGGCGCACGCGCTCTACGATCCCGAGGCTCCAGAGGGCGGCAAATACCGCAATCTGCATGGCCACTCCTTTCGCGTGCGCGTCACCCTGCGCGGCGAGCCCACCCTCGAAGAGCAATGGGTGATGGACCTCGGCAAGCTTGGCCGCAGGCTCGCGGAGCTGCGCGAACGCCTCGACCACTCGTTTCTCAACGACCTTGAAGGGCTGGGAAAACCGACGCTCGAAAATCTCTGCGCCTATATCTGGCGCGACCTCGCGCCCACATTGCCGGGTCTTGCCGAAGTCGGCGTCTTTCGCGACAGCTGTTTTGAGGGCTGCGTCTACCGCGGCGACTGACGGCCAATCTCCCGCGCGTTGGCGAGGTTGCGGCCGATCTGCGGCGCATCGCCGCTATTGCGCGAGGGCGGCGCGGTCTCTACGGTTGAGCGCTCATTTTGAGCAAAACGCCCACCAGAGCGGCGACGTCAACGGTCCGCAATCAAAGAGTGGGGAGCGAGGGAACCCTGAGGACATGGCGAACAATAAGGTCATTACCGCCGACGAGGCGATTGCGCTCATTCGCGACAATGACGTCGTAACCACCACCGGCTTCGTCCAGAGCTGCATTCCCGAGGCTTTGCACGCCGCTTTGGAAAAGCGCTTCGTCGAGAGCCAGCATCCGCGCGATCTCACGCTGATCATGACCGCGGGCGCCGGCGACTCCAAGGGCCTCGGCACCGGGCGCTTCCATCACGAAGGATTGCTGCGCCGGGTGATCGCCGCCAATTTCGGCCGCATGCCGAAGGTCGCCCAGGCGGCGCAGGAGAACAAGATCTGCGGCTACAATCTCCCGCAGGGCGTCATCTCGCAGCTCTACCGCGCCTGCGCCTCCGGCCAGCCGGGTCTCTTCTCCAAAGTCGGCCTCTACACCTATGTCGACCCGCGCTTTGGCGGCGGCAAGGTGAACGACCGCACCAAGGAGGACATGGTCAAATACCATAACATCATGGGTGAGGAGTGGCTGTTCTATATCGCCACCAAGATCGACGTCGCCTTCATTCGCGGCACCTCGGCCGATCCTTCCGGCAATATCTCGATGGAGCGCGAGGCGCTCGTGCTCGACAATCTCGCTCAGGCCATGGCCGCCCATAACAATGGCGGGCTCGTCATCGCGCAGGTCGAGCGCATCGTCGAACAGGGCTCGATCAAGCCGAAAGACGTGCATATACCTGGCATTCTCGTCTCGGCCGTGGTCGTCGCCGATCCGCCGGAAATGCACCGCATGAACTATGGCGTGATCCACAATCCGGCGCTTTCCGGCGAAATCCGCGTGCCGGTCGAGAAGTTCGCCAAGATGCCGCTCGACGAGCGCAAGGTCATCGCGCGGCGCGCCAGTTTCGAGCTGCCGCCGAACGGGGTGGTTAATCTTGGCGTCGGCGCGCCGGAAGGCATCGCCGCCGTCGCCAACGAAGAAAAGATGACGCCCTACATCACGCTGACGACGGAAGCCGGCGCCATCGGCGGCGTGCTCGCGGCCGGTTCGAGCTTCGGCGCCGCGACCAACGCCGACGCGATCATTCAGCAGAACCAGCAGTTCGACTTCTATGACGGCGGCGGTCTCGACATGACCTGTCTCGGCATGGCCGAGTGCGACCTGCAGGGCAACGTCAACACGTCGAAATTTGGCGGACGCCTCAACGGCTGCGGCGGCTTCATCAACATCAGCCAGAACGCGCGCCTCGTCGTCTACGCCGGCACCTTCACCAATGGCGGACTGCGCGTCGAAATCGCCGACGGCAAGGTGAACATTCTGCAGGAAGGCAGGAACAAGAAGTTCCTCAACGCCGTCGAGCAGATCACCTTCTCCGGCAAATTCGCGCAAAAGCGCAAGCAGCCGGTCTATTACGTGACCGAGCGCTGCGTGTTCAAACTCGTCGACAAGGGGCTTGAACTGATCGAGGTCGCGCCGGGGATCGATATCGACAAGGACATCCTGGCGCATATGGATTTCAAGCCCATCATCGAACACGCCGAACTGATGGATAAGCGCATCTTCATCGACGAGCCGATGGGGCTGCTCGCCGACCTGATCAATCTCAACATGTCCGATCGCGTCACTTACGACGCCGACCGCAACATTCTTTTCGTCAATCTCGAGGGCTGGCACGCCCGAACCAAGAAGGACATCGACGATCTGCGCAAGACGCTGATCGAGGCGTCGGACAAGGTCGGCAAGCGCGTCAACTCGGTCGTCAATCACGACGGCTGGAAGATCAACGAGGCGCTCTACGACGATTACGCCGAAATGATCGACTACATGAGCCAGCGCTATTATCTGACGACGACCCGTTATTCGACGAGCGCCTTCGCACGCCTGAAGATGAAGGAGGCGCTCTCCAAACGCGGTCTGCAGCCGCATGTCTTCGAGCGGCGCGAGGCGGCGGAGAGCTTCCTCGAGGTCGTCAGCAAGGAAGAAGAGAAGGCGCCGGCGTAGCCGGCCAGCGCTGGTTCCGAGCCTTGAAAGGCGAAGGGCCGAACGTCGCGTTCGGCTTTCGCCCGGGACCGTGCTTTTTAGCGATGGAAATAAAACAGGCCCCGTGGCGCAGAGCTCACGGGGCCATTTGCTTCTCTTGGAAGCTAGTCTGGATTGTCCAGTCTGTGAACGGGCGTCCGACGCTTGGCCTTTGCCTTCGGCCGCCCGGAAGATTGTCGATTGTCTCGGAGGATGGACAGATCAGGCAGCTGCTCCTGATCGCCCAGTGACCGGAACCAAACGCCGGTCAAATGGTATGACCCGGTGGCGTCATGCTCCTCTCGCAACAATGTTGCTCGGTTCGGCCCATCAACAGGGGGTTTTTGAGCCTATCCTGGATCGCGTTCGCGTCGAGGTCCCGCCCGAGCGAGCCTGCCGATCATGCTGTCAGATCGACAGGTGCGATGTAACAAAAGATGAACCTGGTTTGGGATTCGGTCAAGAGCATTCCCTCGTCAAAAAACGGCGACCGTGGTTGCGCCCGGTAAATTTGACGTATATAGATATCTTTATATCTAGCGGAGCGCTCATGAAGTCCGTCGCCAAATTGGCCCTCGACCCGACGCTTGCGGCGTTGAACGCCGCCGGAGAGGAGACGCGCCTGCGTCTTCTGGCGTTGCTCGCCCAGTCGGAGCTGACGGTCAGCGAGGTTGTGGCGATCCTGGGCCAGTCTCAGCCGCGCGTCTCGCGCCATCTTAAGCTCCTCGTCGAGGCTGGCCTCGTCGAGCGCCGCCGCGAAGGGGCGTGGGCCTTTTTCCGTCTGTCGCCGGCCGGCCCGGCGGGCGCCCTCGCGCGCGCCCTCGTCGGTTGGCTCGAGGCTGACGACGCGCTTCTCGCCGGCGACCGCGCGAGACTCGCCCAGGTGCGTCACGCGCGCGCCGAGAACGCCGCGCGCTACTTCGCCGCGCATGCCGAGGAGTGGGACCACATCCGCGCGCTGCACGTCCCCGAGGAGCGCGTTGAAGAAGCGATGCGCCAGTGCGTCGGCGACAGACCGGTGCGCAACCTTCTCGATCTCGGCGCCGGCGCCGGCCGGATGCTCGAGCTGTTCGCGCCCCAGGCCGAGCGCGCCGTCGGCGTCGATCTTTCCTCCGCCATGCTCGGCGTCGCGCGCGGCCGGCTCGAAGAGACCGGCTTCGACAATGTGCAGCTGCGTCAGGGCGACATCTATGCGCTGCCGATCGAGCGCAACTCCATCGACCTCGCGATCATGCATCAGGTTCTGCATTTTCTCGACGATCCGGGCCGCGCGCTGCGCGAGGCGGCGCGGGTGCTCGCCCCCGGCGGCCGTCTGCTCGTCGTCGACTTTGCGCCGCATCAGGAAGAGGCGCTGCGCGATAAGCACGCGCACCGCCGCCTCGGCTTTTCCGACGCTGAAATCACCGGACTGCTCGCGCAAGCCGGCCTCGACATTATTCAACACCGGCAATTGGCGCCCGACCCCAGCGAAGGCGCCAAGCTCACCGTGTCCTTGTGGCTGGCGCGCGATCCGCGCGTCATCGCCGATCCCATTCCCACAGTATCTTATGAGACAGCCTGATGTTTAACGCTCTTCATCCCACGGCGTCGCCCAACCAATTTGCGATCTCCTACGAATTCTTCCCGCCCAAGACGCCGGAGATGGAGACGCAACTCTGGCAGACGATCAATCGGCTGGCGGCGCTCAAACCGCATTTCGTTTCCGTCACCTATGGCGCCGGCGGCACCACCCGCGAGCGCACGCATTCGATCGTCGCGCGCATCGTGCGTGAGACCGAAATGAAGCCAGCTGCGCATCTCACCTGCGTTTCCGCCGCGCGCGAAGACGTCGACGCGATCCTGCGCGACTATTGGGACGCCGGCGTTCGCCATATCGTGGCGCTGCGCGGCGATCCGCCGACAGGCGTGGGGTCGAAATTTGAGGCGCATCCGAAAGGCTACGCCAATTCGACCGATCTCGTGAGCGGCATTCGTCGGATCGGCGATTTTGAGATTTCAGTGTCGACCTATCCCGAAGGCCATCCGGAAAGCGCCTCGATCGAACAGGATCTAGACGCGCTTCAGGCGAAGGTCGACGCCGGCGCGACGCGCGCCATCACGCAGTTCTTCTTCGACAATGACGTCTACTTCAAATTTCTCGACAAGGCGCGCGGGCGGGGAATCACGATTCCGATCGTGCCCGGCATCATGCCGATCCGCAATTTCAAGCAAGTCGCGGGTTTTGCGCAAAAGGCCGGGGCGAGCGTGCCGCGCTGGCTCGCCGAGCGCTTTGATGGACTGGACGAGGATCCGGAG
The DNA here is from genome assembly GCF_015709545.1 of Methylocystis sp. H4A. Lineage (NCBI taxonomy): Bacteria > Pseudomonadati > Pseudomonadota > Alphaproteobacteria > Hyphomicrobiales > Methylocystaceae > Methylocystis > Methylocystis sp. H4A. The sequence continues at coordinate 87,312 of NZ_JADNQY010000024.1, read as the reverse complement.
ACGCGCGCGCTCATCGCCGCGACGACCGCCGTCGAGCAGGTGATGAGCCTGGCGCGCGCCGGCGTCAATGAATTCCACTTCTATACCAATAATCGCGCCGACCTCGTCTTCGCCATTTGCCATTTGCTTGGCGTGCGTCCCGTTCGTGAAAGGGCCATCGCATGATTTTCGACAAAGCTTACGGCCCCAATATTCTCCAGACTTTGGAGGAGGCCGCCTCGCGCCGGATCCTCATTCTCGACGGCGCCATGGGCACGATGATCCAGCGCCACAAGTTCGAGGAGGCCGATTTCCGCGGCGCGCGCTTCACAGATCACGCCAAGGATCTGCGCGGCAACAACGACCTGCTGACGCTGACGCAGCCCGACGCGATCAAGGCGATCCATGTCGCCTATCTCAACGCCGGCGCCGACATCATCGAGACCAACACATTTTCGTCGACGACAATTGCTCAGGCCGATTACGGGCTCGAGCATCTCGCCTTCGAACTCAATTGCGAGGGCGCGCGGCTGGCGCGCGCGGCCGCCGACGAAGTCGCGGCGAAGACCGGCGTGCGCCGCTTCGTCGCCGGTTCGCTCGGCCCGACCAATCGCACCGCGTCGATCTCGCCCGACGTATCCAATCCGGGCTTTCGCGCCGTCACCTTCGACGAACTGCGCGCCGCCTATAAGGAAGCCGCGCTTGGCCTCATCGAAGGCGGCGCCGACATTCTTCTCGTCGAAACCGTTTTCGACACGCTCAACGCCAAGGCGGCGCTCTATGCGCTCGAAGACGCGTTCGACGAGGTCGGAACCCGTTTTCCGATCATGATCTCCGGCACGATCACCGATCTTTCGGGCAGGACGCTCTCCGGTCAGACGGCGGTCGCCTTCTGGAATTCGCTCGCCCACGCCAAGCCGTTTTCGATCGGCTTCAACTGCGCGCTCGGCGCCCGCGAGATGCGTCAGCATATCGCCGAGATCGGCCGCATCGCCGATACGCGCGTCTGCGCCTTCCCCAACGCCGGCCTCCCCAACGAATTCGGGCTTTATGACGAAAGCCCCGAATATATGGCGGAGCTCGTCGGCGAATTCGCGACCGCCGGTCTCGTCAATGTGCTTGGCGGCTGCTGCGGCACGACGCCGGACCATATCGCCGCGATCGCCGGCGCCGTGAAGGGCGTCGCTCCGCGCGCGATCCCGACGATCGAGCCGATGCTGCGTCTTGCTGGATTGGAGCCCTTCACGCTGACCAAGGACATTCCCTTCGTCAATGTCGGCGAGCGCACCAATGTCACCGGATCGGCGAAGTTCCGCAAGCTCATCACCAATGGCGACTATGCCGCGGCGCTCGACGTCGCGCGGGATCAGGTGGCGAACGGGGCGCAGGTCATCGACGTCAATATGGACGAAGGCCTGCTCGATTCCGAACGCGCCATGGTGGAATTTCTCAATCTCGTCGCCGCCGAACCCGACATCGCCCGCGTGCCGGTGATGGTCGATTCATCTAAATTCGCCGTGATTGAAGCCGGCCTGAAGTGTCTGCAGGGCAAGGGCGTCGTCAATTCGATTTCGATGAAGGAAGGCGAAGAAAAATTCATCGCCGATGCGCAAAAGGTGCGCCGCTATGGCGCCGCCGTCGTCGTCATGGCCTTTGACGAAAAGGGCCAGGCCGACACCTTCGCCCGCAAGACCGAGATTTGCACGCGGGCCTATAAAATCTTGACCGACATCGTCGGCTTTCCGCCCCAGGACATCATTTTCGATCCCAATATTTTCGCGGTCGCGACCGGCATCGAGGAGCATGAGAACTACGGCGTCGATTTCATCGAAGCCACGCGCGTCATCAAGCGCGATCTGCCGCATGTGCATGTGTCGGGCGGCGTCTCGAACCTGTCCTTCTCATTCCGCGGCAACGAACCCGTGCGCGAAGCGATGCATTCGGTGTTCCTCTATCACGCCATTCAGGCGGGGATGGATATGGGCATCGTCAACGCCGGCCAGCTTGCGGTCTATGGCGAGATTGATCCCGAATTGCGCGAGCTTTGCGAAGATGTCGTCCTGAATCGCCGCAAGGATTCGACCGAGCGCCTCGTCGAACTTGCTGAAAAATTCAAGGGGGCGGCTGGCAAAACCCAGGAAAAGGACGCCGCTTGGCGCGAGAACACCGTCGAGAAGCGTCTCGAATATGCGCTGGTGAACGGCGTCACCGATTACGTCGAAGCGGATGTGGAAGAGGCGCGTCAGCGCTCCACGCGGCCGCTTGACGTGATCGAAGGCCCGCTGATGACCGGGATGAATGTCGTCGGCGATCTCTTTGGCACGGGCAAAATGTTTCTGCCGCAGGTGGTCAAATCGGCGCGCGTGATGAAACAGGCGGTGGCCTATCTCATGCCCTTCATGGAGGCCGATAAGAGCGAGCGCTCCACTGCCGGCAAAATCCTGCTGGCGACGGTGAAGGGCGACGTTCATGACATCGGCAAGAACATCGTCGGCGTTGTGCTCGGCTGCAATAATTTCGAGGTGATCGACCTTGGCGTCATGACGCCCTGCGCGAAGATTCTTGAAGTCGCCAAGAAGGAAAAGGTCGATCTCATCGGTCTTTCCGGCCTCATCACGCCGTCGCTCGACGAGATGTGCTTCGTCGCCTCTGAGCTCGAGCGCGAAGGTCTCGACACGCCGCTCCTCATCGGCGGCGCGACGACAAGCCGCGTGCATACGGCGGTGAAGATCAGTCCCAATTATCGTCGCGGCCAGGCGGTCTATGTCACCGACGCGAGCCGCGCCGTTGGCGTCGCGCAGGCGCTCGTCTCCGAGAGGACGCGTCCCGATTATGTGGCGCAGACGCGCGCTGAATATGAGCGCCTCGCGGAGGCGCATGCGCGCGCGCAGGCCGACAAGTTGCGGACGCCGCTCGCGCAGGCGCGCGCCAACGCTTATAAAATCGACTGGGCCGCCTATGAGCCGCCGAAGCCCTCCTTCAGCGGCGCGCGGGCCTTTGCGAGTTATGACGTCGGCGAGCTTGTTCCCTACATCGACTGGACGCCGTTCTTCCAGACCTGGGAATTCAAGGGGCGCTATCCGTCGCTGCTCGACGATCCCGAGCGTGGCGAGGCGGCGCGCACGCTGTACGACGACGCCCGCGCCATGCTGAAGCGGATTGTCGAGGAGCGCTGGTTCACGCCGAAAGCCGTCATCGGCTTCTGGCCGGCGAATTCCATCGGCGACGACATCGCGCTCTACAACGGCGAGTCGCGTAATGAAAAGATCGCCACGCTGCATACGCTGCGCCAGCAATTGCAAAAGCGCGACGGCAAGGCCAATCTCGCGCTCGCCGATTTCGTCGCGCCCAAGGAGAGCGGCAAGGGCGATTATGTCGGCGCCTTCGTCGTGACCGCCGGCGCGGAAGAAGAAAAGATCGCCGCCCGCTACGCCCGCGCCAATGACGACTATGGCTCGATCATGGTCAAGGCGCTCGCCGACCGCATCGCGGAAGCTTTCGCCGAGCGCATGCATGAGCGCGTGCGCAAAGAGTTTTGGGGCTATGCGCGTGAAGAGAATTTCGCGCCCGAAGCGCTGACGACCGAGCCCTACGCCGGCATTCGTCCGGCGCCCGGCTATCCGGCGCAGCCCGATCACACCGAAAAGGCGACGATCTTCGATCTGCTCAATGTCGAAAAGCGCACCGGCGTGAAGCTGACCGAAAGTTACGCCATGACGCCGGCCGCTTCCGTCAGCGGGCTCTATCTGGCGCATCCGAGCGCGCATTATTTCGGCGTCGCTAAAATCGAGCGCGATCAGGTCGAAGATTACGCCCGCCGCAAGGGCATGGAGGCGCGCGAGGTCGAACGCTGGCTCGCGCCCATTCTCAACTACGCGCCCGTCGCCGCGGAAGCGGCGGAGTGATATCGAATCGATTGGCCTGTCATTCCCGGCGGACCGGAGGTCCGACCGGGAATCCAGAGCCAATTGAATGTTGGTCTTGCTCTGGATTCCCGATCGCGCGCGTTGCGCGCGTCGAGAATGACAGCGGAGTTGATCAACGGATTTGGTCATGACCGCCGCCGCGGACGATCCTTACGGTCTCGCCCGCTTCGTCGCGGCGCAGGAGCCTGTTTACGCTCAGGCGGCGGCTGAGCTCGCCGCCGGCCGCAAGCGCAGTCACTGGATGTGGTTCGTTTTTCCGCAGCTCGAAGGGCTGGGCGCGAGCGCCATGGCGCAGCGCTACGCCATCCGCTCGCTGGCCGAGGCGCACGCCTATCTCGCGCATCCTCTGTTGGGGGCGCGGCTGAAGGAGTGCGTCGGACTGGTCAACAGGGTCGAGGGACGCAGCGCGCATGAGATCTTCGGCTCTCCCGACGATTTGAAGTTCCATTCGTCGATGACCTTGTTTGCGGCGGCGGCGCCACAAGAGCCGCTTTTCGGCGAGGCTCTGCACAAATATTTCGCCGATCGCCGCGATCCCTTGACCCTCGCAAAATTATAAGTTTCGTTGAAATCGATGCGCCGAGAGTGGGCGCTATTCGGAGTTCTAATGTCGATCATCAACATCGCCGACAGCCGTCAGACATTGAAGCTGTTTCCCTGGGCGCTCGTGTTCGCTCTCGTGCTGTTCTCGCTTTACACGCTCGCGGTCTCGCGCGGCGAGAACGTCAACGCCATGTGGCTCGTCACGGCGGCGATCGGAACCTACGCCATTGGCTATCGCTTCTATTCGCGCTTCATCGCCGAGCGTGTGCTGGGGCTCGATGCGCGCCGCCGCACCCCCGCGCTTCGCCGCAATGACGGGCTCGATTATGTGCCGACCGACAAATGGGTGCTGTTTGGCCACCATTTCGCGGCCATCGCCGGCGCAGGACCGCTCGTCGGCCCCGTGCTTGCGGCGCAGATGGGCTATCTACCGGGAACATTGTGGCTCTTAACTGGCGTCATCTTTGCCGGCGCCGTGCAGGATTTTCTCGTCCTGTTCATCTCGACGCGGCGCGACGGCCGCTCGCTCGGCGATCTCATTAAGACCGAGATGGGGCGCGTGCCCGGCGTCATCGCCATGATCGGCATTCTCACCATCATGATCATCCTGCTGGCGGTGCTGGCGCTCGTCGTCGTTAAGGCGCTCGCCGATAGTCCCTGGGGCGCGTTCACCGTCTTCGCGACGCTGCCGATCGCCGTCTTCATGGGCGTCTATGGCCGCTATCTGCGGCCCGGACGCATCGGCGAAATGTCGGCGATCGGCTTCGTTCTGCTGCTCCTGAGCATCGCCTTCGGCCGCACCGTCTCGGAGAGCGCGCTGCTCGCGCCGCTCTTCTCCTTCCAGGCCGAGACCCTCGCCTTCATGCTCATCGGCTATGGCTTCGTGGCTTCAGTTTTGCCGGTGTGGCTGCTGCTGGCGCCGCGCGACTATCTGTCGACCTTTCTGAAGGTCGGCACGATCCTGTCGCTCGCGATCGGCATTTTCATCGTCTGGCCCGACCTCCAGATGCCGGCGGTCAGCCGCTTCATCGACGGCACGGGCCCGGTCTTCGCCGGCAGCGTCTTCCCGTTCCTGTTCATCACCATCGCCTGCGGCGCGGTGTCGGGCTTTCATGCGCTTGTGTCCTCCGGCACGACGCCGAAGATGATCGCCGACGAGACGCAGACGCGCTTCATCGGCTATGGCGCGATGCTTATGGAATCCTTCGTCGCGGTCATGGCGCTCATCGCCGCAAGCGTGCTGGAGCCCGGCGTCTATTTCGCCATGAACAGCGCGCCGGCGCTGATCGGCGCGACGCCCGATTCCGCCGCGGCGGCGATCTCCTCATGGGGCTTCGCGGTCACGCCGGAGACGCTTTCGGGCGTCGCCGCCGAGGTCGGCGAGAAGACCATATTGTCGCGCACCGGCGGCGCGCCGACGCTCGCCGTCGGCATGGCGCATATCCTCTCTTCCGCCATCGGCGGCTCGGCTGCGAAAGCCTTCTGGTATCATTTCGCGATTCTTTTCGAAGCGCTCTTCATCCTCACCACGATTGACGCCGGCACGCGCGTCGCGCGCTTCATGATCCAGGATCTCTTCGGCGCCTTCTTTCCGGCCTTCGGCAACACAAGGGCCTGGGCGCCGAACCTCGCCGCGACCGCGATCGCCGTGAGCGGCTGGGGCTATTTCCTCTATCAGGGCGTGATCGATCCGCTCGGCGGCATCAACACGCTGTGGCCGCTGTTCGGCATCGCCAACCAGATGCTTGCGGCGATCGCGCTGACGCTATGCGTCGTCGTGCTCTATCGGATGAAGCGCGAGCGTTACGCCTTTGTCGCCATCGCGCCGACGGCGTGGCTCTATATCTGCACGCTGACGGCGGCCTTCGAGAAAATCTTCCATGAGGATCCGCGCATCGGCTTTCTGGCGCATGCCAGAAAATTCGCAGCGGCCGCCGATAAGGATCAATTGCTGGCGCCGGCGAAGACTCTCGCCGAGATGCAGCGCGTCATCTTCAACGACTATGTCGACGCCACGCTTTGCGCGATTTACGTGACGCTGGTTCTGGCGATGCTCGGCTTCGCGATTCGAGCCATCCGCGCCGCGCGCGCCGCTGAGCATGTCACCACGCGGGAGACCGAAGATGAATTGCACGATCTGCAGCCTGCCGGGGCTTGATCTCAATCGTCTCGCGCGCAAACTGCGCGACGGCGCCAAGCTGATGGTCGGGCAGGGCGATTACGACGTCTATGTCGCGCATGTCCGCGCGCTTCACGACGGCGAGGCGATCATGACGCGCGACGAATTTTTCCGGGCGCGCGAGAATGCGCGTTTCGGCGCCGGCGGCGCGCGCGCGTTTCGCTGCTGTTGAAATTCGTCGCGAGCCCGATTCACGCCGCCGCGTCGTCGCACAACAAATCAGCGACGAGGCGGATGTCCTCCGGCGTAAAGGGTTTCTCTACGATCGGACAGCCCGAACGCGCGATGAAGCGATCTGCGCCGGGACCCAAAACGTCGCCGGTGACGAAGGCGATACGGTTGGTCATCTGCGGATGTTCGACGCTGAGCCAGTCGTAGAAAGCCGGGCCGTCGCCGTTGGGCATACGGATGTCGCAGAGAATGAGGTCCGCCGGCCGCGCGGCGATCGCTTGTTTCGCGTGGTCGCCGCTCGTCGCGATCTCGCAGTCGAAGCCTAGCCGTCGCAAGATTTCGCCGAGCAAGCCTGCGATTTCGACTTCATCGTCCACGATCAGCGCACGCCTCTGCTTGATCCGCTGCGCTGCCGTCGCTGTATTCTCGGCGACGGCGACGCTTTCGATGCCCACTGCGTCGATCGGCAGCCTGATCGCGAAAACAGCGCCCGCGCCCGGCTGCGGCGGCTCCAGAGTGAGCGAACCTCCGTGCGACTCGATGAGACCGCGCGAAACGGCAAGTCCGATTCCGGTTCCCACCCCCTGCGGCTTCGTCGTGAAGAAAGGATCGAAAATGCGGTTGCGGATCGCGTCTGGAACGCCCGGCCCATTGTCGGAAATGTGGACATCGAGCTTCTGGGCCGCTTGATCGGCGCGCGCGACGATCGAAATCCGCCGTGGCGCCGGCTGCGCTTCCAGCGCCTGCTTGGCGTTCACCACCAGATTGAGCAGCACCTGATGCAACTGGTCGCTGTCGGCCAAGAGCGGCGGCAGGTCCGCAGGGACGTCTTTGGTCACCTCGATGCCGGCCGTCCGCAATCCATACGAAAGCAGTTCGAGCACGCGCTCGACGAGATCGGGAATCTCCACTCTTCCGCGTTCCGCCTCGCGCTGACGGGCCATGGCTAGGAAAACCTTGACGATTCGCGCGCAGCGGTTGGCGGCTGTCTCGATTTTCGCGCCGCGTTCCGCAAATTCCTCGAAATGCGTGTCGAAACTCGCATGCGACTGAGCCGCCTCGCGCAGCATGAGCGCCTGTCCGATGACGATGGAGAGCGGATTGTTGAGTTCATGCGCCACCCCGGCGAGGAGCGACCCAAGGGCTGCAAGCTTTTCGTTTTGGTAGAGCGCTTCTCTTTGACGTTCGATTTGCGTCTGCGCTTCTCGCGCCGGACGTAGGTCGCGAAGATGCGCAGTGAAAAGAGCGCTTGGGCCCGAACCAACCGCCGTGATCGCTAATTCGACGGGAATGCGCGAACCGTCGGCGCACATCGCCTCCAATTCGACGCGCTGCCCGATAACAGAGGCCGGCCCGCCCGCTCGAAAGCGCTCAAGCCCGCTGTTGTGATGTTCGCGCATTTCCACCGGGACGATCAGTTCGGCGACGGTCCTGCCGATCGCGTGCTCGCGCGAATAGCCGAACGTCGCCGAAGCCGCAGGGTTGAACTCGACGACACGGCCCTGTGCGTCGATGACGACGATACAATCGAGAGCGGAGTCGACCACCGCCGCATGAATCGCCTCCCGCGTCCTGTGCGATTCAAGCAATTCCAGCCGATCGCTTTCGCACTGCTGCTCGGCGTCGGCCAGCGGACGCGCGACGCAGACGACGCCCTGCATGACCCCGCCCGGCGTGAACGGCCTGAGCTCCTCTTCGATCCAACGGGCGCCGCTGGCGTCGTCAACGAAACGGCGCAGGCGTTGCGGCGCGTTCGCCGAAAGATTTTGAATCGCTGCTTTGTAAAGACTGGCCGCCTGGGCGCCAAAAACGTCCTCGACGAATTTCCCGATGACGCAATCTTCTGTCGCTCCGAGCGCCAAGAGAAACTCGCGATTGACGTAGCGATAGCGTAGCTCCACGTCGAGAAAGGCGGCGCGGCCTGGCATAGCGTCGAACAATGCCTGCAGTAGCGCGCCGCCGGTCACCGGCGCTTGCGTCGCCCCTTGCTGGATATTCATTTGAGGCGCTCTCTCAATTTGATGCGCGCTCATTGAGCGCCGCGCTGGAGGTCTCGTGCAGCCACAACTGCATCGGCTCGGCGATGTTTTTGAGCGCGTGCCGTCGCGCCACGAAGTCCTTGCGTATATTCCCGCGCGTCATAGCGTGCGCCACATCCGAAATCATCACCGAACCGGCCGGCGCGGCTTCCTGTATGCGCGCGGCGAGCGCCACGACTTCGCCGAAGCGGTCTCCGTTTCGAACGATCACGTCGCCAACCGCCACGCCGATGCGCAACTGCAGCGTTTGCGCGTGCCCATGCGCCGTCGCATAAGCGCGCGTTTCCGTCTGGCATTCTACGGCCCATTCGATCGCGTTGTGCACACTGGCGAAATCGATCAGCGCGCCGTCGCCGAGCATCTTGAATAAACTTCCGGAGCGGCGAGGAAGCGATTGCGTGACGACATCGCGAAAGAACCGGTCGATGAGCGCCAATCCGTTATGCTCGTCGTATTGAATCAAGCGCGTGTAGCCGACGACGTCGATCGACGTGATCGCCGCCAGCCTTTTGCCGGCGAGGGCCGCGCGCACCATCTTTCTGCGCCGCAGCAGGCCGCGGATACGCGCCAGCATTTCGCGCATGTGATAAGGCTTGGTGACATAGTCGTCGGCGCCCGATTCGAGCCCAACGATGCGGTCGATCGCCGAATTGACCGCTGTTGCGAAGATGATGCCCGTGGAGCCGCGCGCATTCAGCCATCTCGCAAGCGACAGCCCGTCTTCGCCCGGCATGTTGATGTCAAGAATGGCGAGATCGATCGCCTCGAATTCCACCATGGCGCGGAATTCCGCGGCGCTCGACGCCGCGAGAACGCGATAGCCGTTCGTCGATAGAAACTCGGCGAGCAGCTCACGCAAGTCCTGTTCGTCTTCGGCAATCGCGACGGTCTCGAGCATCGGCCGATCTGTCTCATTGAGAAAGAGCTTTGATTTGGCGCAATATAGATTGCGCAAATCGCCGCCGCAAAATGTGCGGCTCCACACCGCTTCGGTTGATCTCGCGCCAGCTTCGTTTAGTCTCAATGTCATGCGCGCCGACCTTCCGGAAAATGCTAACGCCCTCAGGGCCTTGCTCGACTGGTACGTTCAAAGCGGCGTCGATCTCGCGCTCGACGAGGCGCCGCACGACCGCTACGCGGACAGCGCGCGCGCGGTCGCGGCGTCGCTGACCGAGCCAGCCGAATCGATGGCGATGCTTCAAACCTTGCCGCAGCCGACGGCCGCCGAACGCCCGCGCCGCGCCGCGGCGCCGATCGCCGCGCCGGATGAAGCCATTCGCGCCGCGGAGCAGGAGGCGTCCAGCGCGAGCGATCTTGACGAGCTCGCGGCGCGTCTGGCCGATTTTCCGCACGCGCCGTTTCGCGACATGGCGCAGCATTTTCTGTTCGGCGCCGGCGCGCCCGCCGCGCGTCTCATCGCCTTCGATGCCGCGCCGGGCGTGACGGAAGAAACAAGCGGCGAGGCGTTCAGCGGGCTTTCGGCGAAACTCCTCGACAATATGCTGGCGGCGATCGGCTTTGATCGCTCCAGCGCCACTCTCGCCTATGTCTCGCCCTGGCGCCCGCCTGGCGATCGCGCGCTGAGCCCGCATGAAGCGGCGATCTTCGCGCCATTCGCGCGCCGCAGGGTCGAATTGGCGCGGCCGGACGTTCTGCTGATTTTTGGCGAAGCGCCGGCGCGGATCATGCTGACGACGAACGAGCCGGTGGGAAAGCTGCGCGGCAAGGCGTTCGAAGCGCGTTGCGGCGCGCATGTCGCGCGCGCCTTCGTTTTTTCCAGTCTCGAGGCGATGCTGAAAAGCGCGGCGTTGAAGCCCGCCGCCTGGCGCGATCTGCGAAAGGCGGCGGAGGCGCTCGAATCGGCGTCAAACGGCGCGCAGCTTTGACATTTCGCGCGTCATGCCCGCGCTTGTCGCGGGCATCCACGTCGTCATCGCGCTTCTTTGCGTGGATGGCCGGACAAGCCCGGCCATGACGCGCGCGAGAGACGACGGCGTAGCCTACTCCGCCGCTTCGCCTTTCGCGCCGCCGCCGAAGCGGCGCACGATATAATCGTCGACGATGCGGGTGAACTCCTCGGCGATGCCCTCGCCGCGCAACGTCATCGCCTTCTTGCCGTCGATGAAGACGGGCGCGGACGGAGTCTCCCCGGTGCCGGGCAGCGAAATGCCGATGTCAGCGTGTTTCGACTCGCCGGGACCGTTCACGATACAGCCCATCACCGCCACATTGAGCGTCTCGACGCCTGGATATTGCGCGCGCCAGGCCGCCATCCGCTCGCGGATATGCGCTTGGATGTCGCGCGCGAGTTCCTGAAAGACGGTCGAGGTGGTGCGCCCGCACCCGGGGCAGGCCGCGACGAGCGGCACGAAGGTGCGAAAGCCCATGGTCTGCAGAATTTCCTGCGCGACGCGCACTTCGAGCGCGCGGTCGCCGCCGGGCTCCGGCGTCAGCGACACGCGGATCGTATCGCCGATGCCGTCCTGCAGCAGCACGCCGAGCGCGGCCGAGGACGCGACGACGCCCTTCGAGCCCATGCCGGCCTCGGTGAGGCCAAGATGCAGCGCATAGTCGCTGCGCTGCGCGAGCATCCGGTAGCAGGCAATGAGATCCTGCACCGCCGAGACCTTCGCCGAAATGACGATGCGGTCCTTCGCAAGGCCGATCTCCTCGGCGCGCTTCGCCGACATCAGCGCCGAACGGGTCAGCGCCTCGCGCATCACGGCGCGCGCGTCGAGCGGCCTGTCGGAAGCGGCGTTGACGTCCATCAGATAGGTGAGCAGCTCCTGATCGAGCGAGCCCCAATTGGCGCCGATCCGCACCGCCTTGCCGTGCTTGGCGGCAAGTTCAACGATCGAGGCGAACTGCTTGTCCTTCTTTTCCTTGAAGCCGACGTTGCCCGGATTGATCCGGTATTTGGCGAGCGCCTCGCCGCAGGCGGGATGATCGGCGAGCAGCTTGTGGCCGATGTAGTGGAAATCGCCGATGAGCGGGACGTGGCATCCCTTCTGCGCGAGCTTCTCGAAAATATGCGGCACGGCCGCCGCCGCCTCGTCGCGATCGACGGTGATGCGCACCAGCTCCGAGCCCTGCTGCGCCAGCGCCAGAACCTGCGTCACGGTCGACTCGACATCCGCCGTGTCGGTGTTGGTCATGGACTGCACGACGACCGGCGCGCCGCCGCCGACGATCACCGCGGCGGGGCCCGCGCCAACAGCCACCGCGCACGTGCGGTGGCGGGGCGCCGGTTCGGCGACGACCGGGTCGGGCAGACGGGTCTCTGATGCGGCTTCGTTCATGGGGGGTCGTTTCGGCGGTCGTTGCGGACGCCGATAGGTCGCCCGTAACGGGTTTGAGGTCAAGCCGCCCAATGCCGAAGGGCGATCGCGGCAACGCCCACGACGACAGCGGCCAACGCTAGGAGTCGAACATTCAGTTTAGCCCTTAGCGCAAGGGATGCCCGACCCAGAGAACATTCCAATTTGAAGGAGGCTCCGCCAAATAGATGTAACATTTTCCACGGCTCCGATTCGCTGGTGGTGGCAGCGTAAGCGATCGGGCGTTTGCGGCTTGTGACGTGGCATCCGCTACCTTGTGAAGGTAATGACATCGTCGTTACGTCATGCTAAAAGTAAGCGAATTGCTGGAGAAAACCGTCATGGCGGCCAACCCTGATGCGAAGCGCGAAACGCTCAATCTTCGAGTTAAGCCTGAGGACCGCGAACTCATCGCGCGCGCAGCGACGCTTCTCGGCAAGACGCGCACGGATTTTCTGCTCGACGCCGGCCGCCGCGCCGCCCAAGACGCGTTGCTGGACCGCACGCTGTTCAATGTCAGCTCGGAAGACTATGCGCGCTTCGTCGAACGCCTCGATGCGCCGCCCGCGCCGAACGAGAAATTGCGGCGCATGATGACGACCAAAGCGCCGTGGGAGTGAAGCCCAGTCCACCCCGCCCGATATCCGACGCCGACGAACTCTCTGCTTTCGACTGCGGCGTTTCCGCTCTCGACGACTGGCTGAGACGCCGCGCCCGCGCCAATCAGGCGAGCGGCGCGTCCCGAACTTACGTCGTCTGCGAGGGTTCTCGCGTTGTCGCCTATTACGCGCTCGCCTCCGGAGCGGTCGCAGTTATCACGGCGTCGCCAAGGCTTCGGCGCAATATGCCCGATCCTGTTCCGGTGGCGGTGCTTGGCCGGTTGGCGATCGATCGCGCACGCCAGAACCAGGGTCTTGGTCGCGCGCTCGTCCGCGACGCCGCCCAGCGCGTCATCCACGCAGCCGAGGCGATCGGAATCAGAGGCGTCTTGGTTCACGCCATATCCGCTGAGGCCGCCGCCTTCTATCTGGCGGTGGGCTTCGAGCCTTCGCCATTCGAAGCCTTAACGCTCATGGCCCCGCTTTCTGATCTTTGCGCGGCGAGCATGCCCTAGACGGCGATGAGGTCAGACCTTCCGCCTAGGCGCTCGGCGGCTTCGGCGTCATCCAGGCGACGAAGGCACCGCCCGGCTGCTGCAGCACGGCCATGCGGCCGACGCCGGGGATCTCGAAGGCGTCCTTGCAGATCGTGGCGCCGGCGGCCTTGGCCTTCTCCAGGCGGGCGTCGACGTCATCGACGCCGATATAGGTCAGCCAGTGTTCTGGAACGCTCGCCAATTCCGGGGCTTTCATCTCGAACATGCCGCCGACCTGCGCGCCCTGCGAACTGATGATCCAGTATGTGGCGCCGTCCATGGGCATTCCCTCGAAGCTCCAGCCAAGAGTTTCGCTGTAAAACTTCTTCGCCCGCTCGACATCGTGGACATTGAGTTCGCTCCAGCACACCGCGCCATGTTTTTGCGGCGCGCCACAGTCATTGGCGTTGGACATAGCCTCTCCTTTTCAGCTCAACATCGTTGCGGACGATCGGAAGGATCGTCCCAAGGGGGTCGCCTATTTCGGCAGCAGGCCGAGCCGGCGCGCCGTCAGCCAGTCGACGAACCGCGCCGGCAATAGGCTGCGTAGCGTGTAGTCCGTAAAGCGATTCCTGACGATTGGGATGCGGATGGGCGGGCGCGGCGCCGTCAGCGCCCGCAACACTTCCCTCGCCACGGCTTCTGGGCCTGGCGCGCGGCGGCCTGCCTCGACAAGCCATTTCAGCATCCTCCGGCCTGGCGCGGCATAGGCTGTGCCCTCGAACAGAGCGAGATCGGTCTCTTCGGCTTTATCCCAGATCGGCGTCGCGATCATCCCCGGCTCGATCAGGACGACGTCGACGCCATAGACCATCAGCTCGCGGCGCAGCGCGTCCGACATGCCCTCTAACGCGAATTTCGAGGCGGCGTAGGCGCCGAGAAAAGGCGCGGCGAAGCGACCGGCGACCGAACTCATATTGACGATGCGGCCGGGCGCGCCGCGCCGCTGCGCGCCAGCGCCGAGCAGGGGCGCGAAGGCCTGAATGATTCGAAGCTGGCCGATCAGATTGACGTCGATCTGGCGCCGAAAGTCGTCGATCGGCAGATGCAGCAGCGGGCCGGGGACGGCGACGCCGGCGTTGTTGACCAGCCCGGCGAGCGTTTCGTCGCCGAGCCGGGCTCCGACGTCGCGCGCGGCGGTCGCGATGGATTGGGCGTCGGTCACGTCGAAGAGGAGCGGCGCGACGGACGCGCCATGACGCGCAATGAGCGCCGCCGCGTCGGAGTCCTTACGGACCGATGCGAAGACGAGAAACCCGTTCTCGACCAACAGGCTGACGCAGGCCGCGCCGATCCCGGTCGAGGCGCCCGTCACGACGACGGCCTTCATACGCGTTCTCCGAATGTCGCGAGGAGGTTCGCGAGCGCCACGCGCGTGTCGCCGTCGGCGCGGCCGTCGACCTTCGCGCGGCGGAAGTGGCGCTGAAACGCCTCCACCGCCTGGACGGTCTGGACGTCATAGACGCCGGTCGGCTCGACGCCATAGCCATAAGCCGCGAGGTCGCGCTGGAGCGAGGCGACCTTGGCGCCCGCGTCGCCAAGCGAGATCGTCGTCGCGCCAGCGCCGAGACTCTCATCGGCGACCCGCCCGACGCCGCGGCGTGCGAGCTCCTCCCAGGGAAAGAACTCGCCGGGGTCCCGTTTGCGGCCCGGGGCGATGTCGGAATGCGCCAGAACGCGTTCGGGCGGTATCGCATGGCGCCGGCAAATGTCCTTGGCGAGCGCGGCCGTCGCCTCGATTTGCGCCGCCGAATAGGGACGTGGGTCGTCGTGGCCGGGATGAACGATCTCAATTCCGATCGAGGCGGAGTTCATGTCGGTTTCGCCGGCCCAGACGCTTTTTCCGGCATGCCAGGCGCGCCGCGACTCCGGCACGAGCTGCAGCACGCGACCATCCTCCTCGACGAAATAATGCGCCGAGACCTCCGAGCGCGAACTGCAGAGCAGGGCGAGCGCCGATTCCGCCGTCGGCATCCCCGTATAGTGAAGCACCAGCGACGAAATCGGCCGCAGCCGCGCGCCATGATTGGGCGATGGACACACGCTCGCGCCGTTGTAGTCGGGCGCGAAAAAGCCCTCGCGCTCACGCCATGGTTGCGTCGCGGAGAGCCATTCCCGCGCGCGCGCCTCTGGTTCGGCGTTGCGCAAAATGTCGGTGACGACGCAGGCGCTGTCGGCGCCCGCGGCAAGCGCGGCGATGGCGCGTTGCGGCGTCAGTCCGCCGATGGCGACGAGAGGCGGCGCGCCGATCTGCGCCTTCCAGGCGCCCAGCCGGGCGAGGCCCTGCGGCGCAAAGGCCATTTGTTTCAGAAGCGTAGGATAGATCGGGCCGAGCGCGACATAATCCGCCTCGAGCGATAGCGCCCGGCCAAGTTCGGCTCCGTCATGCGTCGAAACGCCGATCCTGACGCCGGCGCGGCGCAACGCCGGGATGTCCGCCGCGTCGAGATCGCCCTGGCCGAGGTGGACGAAGTCGCAGCCTTCCTCCATCGCGAGCCGCCAGTAGTCGTTGACGACGAGCTGCGCGCCATGTCGCGCGCACGTCTTCCGCGCTGTCGCGATCTGCGCCCGCACGTCAGCCTCGGAGCGGTCCTTCACCCGCAGCTGTACGAGCTTAACGCCCTGCGGCAGCAGGCGGGAAAGCCAATCGGCGTCGTCGACGATGAGATAGAAGGGATCGAGCCTCAGCGCCGCCACTGGCTATTCCTACGCCAGTCTGTCGAAGGGACGGCCAATGATGGGCGTCGAAGGCTCCGCCATGTCGCGCGGCGTCATCGGCTGCGCGCGAAAACCGGCGCGGCCGGCTTCGATCGCGAGGGCGAAGGCCCGCGCCATCAAAACGGGGTCGCCGGCGCGGGAAACGGCGGTGTTGAGCAACACCGCGTCATAGCCCATCTCCATAACGAGCGCCGCGTGAGACGGCGCGCCAAGACCCGCGTCGACGATGAGCGGGGTGTCGGGAAAATGCGCGCGCAGCGCCCGCAAGGCGAAAGCGTTGTTGACCCCGCGCCCGGAGCCGATCGGCGCCGCCCAGGGCATCAGCACGCGGCAGCCGGCGTCGAGCAGCTTTTCCGCCACCACCAGATCGTCGGTCGTGTAGGGAAAGACCTTGAAGCCGTCATCGGCGAGCGCGCGCGCCGCCTCGACCAGCCCGAAGACGTCAGGCTGTAACGTGTCCTCCTCGCCGATGACTTCGAGCTTGATCCAGTCAGTCGCGAAGACTTCGCGCGCCATTTGCGCGGTCGCGATCGCCTCCTTGGCGGTGCGGCAGCCGGCGGTATTGGGGAGCACGCGCACGCCGACGTCGCGGATGAGGCTCCAGAAAGCCTCGCCCGCGCGCGCCCCGCCGGCCTCGCGCCGGAGCGAGACGGTGACGATCTCGCATCCCGATGCGCGAATGGCCTCGGCGAGGATGGCTGGCGAGGGATAGCGCGCAGTGCCGAGCAGCAGCCGCGAGGCCACCGCGCCGTCGTAAAGCGTCACCGGGTCATTCATGCATCAAACTCGCTCACCCGCCCTGTCTCGGCGTCACGATCTCAACGGCGTCGCCTTCGCGAAGCCGCGTCTCGGCGCGGTCCCTGGCGCGCACGAACTCCTGATTCAGAGCGGTGCCGACGGTCTTTTCATCATACCCCAGTTCGTCCAGCAGCATTTGCAACGTCGTCGCGCTCACATCCTGCGGCCGCCCGTTGATTTGAATCAGCATCCATCACCTCTGGGAAATGTCCGTCGTTTACAATGACCTCAGCCGCGCGGCGCGCCAGCGCCGGCGCAAGCAGGAATCCGTGGCGGTAGAGCCCATTGATATAGAGAGTGCGACCCCGCTTCAAAAGACGTGGCAGATTGTCGGCGAAAGCGGGTCGGAGGTCCGAGCCGGTCTCGACAATTTCGGCCTCGGCGAAGGCCGGGTGGACCGCAAAGGCGGAGTTGATGAGTTCGACGACCGACCGCGCGGTGACCCGCGCGCGCTCCTCATTCTCGATCATCGTCGCGCCGACCATGAACAGCCCGTCGCCGCGCGGCACGACATAAACCGGCCGGCGCGGATGCAGCATGCGCACCGGACGCGCCAGGGAAATCTCCTCGCTGCGCAGGATCAGCATTTCGCCCTTCACGCCGCGCAGGCCGGGAAGCGCGTCGCGCGCCGCGAAGCCGCGGCAGTCGATTATCCAATCCGGGATCGTCTCCAGTCCGGCGGCGTCCTGCTGAAACTGCAGCGTCACATTCGGCAGTTTCGCGAGGCGCTCGGTCAGCGCGATGAGCGCCGCCCGGGGATCGAGATGCGCTTCTTGCCGAAAAAACAACGCGGCGTCGAAGCGCCCGGTGAGATCTGGCTCAAGCGCCGCGATCGCCTTTGCGTCCAGCGATTCGAAATTGCGCGTGCGTCGGGCGAAGTCGGCGAGCTCTGCCCGCTCCCGAGCCGGCGTCACGACAAGACTGCCGGCGACCGTCGCGACGCCGAGCTCGCGCGACCAGAAGTCGAGCGCTTCTTCGCCGAGCGTCGCGACCAGGGGCTCGGCGCTTTCCAGTTCGCACCAGGGCGCGATCATGCCGCCGGCGAAGCGCGAGCAGCCGAGGCCCGGCGCAGACTCGCGCTCGACGATCTCCACGTCCACGCCTTTCCTGGCGAGCGCATAGGCGGCGCAGAGTCCGGCGACGCCGGCGCCAATCACGCGCGCGAGCATGAGCGCCGCCTTTCGGGAAATTTCGCTGACACCATCCCTCCGCCAGTCTCAACTGGATCAGGTTCGAAGGGTCGCCGCCCCCCGCGTTTTCGCGCGTCTTGCGGCCTCTCAGCCCCGTGGCGGCGTCGTTGGAGCGCCGCCGGGCGGGCTCCCCCGGCGGACGTAGGCTGGCGCGAAGCGCAGAGGCAGTCAAGCGCGGCGCGCGACTCCTTTAGGTCGCCGCGCCGCGCCGGGGCTTGCCAGACGTCATATGATGGCTCAGTTTGCGCAAAGAAAAGCGCGCGAAAAAAGCGCAGCATAGCGGGAGAAAATCATGAGCTTCATCAGCAAAACGGTTAGCGTCCGCAGGACGTTGGCCGGCGCCGTTCTCTGTGGCCTGCTCGCCTGCGCGATTTCTGCGGCGCCGGCTGGCGCCGCGCAGCTTGGCGAATATTTTCCCATTCCGAATTCGCTGAGCCTCAGCGGGGTTCCGCGCGACTCGCTCCTGAAGATCCAGTCGAAATGGCTGCAGAACGGCCTCGACAATCTCAAGAAGGCGCGCGCTGACGCCGAAGCGGCGCTCGAAAAAGCCAAGTCCGACGCTCCGGACCAGGTCGCGGCGGCGGAGGAGAAGGTCAAGAAGCTCGATGCGATGATCGCCGAAACTCAGCAAGAACTCGCGCTGTCCGAGAACAATGATTCGTCGCACGACATTCAACGAGAGCGCAAACGCAACTTGCTGCTCGCTCTCAACCAGTGGATCAATGAGCTCAATCGCCTCGCCACAGAGCAGATGAAGATCGCGATCCTCAAGGACGGCGCCGAGGCCATGGCGGCGCAAAACCGGAATTATCAATTGTCGGAACAGGCGGACAATCTCGAAAAAGCCAAGCGCGACCCGAGTTTCGAAGATTGGGGCGTGACGAAGTAATCTTAAGCGGGCAATCCGGGGTCAGGACTCATTGACCGAGTGTGCCGTCGATGAGTTGAGGAGACGGGCGGCTGTCCGTAGGGCTTTCCAATGACCCCACAATTACCGCCTTTGAACGGTCGCCCGATGGCGGCAAGGGATTGGCGCGGGACATGCGCGTTCGGTGGGCGCTCGAAGAAGTGGGCCAGCCCTACGACGTTCGTCTTCTTTCATTCAAAGCGATGAAGGAACCGGCGCATCTCGCGCTTCATCCTTTCGGGCAGATTCCGACCTATGAAGAAGGCGGTCTCGCCCTATTCGAGTCGGGGGCGATCGTGTTCCATATCGCGGAGCGCCATGCTGGCCTGCTGCCAGACGATGCAAATGCCCGGGCGCGCGCGATCACATGGATGTTTGCGGCGCTCAGCACGATGGAGCCGCCAATCATTGATCTTGCAATCGCCAGGCTTCTGGAGCGCGAGGAGGCCTGGTACGAGCAGCGTCTGCCTCTCGTCGAGGATCGCGTCCGTGATCGGCTGGGCCAACTTTCCCTTCGCCTTGGCGATGCCGACTGGCTCGATGGTCCGTTCAGCGCCGGCGATCTGATGATGGCGTCGGTGCTGCTCAGGTTGAAAGCGTCGGGTCTGCTGGACCAATACCCGAACCTCTCCGCCTATGTCGCCCGCGGTGAAGCGCGGCCCGCATACAAGCGTGCCTTCGAGGCTCAACTGGCGGTTTTCAGCGCCGCATCCTGGACCTAGAGACCATCGTCCGGCGATGCGGCGGGCGGCGACAGTTCGCCATTGAGCTTCACGATCCGACGCGTCGCGTCGCCAAGCGCCTTGGCGGCGCGCGCCGACGCCGCGTCGCTCGCCTTCCGCGCGGCGTCGAGCTCAGCGCGCAGCGCAGCGAACTCGGCTTCCGTCGCCTGCGCTTTGGCGCGTGCGTCCGTCGCCTCGTCGGCGATTGCGAGCGCGGCCATCACGATGATGCGCTGCTCGCCGATCTCGCCGAAGCTCTCGCGCATCGACTGGATCTTGCTTTCCACGTAACGCGCGAGCTCTTCGATGCGCTGCTCTTCGCCCTCCTCGCAGGACATGCGATAGGTGCGACCGGCGATGGCGACGACGACGGCGGCCATGTCAATCCTCTTGGGTCGAGGCGAGGCCCGCCGCGCCGAGCGCCGCGGCGACGCCTTCGCTCGCGGCTTCAAGCCTTCGCAGCACCTCGTCGCGGCTCTTCTCCAGGGCGTTCTGCCGCGCTAACGCGGCGTCGAGATCGAGGGCGAGACGCGACCGATCGTCTTGCATGACGGCGAGTTCTTCTTCGAGTTCGGCGCTGGACAGCTCGTCTTCGAGCTTTGCGGTGACAGTGCGCTCCAGCTGAGCGAGCGCCGTCTGCAGCTCGGCGACGGCGGCCTCGAGCCTCTTGGCGTTTTCTTCGTCGCGCTTATCTGAATGGGTCATCGCCGGTCGCAGAATGTGCATGGCTTTGCGGCGCGGCGACCGCGCCGAACGATTCGCTTGCCAGCCTGTTCCTAGCATGAATCGCGCAAATCGAAACCGCGCCAATTGGCGCGACCTTGGCGCGTTGACAGGGGGGCGCGAGGTGCTATCACACGCTCGCCTCCAGAGCCCACAGGCTCGATGGCGAGGGCCGCGGAGTTCCGGCGGCGCAAGGAGATTTTCCAAATGACCGTGAGAGTGGCGATCAACGGGTTCGGGCGCATCGGCCGCAACATCCTGCGCTATATCATCGAGACCGGACGCACGGACCTCGAAGTCGTCGCCATCAACGATCTCGGCCCGGTCGAGACCAATGCGCATCTGTTGCGATATGATTCAGTGCACGGCCGCTTTCCGCATGAGGTGAAAGTCGCCGGAGACACGATCGACGTCGGCCGCGGCCCGATCCAGGTGACCGCCATCAAGAATCCGGCCGAGCTCCCCTACAAGGACCTCAAGATCGACATCGCGCTGGAATGCACTGGGCTTTTCACGGCGCGCGACAAGGCGAAATTGCTGCTCGACGCGGGCGCGAAGCGCGTGCTGGTTTCAGCGCCCGCCGAAGGCGCCGACATTACGGTCGTCTATGGCGTCAATCACGATAAGATCACCAAGGATCATCTCGTGATCTCCAACGCGTCCTGCACGACGAACTGTCTCGCGCCGGTCGCCAAGGTGCTGCATGATGCGATCGGCATCGAGAAGGGGATCATGACGACGATCCACGCCTATACGGGCGATCAGCCGACGCTCGACACGATGCATAAGGATCTGTACCGCGCCCGCGCGGCGGCGCTGTCGATGATCCCGACCTCGACAGGCGCGGCGAAGGCCGTCGGACTCGTGCTGCCGGAGCTGAACGGCAAGCTCGACGGCTACGCCATTCGCGTGCCGACGCCCAACGTCTCGGCGGTCGATCTGAAGTTTGTCGCCAAGCGGGCGACGACGAAGGACGAGGTGCACGCCGCGATCAAGGCCGCCGCCGACGGCCCGCTCAAGGGCGTGCTCGGCTATACGAGCGAGAAGCTCGTGTCGATCGACTTCAACCACAATCCGCTCTCGTCCTGCTTCCATCTCGACCAGACCAAGGTCCTGGACGGCAATCTCGTGTCGATCCTGTCCTGGTACGACAATGAATGGGGCTTCTCCGGCCGCATGACCGATGTGGCGAGCGTGATCGGCAAGCTTCTGTAAGCATTGTTCCACCATGCCGGCGCGGACCTTCGGGTCCGCGTTTGCCTTTCCAAGCCGCGATTGGACGCCCGACATGACCGCTTTCCACACTCTCGACGACGTCGACGTCAAAGGAAAGCGCGTGCTGCTGCGTGTCGATTTGAACGTGCCGATGGAGGATGGGCGCGTCACCGACGCGACGCGCATCGAGCGTGCGCTGCCGACGATCAACGAGATCGTGGAAAAAGGCGGCAGGGTCATTCTGCTTTCGCATTTCGGCCGACCGAAGGGCCAGCGCGTCGACGCGGATTCGCTGCGCCAGGTCATCCCGACGCTCGAACATTTTCTCAAACGCAAGATCGCTTTCGCCGACGACTGCGTCGGCGACGCCGCAGCGAAGATCGTCGACGGGCTCAAGGACGGCGACGTCGCCTTGCTCGAGAACACCCGGTTCCACAAGGGCGAAGAAAAGAACGCCGCCGACTTTATCGACGCGCTCG
Organism: Methylocystis sp. H4A; assembly: GCF_015709545.1. Classification (NCBI taxonomy): domain Bacteria; kingdom Pseudomonadati; phylum Pseudomonadota; class Alphaproteobacteria; order Hyphomicrobiales; family Methylocystaceae; genus Methylocystis; species Methylocystis sp. H4A. Next base: position 65,271 of record NZ_JADNQY010000024.1, on the reverse strand, counting down.
CCAAGAGCGGCGACATCTTCGTCAGCGACGCCTTTTCGGCGGCGCACCGCGCGCACGCGTCGACTGAAGGGATAGCCCACAGACTGCCGGCCTATGCCGGCCGCGCCATGCAGGCGGAACTCGAAGCGTTGCAATCCGCGCTCGCCAATCCGCAGCGGCCGGTCATGGCGATCGTTGGCGGCGCGAAAGTGTCGACGAAGCTCGAACTCCTGGGCAATCTCGTCGCGAAGGTCGAATATCTCGTCATCGGCGGCGGCATGGCGAACACCTTCCTTGCGGCGCAAGGCAAAGCTGTCGGCAAGTCGCTGTGCGAACATGATCTCGCGGGGGCCGCGCGGGAAATCCTCGTCAAAGCAGAGAAAGCCGGCTGCGACGTCGTGCTGCCGATCGACGCCGCGGTTGCGCAAAAATTCGAGGCGCATGCGCCGTCGCATATCGTCTCGGTCGATCATGTCGGCGAAAACGACATGATCCTCGACGTCGGGCCGAAATCGATCGCCCATGTCGAATCGCTGCTCGCTGCGTGCAAGACTCTGGTTTGGAACGGCCCATTCGGCGCGTTCGAACTGCCGCCCTTCGACGAAGGCACCAACGCCGTCGCGCAGACCGCGGCGCGGCTCACCGTCGAGGGCAAGCTGCTCTCGATCGCCGGCGGCGGCGACACCGTGGCGGCGCTCAATCAGGCGCATGTCGCGCAGGAATTTTCCTATGTGTCGACGGCCGGCGGCGCCTTTCTCGAATGGCTCGAAGGAAAGACGCTGCCGGGCGTCGCGGCGCTGATGCAATCTTCACAGCGCTGAAATCGCGGCCGCTTGGTCCGCGTTTCTTGGGAAGGAACGCCTAGAGATGGGCGAGCGTGGCTTCGGCGGTCGAGACCGTCGCTTCGCTCGAATTCTCCTCGACATTGATCCATTTGACGACGCCGTCGTCGATAAGCGCCGAATAGCGCTTGCCGCGCACGCCAAGCCCCGCGTCGGTCAGATCGAGTTCGACGCCGAGCGCTTTGGCGAAGGTCGCCGAACCATCGGCGAGCGCGTCGATCTTGTCGCCGCCGCCCGACTCCTTCACCCAGGCGTCGAGCGCGAAAATGTCATTGACCGCTGTGACCGCCACGGCGTCCACGCCTTTGGATTTGATTTCATCCGCCTTGGCGATGAAGCCGGGCAGATGTTTCTTGTGGCAAGTCGGCGTATAGGCGCCGGGAACGCTGAAGAGCGCCACCCTGCGTCCCGCAAAATAGTCTTTCGTGGCGACCGGCTCAGGTCCATTCTTGCCCATGACGGTCAGCTTCACGTCGGGGAGTCGGTCTCCAGCTTTAATGGTCATGCACGATCTCGCTCTGATTTGGGGTAAGGCCCAGACTAGATAGCGCGCTTCCTGGCTTTGTGTCGCCTGCGCGGCGGACTTGCTTGCAGCGCACTTGTGAGCTTCGCCGAGGCGAGGCAACATGCGCAAGCGGCCGGCGCAGACGATTCGCTTCTGGAGGACGGGCCAATGTCGGATTCTCGAAATGGAGGAGGCGGCGAGACGCCGCCTTCCGCATGGGTATGGAGCCAGTATCGCGCCGTGTCGCCTGATTCGCCCGATTCGTCTGCGCGACGCGCGCCGGTCCTCACAAAGAGGAGCGTGCAAACGCCGCCGCCGCGGCCCGCATCCGATCCGCCGCCGCCACGACGCTCCGGCGGGGGTGGGGGCGGGATCGCCTTTTTGGTGGCGCTCGCGATTTTGACTCTCGCCGCAGCGACGTGGTGGTTCGCCGCCTCGCGGTCCCAGCCGCCGGCCGCGCCCGATGCGCAGCCCGTCGAAGAGAGCGGGGCGCCGAGCGCGCCGCCGCCCGAACCCGAGGTCGCGCCGCCGGCTGAATCCGCTGCGCCGTCTTCACCGCAGGAGGCCGCCCCGCCGGCGCAGCCTTCGCCGCCGGCCGCGGCGCCGGCCGAGCGGGGCGCTGAGCCCCGCGCCCGGACGGAACCCGGCGCGAAGCGGAAAAAGCCCAAGAACCGGCCTCACTAACGAGGGCGGTTCAGGTGCGCCAGGGATGCTCGGGAAGATCCCAAACGCCGAGCGTCTCGACGCCCGCCTGCGCGACCGCATGATCATTCTCGACGGCCGAACCGCTGACGCCGATGGCGCCGATCATCACGCCGTCAGCATCGACGATGGGGAGTCCGCCGGGAAAGGTGATGAGCCCGTCATTCGAATGCTCGATGCCGTAGAGCGGTCCGCCGGGTTGCGACAGCTTGCCGATCTGCCCGGTCGGCATGCCGAAGAAGACGGCGGTCTTCGCCTTTTTCATTGCAATGTCGATGCTGCCGACCCAGGCGTCGTCCATCCGCTCGAACGCCTTTAGGACGCCGCCGGAATCCACGACGGCGATGCACATCTGTGTGCCGAGCTCGATGGCCTTCCGGCGCGCCGCGGCGATCGCCTTGTCGGCCTGTTCAATCGAAACATGCATTCGCCGATCTCCCTTTTGAAAAAACAGCGGCCCCTAGGGGGCGTCGATGACGAAAGTAGAGTGGTGGCGGCCCGAGCGACCCGACTGCGCGATCAGTTCGGAGGCGTCTCGAGCGCGCGGGAGATCAGCGCCTTGGCGTCCGCGCTGTCCCAGGCGGCGGGACCGTTCATCAGCCCGATCTGGCAGCCGTCGGGGCCGATCAGCAGCGTGGTGGGGAGACCCAGGGCTTTGCCCGATTGCTTCAGCTCATAGAAGAGGTTGGCCTTTGGGTCGCCGTAATAGGTCAGCGACTTGACGCCGGTCTCGGCGAGAAACGCCTTCGCCCTTTCAAGACGGGTCGTATCGACGTTGACGGCGACGACTTGAAAGTTCTGCCCGGCGAAGGCCTCCTGGAGCCTGTCGAGCGCCGGCATCTCGGCACGGCAGGGCACGCACCAGGTCGCCCAGATATTGAAGAGCGCTGTCTTGCCTTTGAAAGAGCCGAGCGAAACCGGCGCGCCGTCGGGCCCGTCGAAAGCATAGTCCGGCATCGGCTCCGGCTTAGTGGCGATCGTCATCGCCGCGACCTCGCCCTTGGCGAGATCCTTCACATTGGCGGCGATTTTCGCCGAGGCGGCGCATGCGGCGTCGCCCTCAGCCGGGGCGGCAGCGCTCTGCTGAGCCTCGCCGGCGGGGCCGACGCCCTCGTCAACCGCGCCGGCAGGCGGTTTCTTGCCGCCCATGCTGCCGATCACGTATAGAAACGCCACGCTTGCCGCGATTGTTATCGAGGCCGCCTTCACGACAAGTAGGAAAGATCGCGGGGGCGGCGGCGGTTTGGCCATGAGGCGTGGGCTCCGAGGTTAAAAATGTCGAGCAAGATATGGGGCGGGCGCTTCAAAAGCGCAACCGACGCGGTTCTGGAGGCGATCAATGTCTCGATCGACTTCGACAAGCGCCTCGGCCTGCAGGACGTCCGCGGCTCGCTCGCCCATGTCGCCATGCTCGGCGAAACGGGGATCGTGTCGCGCGACGACGCGGCGAAGATCGCCGATGGATTGGAGCGAGTCAAAGCGGAAATCGAGAACGAGCGCTTCGATTTCTCGCGCGCGCTCGAAGACATTCACATGAACGTCGAGTCGCGCCTTGCCGAGCTGATCGGCCCGGCGGCGGGGCGCCTGCACACGGCGCGCTCGCGCAACGACCAGGTGGCGACCGATTTCCGACTCTACATTCGCGATCAGATCGACGCGCTCGATGCCGAACTCGCCGATCTGCAGCTGGCGCTGGCGACCCGTGCGCGGGAAGAGGCGGCAAGCGTCATGCCCGGCTTCACGCATCTGCAATCGGCGCAGCCGGTGACGCTCGGCCATCATCTCCTCGCCTATGTCGAAATGATCGCCCGTGATCGCGGACGTCTTCGCGACGCGCGCGCGCGCCTGAACGAATGTCCGCTCGGCGCAGCGGCGCTCGCGGGGACGAGCTTTCCGATCGACCGCGCGATGACGGCGCGCGCGCTTGGCTTCGATCGGCCGACAGCGAATTCGCTCGACAGCGTCTCAGATCGCGACTTCGTTCTGGAGACGCTGAGCGCGGCGGCGATCTGCGCCACGCATCTGTCGCGCTTCGCCGAAGAGATCGTGCTGTGGACGACGCCGCAATTCGGCTTCATCGCGCTGTCCGATAAATTCACCACCGGCTCGTCGATCATGCCGCAGAAGCGCAATCCCGACGCCGCCGAACTCGCGCGCGGCAAATCGGGCCGCGTCATCGGCGCGCTTGTCGCGCTGCTCGTCGTCATGAAGGGCCTGCCGCTCGCCTATTCGAAGGACATGCAGGAGGACAAGGAAGGCGCCTTCGACGCGCTCGACACCTTATCGCTCTGCATCGCCGCCATCGCCGGGATGGTCCGCGACATGCGCGTCGACCGCGCGCGGATGAAGGCCGCGGCCGGCGCGGGCTATGCGACCGCGACCGACCTCGCCGACTGGCTGGTGCGGGCGCTGTCGCTGCCGTTTCGTGAGGCGCACCACGTCACCGGGCGCATCGTCGCGCTTGCTGAAGCGCGCGGGGTTGGTCTTGAGGATTTGACGCTCGAGGAGATGCGGAGCGTCGAACCGCGCATCAACGCCGATGTTTGCGACGTGCTCGGCGTCGAGAAGTCGGTGCAGAGCCGCAGGAGTTTCGGTGGAACGGCGCCCGACAATGTGCGCGCCGCCGCGCAAGTCTGGCTCGACAGATTGAAGGACAAATGAACGATATTTCGCCGCGACTCTACCTCGCGACCCCGCCGCTTGCCGACGCGGCGGCTTTTGCGCCCGCGCTCAACGAGGCGCTCGCGGCGGGCGACGTCGCGAGCCTGCTCATTCGTTTCGCCGATGCCGACGAGCGCAGCCAGGAAGCGATCGTGCGCGCTCTGGCGCCCGGCGCGCAGGATAAGGGCGTCGCGGTCCTTGTCGCGGCGGCGCCCAATGTCGCGCTGCGCGCCGGCGCCGACGGCGTCCATGTCGCCGGCAGCGGCGAAGCGCTTGCCGAGGCCATCAAGAAACTCTCGCCGCGCTACATCGTCGGCGCCGGGGATATCGAGACGCGCGACGACGCCATGCGCGCGGGCGAGTTGAGCGCCGACTATGTGATGTTTTCGGATCTTGACCGTGAAGCGCTCATCGAGCGCGTAGCTTGGTGGGCGGAGCTTTTCAACACGCCTTGCGTCGCTCGCGCGGAATCGCTCGACGATGTCGCGCCGCTCGTTCAGGCGGGCGCCGACTTCGTGCGGCTCGACGACGCCATCTGGAGCGACGCGCGCGGTCCGGCGGCGGCGGTGGCGGATGCGCAGGCGAGGCTTAAGGGAGAACGCGGATGATCGCCGCCCAAAGCCGTCCTCGTCCCTCAGGGAGGACCGCGTCATTGCGAGGCGCGCCGCGCCGAAGCAATCCAGGAGCCGAACGATGCCTGCCGGATGGCTTCGCTTCGCTCGCAATGACGGCGTTTATCGCAAGTTGCATGCTCTTTCTCGCGCCTGCCGCCCACGCCGCCAATGATGCGCCGCCCGCGCCAGACTTCGCCTTCGGCGCCTATCAGCGCGGGGATTATCTGGTCGCGATGAAGGAGGCCAAGAAGCGCATCGCCGCCAATCCGAAGGACGCGGCCGCGCTCGCTCTCGTCGGCCAGCTTTACCTCGAAGGCGCGGGCGTGGGTCGCGACCTCTCGACCGCGATGGAGTGGTTCAAGCGGGGCGCCGACGCCGGCGATCGCGAAGCCGCCTATCTCTATGGCGCTGCGGCTCTCAATGGCGCCGGCGCGCCGAAGAACCGCGCCGTCGCCCGCGTCTATCTCGAAAAGGCCGCGACGCAGGATCATCCCGCCGCTCTCCATCTGATCGGGGAACTCGCCCTCGAAAATGAGGGCGCGCCTTCCGACTTCGGCAGAGCGGCGGACTATTTCCGTCGCGCGGCGGCGAAGGGCGACGCCGACTCGCTCTACGCGCTTGGGCTACTTTACAAAACCGGCAGAGGCGTCCCGAAGGACGAGCGCGAAGCCGCGGAGTGGTTCAGGCGCGCCGCTGAACTGGACTTCGCGCCGGCGATGGTCGAGTTCGCCGTTCTCCAGTTCAATGGCGTCGGCGCGCCACGCGACCGCGCCGCCGCCGCGCAATGGTTTCGCAAAGCGGCGGCGAAGGGCAACGCCGTCGCGCAAAACCGTCTCGCCCATATTCTCGCCGAAGGCCTCGGGGTCGAGGCCAATCTCGCCGAGGCGCGCGAGTGGCGAGACAAATCGCGCGAAGCGGGATTGAACGATCCCTCGCTCGATTATCTCTCGAGCGCGTCCGCGCCGGCGAAGCCGACCGCCGTAAAATGAGCGCTGGCGGCGCGAGCGCGGCGACGCGGCGGACCGTTGCGTTCCTTCGCCGTTTCGTTAAGCCGCGCATCTTGGCGCTGACGGCGCCTTTGCGCGGCCTCCAGCAGCTCGTCGAGACGCTGTCTCCCGAACGGCGCGCGCCTTTCGCGGCACAGATTCCTGGCGATTGGACTCCTGCTTCAGGGAGCGCGATTGCGACGCTGCTCTATCTTCACGGCGGCGCCTTTCTCATCGGGTCGCCGCGGCTGTTTCGCTATGCTTCGCGCGCGTTCGCGCGCGCGGGCTTCGATGTCTTTGCGCCGGCCTATCGGCTCGCGCCGGAGCATGTTTTTCCGGCCGCGCTCGAAGATGTCTTGCGCGCCTATCGGACCCTCATTGAGACGCGGCCGGGACCCTTCGTCATCGTCGGCGATTCGGCCGGCGGCGGGCTTGCGGTCTCGCTGATGCTGCGCATCCACGAGGAAGGCTTGCGGCCGCCCGTCGCCGCGGCGCTGTCCTCGCCCTGGGTCGATCTCGCCGCGACCGGCGCCTCGATGCGCGAGAATGAAAATCGTGACCCGCTGTTCACGCGCAAGGACATTCTGCTCGGCGCTCGCGCCGTGCTGGGACGCCAAAGCGCCAGAAATCCGCTTGCGTCGCCGATCTACGCCGATCTCTCCCGCCTGCCGCCGATGCTCGTTCATGTCGGCGCGGACGAAGTGCTGAGAGATGATTCGACGCGGCTCGTCGCGCGCGCGCGGCAGGCGGGGGTCGACGCGCAGCTCGAGATCTGGCCTTGCGCGCCGCACGCCTGGCAGCTGATGAGCTTTCTCCCTGAAGCGCGCCAGTCGCGGGCGAAAGCGATCGAATTTTTGAAAACGCGGGTCGCTCAGGCGACCGTCAGCACGGCCGGCTGATCAGGTCTGGCGCCGGCCCAGTCCCATCATTCAGCCGCCAGAGGCAGGTCCTCCGGCATGCCCCGGCCCGAACGCGTGAGGAAGCGGCGGCACTGCTGCTCGCGATCGTAGCCGAGCAGCGTGCCAAGCATGAAGTCTTCCTCCGCCGTGAGCGCGTTGAGCGGACGCGTTACGATGGAGCGCGCCACGGCGATGTAGGCGGGCCGGCCAAAGAAGAGGTTCACCTTGACCGGATTGAGCTCCTGGACGAAGCGATGGATGCCTTGCCTTTCTAACTTGCCGAGCGTCAATTCCAGTTCCCGACGGCTAAGAGTCATCAGAAACAAGCCGCGAACGCCCCGCCCATATTCGTAGATGTTGTGATGAAAGAGCCGCAGCACCGGCGCTGCATCGGCACAGCGACAGCGCGTCGACGACAGAGGCGGAACGCCCTCGTCGATCAAAGTAACCGGCTCAGCCATGCGGTCACTCTTTTTTCGGTCTTGCCGGACTGGGTGTCCTGGTCGAGGGCGAGGCCCACGAACTTGCCATCCCGCTCGGCGGTGGAGCCGACATAGTCATAGCCTGCGGTTTCGGTGAAGCCGATCACCTGGGCGCCGAGCGCCGACACCTCATCATAGAGGATGCCCATCGCGTCCACGAAGGAGAGCGGATAGGTCTGCTGGTCGCCAGTGCCGAACAAGGCGACTTTCTTGCCCTTCAAATTGGCGCCGCGCAGCTTGTCGATGTTCTCTTCCCAATCCGTTTGCAAGGTGCCGTCGCCATAGGTCGGAGAACCCAGGATCAACAGATGGCAATTTTCGAAGTCGTCCGGCGTGGCGTCCTTGATATCGACCGACCGCCCCTGGCACTTCTTTGAAATCTTGGAAGCAACTCCTTTCGTCGCGCCGCCGTCGGAACCGAAGATGACCGTGATGCTCATGCCCGCGCCTCTTCCGCGAATTGGACGATGAAGTCAGCGGTTAAGCCAAGAAAAGCCGAAAGAGCCGCTCTCACTAAGCACACGCTGCTGATGAGCAGTGTATAGCGCAAATCTATTGCTCATAAAATTCATATATTTTGGAATATATGTAACTATAGATAGTGTTACTTTGTATTTATTGTAATTATGAAACGAAGTCTCATGGCCGACGCGGCGTCGCCGAAAAGACGGCGCTCTTGAAGCTTCGCTTCGAGCCCGTGAGGCGCGCGCTGCTCAGCGCCTGGCGCTGCCCCAGGGACCGCGCGGCGGCCAGAGCGGATGGCGTCCGTCCTTGGGCAGGAAGGCGGCCTCGTCCTCGCGCGGCGCATCGATCGCCTCGCGTTCTTCTCCTAAAGCCGCGACCGACACGTCCCGGCCGCCGCCGAATTCGACGAGGGCCGCGACACGCGCGTCGACGCTCGGATGGCTCGCAAGCCAGCCGAACTCCGGATGCAGCGCCGGCGTTTCGATGAAGAAATATTGCATGCGCGAGGGCATGTTCGGAATCGCCGCATGCGCTTCGATCTTGCGCAGCGCCGAGATCATCGCGTCGGGGTTCTTCGTCAGTTCGACGCTGCCGGCGTCGGCGAGGAATTCGCGCGAGCGCGACAGCGCGAAGCGGATCAGCACGGAGGCGCCCCAGCTCAGCGCGATGATGAACAGAGCGATGAGAATGGCGAGCGCCGCGCCGCCATTGCCTCTCCGGCCATTGTCGCTTTCGGGGCGATGCGGCGAGAAGCCGAAAGGAAAATCCCAGCGTCGGATCGTCAGATCGGCGACGAAGGCGAAAATGCCGGCGAAGATCACGGCGATCACGAGAAGCTGAACGTCGCGATTGCGAATATGGGTCAATTCATGCGCGAGAACCGCCTCGAGCTCGGCGTCGGTCAGATAGCGTGTCAGACCACGGGTCACCGCGATCTTGTACTCCCCCTCTTTGAGCCCGGAAGCGTAGGCGTTGAGCGCGTCGCTCTCAATGAGCTGCAAGGCGGGAATCGGCACGCCGCGGGAGATGCAGAGATTTTCGAGCAGATTGTAAACGCGCGGCGATTCGGCGCGCGACAGGTTCGCGGCCCCGGTGGCGAAGTCGATCATCTTCTGATGGAAGAGATAGGCGATGACGAACCAGACGCCCGCCGCGATGACGCCGATCGGCCAGCCGCGTTTCAGATCATCAACCGCAAGCGCCAGGATGTAATCGAAAGGCGCGCCAGGCCGCGCGCTCATCGCCTCGATCAGCAGCGCGAAGGAGAATATCAGCGCGAGAAGCAGAACGACGAAGCCGGCGAGCAGAAAGGCCGAGCGCAGTTCGTTGGCGCGAATGTGGGAGTAAAGGCCGTAGGCTTTGAACATTGTGTTCCCGCTGCTGTCATTCCCGACGCGCGGTGGGCGCGGTCGGGAATCCAGGCATTAAAATTGCGCTTTGCTAGATCTGAATTCCGGATCAGGCCTTAGGCCTGTCGGGAATGACAACCTGCGCGGCGCCGCGCGCGCCTAAAACTCCACCTTCGGCGGGGTTTCGATCGCCTTCTGCTGCGCTTCGTCCAACTCGAAATAATCGAGCGGCTCGAAGCCGAAGCGCTGCGCAATCAGGAAACCGGGAAAGCCCTCCCGCGTGGCGTTGTATTCGGCGACGGTATTGTTGAGGAAGCGCCGCGCCGCCGAAATCTTGTTTTCGATGTCCGAAAGTTCGCTCTGTAGCTGCTGGAAATTCTGGTTCGCTTTCAGGTCCGGATAGGCTTCCGACAGCGCGATCAGCCGCGAGAGCGCGCCGGTCAGCGCGCCCTCGGCCGCCCCGATCTGCGCCGGGCCTTGCGCGGTCACCGCGGCGTTGCGCGCCTTGACCACGTCATCAAGCGTGCTTTTCTCATGGGTGGCGTAGCCCTTCACCGTCTCGACCAGATTGGGCACGAGGTCGTGGCGCTGCTTGAGCTGCACATTGACGTCGGAAAAGGCCTGCTTGCCGCGCTGGCGCAACGACACGAGGCCGTTGTAAACGCTGACCAGCCAGAAGGCGACGGCGGCGACGAGGCCCAGAAAAATCAGCAAAGACATGGCGCGCGCTCTCCAAGCGCCGCGCCGCTCCGCGCGGCGGCGATAATTTTTGCCCCTGCATGTTAGCCGCCTTTGGCGCCTAGGCAAAGACGCGCGGCTCGCTTTCGATTTGACGGACGCGCCGGTCGCGCCTATCTCATGGAAACGCAAAGAGCCACGGCGAAACACAATGGCCATTCTGCCGATCATCACCCTTCCGGATCCGCTGCTGCGAAAGATTTCCGAACCCGTCGACCGTGTCGACGCGGAGGTGCGGCGTCTGCTCGACGACATGCTGGAAACGATGTACGAGGCGCCGGGCGTCGGCCTCGCGGCGATCCAGGTCGCGGTGGCCAAGCGAATTGTCGTCGTCGACACTGGCAAGACTGAGGAGACGCGTTCGCCGCTCTTCCTGATCAACCCGGAAATCGTCTGGGTGTCGGAGGAATTAAGCGTCTATCAGGAAGGCTGCCTGTCGGTGCCCGACTATTTCGAGGACGTGAAGCGGCCGGCGCGGGTGCGCCTGCGTCATCTCGACCGCGACGGCGCGGTTCAGGAATTCGACGCCGAAGGGCTGCTCGCGACCGTGGTGCAGCACGAACTGGATCACCTCGAAGGCGGCCTTTTCATCGACCATCTCTCGCGCTTAAAGCGCGAGCGCGTGGTCAAGAAGTTCAGCAAGGCGGCGCGCCACGACGAGATCGCCGCCCAGCATCGCGCCGCCACGGAGCGTCAGTCGGAACAAGCCGGAGCCTGACGATTGCGCGACAGAATGCGCGTCGTCTTCATGGGCACGCCGGACTTCGCAGCCCGCCTGCTCAAGGAAATCATTTCTTGCGGCCACGAGATCGCGGCCGTCTATACGCAGCCGCCGCGACCGGCGGGACGCGGCATGGCGGAGAAAAAGTCCGCCGTCCACCTCTTGGCGGAGAGCCTCGGCCTTCCCGTTCGCACGCCGAAAAGCCTGAAAAGCGCCGACGCGCAGGCGGACTTCGCCGCGCTTGACGCCGACGTCGCCGTCGTCGCCGCCTACGGGCTGCTGCTGCCTCAGCCGATCCTCGACGCGCCGCGATACGGCTGCCTCAACCTGCATGGGTCGCTGCTGCCGCGTTGGCGCGGCGCGGCGCCGATTCAGCGCGCGATCATGGCGGGCGACGCCGAGAGCGGCGTCATGGTGATGAAGATGGAGGCCGGTCTCGACACCGGCCCCGTCGCATTGACGGCGAAAACGCCGATCGGCGCCGAGATGACGGCGGGCGAGCTGCACGACCGACTCGCGGAACTCGGCGCGCCGCTGATGGCCGACGCCCTCGATCTGCTCGCCAAAGGCGAACTGCGCTTCACGCCGCAGGCCGAAGACGGCGCCTGCTATGCGCAAAAGATCGAGAAGGCCGAAGCCCGGATCGATTGGCGCCGATCGGCGCAAGACCTTCATGATCTCGTGCGCGGCCTCTCCCCCTTCCCGGGCGCTTTTTTCGAAGCCGATCTCGGCCGCGGCTTCGAGCGTGTGAAGGTTTTGCGCGCGCGGGTCGAGAAGGGAGCGGGAGCGCCGGGCGCCGCGCTCGACGACGCCGGGCTCATCGCCTGCGGCGCGGGCGCGCTGCGGCTGCTGCGCGTGCAACGCGCCGGCAAGGGCGAAATGGGATTTGAAGAATTCGCGCGCGGCCGCAGGCTGACGCGCGGCGTGGCGTTGGTATGATGTTGATGCGCGACGAGCGCCTATCACCCTCCCCTCGAGGGGGAGGGTCGGCCCGCTATGCGGGCCGGGGTGGGGTGAACTCCACGTTCATTCGGCCGTCACGCCCACCCGGGCGCCTTCGGCGCCCGACCTCCCCCCTCGAGGGGGAGGTGAGGTCGCGCCATGCGCGAGCGCATTGAATGCCCCGCTTCGCGCTGACGATCGAATATGACGGCGGCCCTTTCGTCGGTTGGCAGCGGCAGGCGAATGGCGTTTCCGTCCAGCAGCGCCTTGAAGAGGCCGTGGCTGCGATCAATGGCGGCGCGCGCGCCGTCGTTCATGGCGCGGGCCGCACCGACGCCGGCGTGCATGCGCGGGGGCAGATGGCGCATGTCGATCTTGCGCGCGACTGGCGCGTCGATCGGCTGCGCGACGCGATCAATGCGCATCTGAAGCCGGACCCGATCGCGGTGCTCGCCGCGCGCGCGGTCGGCGAGGAGTTCGAGGCGCGCTTTTCCGCGATCCGCCGCCATTATCTTTATGTCATCGACAATCGCCGCGCGCCCTTGGCGCTGAACCTCGGCCGCGCCTGGCACGTCAAGCGGCCGCTCGACGCGCAAGCCATGCATGAAGCCGCGCAATCTCTCGTGGGCCGTCACGACTTCACGACCTTTCGCGCCTCGGAATGCCAAGCGAATTCGCCAATGCGCACGCTGGAGCGTCTCGACGTGCGCCGTGATGGCGAGCGCATCGAGATCGTCGCTTCGGCGCGCTCCTTCCTGCACAATCAGGTGCGCTCCATGGCCGGCTCGCTGGAGCATGTCGGCAGCGGCAAGTGGCGCGTCGAGGACTTGGCGCTGGCGCTTCTGGCGAAAGACCGTGCGCGCTGCGGACAGGTCGCGCCGCCGCACGGTCTTTACCTTGTTGCCGTCGATTATTAGCGATTTGCGCGAGGGCGCCCGCTACGGCTTGTCGCCCGCGCCTCCCTGGTCGTCCGGCGTCGGTTTGCTCGCGTCCTGCTTCGGCGCCGGCGGCTTCGCCGGCTTCTTTACTGCATGTTTCGCGGCGCCGGGCGCGTTCGCGGATCTGTCTTCCTTCGCAAGCGCGCCGTGAATGGGAAGGAAGCTCGCCGATAGCACGGCAGCCAATATGCCGTTCACGCAGGGTCGCTGATTCATCACTGGATGGTCCCCTCGAAGTGAGAGCCCCCCGCCGAATCAACCGGCCCGCCCCGCAGACATCAGGCCGGTCAACGATGATGAAGTTGGGTCGCCGCCACGCCTACGCTGCGGTGATTTCATGACGGAATTCGCGCAGTTAGCGTCAGTTTGACGAATTGGTTAATGAAGTCATAAAAAAATTGCGGCGTCATTCGCCGTCGGCTGCTTCCGTTTCCTCCGGTTTGACCGCCTCTCCCGCAGAGACCTCGTTCTTGACCGGCAAAGAGGCGGGAAGTCTCACGGCCGGCCGCTGTGCGGTCGGAGTTTTCTCCTGCGCGAGCGCGCCGTGAAGCGGGATAACGCTGGCGGACAGGACCGCCGCGAGAATGCCGTTAACGCAGGGTCGACGATTGGTCATATATCCTCGCTGTCAGCGTGCCGACTCAGCTGCCGCCGCGGCCATAGAGCGTCAAAAAAGTGGCGAGAAAGCGTCGAGCTTAGGTGTGCTGGCCTCGGCGCAGGTCAAGAGCCGCTGAACCAATTGTAGCCCTTGTCCTCCCAGTAGCCGCCCGGATCGTCGTTCGTCACGAAGATCTCGCCGATGAATTTCGGATTCTTGAAGCCGAGTTTCGTCGGAAGGCGCAGGCGCAGCGGATAGCCGTATTTGGCGTCGGCGAAGTCAAGCGCCAGAAGCGTTTGCGGATGCAGCGCGCTCGGCATGTCGATGCTTGAGTAATATTTGTCGGCGCATTTGAAACCGACGTAACGCGCCGTAAGGTCGGCGCCGATCCGCTCAAGAAAATGGCGGAAGGCGACGCCGCGCCATTGGCCAATCGCGCTCCAACCCTCGACGCAGACGAGGCGGGTGATCTGGCTCGACTGCGGCAGCGCGCGTAATTCGCTTAAGCTCCAGGGGCGCCTGTCGGCGATGAGGCCGGAGAGCTGCAGTCGATAGCTCTGGCCGTCAACGAACGGAACGTCCTTTTCCTCGTAATAGGCGTTGAAGGGGAAAGGCGTCGTGACGTCCGCCTCAGAATAGGTCGGCGCGAGCTTCGCGGGATCAAAAAGCGCCGCCTGGACGCGGTCGTTAAAGCGCGACATCGTCAAAAGCAGCCGATCGACGGCGTCGTCGTCCTTCAATGTGCAGCCCGAAAGGAGCGACAGCGCGCCAAGCGACAGGCCTTGCTTGAGAAAGAGACGGCGTTCGAGCCGCGCGATCTGCGGCTGAACGCCTCTCAGGCCGATGCGGCGCGAGCGCGTCATCGCGGAGCCTCGGCGCGGCCGGTGAACATCGGCGCCAGAATGCCTTTGACGCTCACGGCGAGTCCGATGTGAACGACAAGAAAAGCGACAATCATGGCCATGGCGAAGAAATGCACGTGGCGCGCGGTCTCATAGCCGCCCATCAACGCCGTCAGCGCTTGGAGTTGCACAGGCTTCCAGATGGCGAGGCCCGACAGAATGGCGACGATCACGGCGAGGATGACGCCAACGTAAAGCAGACGCTGCGCGGCGTTGTAGCGGCCGGGCGCATGATTGAAGTGGCCTCGCATCGCGACCAATAAGTCGTCGAACGCGCCGCGGAGCGAGATCGGCATGAAGCTTCTTCGGAAGTGGCCCGAAACCAGGCCGTAAGCGAGATAAGCGAATCCGTTGAGCGCCAGGAGCCACATCGCCGCGAAATGCCAGGCGAGCGCGCCCGCGAGCCAACCACCCAAAGTGAAATCCTTAGGAAACTCGAAGCCAAAGAGCGGCGAGGCGTTGTAGATGCGCCAGCCGCTCAGCACCATGACGAAGATCGCGAAGGCGTTCACCCAATGCGTCACCCGGACAAAGAGCGGGTGGATCGTCCTTCGCTCGTCGGCTCCGGAGGCGGCAACCATGACGGTTTCTCCTGTTCAAGGGCAAAACATATGGCTTGCGGGACTGGAAGCGAAGGGCCGCTCGCGGCCGCGTTGACAGGCGGGTCGCCTTCGCCCATGACGGCGAAGCTTTCATCACGCGGGAATATGGCGGCTCATGCGCGTCTTCGTGACCGGCACGGCAGGCTTCATCGGCTTCCACTTGGCCAAGCGCCTGTTAGAGGCCGGGCATCTGGTGGACGGCTACGACGGCATGACGCCTTATTACGATCCGGGTCTCAAGGAGGCGCGGCGCGCCATTCTGCTGCGCAGCAACGGCTTTCGCGACACGATCGCCATGCTGGAGGATATGGAGGCGCTGACTCGCGCCGCCGAACAGGCCGCGCCGGACGTCATCATTCATCTCGCCGCGCAGGCGGGCGTGCGCTACTCGCTGCAAAATCCGCGCGCCTATGTCGACGCCAATCTCGTGGGCGCCTTCAACGTCATGGAGATCGCGCGACTGCTGAAGCCGCGGCATTTTCTCTGGGCCTCAACAAGCTCGGTCTATGGCGCGAGCCCTACCGTGCCATTTCACGAGAGCGATCGTACCGATTTCCCTTTGACCCTTTACGCCGCGACGAAGAAAGCCGGCGAAGCGATGGCGCATTCCTATGCGCATCTGTGGTCGATCCCGACGACGATGTTTCGCTTCTTCACCGTTTACGGTCCGTGGGGCCGACCGGACATGGCCCCGTTGAAATTCGTCGACGCCATCGAGAACGACCGCGTCATCGATATCTATAATCATGGCGACATGTCACGCGATTTCACCTATGTCGCAGATCTCGTCGAAAGCGTCGTGCGGTTGATCGACTGCGTTCCCGAGCGCGATTCAAGCGACGATAGCGTGTCGCCCGTGGCGCCGTTTCGTATCGTCAATATTGGTCGCGGCGCGCCGGTGCAGCTTCTCGACTTTATCGAGACGATCGAACGAGCGCTCGGCAAAAAGGCCAAGCGCAACTATCTCGACATGCAGCCCGGAGACGTGCCGCGCACCTTCGCCAGCGCCGATCTCTTAGAGCGGTTGACCGGCTATCGCCCGCATACGTCGCTCGATGAGGGAGTCGCGGCGCTCGTGGAATGGTATCGCGACTATCGCCGCGCTCATGGAGAATTGTCGTATTAACCGGCGGCAGCCGCTCGGCGCCCTGCGTCGCGGCCTTCCCGTCGTAGCCCTCGGCGAGCGGGCGCCCTCCGCAGCGTGTCTGTTATTTCTTGTTGGCTGAGAGGAATCTGTGCGCGGCGTCTTCGTCGAAGACCGGCGTGATGTGATTGACGTTGAGGTCTGTCCAGGATTGGAAGAGCTTGCCGAGATCGGCGATGTCGTTGGCTTCGACGATGCTCCAACCCTCGAGCAGCGTGACGGAAAGCCAGTTTCCGACGACTTTCATACCCTTTGGCGCGGCGTCGCCGAATTTCTGAAAGCGCTTGAGAACCTCGTCGCGACGTTCGGGCGTCATCTCATAATAGATTGCAAACAACATCGGCGTTTCTCCCTGCGGATTGGAAAGCGAAAGACGATTCAGCGCGTTTTTTCAAGGTTCCTGGCTGCCCGCGCTCAAGGCTGCCCCAATTCGAAATTCCATACAAGGGCTTGGTCATTGTCGCGCGCGGAGCTTTCGTGCGCCGCCGCGGTGTCCGGGGATGACGTCAGGAAAATTGCCCAAGCCCCTTCAGGCCAGCGTCCTTCTCGCGCCGCTGCGTCGACTGTCATATTGGCGCGCCTTCACCGATGAGAGAGAGCGCATCATGTCGCAGTTTACCTTCAACGACGGCAATATTCCATGGAAGCGCCTCGATGGAATCGATCATCTGCTTTTTTCGGTCCTGGATATCGACGATCGAAACGTCCTCCATGTGCTGTTCAAGCTTTCGGCCAATCAGCGGATCGTGCTTCACCGACATTGCGCGCTCAACAAGACATTCGTCATTCAGGGAGAACATCGGCTCTATCACGCGAACGGCGAACTCAAAGACGTCCGGCCGGCGGGCAGTTACACCGTTAGTCCTCCCGCGGACGAGCCGCATCGAGAAGGCGGCGGCGATCAGGACGTCGTCGTGTTGTTCACCATCTATGATCGTGAAGGCCCGCTCTATGAAATTCTCGACGACGATTCGAATGTTGTCGCAACGCTCTCGACGAATGATTTCGTAAGCTTTTACGATCGCAAACCATAGGCGCGCGCTACGAGAGCCACGCCGGCACATGATCCTGCGCAATGAGCGCGGCGACGCTTGGGCGGGGACGGATCACCGCGAAGCGGTCGCCGTCAACCAGGACTTCCGGGATAAGAGGCCTTGTGTTGTAGGCGCCCGACTGCACGGCGCCATAGGCGCCGGCCGTCAGCACGCAGAGCAATTCGCCGGCGCGCGGCTCCGCAATCTCGCGTCCATGCGCAAGATAGTCGCCCGTTTCGCACACGGGTCCGACGACGTCGGCGACGATCTTTGGCCGATCGGCGCTCTGGCGCACCGGGATGATGTCGTGCCAGGCGTCGTAGAGCGTCGGACGGATGAGATCGTTCATGCCGGCGTCGACGATCACGAAGGTCTTGGCGTCGCCATGCTTCACATAGATGACGCGCGTGACGAGTATGCCGGCGTTGCCGACGATGAGCCGTCCCGGCTCCAGCACCAGTCTGCAGCCGAGTCCGCCGAAATGGCGGCGCACGATCTCGGCGTATTTGTCGGGATGGTAGGACTGCGGATCGTCGCCGTCGTGATAGGGAATCCCCAACCCGCCGCCGAGATCGACATGCGAGATATCGTGCCCGTCGGCGCGCAGGTCGCGCACGAGTTCGGCGAGCAGCGAAAAGGCCTCGTCGAAGGGCGCGAGGTCGGTGAGCTGGGAGCCGATATGCATATCGGCGCCGGCGAGTTCGATTCCCTTGAGCTTGGCGGCGAAGGCGTAGACCTCCCGCGCCCGCGACAGCGGCACGCCGAATTTGTTTTCGGCGAGGCCGGTGGAGATCTTCTTATGGGTGCGGGCGTCGACGTCCGGATTGACGCGGAGCGACACGCGCGCCGCACGCCCGAGAGCGACCGCCGCTTGCGACAGGGCTTCGAGCTCGGGCTCGGACTCGACGTTGAAACAGAAGATTCCGGCGTCAAGCGCCGCCACGATCTCCTCACGCGTCTTGCCGACGCCGGAAAAGGTGATTTTTTCAGGCGCGACGCCGGCGGCGAGCGCCCGCGCCAGCTCTCCGCCGGAGACCACGTCCATTCCTGCGCCCTCGCGTGCGAGGAGACGCAGCACGGCCTGATTGGAGTTGGCCTTCACGGCGTAGCAGACCAGGGCGTCGAGACCGGCGAAGGCCTGCGAAAAAACCCGATAGTGGCGTCGGATCGTCGCCGCCGAATAGCAATAGAAGGGCGTGCCCACCTCATCGGCGAGCGTCGCCACGGCGACCTCCTCGGCGTGGAGCGCGCCGTTTCGATAGTCGAAAAGATGCATCGGCTTACAGCAGCGGGTCGAGCGGGAAGGGATATTGCTCCGGCGGTCGATTGCCGATGGTGCCCGGAATCGGCGGCGGCGGGAGAGAGGTTTCAGGATCGCCGGCCGCCGGCCGGGGCGCCCCGCGCGCCGCTCTCGCTTCCGCCTCCGCCCGCAGAATCGCCCCGCGCGCCTGAGTTTCGGGCGGCAGCTCCACAGGCCCGCGCCGGCCGCAAGCGCCCAGGCTCGCGGCGACGAGCGCCAGCGCAAGAACCGCCAAGGGGCGGCGGGTGAGGAGCGGCAATGGAGGCGTCACGGCGATTCGTCCCAGGGAGAGCCGGCGCACTATAGCGATGAAGCAAAAAAAGGCGAGGGCGCAGGCGTGACGAAGATCGGCTTCTTTGCGGGCGAGGGAAAGTCCGGCGGCCCGCGCAGGCGCTTTGGGACGCGTCACCCGTAAGAGCACGAGCTCTGCTGTTCCAAATTGGAACGGGGCAGGGAGTTAATGATTGCCGTCGACGTGACCACAACTCAGCTGCGCTGGACGCGGCGCTCGAAGGAGCCAAATTAACCGAAAAGCGCCAAAAGCCGGGCCTTCCATCGGCGCGCCTTTACGATTTGGCGTCTGCGTGTTTAGGTCAAGCATGGTCAGCGTTCCGCGTTTATTCGCAGCTCTTGCTGCGGCTGTTTTATTCACGGCGGCCCCTGCAGGCGCCGCGGTGCGCGTCCGCATCGACCTTGCCGCGCAAAGGCTCGAGGCGGTCACGCCGCAGGGCGAGACCGTCAACTGGAAAATCTCCAGCGGACGACCAGGATATGAAACGCCGTCCGGGACTTACAGCGTCATGCGCATGGAGGCCGATCATCATTCCGACGAATATGATCAGGCGCCGATGCCCTACGCGATGTTCTTCTCGCCGCGCGGCCTCGCCATCCACGGGAGCTATGAGCGCGGTTTGGGCCGTCCGCTCTCCCACGGCTGCGTGCGGCTCGCGGTTCCGAACGCGCGGCAGCTCTTCGATTGGGTCGAAAAATACGGGGCGACGATCGAAATCACCGGCGGCGCCCGCCGCGCGGCCGGTCGCCAGGAGGCGGAGCGCCAGGAGGCGGAGCGTCCACGCGTGACGCGGCGATCGCGCCCGATTTACGAAGAGCCCTCCTTCGGCTCCGGCATGGAGAGCTTCCTCCCCTACTAGGTCCGGATCCCGCAGCGTCCGGCGTTGCATCTGGGCAACACTCACCGACTGAATCGAAATGGATGCTGCGGCGCGTTTGCCGGGCTTCTTATTAACGGGTAATGCTCGGATTTCTGGCGCTTGTTGTTGACGAGCAGAGTAGAGACATTGACGACATCCAAAACACCCCTTCTCGATCGCATCGCCTCCCCCAAAGATCTGCGCAAGCTCCGTCCCCACGAGCTCAAGCAGGTCGCGGAGGATTTGCGGCGCGAGACGATCGACGCCGTGTCCGTGACCGGCGGCCATCTTGGCGCGGGCCTTGGCGTCGTCGAGCTGACGGTCGCCCTGCACTATGTTTTCGACACGCCGCGGGACAAGGTGATCTGGGACGTCGGCCACCAGACCTATCCGCACAAGATCCTCACCGGCAGGCGCGACCGCATCCGCACGCTGCGCATGGGCGGCGGACTGTCCGGCTTCACCAAGCGCGCCGAAAGCGAATATGACGCCTTCGGCGCCGGCCATTCCTCGACGTCGATCTCAGCGGGACTCGGCATGGCCGTGGCGCGGGATCTCGGCGACGGCGACAATCACGTCGTGGCGGTGATCGGCGACAGCTCGATGTCGGCCGGCATGGCCTATGAGGCGCTGAACAACGCCGGGGCGCTGCACTCTCGCCTGATCGTCATTCTGAACGACAATGACATGTCGATCGCCCCGCCGACGGGCGCCATGTCCGCCTATCTCGCCCGTCTGGTTTCGGGCGGCGCCTACCGCTCGATCCGCGAGGCCGCCAAACAGCTCGCCAGCCATTTGCCGCGCTTCATCTACGACAAAGCCCGCAAGGCCGAGGAGTTCTCGCGCAGCTTCATCACCGGCGGC
The DNA here is from genome assembly GCF_015709545.1 of Methylocystis sp. H4A. NCBI lineage: Bacteria > Pseudomonadati > Pseudomonadota > Alphaproteobacteria > Hyphomicrobiales > Methylocystaceae > Methylocystis > Methylocystis sp. H4A. The sequence goes on along the minus strand of NZ_JADNQY010000024.1, from coordinate 44,853 downwards.
ACGATGTTCGAGGAACTCGGCTTCTATTATGTCGGGCCGATCGACGGCCACAATCTCGACCATTTGCTGCCCGTGCTCAAGAACGTCCGCGACAAGGACGACGGGCCTGTCCTGGTTCACGTCGTCACGCAGAAGGGCAAGGGATTTGGGCCGGCGGAGGAATCGGCCGACAAATGCCACGCCGTCAATAAATTCGACGTCGCGACCGGCATCCAGATCAAGCCCAAGGCCAATGCGCCGACCTATACGAATATTTTCGCCAAGGCGCTGGTCGCCGAAGCCGAACATGACGACAAGATCGTCGCCATCACGGCGGCGATGCCATCGGGCACCGGCCTCGATATTTTCGGCAAGGCCTTCCCGCATCGCACCTTCGACGTGGCCATCGCCGAGCAACACGCCGTCACTTTTGCGGCCGGCCTCGCCTGCGAGGGCTATAAGCCCTTCTGCGCGCTGTATTCGACCTTCCTGCAGCGCGGCTACGATCAGGTCGTTCACGACGTGGCGATCCAGAACCTGCCGGTGCGCTTCGCCATCGATCGCGCCGGCCTCGTCGGCGCCGACGGTCCGACGCACGCCGGCGCTTTCGATCTGGCCTATCTCGGCTGCCTGCCGGGTTTCGTCATCATGGCGCCCTCCGACGAGGGCGAGTTGATGCATATGGTGGCGACGTCGGCCGCCTATGACGACGGCCCGAGCGCCTTCCGCTATCCGCGCGGCGAGGGGCTCGGCGTCGACCTGCCGGAACGCGGCGAAATTCTCGAGATCGGCAAGGGCCGTATCTTGCGTGAGGGTTCGAAGGTCGCGATCCTCTCGCTCGGCACGCGGCTCGCCGACTCGATGAAGGCGGCGGCGGAGCTCGAAAGTTACGGCGTGTCGACCACCGTCGCCGACGCCCGCTTCGCCAAGCCCATCGACCGTGACCTGCTGCGCCGGCTCGCCGCCAATCACGAGGCGCTTATCGTCGTCGAAGAAGGATCCATCGGCGGTTTTGGCTCCCAGGTCTTTCAGGCGCTCTCCGAAGATGGGATGCTGGACGGCGTGCGCGGCGCGTTCAAATTCCGCAGCATGACCCTGCCGGACGCCTACATCGATCATGACAAGCATGAGCTGATGATCGCCAAGGCGATGCTCGACAGCAAGGCGATCGTCGGCAAGGCGCTGGAGCTCCTGGGCGACGAAAAGGCCGCGGCGCGGGTGATGATCGCCTAAGGCGCGCGCACCGCGCTTGCGGGGAAGTCTTCTCCCCAACAAGAATTGGCCGCTCCCGCGCGAACAGCGGCGCGCGCCAACCCTCTCGCTTTGGGAGAGGGTGGCGCTCGGGATTTTTCATTGAGTACGCCGATGAATTTTGTCGCCTCCGTCGCCGACGCGCCGTCGACGCCCGGCGGCTATGCGCTGGCGTTGCGTCTCGACGCGCCGCTCGACATTCGCGTCGGGAAAATCTCAGCGACGCTTCCCGTCGGCGATTATCTCTATTGCGGCTCGGCGCGAGGCCCGGGCGGAATGCGGGCGCGACTGGCGCGGCACATGCGGAAAAACAAGCGCATGCATTGGCATATCGACCAGCTCACCGCTGGGGCGAGCCTGCTCGGCGCCTACATCGTCGAAGGCGGCGACGAATGCGCCCTCAACGCCGCGCTCGCCGATCTGCCAATCCCGATCGCCGGCTTCGGCAGTTCGGATTGCCGTCGCTGCGCCGCGCATTTGCGATTCTGGCCGGAAGGCGCGGCGCTTCCTTCCGACTGGGAAAATGCTAGGAAGGCGGCCCACCTCCCCCTTGAGGGGGGGAGGTCGCGCGGCGTAGCCGCGCGGGAGGGGGTGGATTCCCCGATCGCGGGCGCTCACCCCACCCCGCGCCTTCGGCGCGACCCTCCCCCTCGAGGGGAGGGTGGCGCGCGCATCGGAACAGGTCTGAATGTCAAAAGAAGAAATCAAAACCAAAGTTGAAGCGCGCACGCCGCGCGGGCTCGCCGACCGCGAGGCCGGCGAACTCGCCGCCACGGCCCGGATGCTCGACGTCATCCGCGAGGTCTACGAGCTCTACGGCTTCGAGGCGCTCGAGACGCCGGCGATCGAATACACGGACGCGCTCGGCAAGTTCCTGCCCGACCAGGATCGGCCAAATGAGGGCGTCTTCTCCTTTCAGGACGACGACGAGCAGTGGCTGTCGCTGCGCTACGATCTGACCGCGCCGCTGGCGCGTTTCGTCGCGCAGAATTTCGACCGGCTGCCAAAGCCTTACCGCTCCTATCGGGTCGGCCCGGTCTATCGCAACGAGAAGCCGGGGCCGGGGCGGTTTCGCCAGTTCATGCAGTTCGACGCCGATACGGTCGGCTCCGCCTCGCCGGCCGCCGACGCCGAGATCTGCATGATGGCCGCGGACGCCATGGAGCGCCTGGGGATCGCGCGCGGCGACTACGTCATCAAGATCAACAGCCGCAAGGTGCTCGACGGCGTGATGCAGTCGATCGGCCTTGCCGGCGAAGAGAACGCGGGCCGCCGCCTCGTCGTGCTGCGCGCCATCGATAAGCTCGACCGGCTGGGCCCCGACGGCGTCCGGCAGTTGCTTGGCGAGGGCCGCAAGGACGACAGCGGGGATTTCACCAAGGGCGCGGGGCTCCCTCTGCCGGCGATCGACACGATCCTGTCCTTCAGCCTCGGGGGACAATATCGGGACGGCGCGCCGGCTTTCGATCTCTTCGGCCTGCTCGGCAAGAGCGAGGTCGGCGCCCAGGGCGCGGAGGAGCTTCTGGAAATCGAGGATCTCGCGCGCGACGCGGGCTTTGGGCCGGATCGCATCCGCGTCGACCCTTCCGTCGTGCGCGGCCTCGAATATTACACGGGCCCTGTTTTCGAGGCCGATCTGACCTTCGAGACCCGCGACGAGAAGGGCAATGCCGTGCGTTTCGGCTCGGTCGGCGGCGGTGGCCGTTACGACGGCCTCGTGGGGCGTTTCAGATCGGAGAACACGCCCGCGACCGGCTTCTCGATCGGCGTTTCGAGGCTTTTCGCGGCCTTGAAGCTGATCGGCAGCCCGATCGTCTCAGCGCGTCCGCATGTCGGCCCAGTGGTGGTGCTGGTCCTCGATCGCGAGAGGCTCGCCGACTATCAGCGGATGGCGGCGCAGCTGCGCAACGCTGGCGTCGCCGCCGAAATCTATCTCGGCGCTTCGGGCATGAAGGCGCAGATGAAATACGCCGATCGGCGCAACAGCCCGCTTGCGATCATCCAGGGCTCCGACGAAAAAGCGCGCGGTGAGGTCACCATCAAGGATCTCGTCGCCGGCGCGAAGGCCGCCGCCAATATCGCCACCAACGAGCAGTGGAAGGCGCTTCGTCCCGCCCAATTCGCCGTGCCGGAAGCCGAACTGGTCGAAGAGGTCCAAAAGGCGCTTAAGGAACAAATTTAACCTGCGGCGAAGCGGATCATTGCCACGCGCGCGGGCGCGTATAGTTTTGCGAGGGGATAGAGGAGCAAACGCAGATGAATGGCGACACGCCCAAATCAATCGTCCATCCCACCGATCTCTCCTTCGCAAGCCAGGACGCTTTCGCACATGCGCTGCGCATCGCCGTGGCCTGCAAGAGCATGTTGCACATTCTGCATATCGAAGCGCCCGAGACTGAGGAGGACGATTGGGATCGCTTTCCCCAGGTACGCGAAATGCTGGCGCGCTGGAAGATGATCTCGCCGACCGCGACGCGCGCCGAGGCGGCCGAACAGCTCGGCGTCAAAATCGTCAAGGCGTCGGTCGAATCGGAATCGGCCGTCGTCGGCGTCACCGCCTACGTCGAGCGGCACCTGTGCGATCTTCTTGTGATGATGACCCGGCCGCGCAGCGCTCTGGAGCGTCTGCTCGCCAGTTCGGTCGCCGAGGAAACGGCGCGCGAGACGCATGTGCCGGCGTTGTTCCTGCGCGAGGACCAGAAAGGCTTCGTCGACCGGGAGACGGGCGCCGTCTCGCTCAATACGGTGCTGATGCCGGTCGAGGCGACGGTCTCGCCGCTCGCCGCCTTCCGCCACGTCGCCGCAGTCGCGCATTGTCTCAACCCGGCCGCCGACGTCATGCTGCTGCATGTCGGCGAAGATCTGCCGCTTTTTGAAGGGCTGCTGCCGCATATCGAGTTGCGCCGCGGCCCCGTCGTCGAAACCATTCTCGCTTACGCGCAGGAGATCAAGGCCGACATGATCGCCATGCCGACGCGTGGCCGAAAGGGCCTGCTGGAGGCGCTGCGCGGCTCGACGACGCAGCGCGTGCTGCACGAGGCGCCCTGTCCGCTGCTCGCGTCGCCGGTGAAATAATCGCCGGCGCATCGCCGCTCAATCCCGACAGGCCGAAGGCCTGATCGGGACGCCAGAGTCGCGGTCCGAATTTTGGGAGCCTATTCGGGAATCTCGCTCAACGCGCGAGCGTCGGGTCGCTGTCGCGCCAGCTTTACAGCGAGCGCTGGAAATGCAGCACGCCGCCCTGCGCGCCCTTCAGGATGAGGTCGTCGCCCTTCGTGTCCCAATAGGGGCCCGAGAGCAGGACCGCCCAATAGTCGCGCTCGAAGGCGGCAAGCGGGCCTTCACATTTGCGTTCGTTGACCGCCGGCATGGTGCGCGGTCCGAGCCGGTTGGGGCCGATGATGAAGATGCCGGACCAGTTCTTGCAGCCCGAAAAACCGTTGGCGCGGCCGGTTGAGTCGATGGAGATCCACATCTCCACCGGCGGCGCTTTGCCGTTGATCTCCTTGAGCACGAAGTTCTGATTGTGCGGGAACGGCTGATAGCGCGGAATGCCGCCCGTCTCCTTGTTTTCGTCTTCCGGCTGCTTCTGCTCTGCGCCCTGAGGCGGTTTTGCGCGGCTCTTGGCGACGGCTGGCGCGGCGAGCGCAATGGCGCAGAGCGAGGCGGCTAAGGCGAGCAAAATCCTGTTCATCGCGTCAATCATCCTCCCCATAAGGCGACTCGCGCCAGTCGGTCCCGGGCCCGCGGCGCAGCGCCTTATAGCATGCTCGGCAGGACGCGGTCAGGCGGCCGGTGGCCGTCCATGAAGGTTTTGATGTTGATGATCACTTTCTCGCCCATATCGATGCGGCTTTCGATGGTCGCCGAGCCCATATGCGGGAGCAGCGTGACTTTCCCGGCCTTGGCGAGCTTCAATAATTTGGGAGAGACGGCGGGTTCGTGCTCGAAGACGTCGAGCCCGGCGCCGGCCATTTCATCCGCTTCAAGCATGCGCACCAACGCGTTCTCATCGACGATTTCGCCGCGCGCGGTATTGATCAGAATCGCGTGGGAACGCAGATGCGCCAGTCTGCGCGCGGAGAGAAGATGATAGGTCGCCGGCGTATGCGGACAGTGGATCGACACGACGTCGACTCGCGCCAGCATCTGATCGAGCGACTCCCAATAGGTCGCCTCCAATTGCTCTTCGAGATCGGCCGAGACTCGCCGACGATTATGGTAATGGATTGAAAGTCCAAAGCTTTTCGCCCGACGCGCCAAGGCTTGGCCGATCCGGCCCATGCCGACGATGCCGAGCCTCTTGCCGGTGATCCGGTGGCCGAGCATCCAGGTCGGCGACCAGCCCGCCCAAGCGCCGTCGGGAATGGCGCTCGCGCCTTCGACGAGACGACGCGCCACCGAAAGGATCAGCGCCATCGTCATGTCGGCGGTATCTTCGGTCAGAACGCCGGGCGTGTTGGTGACGGTGATGGAGCGATCGAGCGCCGAGGCGACGTCGATATTGTCGACGCCATTGCCGAAATTGGCGATCAGCTTCATTTGCTCGCCGGCCTGGGCGATCAGATGGGAATCGATACGGTCGGTGATGGTCGGCACCAGCACGTCGGCCGTGCGCATGGCCTCGACGAGTTCGTCATGAGTGAGCGGCTTGTCGCTTTCGTTGAGGCGCGTGTCGAACAACTCGCACATGCGGGTTTCGATGACATCGGGCAGCCGGCGCGACACGACAACGAGCGGCTTCTTTTTCGGCATATCCCTGGTCGTGCCTCCGCGTTCATGTTGTGTTGCAGCAGCGTTTCTGCGATTGCGCTATGATCTGCGCCGCGTCGCCGCAGCGGATGAAAAGACGCCGGCGAGTTTCGCCGGCTTCAACCGGGTCTTAACGACGGTCAGCGACAAAACCAATACGCCTCCTCGGCGGACGCATTCGACTTCCTAGCAGATGACGGGCCAAAGACAAGCGAGCGATCAGTCCATCATGTCGCGAATAAATACAGAATCTGCGCCAATTTCGGCCGCTTTCTCAAACGCTCAGGAACTTTTCCAAAAGCGTCGCCGCGCGGCTTTCGCCGCGCTCGTATGTGCGCTTTTTTGCGCAGCGCACGCCGACGCTCAGGAGCCGCAGAAGGGCCCGGTGAGCGGCCTGCCCTTGCCCCGCTACGTCAGCCTCAAATCGGATCGGGTCAATGTTCGCGAGGGGCCGAGCAAGGAACATCCGACTCTGTGGATCTACGAACGCGCTGCGCTCCCCGTCGAGATCACCGCCGAATTCGAAACCTGGCGCAAGATCCGCGATTCCGAAGGCGCCGAAGGCTGGGTGCTGCACTCGCTGCTCTCTGGACGGCGCACCGCCTTGGTTGCGCCGTGGAAAAAGGAGCCGCAACTGCTCGTCGCCGCCGATCATTCGACGCCCGCGGCCAAGCTCGGCCCCGGCGTCATCGGCAATTTGCGCAGCTGCGACGGCAAATGGTGCCGCATCGCCGGCAAGGGCTTTGACGGCTATATGGAGCAGGAAAATCTCTGGGGCGTCTATCCGGGCGAGAAATTTGAATAGTCAGCCGGATGGACCGCCCGGCAGGCGGCTCTTGAGTTTCTCCAACGCCGTCGAAACGGCGTCCCGACTGAAGGGCTTGGCGACGACCGGCGCATCGGCATGCGCCTCAAGCACGCCCTGTTCGCCGTAACCGGTCACGAAGGCGAAGGGCTTATGCCGGCGCTCCAGAACGCCGGGGAGAACATGAGCCTTCTGGCCATTGAGGTTGACGTCGAGAAAGGCGATATCGAAATCTTCGCTCGTCGCCTTTTGCAGCGCCTCCTGCACATTGCCCGCGGTGGCGACGACTTGCGCGCCAAGCTCCTCGAGAAACATTTCGAGCGCCATGGCGATCACGGCCTCGTCTTCGACGATCAGGACGCGAGGCGTGTTCATTTGAGCACTTCCACGCCAAGAGGAATGTCCATCTCGCAGCGAAATCCTTCGGAGGGGAATTCGACCGCGATCCGCGCGCCCGCTTCGGACGCCAGCGTTTTCTCGATCAGGCGCATGCCAAATCCTTTGACCGATGGGGGCGAGATCGGCGGTCCGCCGTATTCGCGCCAGACGAGATGGAGCTTAGGCGTGCGTCCTTTGGCGTCAATGCTCCACTCGACGGCGACTCGTCCGCTCGGCGCCGAGAGCGATCCGTGTCTGACGGCGTTCGTGCACAATTCATGCAGCGTCATCGCCAGGGCCGCCGCGATGCGCGGGCAGACGTCGACAGGCGCTCCTGAAACGTCGAAATTCTCCTGGCCCGCCGGGGCGATCGCAGTACGCACGAGTTCGTCGACCTGCGCCTTCGTCCAGTTTTCGCGGGTCAGCACGTCATGCACGGCGGCGAGCGCCAGCAGACGATTCTCAAAGAGCTCCACCGAATTCTGCTTCAACTCGCGCAACGAATGCAGAGCGATCGAGTGAACCGTCGCAAGCGTATTCTTGACGCGATGGTTGAGCTCGTGGATCAGAAGCTGCAGGCGTTCGCGGTCGCGTTCCTGTTCGGTGACGTCGGTGTTCGTGCCGAACCAGCCGACGACCGCGCCGTTCTCGCGCAGCGGTTCGATGCGCGTCAGAAACGGCCGGTAGAACCCGTCGGCGCCTCTGAGCGGAAAGATCATTTGGAAAAATTCGCCGTGCTGGATCGCATGCGTCCAGCGCTCCAGCATCTTGGGCAGCACGTCCGGATGATGTACCGATTGCCAACCCCATCCCGCCATCTCCTCGGGAGTCGCGCCGGTATATTCGTACCACCGGTCATTGTACCAAAACACCCAGCCATCCGGTCGCGCCATCCAGGCAAGATTCGGTATGGAATTGGCGAGCGCCTTGAACTGCGCGTAGGTGATCTCGGATTCCTGTTTGGTCGCCCGCTGCGACATTGCTCCCGCCCCGCCCTGGTTTTCGAAGAGGTCTCGACGGCCCTGCGGCGACGTCGAGCTGCTTCGAAATGTGTCGTCTCCCGGAATATAGGGCGGGCTTAGGCGCGGCGAAGACGCACCACGACATCTACGCGTGCGACGCGCAAACCGTCGGGCGGCTCGGGAAGATCGGAGACCGAGACATTCGCGCCGGCGATGTCGTATAGCTCTCCGTCGTCTTCGAGAAGAAAATGATGGTGATCGGCGGTATTGGTGTCGAAATACACCCGGGCGCCGTCGACGGCGATCTCCCGCAGCAAGCCTGCCTGGGTGAACTGGTGGAGCGCATTGTATACGGTCGCGAGGGATACGGAGAGATTGGCGGCGAGCGCCTCTTCATAGAGCCGCTCCGCCGTCACATGACGATCGCCGCTCTGTCCAAACAGCAACTCGCCGAGCGACAGCCGCTGACGGGTCGGCCGCAGCCCGGCGTCGGCCAGCAACTCTGCGACGCGCTTGCGCGGCGCACAGTCTGGCGGAACGGTCGAATTCGGCTCGGCGTCCATTGCAGCGGCTCGCGGTTTTCCACTCTCGCGGTTTTCTACATGGCATCATAGGGGGAATGGCGGGAAATTCAACGCCGCCCGGCTGTTGCGATCCCGCTTGCGACGGCGCTTCCGGCCCGGGCGAGGCTATGTTACGGATCGCTTCGCCCAAAAGCGGATAAGAGCGGCGCCGCCGCCGGCGCCAAAAAGATAAGGGCGCGCCCTTTAGGGCGCTTGGGGAAGAATGGGCCTTCAAAGGCTCCAACGCGAGGAACAAAGGACGATGGGCGAAAGGCGCTCCTCATTCGGCTACGAGGATTTACTGGCATGCGGCGAGGAAAAGCTGTTCGGCCCGGGCAATGCCCAGCTGCCGCTGCCGCCGATGCTGATGTTCGACCGGATCACCGAGATCTTCGAAGACGGCGGCGAGCACGGCAAAGGCTACATGCGCGCCGAACTCGACATTAAACCGAGCCTTTGGTTCTTCGACTGCCATTTCAAGGGCAATCCCGTAATGCCGGGCTGCCTTGGCCTCGACGCTCTATGGCAGATGGTCGGCTTCTATCTCGCCTGGCTCGACAATCCGGGACGCGGCATGGCGCTGGGCGTCGGCGAGGTGAAATTCAGCGGGCAGGTTCGCCCGACCGTCAAAAAGGTGACCTACGGGATCGACTTTAAGCGCGTCTTCAAGGGCAAGCTTGTGCTCGGCATCGCCGACGGCTGGGTCGCCGCCGACGGAGAGCGCATCTATGAGGCGAAGGATTTGAAGGTTGGGCTCGCCAAGGCCGAGGCGCCGGCCGCCGCCTGAAGCGCACAGCAAGGCGCGGGAAAGCGCCGCCAAGGAGTTGGACAATGAGACGAGTCGTCGTCACCGGCATGGGGATTGTGTCGTCGATCGGCAACACCACCCAGGAAGTGATCGCTTCGCTGCGCGAGGCGAAGTCGGGCATCGCCCGCGCCGAGAAATACGCCGAACTCGGCTTCCGTTCGCAGGTGTACGGAATGCCGTCGCTCGACCCCTCGACGCTCGTCGACCGCCGCGCCATGCGCTTCCATGCGACGGGCACGGCGTGGAACCACGTCGCCATGGATCAGGCGATCGCCGACGCCGGCCTGACCGAAGCGGAAATCTCCAACGCGCGCACCGGAATCATCATGGGGTCCGGCGGCCCCTCGACCCACACGCTTGTCGAATCCGCCGACATCACCCGCACCAAGGGACCCAAGCGCGTCGGTCCCTTCGCCGTGCCCAAATGCATGTCTTCGACCGCCTCGGCGACGCTTGCGGTCTGGTTCAAGATCAAGGGCGTCAACTATTCGATCTCGTCGGCCTGCGCCACGTCCAATCACTGCATCGGCAACGCCTACGAACTGATTCAGTATGGCAAGCAGGACATGATGTTCGCGGGCGGTTGCGAAGAGCTGGAGTGGGAGCTGTCGGTCCTCTTCGACGCGATGGGCGCCATGTCCTCCTCCTACAATGATCGGCCGGCGACGGCCTCGCGCGCCTATGACAAGAATCGCGACGGATTCGTCATCGCCGGCGGCGCCGGCGTGCTGGTGCTCGAAGAATTCGAACACGCCAAGGCGCGCGGCGCGAAGATCTACGCCGAAGTCGCCGGCTATGGGGCGACCTCCGACGGCCATGACATGGTGGCGCCCTCGGGCGAGGGCGCGGTGCGCTGCATGCAGCAGGCGCTCGCGACGGTGAAGTGCCCGATCGACTACATCAACCCCCACGCCACGGCGACCCCGGTCGGCGACGCCAAGGAAATCGAGGCGCTGCGCGAAGTGTTCGGCGTCGGCGACAAATGCCCGCCGATCGCCGCGACCAAATCCCTGACCGGCCATTCGCTCGGCGCGACGGGCGTGCAGGAGGCGATCTATTCCTTGTTGATGATGCAGAACGGCTTCATCTGCGAAAGCGCCAATATCGAGGAACTCGACCCCGATTTCGCCGACATGCCCATCATGCGGGCGCGCCGCGACAATGTGAAGCTTGGCGCGGTGCTGTCCAACTCATTCGGCTTCGGCGGCACCAATGCGACATTGGTGTTCAAGCATCCAGACGCCTGACGCCGATCCCTCGCGATAGTCATGGCCGGGCTTGTTCCGGCCATGGACGTCGAGACATCCAGCCGGCGTTTAGGAGAAGGCGATTCTTCCAGCGGATGGATTGCGAACGAGCGGCGCTCGTGGCTAGAGGTATCGCCGATACGGCCCACAGCGTCGTTCTTCTTTGCTGTCTGCGTCTCCGATAGGGCTTAGGCCCAAACTTTCGATCTCTCCTATGATGACAATCGCCATATGACAGTTTCAACCGGTCTCATGCAGGGTAAGCGCGGCCTCATCATGGGCGTCGCCAATGATCATTCCATCGCCTATGGCGTCGCGCGCGTTCTTGCGCGCCACGGCGCGACGCTCGCATTCACCTATCAGGGCGAGGCGCTCGGCAAGCGCGTCAAGCCGCTCGCGCAGGAGCTCGGGTCGAACCTTGTGCTGCCGTGCGACGCCGAGGATATTTCAACGGTGGATCAGGTGTTCGCGCGTCTCGAACACGACTGGGGCGATATGGATTTTCTCGTCCACTCCATCGCCTATTCCGACAAAAGCGAATTGAAGGGACTCTACGCCGACACCTCGCGCGAGAATTTCATTCGCACGCTTGTCATTTCCTGTTTTTCCTTCACCGAAGCCGCGCGCCGCGCCGCCACGCTGATGAAGAACGGCGGATCGCTGCTGACGGTCAGTTTCGGCGGCGGCACGCATGTCATGCCGAATTACAACGTCATGGGCGTCGCGAAGGCGGCGCTCGATTCATCGGTGCGCTATCTTGCCGCCGATTTCGGCGATCGCGGCATTCGCGTCAATGCGCTGTCGCCCGGCCCGGTGCGCACCATGGCGGGCGCCGGCATCACGGGCGCGCGGGCGATGGGCGCGTTTCAAAAAAAGCATTGTCCATTGCGTCGGATGATCACGCTTGATGAAATCGGCGGCTCGGCGCTTTATTTGCTGTCGGAGCTGTCGGGCGGCGTGACGGGCGAAGTTCATCTTGTCGACGCCGGCTATAATATCATGTTGCAGCCACGTCCCGAGGATCTCAACGGCGAGGAGTAAGGCAATGAGGATAGCGCTGTCTTTAGGCTTGGTCTTCATTGCGGCGCCGGCGATGGCCGCGAGCGCGGATCCGACGACCGGCGCGCGGATCGCCAAAGCCGAATGCGCCTCATGCCATGCCGTTGGACCCGACGCAGAGGCCAAGAGCCCGGATCCCAAGGCGCCGCGATTTATCGATGTGGCGAAGATGCCTTCGGCGACGGAACTGTCGCTCAAAGTTTTTCTGCGCTCTTCGCACAAGAACATGCCCAACATCATTCTCGCCCGCGAAGAGATCGACTCGCTGGCGAGCTATATTTTGGGGCTTGGCGGCAAATAGCCGCCAAGCTGATTGCAAGCTGTTCCGCGCGGATTTATGCGGCCATCTTGCGTCCGGACATCCTGCGGCATTCCTCGGCGCAGCGACGGCATTCGTCGGCGCATTCCTTCATGTCGGGAATCGGATCGCACTCCTTGGCGCAGGCTTCGCAAGCCTCGGCGCAGAGCGCGCACATCTGTTTCGCCAGCGGTGAATTCATCAGCATCATTTGCGTGCTGTTGCGGCACATATCGGCGCAGGCGATCATCGCCTGGAAATGTTTGGGCTTCACATGCTCGCCGCCTTTCTCAAGGCAATGGGTCATCGCCATGCCGAAGCACATCTGATAGCAGTTCAGGCAGGCGTCGATGCAGGCCTGCATTTCCTTCGGGATCATGTGCATGATGGATCGTTCCTCTTAAAGGCTTCCGCCTCGCCGCCCAGCAGGCAGCTAGTTCGCCCGCCTCGCAGGTCAAGATTTGTGACGAAGGCGCAGGACTGGCAGTCAAGCTTCGGCCTTTGGGCTTCGATCGCAGAGGGGCCGCGATCTCGCAGAGGGGCGAAGAAATCAAATCCGCTGGCGGCTATTTGCGGGTTCTGTCCGTTAAGGCGCGGGCAGGGGAGTTTTCGCTCGGACCTGTGCTGATGGCGCTGCTGCGCGGCAAGGCCCAAAGGCCGCGCGTGAACGGCGGCAAGCGGGATGATCAATCTTGCCGGAGGATTTCCTTGCCGTGAAATTGGCGATTATCGTCGGGGATCGAAGGAGCGCGGACGCCATGACCGATACGATGACCCAGCTCGCCATCCTTTCCGATGCGCTGGTCAAAATCATCGAGCTTGGCCCAATGGCCGCGGAAGGGAAGGCGTCGCCCGCCGATCTTTGACCCGGTCGGGCGACATCGCCGCGCAGGCGCTGACCGCCGCCGCCACCTATGGCCAGTTGCCGCCGTTCTCTGAGTCCGTCGAGGGGCAACAGGATACGCATCCTCAGAGCTAAAATCTCAGAGCTAAAATTGCCGACGGCGAGGGCTGAGCAATGGTGGCGGTGGCGCGCCTCGACATTCCATCGCTCCGCTTCCAATTTGGTAACGTATATGATACCTCTCATAGAGATTGAAGAATACCTTACCGAGAAAGGCGCGAGCCCCTTCGCGGAGTGGTTCAACGCCCTCGATCCCCAGGCCGCAGCGATCATCACTGTTGGTTTGGCGCGGCTGGCTGATGGAAACGCCTCGAAAGTCGAACCAATCGGCGAGGGCGCGTCCGAACTAAAAATCAATCGCGGTCCCGGCTATCGGGTCTATTTTGGAAGGGATGGCAAGGCGCTGGTGATTTTGCTGGGAGGCGGCACGAAGCGCCGTCAGAGCGACGACATCGCCGATGCTTTGGCGCATTGGCGAAACTACAAAGCGCGTAAGGCGAAGGCAAAAAAATAGGTGAGGGTGACGTGATGGCGCTGACCCGGAGTTTCAAGGAGACTGTGCAAGCGCGGGCGACGAATGACGCGGCGTTTCGGCAGGCTCTGTTTCAGGAGGCCGTGCAACTTCTCCTCGCGGGAGAGATCGGCGCCGGCCGATCGATCTTGCGCGACTATATCAACGCGACGATCGGATTCGAGGCCCTGGCGGAAATCACGCAGACGCCGCCGAAAAGTCTGATGCGCATGTTCGGGCCCAACGGAAATCCGACAGTGACGAATCTGTTTGCGGTCATCAATGCGCTGCAAAACCGAACTGGCGTGCACCTTGAAGTGAGAGCAGTCACCGAGGCGGCGTGAACTCGGTCAGGCCCCGCCTTGTGGGAGTTTAGATCCGGTCGCAAACTACGGAATTTCCGCTTGTGTTGGCGCGGTGCCTCGCGTGGGAGGCGCCGCTTCCTCTTTTGGCGACGACGATCGCGCATCCGTCAATGCGTAATGCGACTGGACGCCGGCCGCGCCCGAGCGTTCCGGATTGGCCTTCGAGCGTCGCGCATGGTTACGCGCGCGCGGCGCAAGACGCGTATGCGCTGGCAGAACTGTCGCGGCGTTCCAATTTACTGTTGAGCTACGCGCCAAAATTGCGCGCCAACAGGGCTGCGTGCGCGTCGATTTGTTGCTCGCCGTCGATTTGCGTTTCCGCGGCGCGGGCGGCGGGACTCTCGGATCGCGCCAGTCGGCAGTCCTTTTTTAGCGCCTCATCGAAAAGGCGCGCTTATTCGCGCTGGTCGCGCCTGCCATCTTGAGCTCAGCGCCGCGGTCGACGGAGGCGTTGCCGTGACCGAAGGAACCGCCGTTTTTGGGGGCGCGGCGGCCGTATTGCCGAGCGGGCGACGACGGTCGACGATGCGCAAGGGACGCCGAGATCGATTAGGATGCCGTTCTGATGGCGCAAAAGAAGGATGACCCGCGTGGGCCACGAGCATCGGCATGATCACGCCTCGCATGAGGAATCGAGATCGGCCCGCGACGACGCTGCGACCGAAGATGCGGCTCACGGCGATCCGCACGCGTCGAACATCATCTACACCTGCCCGATGCATCCGCAGATTCGCCAGATCGGCCCCGGCAATTGTCCGATCTGCGGCATGACGCTCGAGCCCCTGGTCGCTTCAAATGAAGCCGAACCGAACGCCGAACTCGTAGATATGACAAGGCGGTTCTGGATCGGGCTGGCGTTGGCGGCGCCGGTGCTCGTCTTGGAGATGGGCGGACATTTATTCAATCTCCATCACTTGCTAGCGCCGCAGGCGTCGAACTGGCTTCAGCTTATTTTGGCGACGCCGGTCGTGATTTGGGCTGGCTGGCCGTTTTTGGTTCGAGGCGCGCAATCGCTCGTGACACGTAATCTGAATATGTTCACGCTCATCGCCATGGGAACGGGCATCGCCTGGATTTACAGCGTCATCGCAACATTGGCGCCGTCGCTCTTCCCGCCGGCATTCCGCAACCTCGATGGCTCTGTCCCGATCTATTTCGAGGCGGCGGCGGTTATCACCGTCCTTGTTCTGCTTGGACAAGTTCTTGAATTGCGCGCGCGGGAACAGACCGGCGGCGCCATACGCGCGCTCCTCGATCTCGCGCCAAAAATGGCGACTCGGATTAACGCTGACGGATCCGACGAAGAGATTGTGCTGGATCTTGTGAAGGTCGGCGAGCGCCTGCGCGTCCGTCCAGGAGAAAAGGTTCCTGTGGACGGCGAACTCGTCGAGGGCCGCAGTTCGGTCGATGAGTCCATGGTCACCGGCGAATCCATGCCGGTGACGAAGATTGCAGGCGACAGAGTCATCGGCGGCACGCTTAATCAGACTGGCGGCTTTGTGATGCGCGCGGAGAAGGTTGGCCGCGACACCGTGCTCTCAAGGATTGTCGAGATGGTCGCATCCGCGCAGAGAAGCCGCGCGCCAATACAGCGCCTCGCCGATCAAGTGGCGGGATGGTTCGTGCCCGCCGTCATTCTCATCGCCGTTATTGCATTTCTTGCCTGGGCAATCTGGGGACCGGAACCACGCATGACGTATGGCCTTGTTGCAGCGGTCTCCGTTCTCATCATCGCTTGCCCTTGCGCGCTCGGTCTTGCGACGCCGATGTCGATCATGGTCGGCGTGGGACGCGGCGCGCAGTCGGGCGTGCTGATAAAAAGCGCCGAGGCGCTGGAGCGCTTGGAAAAAATAGACACGCTGGTGGTGGACAAGACCGGGACGCTCACCGAAGGCAAGCCGCGCGTCACGGCCATCCTCGCCGTCACCGGGATCTCCGAGGAAGATCTGTTGGCGACGGCGGCGAGTCTTGAACGCGCCAGCGAGCATCCCCTGGCGTTCGCAATCGTTCAGGCCGCAGCCGAGCGCGGGCTCGCGCTCAAAGGTGCGACGGATTTCGATTCCCCCGTGGGCAAGGGCGTCATCGGTCGGGTCGAAGGCAATGTGGTCGCGATCGGCAATCGTCGATACCTTGTGGAGCTCGGCGTCGATGCGACGCCGCTCGATAGCGACGCTGAACGCCTGCGGGAAGACGGCGCGACTGCTATCTTTGTCGCCATAGACGGAAGAATTTCCGGCGTCATCGGCATCGCTGACCCAATCAAAGCGACGACGGACGCCGCGCTGAAATCGCTGCGCGAAGATGGCGTCGATGTCGTGATGCTAACCGGCGATAACTGGACAACGGCGCGGGCCGTCGCCAAACGCTTGGGAATCGGC
The DNA here is from genome assembly GCF_015709545.1 of Methylocystis sp. H4A. NCBI lineage: Bacteria > Pseudomonadati > Pseudomonadota > Alphaproteobacteria > Hyphomicrobiales > Methylocystaceae > Methylocystis > Methylocystis sp. H4A. The sequence continues at coordinate 28,593 of NZ_JADNQY010000024.1, read as the reverse complement.
GAGATCGAAGCTGAGATCCTCCCTGAGGACAAGAGCAAAGTCGTGACCAGCTTGCGCGAGGCGGGTCGAATCGTCGCCATGGCGGGAGACGGCGTGAATGATGCCCCTGCACTGGCCGCTGCCGATGTCGGAATCGCCATGGGAACCGGAACCGATGTCGCGATCGAAAGCGCGGGGGTGACTTTGCTGAAGGGCGATCTCGGGGGCATCGTGCGTGGTCGACGCCTCTCCAAGACGACGATGCGCAACATCCGCGAGAATCTGTTCTTTGCGTTCATTTATAATGCCGCGGGCGTGCCCATTGCCGCTGGCGCGCTCTATCCGATCTTCGGGCTACTCTTATCACCAACGATCGCCGCCGCAGCGATGACGCTGTCATCTGTAAGCGTCGTCGTCAATTCCCTGCGACTGAAGCAAGCCAGGTTGGACCCCGAGCGAAAAATTGAGATGCCGCCATATACGACCTAAGCAGAGGGCTATAGGACTATTCGGTGCGGGGGCAGTCACCACTCCCACAGCGCCGGCTGTTCTCTCACCACTTTGCCACACTCACAGCATCTGTCATTGGCGGAACTCTCGCCCGCGTTATGAGAGCAAACATTTTGGCCCGCACTCGCCGGATGAACTCTGATTTCACTGTACAATTCGTCATTTATAGCAATTTTTAGAAGGTTAGGCTCGTTGAGTGAGGCGGCGATGACGAACGCGGCGGGTGAATCGGATGGAGAGGCTCTCAGGCTCGATTTTGACCGCCGTCTAAAAGATGCAATTCGGGGTTCGGTCGTGACCTCTGATGTTGGCGTGGTCGCCTTATCGAGAACTCGACGACGCGCTTGGCCTGAGCGGCATGGCGGGCGAGACTCTTGCCGGCGCCTGCACCGGCAAGAGCATGCTCTTGGTTGGCAATTTACGGCGGTCTGGGTTAGGTCGGCTCGCCGGCTACCAGGACGTGAACGACGTGAGCGGCTTCGGCGGGCCCTGGCGTTCTGGGCGTCGGCGCCGGCGTGGTACAATTCCAAGTTCTATCCGGCGATCGACAATTTCGTCGTGGTGCCCGTTTACGCGCGCGTGGACGGCGCCTTGTTCATCAGGTTGAGCGAGAATGTCTCGGGATAGCTCAACGTCGAGAATCTGGCTGGCGCGCGGTACTATGAATCGTAGATCTGCCAGCGCGTCGCTCCGTATCGGCGAGCGATATCGGCCACGATGGCGTTCGGCGTCAGACTCTCGGCGGCGATCCGAGCTTTCTCCGCCTCAGAGCGTCGCCGACGGCCCGTGGGGCCGGCAACCACCTCAATCCGTCCCGCGTAGCCTTCTTTCGAGACGCCCATTTGGGCGTCCATTTTGACGTCTCTGGTCATTACAGCCACCCTCGAAAGCAGGGGCTTCTTCGCATGATCAGAACATTTTCGGCAGAAGGGGATCGGCTAAGCGCTTACGTACTATGTCTTCGAGCATAACAACAACAACACGCCAGGCACCCCGCGCTCGGCCTATGTGACGCTGAACGCGCGAGTTTAAGCGAGTGCCGGCCGTGCACGCGCCGACTGGATGAGCCGTAGGCATCGATAGCCAGTCATTCTCGCCTGATGTATCGGCGCAGGCTCGAAAGACCCTGCGCCGGCTCGCCGGCTCAGCCCCGACTAGAACAAAAACCCTAAGCAGCTCCGCCAACGAGCTTCACGACAACCGCAGCGATTGTGTTCTAAGGGCCGCCAAGACCTGCATAGCAAGACCACCAATAACGCCCCCGCCCACCCAGCGAACATGTGGGCGCGGGTCGTCATTCGTCTCTCATAGCGGCTCCTCTAGTTTCCGCGAGCTGCCCCCTTGCCGTCTGTCCCGGAGCTTGATGCGCTCGCACGTGTTCGGATAGGCGTGGTTTGGCTCCCGGAGTTGCAGCGTTGCTGATTCCGCTTGATGGCGCCCCCTAAAACGAGATGAAGGCGCCCACCCGTTACGGAATGATGGCGCCCCCCGATTCCGAGATGATCCCGCCCCCTGCAACGGAATGATCCCGCCCGGGTGATTTCGTGCAGTGGCTCACCGCCGCCGTTGGCCTGATCAAGTCGCTCCTTTGGCAATCCAAGGGGGAGCGATTCATGCCAGCGGAGCGGATTACGATGCGCCAGGCGCGCGAGATTATTCGGCTGAAGACCGCGTCGGTTTCAGCGCACGAGATTTCCCGGCGTCTCGGCATGCCGCGTTCGACGGTTCGGGAAGCGCTCGAACGCGCGGAGGGCGCCGGGCTCTCCTGGCCGCTGCCGGAGGGAATGAACGACGACGCGCTGGAGGCGGCGCTTTACGCCAACCGGCGCAGCAAGCGCGGTCACCGGCGCGTCGAAGAGCCGGACTGGGCAAACGTGCATCGCGAGCTGAAGCGCAAGCACGTCACCCTGACGATCCTGTGGGACGAATACATCGCCGAGAACCCCGGCGGCTATCGCTATTCGCGCTTTTGCGAGCTGTATCGCGCCTTCGAGAAAACGCTGTCGGTGACCATGCGGCAGACCCACGCCGCCGGCGAGCGCCTGTTCGTCGATTACGCCGGCGACGGCGTTCCCGTCGTCGTCGACAGGCTCACCGGCGAAGTGCGCATGGGGCAGATATTCGTCGCGGTGCTGGGCGCGTCGAGCCTCACATTCGCGAGAGCGAGCTGGACGCAGACGCTTCCTGACTGGATCGACGCCCATGTCGGCGCGCTTGAGGCGATCGGCGGCGTTCCGCAGCTCATCGTGCCGGACAACGCCAAGACCGCCATCGTCAAAGCCTGCTTCTACGATCCACAGGTCAACCGCACCTACGCCGACATGGCGGCGCATTACGGCGCCGCGCTTTTGCCGGCCCGGCCCAGAAAACCGCGCGACAAGGCAATTGCTTCATACTGCACCTTGTTCGGTTGATGGCGTTGTGATTGACGCGAGGCGGGCTGGGCGGGCGTCGCGTCCGCCGCAGCCTTTGAGGATCGTCTGGCCCGGCGGGACTTCCCAGAGGCCGCGGTTCAGTGTGTCTTTGTAGCATCTCTTTAGGAGGCCCTCACGCCCCCATTGGTGGACGGCGGTCTCCGAGACGCCGAACCGTTGTGCAATCTCACTGGTCGTGAGCATTCCGCGGCGACGCAATCTCTCATAGCGGCTGAGCAGATTGTAGGCCCCGCGAATGAATGCAATCTTCTTCAGGTTGAAGGGTTTGCCCTCCCATGTTCGCCGACCACGACTGTTGAGAATCTCCGCAATCTCGCGGTCGCAATGCTGGTCGAGAAGATCATCGACCTCGGCGACGAGTTCGGGTTTGAACTTGCGAATCTGAGCGATGGGCAATGGCCGATCGAGGACGAGAGTGCGAGTTGCGCCGCCCGTCAACCGCACCCGCGCGGTAATCTGTTCGGCCTTGATCAAGGTGACGTCATCGACAAGCAGACGCAGAACGCGCTTGCGCTCAGCTGCGGGAACGCGAGGGTCTTGCCAGATTTGTGGGAAACGCGCGGCAAGATCGAGAATGCGGCGGCGCGCTTCCTGATCCAGGATAGCCGCCCGTTCCTTGCTCCGCTTTTCGTAGTCCGCGGCGACTTCGGTGTGAAGCTTCAGTTTTTCATTCCATTCCGCCTCGAGCGCATCGGCGACGAGACGATTGTCGGGGTCGACTTTCATGTAGCGGCGCCGCGCGAGTTCTGCCTCGTAGCGTGTCCGCTCGACATGTTGACGCCGCAGGGCGTCGGTCTCGGCGGAGCGCGCTTCGAGTTCGCGCTGAACCGCCATGACGATTTCCAAGTTCATCGGCGTCATCAATTCCAGCAGCAGGGCGCCGATGGCCGCGTCGACAACTTTGCCGGGAACCGTCTGGCAAACTTTTCCAGCGCGGCGAATATGAGTTTCCTGACAAATATAGACCGGGACGGTATGGCCATGTTCTTGGTTGTAGTGGACGCCCATGCGTTCGCCGCATAAACCGCACAGCACGCGACCCTGCAACAGCGCCGGGCCCTCTCGGACAGGTCCCGAACGCCGCTCCACGCCGAAGGCCCGAGCATTATCTGTCAGGCGCCGTTGGTTGGCTTCGAAGCAGTCCCAGTCGATATAGCCAGGGTGCATTCCCGGCACGACGAACTGCCATTCGGCCCGAGGCACTTTGATTACGACGATACCACCGTCGGGAAGGTGACGCGTGCGCGTGCGACCATAGACGAACGCGCCGGCATAACGCGGATTGTGGAGGACTTGCAGGATGCGCGCATGCTGCGGGAGCGCCCATAGGAGTTCCCCTTTGTCTTGACCGGTTCGCAGCCGTCGGGGAAAAAGCAAGCCTTGTTCTCTGAAGAACCGGACCGTTTTGACCGCGCTGCCGGTTCGGTCGAAGGTATCGAAGACCAGACGGATGGCGTTCTGCACCTGCACGTCTGGATCAAGGCCGATTGTTCCGTCGTTCCGATAGACCAAGCCGACGGGAGGTCCCATTTCGAGTTCGCCTCTGCGCGCCTTATTGAGTTGCCCGCCGCGCATGCGCGCCTTGAGTATGTGCAACTCCGCCTCGCTCATCGTTCCCTTTAATCCGAGCAAGAGGCGATCATTGAAGCTCGCCGGATCGTACACCCCATCTTCGTCGAGAATGAGCGTGCCCGCCAGCGCGCACAGCTCGATGAGGCGATGCCAATCTGCTGAGTTGCGGGCCAGCCGCGAGACCTCCAGTCCCATGACGATGCCGGCCTTGCCGAGCGCCACTTCGCTGACGAGTTTCTGAAAGCCGTCGCGCGCCGCCGCGCTCGATCCGGACTTCCCGAGATCACAATCGATGACGCGAATGCGCTCGATTGGCCAACCCGCGGCGACGGCGCGATCGCGCAACGCATATTGGCGCAGCGTGCTCTCGCCATTCTCGGCGACCTGCCGCAGCGTCGACTGACGGATGTAAAGATAGGCGTCGCGATCGAGATGGCTGGCGGCAACCTTGAGGTCAGGCATGAGCGGTCTCCGCAGTGAGAGTAATGACGATTCCGGCGATGAGGCGGGTGAGTTCGTCCGATGCGGGCGTTGGAACCTGCGCAATCCCGTGATCTGGCGGACGGTGATAGAAGCCGGGAGGCTTGGCCAAAGGCTCCGATCCAAGATCTCTGATCCATGCCGCGAGACCACGGCGGCGAATGACGCCGAGGCCGAAACAGCTGCTTTGCTGGGCGGACAAGACGGCTGCGCGCAGTTCTTCGTATGCGATGGCCGCGTCTGCCGGAGGGGGCGTCAGATTGCTGGATTGAGGCGTTTTTTTTTGCCCGCGAGCGCGCGTTCCAGGCTGCGCCGGTGCGGCTTGAAGCCGAAACGTGTTTCGATCGCGTCGAGACATTGCTGCGCCGTCACTTCGGGCCTGCCGGCCTTGAGTTCGACGATGAAGGCAAGGACTTCGGCAGAGATTTTGTGTCCACCCTTTGGCCCGCGCTGCCTGGGCAGCAGACCCGAAAGCCCGGCAATTTCGAGCGCGTTCCGGGATTTGTAGAAGGTCGGTCGTGAGACCCCAAAGTTCTCGGCGACGTCGCTGATGCTGAGGCCATCCACCTTGTGGCGCCTTACCATCTCGTAACGGACCTGGAGCAAGTCGTTCGGGTCGAAGAATGGATTGCCGGCGAACAGAGCGTCGCGGACGGCTTCTGGGTGAGGATTGAGCGCGCCATCCTGCGCGAGTGCTTCCCTTTTCGGGTCTTGTCGTTTTGCCTTCGCCATGCGCGGCCCCGGATATATGTAAACATAAATACGCCGCATATTCCTGGCTGTCAACCTCTCTTTGCCGGCACTCTTGGTAAGGATGCGAGCAGATAGTCGAGCTTTTCTCAGCAAGCCAAGGACAAACCGAAGGGTTATGCGGCGTCATTACCTTTACATCATAGGCGAAATTGGCTTTACACATCGCCAGCCTCCAGACGCGCCGTAAGTTCGTCGAGCAAGCAATGCAGCGCCAATAAATCGCAGCTGCGAAACGACGCCCGGCCATCAGCAATCCGCCGGAACTCATCCCCCGGGTCGATATCTGTCCATGCGGCGGAGATGAAGCAAAGCCGATTGTCTTTGCCCAAGTAGACGACGCGATCCTCACCCCAGTGAGAGCGTCGGCAGACCGCGTTGATCTCTTGCCCGCTCAGCGGATGGAACGGGTGGATGACATGCACCTTGTCATGGATCGTTCCCACACGATCCGCAGTTGGCGGCATTCTCCAAGGCGAAGGTGGAATCGGCGGTGCTGATCGTCGAACGCTGGCTGCTCGGCAGGCTGCGTCGCAAAACCTTCTACAGCCTCGCGGAGGTCAACGCCGCCATCGACGGGATGCTGAAAACTCTCAACGAGGAGCGCCCCATCCGCCGGCTCGGTGTCACCCGTCGCCAATTGTTCGACGAGATCGACCGCCCGGCATTGAAGGCGCTTCCAGTCGAGCCTTACGAATATTGCGAATGGCGCTTGCGCCGCGTCGGCATCGACTATCACGTCGAGATCGACGCGCATTATTACTCCGTGCCTTATCGCTTCGCCCGGGCGGAGGTCGAAGCGCGCCTGACCGTCCGCGGCGTCGAGATTTTCTGCAAGAGCGAGCGCATCGCCGTCCATCTGCGGATGAGCGGCAACCGCAAGCACACGACCATTCCCGAGCACATGCCGTCGAGCCACCGGCGCTATGCCGGCTGGACCGTTGAACGCATCCGCGAGGACGCCCGCAAGATCGGCCCGGCGACGGCGGCGCTCTGCGAGCAGATTCTGGAGGCGCGGCCTCATCCCGAACAGGGCTATCGCGCTTGTCTGGGCATCGTCCGCCTTGTCGGCCCCTACGGGTCCGAGCGCGTCGAGGCCGCGGCGGAGCGCGCCATCGAGATCGGCGCGAAGACCTACGGCTCGGTCAAATCCATCCTCGACAACAAGCTCGATCGGAAGCCGGCGGCAAAGCGCGCCGCGGACGCGGCTCCGATCCTTCACCCCAATATCCGCGGCCCGCGCTACTATCATTAGGAGACAGCGACTTGCTTAAACATCCCACCCTCGACCAGCTTCACGCCCTCGGCCTTTACGGAATGGCCAAGGCTTTCGCCGAACTCGCAGAGACAGATGAGGCGAAAGGGATCGACCGCAACGACTGGCTCGCGCTGCTGCTTGATCGAGAAGCGTCTCTTCGACGCGACAAGCGGCTGACGGCCAGGCTGCGCGCCGCAAAACTCCGCCAGCAGGCCAGCATCGAAGATGTCGACTACCGCGCCGCGCGCGGGCTCGACCGCGCCCTGTTCCAGAAGCTAGCCGAGGGCCAATGGATCGACGCCCACGACAATCTCGCCCTCGTCGGTCCGTCCGGCGTCGGCAAGAGCTGGCTCGCCTGCGCCATCGGCCAGAAGGCTTGCCGGGACAATCGCTCGGTCGTCTATCATCGCTGGCCGAAGCTCTGCGAAGACCTTGCACTCGCGCGCGGCGATGGGCGCCACCGCGTCTTATCAAATCCCTCGGCCGCGCCGATCTCCTGATCCTCGACGACTTCGGCCTCGAGCCGCTCGACGCCGGCGCCCGCCACGATCTCCTGGAAATCCTCGAAGAGCGCTATGGGCGACGATCGACGATCGTCACATCCCAACTTCCCGTGACCTCATGGCATGAGGTCATCGGCGATCCCACCTACGCCGACGCGATCTTGGACCGCCTCGTGCACAACGCGCATCGCGTAGAACTCGTCGGCGAGAGCCTGCGCCGCGCCCGCGCCAAAGGACCCAAAACGACTTGACCAAAAACAATCGGAGGTGAGACAAATCTCGTCGGTCAACGAACGCGGCGCCCGGGCGGGATCATCTCGTAAAAGGGGGGCGCCATTATCCCGGAATCCCCGGGCGGCATTATCCCGTTACAGACGGGCGCCTTCGTCGGAATCGTCAGGCAACCCGCCGACTCAAGTCTTTGTCGGCTCTTCAGCGGCGTAGGCGCATCCTTCGGCGAGCGCAGCGGCAAAGAAACACGCCCAGGCAATCGCCAGTCGCGCGCAAGACGCGTGACCAAAATTCATGCGCTAACCGACGCGTAACGCTGCCTCTCGCCTTCTGACAACCGGCGGTCAAGTCGCTGTTTACCCGGCGGGCGCGGACATTCTGGCGAAACTGCCGCCTTATGGCGTTGCGCGGGCGACGACGGTTATCGCAGCGCCATTCACCGCCACACGCGCGCCCTAACCCGAAGGGACAAACTTGCCTCCGTCTGCGTCGCTGCGATCGCCGCCAAGGGTTAGGCGAGGCGATGTTGCGTCTGGCAAATCCAACTTGGGGATAGCGTATCGTTGGTTGAGCAAGGGCATGTAGTTGGACGCTGACGGCGCGGGCATGCCCGTGACGAACGCGGCCGCTGCCAGGAGAAACTGGACGCCGCGATCCGCTTTTGGTTTGCGGAAGAAGACGAACTGGCGATCCATACCGTGGCGGCCGCAGCCTACCGCTCTCTCCGCGACCTTATGGCGCGACGCGGATTGCAGCCTTTTGGCGAATTTGTGCGCGCTGGATTTTTTTCGGCGGAGCTGCGCGACGCGCTGCCGATCGAGGCGGTCATAGACGACTGCCGCCGGCGGCAAGCTGTCTTCGGTACGGAGTGGCGTCGTGCTTAGCATACTGCGCGCGCCTGGGTTGGACGCCGGCCCGAGCAACCTGGCCTTGACCGGGCCGAACATGGCGCGAATCCGACTGTTAAGAAATCATGGAACAAAGCCACCGCAGAAAAGTTGCGGCCTCGGGCGGGCCGTGATGACAGAAAAAAACAACCAAAGAAGCGACCCGCTCGCTCGCGAACTCCAGGAATTGCCCTTCGCCGGTCTCCAGCAAATCGGCAAGGAGCTACGGATTAAGCTCACAGAGATCATCGGGGAACCGCTGCCCGACGAGTTACAAGCGCTATTGGAGAAATTGGAACAGGAGCTTGACCAAAAGTAGACGCGCAGCGGCGTGCTGACGATTGTCGTCCATCAATGGTGGCGAGCACGTAGCCTACATAGAATCCCGTCGAGTGCCGACGCCAAGGGCGTACTAACGGAGCCTAACTCCTCTGAGTTCCATGGTTCTCCTCCGAGGCCGTGCCGTCGCGACGCATCATCACGACCATGTCAGGCGCCGCCGCGATGATGGCCTCGTCCGCCATCGGCTTGTCACCCTCGATCGCCCCCGCCGCGTTGACTCCTCCCCCCAATTCGATGATCGCTTCGGCGGAAGTGCCGCGCCCGCCGATCACGGGCCGTTGGTTCTGCAGCGAGAGCTCGAAAAGGACGCGGCGCGGCGTTTCCGTCTTGGCGACGACGCCGGCCGGCGTTGGGATGTCCGGCACGGATTCACTGATGAACGGCCGGTAGCACATCCCACGCCATTAAGCCTGCTAGGATGAGATTCGGGAAAAATGCAGTTACGATATGAGCAATAATGAAGCAGTTTCGAGTCATAACCGGATGGATCGACTATTGGCCGCCTATCATCTGGTGACCTGACTTCCATGGACTCCCGCAGCGGTAGCCTGCCCTCGGGTAGAACCTTCATCTCCTCGCCCGTCAGCATCTCGAACTCGAGCACCCCATTCGCGAGCGTATCGAGTTGCCTGTGTTTTTCGGTCAAGATGCGCTTGGCCTCATCATAGGCTTCCTGCACCAGCCGCCGCACTTCGGCGTCGATCGTCTGCTACGTCGCTTTGGAGATCGTCTGGTGCCGGATCGAATAGCCGAGGAAATGTTCCTGGTGCGTATCGGCATAGGCGACCGTGCCGAGTTTGTCCGCCGGCCTTGGCGGCGGCAATGACGCGCACACACGACGCGCCGACGCCGACGAACATTTCGACGAGGTCGGAGCCCGAGATCGAGAAGAAGGGCATGCCAGCCTCGACCGCCTCGGCTACGTGCTGGCGGCCGGCGCGACGCCCATGCGGCAGGGAGCGGCTTTGGCCTTCGAGGAGCCGGGCACAGCGTCGACATAGATGCACGCCGTTTTTGGAATGCAAAGACCGTCATTGCGAGGAGCGTAAGCGACGAAGCAATCCAGGAGTCGCACTAAAAAGTGGATTGCTTCGTTGCGCTCGCGATACGATCCAGCGCGAAGACCGTTCGCTCCAAGGGAGCAAACGGTCGCCATCACGCGTGGCGGAGCTTGGTCTTTTTCGACGATCGCTTGCCGAAGACATGCGCGTACCAGCCCGCGCCCAGAGCGAGCGCTACGACGGTAGCGACGGCGACCGCAGTCCAATCGCGTAGAAACGCTTCCCCGACCGAGAAGGGGAAACGGGCGTTGTATTCCTTGCGCCCATCTTCGCTGCGCGCCCGCACGAGCGCCACATAGTCGCCTTGCTTCCTGAAGTCGTGTTCGAGCTGGATAACGCCGGTCTGGAACTGCGCGGGCGGCAGGTAGGCTTCGTTCGGCGCAGCCTCGTCGTCCCCCTTCGGGTCCGCCTCAACGATGCGGATCTCCACCATCATGTCCCGCAATTCGTCCTGCATCGTGTCGACCACGATGGTCGTCGGTCCTGTCTCAGGAATGTCCTCGCAGAACTGGCTTCGCGATTGCGTCGGCTGATAGAAGCTGAAGGTTATGATGTTAGGCCCCATCTGGGTCGCGCATTCGCGAACTTTCTGGAAAGCCTTGGCGGAATCCCTGCGCACCGCCTGTGCGTCCGCGCGGGCGATCAAGCCGATCGCCGCGAGGAGAATCAATAGGAGCCTCATCATGAGCATGCCTCCACTCGTCTTCCGGCACCGCGTCTCTAGATTCGAGAATGCCGCAATTTTTGGTCTGACGTCCATCGCCTCCCGCCGCAGAAGGCGGCGAGAGGCGACGAAATGAGCTCGATTCTGGGAGTTTTTCGCATTCCCTCCCGCGCCGCGCCGTCGTTCGTCAGGAGGTCCAAACGCGGCCGCGGCGCGAGAATCTTGAGCCTTACGCGCCGGTCAGCAGTTCGACGCCTTCCTTGCCGATGACACGATGGATGTTCAGCAGGAGTTGGATCACGACCCCGAACACGCCGAGCGCCATCCAGCCGAAGAACACGAAGCCCCAATGCAGCGGCGCAACGAACAGCTCTTCCATAAACCAGAACGTGTGGCCCCACTCATTCAGGCCAACGTTCGGAATGATCATGAAGGGTCCGATCGAGACGATCAGATAGGCAATCGAATAGCCCTTCGAGAAGTAGGGGATTCGCGTCTTCGCATGGAAGAAGCAGCCGATCGCCATGATCGAGTAGATCGGATAGCTCATGTAGAACTCGATGATGTGCGACGGGGTGAAGTCCGTGTCGCGAATCACCGTCATGTGCCACGTGCCGTCCTGCTCGGTGAAGAAAGACGCGCCCCAATAGATCGCCGCCGCATAGACGACGAGCCAGGCTGCATTGTCGGCGATGGCCTTCATCTCCTGACGCGGCGTCACGGTCGACATGTCACGCACGCGCGTCTTCCAGAGCCAGCCGGCGAGGCCGATGCCTGAGATGAGCTCCAGCGGAATTTCCGTCCACAGAATGCTCATCCAATAGGTCTGGAACTCCGGCGCGAATGAATCGAGGCCAGCCCGCCAGCCGTAAATCTGCTCGTATATGCGCACGATCAGATAGAACCCGTTCAGAACGGCGAGCCCGATCCACATTCCCCTTAGGTCGACAACTTTTTCCACTTCTGCACGGGACCGGCCCGCAACTTCTGTTGTCACACTCATTTTTCATCCTCCGATTGATCCGGGCGGTCTTGGTTCCTCCCGTGAGGGAAATGTGCTCGACCTTGAGATCGATTACAGCTAGTCTCGTTTGACAATAAGAATACCGGGCTTGCCATCGAGTTTGCCAAACTCGAGACAAAGTCTGCCAAACGTCAGGGCGTCGCAATGGATGTTGTTGTCCTTGGCTATCGCGATTGCATCGGGTCTGCGTTTCTGGGTCCCTATGACATGCTTACGATGAGTCTTCGGATGCTCACGAAGCCAGGTAGACCGCTGCCGTTTGAAGTCGTTACCGCGAGCTTTAATGGCGCGCCTTTTGATGACGGAAACCGTAGGCGGCAGGAGGTAGATAAGGGCCTTGATTCGATCAAGTCTTGCAGCGCTGTCATCGTCCCAGCTTACATATGTGATGGTAATAATCGTCTGTCACTCTCTATCGAAATTGGTGCAATCGCGGCCTGGTTGAGGCATCAACATGCGCTTGGCGCAATTGTGTGCGCCTCCTGCAACGGGGTCTTCATTCTTGGCGAGGCTGGGCTACTTGATGGTCGCCGTTGCACAACAACGTGGTGGCGGCACGATGATTTGAAGGCCAATTATCCACGCGCACAGGTCGCGTGGGGTGCGTCTCTTATTGAAGAAAATCGTGTTGTAACTGCGGGCGGGCCGCTTTCATGGATCGACCTTTCGCTCCACGTCATTCGCTCTCTTTGCGGTGGTGACGCCGCGAAAGAGGCTGCAGATTTCACGGTTGTTGACACGACGCCATCAACTCAAACCATTTATGTCCCTCCCGGACATTTGGCAGCGTCCAACCGGTTCTTGCTTGAAGCTGAGAGGGTGGTTCGCCAGGCCGGTGATGCACCGCTAACAGCCCGGCAACTCGCAGTTGCGCTCAATTCCTCAGAGAGGACGCTCCACAGACGCCTTAAAGAAACCTCAGGAGAAACTCCGAAAGGCTTCATCGATCGAGTACGTTTTGAAATCACTCGAACGCTGCTCGAGACGACTGCACATTCCGTTAAAGAGTTGTCGCAGACCTCAGGATACTCAGATCAAACTAGCTTTCGCCGCGCATTTCAGCGGTATTCTGGAATGACCCCAGGTGCCTATAGGGCATGGATAAAAGCGCGCCGAGGGACTGCGTGAAACGTGTACTCGTGATTCATTCGGTGAGGTTTGTAGTGATGATGACAGGCCCCTCTCGCCTCCCGCCGAGAGATATGACCTTATTTGCACGCGAACAAAGCAGACCGGAGCGCCCACGTCGCTAAACGAGCCCCTCTCAGCGGGCACATTGTGCTCGAGCGGAAGAAGTTCGAACATAGGCGTGGCTCATGCTGGAGGGTGACTGTGGCAGCACACGCATTCGACGCTTACGGAACTGTCTTTGACGTGCGTTCCGTGACAGTCAAGCCAGAAAAAATTGCGAATCATTAGCTGCCTCCCTCTCCGAAGCCCCGAGTCAGAAATTCGAACCGATGGGACTCTTTATGGGTCCGGAGCCTAAGTTTGTCGATTGCGACTCTGGGTACGGTAAGCCCCAGGCGTCATGCCGGAGTATCGATAAAATGCTCGTCGAAAGCTCGCTGCATCCGAATACCCAGAGCTTGCAGCCAGTTGCTTCAGCGAGCATTTTGTCGTCTCAAGTAGCATTCGAGCGGTTTCGAAGCGCACGCGATCAATAAATTGCTTTGGCGTCTCGCTGGTCGCCTCTTTTAGCCGCCGATTCAAAGTCCGACTCGACATGCCAAGTGCGCGTGCGAGGTCTTGCGCTGTCATAGGGTCCTCTCCAGCTAGCCGGACGACGTGCTCCGCTTCAAGCAAGAAGGCGTTCGCCGCAGCAAAATGACTAAGTGGAGCATATACCGAGCGCGTCGAGGGGGCCGTGTCGACGACCGCGAAATCAGCAGCTATCTTTGCAGCATCTCCACCACACAGCGAACGAATGACATGCAAACACAAGTCAACCCACGATAAAGGCCCGCCCGACGTTACTATCCTCTCGTCCTCGATGAGCGGAGCGCCCCATATAGCGTCGGCTCGCGGATAGCGGCTTTTCAATTCATCGTGACGCCACCACGTGGTTGTGCAACGGCGACCATCAAGTAACCCAGCTTCGCCAAGAATAAACACGCCGCTACACGAAGCGCATACCAAAGCACCAAGTGCATGTTGACGGCGAAGCCACGCGGCCAATGTACCAATCTGCGGCGTTGACAGGAAGTCAGCATTGTCGTCGCATAGATAGCCAGGTACCACTATCGCGCTTGACGCCTTGATCGCAGTGACGCTCTTTTCTACACTTAGAGCGCGCCCGCTACTATCTTCAAATGGCTTGCCATTAAAACTCGCCGTCAAAGTCTTGAAAGGCTGACGGTTGTCCTCTTTGCTGATCATTAGCGAGCTGAGCTTCAGCATATCGACTGAGCCAACGAATCCGGCTCCTAGGCAGCCGTTGAAGCCGAGCACGACAATTTCCATAGCCAGCCTGCTTGGGGTCAGCACAGCGCCGCCCCCGACACCAATTCCGCCTCCGGTTTACTGGTCCGGCGTTGACGCTCGTTCATTTGGTCATCGGTTGGGGAGTTTTTCAACCAAGATCTCAATTTTTTCTATTGATGGAGGCTTCTCCAGGAGATCCGGAGCGTTCGCCATTAGTGCTTTGGCTACTCCTCCAGAGAGATGGGCCTCGCGCCCCTTCTCGTCCGGAAAGGTATCGAAAATACCAAACCTTGACAGGCTCATCTGGATTGCAAACCAGCTGGCGGTATTTGGTTCTGCCTCGACGAGTGGCAGCGCGTCTCTCAAGAAGGTAGCTAATTGCTTCTCTTTTCCCACCTTGGCTTCAAGAGCAACAAACAATCCTGGCTTAGTCATTGGACTTTCTCCTTAGCTTGATCTGGATTACAGCGGTCAGCGCCGACAGGACGTGAAGCCTCCGTCACGTGACATTGCCTGTACGCCCCAAGAAACTCCCGAATCGAAAAGAAAGTGAGGACCCCGGCTGTCGCCATGGTAGAGCCAAGTAGAAAGCTATTGCCTCCGACACCGGCGCTTTCATCTGCTATAGCTGCACTTGCAACGTAAAATGCGGTGACCCATATCGCCACGATCCAGATTGCAACAGCTATCGCGTATAGGACATTTCCATTGAGCCGCTGGCTCTTAGCGCCTGTTTGCATAGTAATACTCTCACCCGCTCTCGCTCGTGATGAGCTATGTTGCACAGATTTAACGAAGGCTTGATCACCCACAGGGGGCCAAGTTTGCCAAAATTGGCTTCAAGTGTGCCATGCGCCCATGCTTGTGTTGAGCCGCCCTCTTCTGCCTCGTCATCCATAACAATCGAGGGTATGAGCGCCTTTAAGCGCCAGGCCCATGAATACTTGTCCGAGCCTTCGGGCTCGTCGAGCGAGAAGATGCGGCGAGCGTCGGTGTGCGGTTCAGGTGGGCTGACTTTTCAAAGGTCAAACAGACCGACAGCTAGGCTCAGGACCTATCAATTTTGATTGAGGCGCGATTCAAAGTCTCCGAGATGGAGGCTTTGATGAATGATTTGTTTTTTGCTCAGCGCGCGCCAGATGGCACGGATATCGCCGTATTTTCCGTTGGCGCACGGAGTGCGGCGGGTTGACGATCGTCGGGTAGTCAGCTGAATCGTCTATGTGATCAAGCATGGTCTGCAACGGATGGATGCGCCCAAAGACTGTGGGCCGCACAAGACTCTCTTCAACCGGTTCATCCGCTAGCGGCTCGGGGTCTTCGACCGCATCTTCGCGGCGGTCGTCGGCGAACGCCCCAAGTCCAAGCGCATCATGATCGACTCGACGCATCTGAAGGCGCATCGCTCCCCCGCAAGCCTTTTAAAAAAGGGTTCTTTCCCGTTGGGAAGATCAGCTTGATGCTCTGTGGACAGACCTTCTGATGTTTTGGAACGCCGACGGCACAATTGAGGCTGCGCGTGTCGAGCCCATGCCGGAACGGGGCGATGGCCTATGTCGCGCGGGACCCGTTGCAGGTGTTGCAGGCTTCCGCGCATGGCGTCGCTAATGTCGTCGCCTTCCTCGCCGATATCACCATTAACGGCGTGAACGTGCTCGCCTCTTAATGGACGAGAAGGACGTGCCTTCGATCGATCTTTACTGAGCGCCTTCGGGCGCTCCTTTTTTGTCTGCTGTGCGCGCGGCTTCTGACGCCTTGACTCGTTAGCAAAGCCGCGCTTCCCTTCCCCGATATTTGAGGGGGATCACACGCGGATCATCGCCGTTTTATTTGCGCTTCTTCCGTCGCTAGCTTTTGCCGATGACATCACGCCGGACAGCTTCGCTAACCGGCTCAAGGCCGACGCGCTGAAGCTCACCGTCAACAGCATGCTGGCGCAAAGCAATACGCTCTACATTCAAGGGACGCCCACAGGCGATCCAATTCCTATTGCCGCTCGCATTGCATACACTATTGAAAATAATTCAGGCATGCCTCTGAGCTTGGCCGTTAAGCGCAGGGGCATCTCAGCTGGTCCTTGCTCAGAGGTCGAAAGCGGCTCGGGGCTCGAACTATTCGATGACGCACTGGCGATCCAGTTGCAGCGCAACAAATCGTATCGCGATCGTGTCATGCGCTTCGTTCCCGACAAGGCGCGCGTGTCAGGAACGATCGTGATGGAAAACACGAGCTGCAAGCCGAGTGACGTTTCGGGCATGACGACCGTGCCCGTTACGATCACCGTCATGGTCGCGAACGAAAACAATTTTCTCGCGGTCCCATTGCAGACGGATGCGCGCCTAACCGTGCGCGGCAATTAGAAACGTTTCCCACCGTCGGTAGCATGACGAGCACCGATCCATACAGTATCCTCGGCGTCGCGCGATCTGCGACGGCCGTGGAGATCAAGGCGGCGTATCGGCTGCTCGCGCACGAGCGACACCCCGACAAGAAGAGCGGATCGCACGAAGCATTCGTCCAACTGACCGCAGCCTATGAGTACGCGCTCGCCCGATGCGGACGGCCGGCGGGCTCTTCCGCGAGCACTTCCCCACCGCCACGGCAGGAATCCTTTGACGAGTTCATGGCGCGCACGTATCGGCACTGGGAGCGCTCCTCCCAGGAGCGAGAGGAATATTTTCGGCGAACGCATGCACATGCGCCATTCCGGCTTTTGTGGTGGCGTCTATCTCACGACTTGCTCGCCGCCGCGCACGACCTGGCAAAGCTTCTCCGTCGTAAATCATAATAGAACGCACCGCGTCTGATCGCGACGATCCTCGACGAGGCGCGACAGGCCCCGACGAGCCATCACATGTCGTGACCTGTCGCTCACCGCTGGTTTAAAGAGGATAGTCGCGCGCAGGATCGATCCCGGCGTCCGTCAGGAATTTGCGCAGGGCGGCAATTTCGTCTTTTGGAAGGCTATGATGGACGTCGTGGAATCCATGGGAAAAGCCGCTCAGCGTCACCAATAAATGGTTGTGCCGAGTACGAGTTATTTCAGCTCCCAGCTCTTCCAACATTGACTTGACGATCTTTGGATCGATGTTGCTACTCATTGGATGCGCGAACAAGGCGTGCAGAATTGTCCGATGCTTATGGTTCATTTATTGAACTTCCCGCTCATCTCAAAGGTCTATCATTTCGCACGGTGCACGCAGCTGCGACAACGAGACTTGCCCTTTGCATCTGAACCATCCCGGGGTTCTGGTTTATTTCGCCGGAACCGGGATCGCCGAACCTTTGCCTTCCGGCGCGCTGGCGGGCAGCAGTTCGAAGGTCAGAAGTTCGACCGGAGCTGCGCCAGTGTTGCTCGATTCATGGGCGACCGAGCCGGTCTCTGCGAAACAATCGCCCGCCCTGTAAATGGTCGGCGTTCCGCCGAGCGTATAGGTCATCTCCCCGGAAAGGACGCAGCGCAGCCCCGGCCCGAGGTGAAGATGCGCATGCATGTAGCCCCCTGGGTCGATGGTCGTCTGCGTCACGCGGATACGGTACTTGCCGTTGAGCTCGGCGAGTTGGCCAAGGTCCGAGAGTTCAGCTTTGATTTTCTGGTGAAAGCCTTTGATCTCTACTTCGTCCGCCTTGGCGCTGGCCGAGGCGGCAAGGAACAAGATGGCGAAAGCGACGACGAAGTTCAACATAGACGCCTCCAAATGCGCGCGCCACAATCGTCGCGCAAAGCTCTCCTCGGTTTCAGTCTTCGGCAGCTTAACGTTGGTCGTCGCTAAGTCCGCGGCGGGCGCGTGGCTTGAAACAGCGACTGGCGGGCAGCGCCGCATCATAATTGTGGAGTCTTCGTTTTCAACACTTCAGCTTGAGCTCCGCCTTCGCAGCAATCACCCACAACGCCGTGCTTTGCTAGTCTAGATGCCCATACCCGCAGCCAATTTGTCATAAATTTTAAAAATCGGCGCTCACTTACACGCCACTGTCACTTCTTCATATTGTGGCCGCAACCCGAGCTGACCCTGAGTCTGTCATTTATGTCGCCTAAAGGTGTCAGATGGGTCAACCTCGCTTGCTCCCCCAAAAGGTCGAAGACCTAATCGGCGAACAGCTCCGCGCCATGTACGGTGACATCCTTGGTGAGCCGCTTCCAGATCGGTTTCTTGATCTCCTGGAGAGGCTAGAAACGGACAGGGTCTTGGTTTTCGGCGTCCCGGACCGCCAAAAAAAGCGCGACGCCTCAATAAATAGTCCAAAGGAGCGGGGTTTATTCAGCCGATTCGTCCGTCAACAGCTGAGGGCGGGCTAAGCGGAAAATCATGAAAGCGCTTCAGGCATAGGCCCTTTAGGCGAAAAATCGCCAGCAGAATCGACGCCGCCGAAATTCATGTGTCCGCCGAGTGTCGCTTACCGCGGCGGCGTCAATCCAGCGCCTGCTACTCGCGGGGACCTCAGAGGAGTTGCAAACTGTGCGGGTGGCGCAATCCTGCTTGTCGCAAGAAGGAATCACGACGCAGTTGCCTGAGCGCACGCGAGATTTACTCGCGTGCGAGTATTTGTCTTGCGCCCTCCAATCAGGATTGCTTCGGAGGCTGGCCGGCCTGGATTTCGATTGTCTTGGCGGCGCTAGCGGCTTCGGCAGGTTTCTTGACGGTGACGTGGAGAACGCCCTTGTCTAAATGCGCCTCCACGGCTCCGTCAGCGGGAGTGAATGGCAAGGACATTGAGCGATAGAACGAGCCGTAGCTGCGCTCCTCGACGTGCCACTCCTTCTCGTCCCTTTGGCTTTCTTCTTTTTTCTCGCCGGCGATGGTGAGCCGGTTGCCTTCTAAGCCTACTTTAATGTCTTTTTCTTCGACGCCGGGAAGTTCGGCCGTCACCTCGATGGCGTTAACCGTTTCGGCGACGTTAATCGCAGGCGCTTTCGCTCCGACACTCAGGGTCGGAAGACCGGTATCGAAGATACGAAACGCATCTTCCATCTCGCGTCGGAGCGAACGAAAGGGGTCTATGTCCTGACGGGACCACAGGCTCGGCAATCTCATTGTGCTCTCCTAGGATATGCGAACGCCAATGCCCGCTCCCAAGCTGTCAATCAGCATTGAACCGGGACCCCAGATCGGCGCCGAAAAGGGACCCCTTTTCAGGCGTGCGTTTTGTGCCGTAGTCGGCGTGACGGAGGGAGGGCGTAGCCCGACCGGAGTTACGCCGACTACGGCAGCGGCCTGGGCGGCGCGTCGGCCTCAGGCGCGGTTTTCGAAGCGCCAGCTTTCGTTGCCGGTTTCGACGATGTCGCAGTGATGGGTGAGGCGGTCGAGGAGAGCGGTCGTCATCTTGGCGTCGCCGAAGACGCTGGGCCATTCGCCGAAGGCGAGATTGGTTGTGACGATCACTGAGGTGCGCTCATAGAGCCGGCTGACGAGGTGGAAGAGGAGTTGGCCAGAGCGTCGGCGGCTCCTGTCGGGAATGGTTCGCCAAGGCGCTGTCCTCCGAATGGAAGAAGGCCAAGGCGTCTCGCCTGCGCGAGGGGACTGTCAGGAATCTTGTGTGTGGGGCCAGGTTGACCATCACACCACGACGAACCTTTCGTCGAACATGATGGCGAATTGGGTCTTCGCCTCGCACCATTCGCGTGGCGGCATTTTCCATTCTCCCGCGACCTGACGCAAGACGAGATACAGCAACTTCGTCGCGGCCTCATCGGTTGGAAAATGCCCTCGCGTTCGCACGGCGCGGCGCAATTTCGCGTTGAGCGATTCAATGGCGTTCGTCGTGTAGATGATCCGACGCACCGCGACGGGAAAGGCGAAAAACGGAATGACTTGCTCCCAGTTTCGCCGCCAACTCTGCGCAATAGCTGGATATTTTATACCCCATGGTCCGGCGTCGAATGCCTCCAGCGCCTCTCGGCCGGCGTCCGCGTCTTTCGCGCGATAGATCGTCTTCAGTTCGGCGGCGATGGCCTTGCGGTCCTTCCATGACGCAAAGTCCATGGAGTTGCGAATGAGATGCACGATGCAGGTCTGCACAATCGTTTGCGGAAAGACCGCGTTGATCGCGTCCGGAAAGCCCTTCAGTCCGTCCACCACGGCGATGAGAATGTCGTCGATGCCTCGGTTCTTCAGCTCGTTCATGACGCGAAGCCAGAATTTGGCGCCCTCGGAAGTCTCGATCCACAGGCCCAGAATATCCTTGGTTCCCTCGGGCGTAACGCCCAGCGCGACATAGACGGCCTTGTTGCGAACCAGCCCTTCATCGCGGATTTTGACGCGCAAGGCGTCGAAGAAAATCAGCGGATACATCGCCTCCAAGGGCCGGTTCTGCCATTCGGCGACCGTCTCCAAAACCGCGTCGGTGATCGTCGAGACGAGATTGGGCGAGACCTCCAGCCCATAAAGCTCCAGGAGATGGCCCTGGATCTCACGAACTGGGCGCGCCCCGCCATCGGGGCGCGCCCCAGCCGCCACGCGCGACGCATGTCATGCCGCGCGCATACATTGACACGATCTTCTCGTCGAAGCCCGGGAAGCGGCGCTGGTAACGCTGGATGAGCTTGGGATCGAAAGTTCCTTCCCGGTCACGCGGGATTTTGATGTCGATCTTCGACGTCTCGGTCAGCACGGTCTTCTTCGAATAGCCATTGCGGTGATTGGCTCTACCACCCACTGCTTCGCCATCGAGATGATCGTCCAGCTCCGCGTTCAGAACCCGCTCGGCCAGGGCCTTTTTCAGCTCGTCGAAAAGCCCGTCCTTGGAAAAAACTTCCTTTGGATCGCGCCCCGAGAGAAGTTGGTCCAGTGTGTCCTTCTTGATCGCCATAGTCCGCCTCCAGCGGTTCTACTATGGCCCACACACACAAGATTCCTGACAGTCCCCTGCGCGAGGAAAGCAACGTCGGCCTTCCGGTCCGTTCCTGCGTTGCCGACCGGCCTGCGCCGCGCATGCCCCTATGCCGCCTCTACACCACGCATTCCGGCCGCCTCGCCGGATCATTCGCGGCCTGAACTTCAAGAGGGACCGCATGATAAGCGGCCGGGAAGAGATCTCGCGAACCCCACTCCCGGCCTGACCACAACGCAAACGGAGCTTCACATCATGGCTAAACTGTCTCATACACCATCGCGGCGGGCCATGCTCGCCGGCCTCGCCGCTGCGCCCGTCGCAGGGCTTCCTGCCATTGCTGGCGTCGTCGCGGACGATGATCCGCTGCTTGAGGCTCTCGCAGAATACGAGCGCCTGCACGCGATCGAACGGACTGCTTGGGAAGCCGTGGCGGACGCCGCGCCCACGAGCAATAGGCTCCCGGAAGTTGTCTTTAATGGCAATCGCGTCTTCAGCATTCTCCATCTCGAAACCATGCGCGAAAGCAGCATGGGAATGACAGACGAAGAAATAGACGACACGATTGCGCGCCTCCGCAAAGGCAACGCCACAATGCGTGCTGAAGCCGCCGGCCTTGAGCCAGAATACCAGAACGCGCGCGCCGTTCTAGAAGCCCACAACGCATATGCGCAGAATGCCGAGACGAGCGAGGTATTAGATGCGGAGTCGGCCGCGCAGAAGGCGCAAGATAATGCGAACTGAAGCGCAGCGGGCGGTCTTCGAATCCACACCGACGACGCTCGCGGGCGCCTTACGGCTGCTCCGTCGCCTCGCTGACTTTCTCGACGAAGACGACGTGGTCAATGACATGCTTGTCGGCGACATGATCGGCGACTCCGTCCGCAACGCCGTCGCGGTGTTAGAGCGGGAAGCGCAGTCATGAGCTTCGACAACGACAACGCCTCCGCGGCGCCGCTCTTTATCGAATTGCGCCCCGGCATGCGCAAGGCGCTCGCCGACGCCGTGGACGCGTTCTTGAACCTGTTGGACCAGATCGACGCCGTCCGGACCAGGCGCACTGGGCCGAAGGAGCTAGCGACGACCGCGAGGACGAAAGCGAGCTGCTTGAGCCGACCGGCGATGAGGAGCCAACGCTCGGCGCGACGACCGCCGTCAATCAGCAACATGCTTGGGCCGCGTCTCGCGTGGCCGATGCGGTCGACGAAGCCGAGCCGTCGCTCGGCTGGACGGGCCATGGGAGCGGCCATCCCGAGATGGCGCTGCGCGGCTATGACGACGATCGGGAGAGGACTACAGGGCCGCGCGACGAAGAAGAGGACGACAGCGACAAAGGAGAGCTGGACGGCGACTATATGGACTCTTGGTTCAATTCGCCGCACCTGCCAGGCGGCAATGGCACGGTGCGGAGACCATGCCGATGACTGACCTGAGCAACGTCAAGGCGCGGCCATGCGAACGTCTCGGCGCATCGTCGAGAGCGCCGAGCGCTGCGCCATCAAGGCGGACGATTTGCGGAGAAGGCTGAGGCCGTGACTTACGACCGCACCGCGATCATGCGGGACGCCCACAAGCGATTCCGAGACGGCAAGCGCCTCGGGCTCGGCTGGACGTTCGGGGCAATGCTTGGCCACGGCATGGGCGGCTTCGAAAGATCGGCGCAAGGCTCATGCCCGGGGATTTGCGGCGTAGGCTTCGAGCCCTACATCATCCCGAGCGCCGAAATTCGTCGTCGGCGCAACAGAACGCCCCGCCGTGGATGAAACGGCGGGTTTTGCTGTTTGGGTTATTTCTGCGCCGCTTCCAGATGCGTCAACGCCTCTTCGGCGTGTCCGGTCGCAGCTTTGGCGTCCTTTTTATTGCCTTCCGTAATTGACGCCTTCAGATGGGTAATTCCTTCCTTGGTGTGCTCATTCTTCTTCGCTTTTTCCGCCGCTTCAGCGTGTTTAAGCGCGGCTTCGGCGTGCGTCACCAACACATCCGCATGACCTTGTTTGCCGTGGTCGATCGCTTCCTTGGTGTGGCTAATCGCCTCGGCCAAATGATCCTCGGCGAGCGCGACGCGGGGCGCTACGAAGGCCGCGACTCCAAGACCCAGCGCGAGTACAAAAATTCTGCGGTTCATTGAAATATCCTCCCACTAGCCATTCCTCGGAAGGGAATGCCGGCAGGATCATAATCCACAATTTGCGGGAGTCGATTGTGGCGATTGACGCGGCGGCAAGATACGCGAAGGAGTATTAGAGTTCGGCATCTAGCTGCCTTAAAGGGTCAGCCAGGGAGGCGATGATGTTCAAAAATATTCTTGTCGCGATCGATCTCACCGAATCTGAGATGACCAAGCAGGCGATCGACAAAGCGGCAGCGCTCGCCAGGGCTTTCAATAGCGAACTCAGGCTGGTCAATGTGCAGACGCTTATTCCCATTGCCTTCCTCGACTACGTCAAGGGAAATTTCGACAAGGATATTCGGCAAGGCCTTGAGAAGGAGATCGCGGCCCTAGCGGCTAGCATCGATCATCCGACCGGCCGAATCTCGACCGTTGTGCTGTTCGGTCCCGTCTATCAAAAGGTTCTGGCGGAGGCCGAGGAGTGGGGCGCCGAAGTCATCGTCGTAGGCTCCCACCGGCCAGGAATGGATCGGTTTCTCATTGGCTCCAACGCCGGCGCCATCGTACACCACGCAAAGTGCTCAGTGCTCGTCGTGCGGCAGTAGCGTCTTCGCCCCAACCGTCTTGGCGCGGGCGTTTTAATGTCGCCGGCAGCTCGTTGAGCGGACTCTTCCACTAAAGAGGCAACAAGGCCCCAGCGCATCGGGACAAGCTCATTGCCGCCAGCCGCTGGCCGGATGACTTCAATCTGCGTCGTAGGGCGATGTTGTAGCGCGGCTGGCCGATTAGGTCGGCGATGCGCTGGAACTCTTCCCAGGAGAGAGTAGACCGCTAGGGTGTGTCACCCCCGCGCCCGATATGGCGGCCAATCTGGCATCAGATGAACGTCCGGGAGCCGCAGACGGAGCAGACAAAGCGGCGCACCTCGCCAGGGCAACGAACGGCGTTCCCGGCGCCGTCCGCATGGCATCGAAGGCGACCTTGCCGTGATGGGCGCGCCTGCACAGGGACCCGCTGTCGGACCCCGTCACCGTCGCGCTAAACCTTGTATCGGAAACCGCCGCTGCCATTAGGCAGTCCGAAGAGCAAATCGGCCCATGCGCTCCAGCACTTGCCGTGCGGGAAGCGGAATTGGCCACATCGACAGGCCGCGCGGATGAAGCCGAGGCGGGCATGCAAAAAGTCGTCGACGCGATCGGTGCGTTTTTGTGTTGTCAGCCCAGCTTTGCCGCCAGCACGTCAACCTTCCCGATTTTGGGTGGCTGCGAGAAAAGCTCCGGCGCTTTCGCCATGAGCGCTTTCGCGACTTCCCCAGCAAGATGAGCGTCTCTGCCGGCTTCGTCATTGAAAACGTCGAAAATGGCGAAAGTGGTGGGTGACACTCGGATCGCGAACCACGACACTGTGCCGGGCTCTGCTTCCACGAGCGGCAGCGCCGATTTCAAGAACGCTGCAACCTCGTGCTCCTTGCCGATCTTCGCCTCCAGCGTCGCCAAGATGCCAAATTTCACCATTGCGACCTCCTCAAGACCGACGGTTTCAGGCCGTCAGTTTGCACCAAGCGTCCGCAGATGGCGGCAGCATAGCATTAACTATGGCGGCTGGTCGCGGTTGCCTGCATCGCTCCGCGCGTACGAACCGGCCCGCGCCGAGCCAAAAGTGCTCGGCGACTGGCCTTCCCACCGCACCTCCAGCCGGCCGGCGACGACCGGGCTTTTTCGTGGGCGGAGGGACGGAATCCGCTGACGTTCGCCGACGCTTATCCGGCAAATGTTGGCACGAAGCGGCGCTCGACGCAGTCTATTATCACAACTTATTGTGAGCGACCTGAGAGATGGGTGACAGTTTGTTCCGGACACATGGGTGACACCTCCCGCCAGTCTAGGCGGGAGGTGTCGAATGCCCTGGAAGGGGTGTTCGGTTATGGAAGAGCGTCTTCGGTTCGTCGCGCGTCTGCTCGACGGCGAGGCGATGAGCGATGTGTGCCGGGAGTTCGGCATCTCGCGCAAGACGGGATACAAAATCTTCGATCGTTACAAGGAGCACGGCCTCGAGGCGCTCACCGACCGCTCGCGGCGGCCGGTGCGCTACGCCAACCAGCTGCCCGAGCAGATTGAAAGCCTCATCCTGCGCTGCAAGCGTGAAAAGCCCCATTGGGGCGCGCGCAAGAATCGCGAGCTGCTGCTGCGCAAGCTCGACGGCGATTTCCGCGTCCCCGCCAACAGCACGATCCATGCGGTCTTGTGCCGGCACGGCCTCGTCAAGGCGCTCGGACGCCGCCGCCCGCGGGCGCAGGGCACGGAGCTTTCGCCCGGCCTTGCTCCCAATGATCTCTGGTGTGTGGACTTCAAGGGCGAGTTCAAGCTCGGCTCCGGACGCTACTGCTATCCGCTCACCGTCACCGATCACGCCTCGCGCTTCCTGCTGCTCTGCGAGGCGCTGGAATCGACCAGAGAGGACCCGGCGATCACCGCCTTCGGCCGGCTGTTTCGTGAGCGCGGCCTCCCCGGCGCCATCCGCTCCGACAATGGCGTTCCCTTCGCCAGCCCCAACGGCCTCTTCGGCCTCTCCAAGCTCTCCGTCTGGTGGCTGCGCCTGGGCGTCGAGATCGAGCGCATCAAGCCCGGCCATCCTCAGCAGAACGGCCGCCACGAGCGCATGCACCTGACCTTGAAGAAGGAGGCGACCCGTCCGCCCGGCATGAACAGCTTGCAGCAACAGGCCCGCTTCGACGCGTTCATCAAGGAGTTCAACGACGAAAGGCCGCACGAAGCGCTCGACATGAAGCGCCCGGCCGATGTCTATCGCCCGTCCGCCAAGCCCTATGACGGGAAATTACCGGAAATCGACTATCCGCTGCACGATCGCGACGTGATGGTCACCTCATGCGGGCGCATCTGCATGTATCGAAAGCGCGTCAACATCTCGTCCGTGCTCGCCGGTCAGCGCCTCGGAATCAAGGAAATCGACGACGGCATTTGGCTCGTCAGCTTCATGAGCTACGATCTCGGCTTCATCGATCTGGAGCAGAAAACCTTGCAACCCCTCGACAACCCCTTCGGCCCGAGGTTGTCACCCATGTCTTAGGAACAGACTGTTACCTATGTCTTCAGTCCGGACAATTGATTTTCTTGGCGCGCCAAAGGGGATTCGAACCCCTGTTTTCGCCGTGAAAGGACGACGAGCAGGCAGGGAGTTGCGAACCCTATCACCGGTCATTCCCAATGCTCTTCGAGATCCTCCTCTTCCGCGAAAAGAAGGGCGTCAAGATCGGCCTCCGGCTGCGGCCTCTCCAAAAGTCCCTCGTCTTCGAGCCGTTCGATGTCGGGGAGATCGCGCAGCGACGCGAGTCCGAAGACCTCTAGGAACTTCCTCGTCGTCACGTAGGCGAACGGCGCGCCGGGCTCCGGCGCGCGCAATGCGGCGTCGATCAGCCGATGGCGCTTGAGCGCTCCAATGACGTCGCGGCTGATTTCTCGCCCTGCAAACTGCGACAGCTCCGCGCGCGTCGCTGGCTGCAGATAGGCGATCGCCGTCACGGTGAGGAGTTCGGTCGGCGTCAGCGCTGGCGGTCCGGCGGCGTGGGCGCCGTTGTTCAGGACGCGAATGGCGTCGGCGTAGCGCGGTTTGGTGCGCAGTTGATAGCCGCCGGCGACGAGAACGAGGTCATAGGGCCTTGCCCGCAAATCTTCGCGAATGTCGCAAATCAAATCATCAAAATTGCAATCGCGCCCGACCAGTTTGGTGAGCGCGTCGCGCGTGACCGGCGACGGCGCGGCGAAGATCGCCGCTTCGACGCGCCCCATCCATTCGCGCCAGCGCATCGCCTGTGGCAGATCGGAAAGATCGGCGTCGAACAGCAAATCCCCATCGCGCCGCGGCACACGACGGTTTGGCGGCGGCGCACTGTCCTGTCGATGCGCCTTCATCGACGGCATGTCGGCATCCTTTTCATGTCACAGTCCGTAAAGTCGAAAATTGGCGCGACCGGAGAGTTCGCGCACGGCGCCAAGCGCCATCAACCGATCGAACAAACGCCGCGTGGCGCGATCGGAAAGGCCGGCCGACGTCGCCGCCCGCGTCGGCGAAACGCAATCGTCGGCGAGCAACAAATCGACGACGCGCGCCGCCTTTTTGGCGCGCAATTTTGGCGCAACGCTCAACAGTATATTGGAACGCCGCGACAGTTCTGTCGCCAGCGCGTAAGACTCTTGCGCCGCGCGCGCCATGGCGCGCGCGGCGCTCAAATCCCAATCGGCATCGCTCGGCCGTGGTCGGCGTCCGGTCGCCGTGCGCATCGATGGATGCGTGATCGTCGTCGCCAACAGCGGCAGCGGCGCCTGCCACGCGAGGCGCCGCGCCAACACAAGATCGGCGAACCACAGCGCAAAAATTTCGGCGTCGAATTGCGCCGCGTCACCGATGACGCCCAGCGCTAGCGCGCTCACGCGGGCCGCAGCATTGAGCGGATTCTCAGCTGTCGACCGCTCATCCACAAGGGCGGCGACCGCTTCGCAATCGATGGCCGGCGGTAAATCGAGACAATCGGCCGCGACTCTCACGACGCGCGCATCGAGCCGCACAGAAGGCGTTGTGAACAGGCGCCACAGCCGATGCAGGCGGCCGCCGGGCGTCGGCGCCGCGTCGAAGCCGGCGAGATGTTCGGCGTCGCGCAGGGCGCCTTCGTCTTCGCGCAGACGCGCTATCGCGGCGCAGGCGGTTGCGGCGCGCAAGGCGAGGCGCTGCCGCAGGGCGCCGGCAAAAACGGGTTCGAGGCCTCCTTCCCCGAAGTTTTTGCCGGGGCTCGAAGCATCGGCGGCTCTTCCGTCGGCGCGCGAAACATCGGCGGAGCCGATTCCGGCGCGCGAAATATCGCCTCCGGGGCAACGCAAAAGCTGGTCGAGGCGGGCAAGACTGGCGCCGGCGGCGAAGAAGTGCGCGCTGGCCGCGTCGTGTTGAACGCCGCCGACCTTCGCCCACTGCGTGTCAGGACACATCAGAAATTGAGAAATCGGCCTGTTGAATTTCAATGCGTTACGAAACGCTGCTGATTTACGCGTATACATTTGAATTGAGAAAACGCCCGAATGATGTACAGTTGAATTGAGAATTTGCGGCTCAACCATTTCTCATGGACGCGGCCGAAAAATGAACAGCAATAATGAGAACGCGCCCTGCCCTGATGACGCCGACACGACGGGGTCCGACGACCCGCAGTGGTTAGAGGCATGTCGACGCGAGGAGGCCATCAGAGAATTGTTAGGCCGCTCCGCGGGCGACCGGCTACGAACAAGCGACGTCGAAGATGTTGCTTTGGACCTCGGGATCAGTCGCGCGACACTTTATCGCCTCGTCGCGATCTATCGCGAAACGCCCACCGTTGAGGCGCTTCAGCCGAAGCCGCGAGGCCGATCGAAAGGGGCGCTCGCTCTCGACAAATCGCGTCATAAGTTGATCCGCCAGACGATCCGGGAAGTCTATCTGAAGCCGCAGCGTCCAACGCTGACCCACCTCGTCGAACAAATCCATTTG